>CADCMR010000004.1 GCA_902802585.1 uncultured bacterium
GGACGGGGCTGGCAATGACTCAGAATCTGAAAAGCTACCATCTCCCCGAAAAATCATGAGAGAACCCCTAAAAGTTTTGTCAGAAACCGTCGAAGAGGCAAAGTTACTTGACGATTACTTGACGATTAGGCCATTTCCCCCCTCAGAAACAATGCAGAATGATGGGAAAAAATCGGAAAACGCAGGGAAAAGCCAAAATGAGCGTAATAAGCTCAAAATCAGGGCAAAAAAATGGAGCCAACGCTCGGAATCGAACCGAGGACCTGTTCATTACGAGTGAACCGCTCTACCGACTGAGCTATGTTGGCATCCCATGAAACAATAATTTAGCATGGAATCCGTCAAAAATCAAGGTGAAAAGTGTATTTTGGAGAAAAAAAATGGCAAAAAAGTGGAAACACCCCCCGGAACGGGAGTAATCCGGCGACGGATCCGCCCCGAAACGGGTGTGATCTGGCGACGGTCCGTGCCACCGGGACGGGAGGCACAGGGACGAGGTGGCATGTCGGGAGACGCGGCGACGGGCGTGGCACGTATCGATCAATGTGTTTTTTTTGAAAAAAAAGCGGCGATCATGTTGAAAAGTATCCCGGAAAAACGTATATTAACTGTGTGGTTTTGTTCGCGGAAAAGAATCTTGAGCGGAATCATAGTCAATCGACAACCCAAAAGATGAAAACAGATCGTCCGGGCACGCCGGAATGAGGGCGTCCGGACCGGAAGGAGACGCGTATGGGGCGGTTATTCGGGACCGACGGCATTCGAGGCAAGGCAAATGAATTTCCAATCACGCCGGAGCTCGCCCTGCTGGCGGGCAAAGCCGTCGCCCGGCATTTCTGCCGGAACACGCCCCGGAACGATGCCTTCGGGCAGCGCGGCAACCCGCGCGCCATCATCGGCAAGGACACGCGCATCTCCGGCTACATGCTCGAAACCGCGCTGATCAGCGGCATGGTGAGCATGGGGATGGATGCCTACGAGATCGGCCCGATGCCGACGCCGGCGGTCGCCAGCCTCACGAAATCCATGTGCGCCGACTGCGGCGTCATGATCACCGCTTCCCACAATCCCGCCTCGGACAACGGCATCAAGCTGTTCAATTCCGAGGGGTTCAAGCTCCCGGATGAAGTCGAAGACGACATCGAACGCGCCATCTTCGCCATGATGGAGCACCCCGCCGACGGCACGCCGGACATCGGGAAGGCGTTCCGCGTGGACGACGCCCGCGGACGCTACATCCACCAGGCGAAACGCTCCATCGGCTACACCTCGCTGAAGGGGATGAAGGTGGTGCTGGACTGTGCGAACGGGGCGTCCTACTACGTGGCGCCGATCGTGCTGCGCGAACTCGGAGCCGAGGTCATCACCGCGGGCGTGAAACCGGACGGTCTCAACATCAATGACGGCTGCGGCGCGCTTCATCCGGAAAACATGAGCCGCCTGGTGAAGGAGCACGGCGCGGACATTGGCGTGTCGTTCGACGGCGACGCCGACCGCGTGCAGTTCTGCGACCACACCGGAGCCATCATCAACTGCGACCGGATCATCGGGCTGTGCGCGCTGGACTACAAGTCGCGCGGGCAGCTCTGCAACAACACGATCGCCGTCACGTCCATCAGCAACCTCGGGCTGCACGACGCGATGCGCCAGGCGGGCATCAAGGTCGAGGTCACCAACGTCGGCGACCGCTACGTGATCGAGCGCATGCGCGAGAAGGGGCTGAACCTGGGCGGCGAGCAGACCGGGCATCTGATCTTCCTGGAGCATTCGCCGACCGGCGACGGTCTCATCTCCGCCCTGCACGTGATGCGCATCATGAAGGAGACCGGGAAGTCCATCGCCGAGCTCGCGGCGTTCATGCAGGAATATCCGCAGATCCAGAGTTCACTCCGCATCGCCGAACGCGTGCCTTTTGACGACCTGCCGGAGCTTTCCAAGTGCATCCGCGAGGCAAAGCAGGACCTCGGGGACGCCGGACGTGTGATTGTGCGCTATTCCGGCACCGAAAACAAACTTCGTATTCTCGCCGAAGCCCAAACGGAATCCGCCGCGCGGCTCTGGCATGACAAAATAGCGGGCGTCGCAGCCCGCGAACTGGAGGTAATCCCATAATATGGCTACGTTCGCATTCGAAATCGTCGAGCACGGCAACCCCGCCCTGCTGGAACCCCTGACCTGCAAAAAGCCCGCGCTTGAGCTGGAACTCGCCGCCGGCACACTGGAATCCACCCTGCTGAGCCGCTGGTCCACGATCCAGAACGCCGCGCCCGGCGCGCATCTCCGCCTCGCGTCCGACTTCTGGCCGTCCAAGGCGCTGCTCGAAAAGGCGTCCGCCGCGATCGCGGACGGCAAGTCCTTCTCCGTGACCGACGCCGACGGCGTTGCCGCCGAATGCACCGGCTGCGGCGCGAACACCGTCGCCATCCCCGCCGACGAGGCGTCCTTCCGCATCCGCTATCCGTGGGACCTGCTGAAAATCAACGAGGAATACCTCGCGGGCTACACCGAAAACGTCATCAACGGCACCGTGCGCGAACGCGTCACGCTCGACGGCGTGGTGATCCTGGGCGAAGGCTCCGTGCTGCTCCCCGGCGTCTACATCGAGGGCGTCGCCGTGATCGGCAAGAACTGCAAGATCGGTCCGAACTGCTACCTGCGCGGCTACAACTTCATCTCCGACAAATGCCACATCGGGCAGGCGGTCGAGATCAAGAACTCCATCCTCATGACGCACGTCGCCGCCGGACACCTCTCCTACATCGGCGACTCCATCGTCTGCCAGAACGTCAACTTCGGCGCGGGCACCATTACCTCGAATTTCCGCCACGACGGCAAGAACCACCGTTCCATGGTCCAGGGCTGCCTCATCGATACCGGCCGCCGCAAATTCGGCTCCATCATCGGTGAAAACGTCCACACCGGCATCCACACGGCGATCTACCCCGGCCGCAAGATCTGGGCGGACGTCCAGACCCGTCCCGGCGACGTGGTCCAGCTCGACCTGATGAAGTGATCGGCTGATACCGTAATTCCTCCGCCGGACGCGGCATGATCAAAACACGTCCGGCGGTATCTTTTTTTACCTCACAAAGCAATACTCCATGCCCCGTTTCCTGCAAATCCTTTATGCGGCGCTCCGCTTCGGCACGCGGTTCCGCGGTCCCGCGAAGCCCGCCGAACCGGCGCTATACTCCCGTGCCCTGGCGCTTCAGCCGTTCGCCGGACTGCTGGTCGGTGTGATTGCCGCGGTCCCCACGCTGTTCGTCAGCGCGAGTTTCCGCGGTCTGCAAGGATTTGTTCTGCTCGCTTCGGGCGTCTACATCTTCCTGCTGGAGTGGCTCACGCGGTTTGACAATCTCCACGCGTTCGACGCCGCCTGCCGGATGCTCGCGGGCGCGGGCGTCCCCCCCGAGGAACGCCTTGGACGCGCCGCTCAGCCGGGCTCCTCCCCGTGCACTGCCATTCTGGTCGGGCTGAAACTGCTCGTGATGTACCTGATCTTCATGCGGACCGCGCTCTTCGGCGACAACATGATGCTCGCGCTCACGCTTGTCGCCGTGCCGTTTTTCGGGCGCGTCGCGATGTTGTTCGCGTATCCGTCCGGCTCCGGCAGGGAACGCCCCGAGGTCTATGATGTGATCCGCCTGGGCTGGGTTGTTGTCGCGATGCTGCTGCTGGCGTTCGCGCTCGGCATGGTCCGCACCTACGGCGGCGATTTCTTCTCGTTCCGTTCGATGAAGCTCACGATGTCCGGGTTCCGCAACCGGGGCGGCGACGTCACGGGTTTTTCTCCGTTCCTCACGATCGTCAGCCTCGGAATCCAGGACGCCGCCACGTTCCTGGCGAGCGGATTCCTGTCTGTGCTGTACTGGAACACCGAGGCGTCGAAGAAGCTGAGAGTCACCCCGCCGCCCGCGTTCGCCGGAGCCGTCTGCGAGACCGCCGAGTTCGGCGCGATGATCGTCTTCCTGATCCTCGCCGATGACGTGATCTTTTGAGCGGGGAGGCGGTTTCCCCGTCATACAAAACAATGGAGTGTCCCCGATGAGCACACCTGAACCGATCGCTGTCCTGACAAACTATTTCGAGCGCGGCTGCCGGTTCCATAAGCTCGAACCGGACGTATCGACTTCGTTGGATAAACAGGGGGTGAAGGCGGTCTTCCTCATTCACGGCTGGGGCGTGCGCGCCGCCGCCATGACGCGCCTTGCCGCCGCCCTTGCGGGAGAGGGGTTCACCGCCTACAACTATGACTACCCGACCTCGAAACGGAATATCGAGGAGCATTCCGCGATATTCCTCGCGCTGTACCGCCGCATCCTGCGGACGGAAGGGATCACCGGGAACGTGTGCTTCGTCACGCACAGCATGGGCGGCATCCTGCTCCGGGCTGCACTGGCGAAAATGACCGCGGACGAATGCCGCCGCATCGAAGCCGTCGTCATGCTCGCTCCGCCGAACCGCGGATCCGTCCTCGCGTACCTCGGGAACAGCAAAGCCATCCGCGGCATCAACGCTTCGCTCGGGGACATGACGCTGTCGCCGGACGCCTATGTGCGGAACATCCCGCCGCCGCCGTTCCTGCCTCCGGTGGGCATTGTCGCGGGCAGATTCGACGGCAAGGTGGCGCTTCGCAACACTCTGCTGCCGGACGGTCTTCCGTGCAGACGGGTCATCCTGCCGTGTACGCATCCCGGCCTGCGCAATCCCAAATTCACGCTTGCTCCGATCCTGAACTTCTTCCATACAAAATCCTTTTCAAAAAAGCGGCGTCAAGCCGATAAATGAACCGAGCGCGGGCATCAGCCCCCCTTTGCATTGTCTTTTTTCTAAAAAAGAGCAGAAAAGGCTTGAAAAAATTATCCCGGCGGATATATTACTTAGGACTCGGAACAAATGGGGAAATCATGCGTCGCCCGAAAGAAAAGAAGAAACACTTTGAATTACTTGGCAGAGTAAAAGATTTTCTGCGCGACCAGCCAGGAGACGTCAAATAGGAACTGAACGGCTTGATCTTTCAGCTTGAGCGAGACGGATACTTGAACTATCCGAACGCCGAAAAGATTGAGGGTGAAGACCTGTTTGCCCTGCGTGTAATCCAAACAGGAGATATACGTATTTTTTACGTGTACGGGCTGTATGATATGATTTATGGCATTCACGGTTACGTGAAGAAAACTGAACAAATACCGGAAAACGAACTGAAACAAGCACGAAAACTGCTGAGACAGTTGATACAAGGAGGTTGCATATGAAGATGAAAAGACAAGAGGACTGGACAGACGAGGAAAACGCCGCAAATATCGCGGAAATACTGGAACGTGCGAAAAAAGGCATCCGAAGTCAGGAAGAGCTGGAACGTGACGCGTACTTCACCGACCCGGCCAATGCGGAAGAGGTTAACGCCATGTTTGAGCGTTTCCGCCTCAGGGAAGAGTTGTATAAAGCCCGTCACGAGGCCGGATTGACCCAGGCGGAGCTGGCGCGGCGGATGGGGACGAGCCAGACTTATATCGCCGCGGTTGAACACGGCAAAAAGAACATCACGTTCTCCACGCTCGCGCGCTACGCCCGTGCCTGTGGAAAGAAAGTCGTGCTCATGTAAGCAAAGCCTTGTCTTCCGAAGGAGTTTTCCGATGAAGGAACAACGAGAGATAAGACCGGTTTTTCTGGTCTTTTTCATCCTCATCGGCATCATTTTTCTGTGTTTCGTTGTGGATTACTTCGGCGCGTACCTTCTCGGTGATGTTATCCCCAAGGATCGCACCATCAAGTATCACCTGGAACAGCAGATGCTTCCGCTTATTGTCGAAAAGATGAAGCGGACCGGAAAACTGCCGGAAGACCTGGACGATATGGAATTCGAGAACGAATACCAAAAGAATTGCTACAGGGACGAGCGCAGACTCGGCTTGGTCAAATGGTTTATCGAAGACGACAAATTGGTCGTCGAATTCAAGAATTCCGCAACCACGAAACGCGCGGAAATGGCACTGCCGCCTGAACTCAAATCCGAGGTGAAACCATGAAAAAGTCACTGCTCTTTGTTCTTCTGTGTCTGGTCGTGCTTCTCGCGGGTTGCGGACGTATCAAAAGAAAACTGAGCGGAAGCAGTCACCCGAAAGCGCCGCCGAAAGACCCATTTTACACTTACGACGGCTTCCGGGACTGGTACCGCTTCCCGCTGAAATACCCGTATCAGGTCATGATGATCGACAACTATGACGACGGCTATCTGCAAGAATTTGAAGGCGGAAACATTGAGGAGAATTCCTGCTCTGTTCTCGTCGACTGCATCACCGATCTGCATCTGCACGAGGACTATGCGTTTTTCCGGAAAGACGACTGGACGTTCGGTTATTTGCAGTACAGCACCGGGGAAATCCGCCTGTTCAAGACGGAAGAGGAACTGAAGCAGACCTGTTTTCTGGAGGCAAAAGACTTCAAGCCACTGGAATACTATTACAAGCTTTTCCGGAAAGACGTCCTCATGTATCCGCCGCCGGACCCCGCGACCGCGAAACCGGAAGAGGTCCGTTTCGACGTGATCGCACATTTCCACGGAGTCGCCGTGAAAATGTATCTGGGGGATCTGAAAGCAGATCCTTATATCCGCGTGAGTTATGGCGAAGAATGGGATTATGTGGACATTCAGACGGG
Organism: uncultured bacterium; assembly: GCA_902802585.1. Lineage (GTDB taxonomy): Bacteria > Verrucomicrobiota > Lentisphaeria > Victivallales > UBA1829 > UBA1732. The sequence goes on from CADCMR010000004.1 coordinate 6,661, forward strand.
AAAAGCGCGTCATGGACATTTGCCGCCGGAAGCGCAGGAGATGATCGACAAATGGCTGCCGCTGCACCGGGACGAACTGCTTGAAATGTGGAAGACGCAAAAACGAAAGGTGCTCCCTCCGCTGGAATGAGGAGGTCGCCCGGGATCGGGTCGCGTCTCAGGCGTGGTGCATCACCAGGTAGACGGTGTACACGATGTACGCCGAAAGCAGCAGCGCGCCCTGAATCCGGTTGAGACGCTTTCCGAACATGCCGAAAAGGAACAGCGCGCCGGACGTGCCGAGCATGACCGCGAAATCCAGCCCGCGGATCGACTGCCCCATCAGCGGTGAGATCATCGGCACGATGCCGAGGATGCAGAAGACGTTGAAGATGTTCGACCCCACGATGTTGCCGATGGCGATGTCGTTTTCGCCCTTCAGCGCCGCCACGAACGACGTGGCGAGTTCCGGCAGGCTGGTCCCGACCGCGACGATCGTCAGTCCGGTCACGGCTTCGCTGATGCCGGCGGCGTTCGTGAACGCCACGGCGGCGATCAGGAACGACTTCGCGCCGAAGACCAGCATGGCGACGCCCCCCGCGACCGCAAGCAGCGCCAGCGGCACGCCGAGCGGCTTTTTCATGCTCTCCTCGACCTCGGGATCGATGCCGGAATCCGCTTCCGTTTCCAACGCGCCGTCCGCCGCCTTCTTCGCCTCCTGTTTCTTCGACAGGATCACGTTCAGCGTGGTGTATGTGAGGATGCACAGGAAGAAGAACGCGCCTTCCCAGCGGTTGATGCCGTGGCTCAGGAAATAGAACCCGGTCAGCGCGAGCATGGCGAACAGCATCACGGGCAGGTCGAACCGCTTCAGATTCGCGTGGAACGGCATCGGACGCAGGATCGCGCACAATCCGAGGATCAGCGCCACGTTGCAGATGTTCGACCCGACCACGTTGCCGAGGCTGATGTCCGCCGAACCGCGCAGCGCCGAGTCGATGCTTACGACCAGTTCCGGCGCGCTGGTGGCGAACGCCGCGAGAGTGAGGCCGATCACGAGGCGGGAGATGCGCGCCTTCAATGCGAGCGAGACGCCGCCCTTGACCAGAAACTCCGCCCCGTAGTAAAGCAGCGCCACCCCGAGGACGGCAAGCCCGAGATTGCGGAAGAGATCAAGCATCGGCATGGTGGATTCAACCTCCCTGAACAAAACTGATAAACCGGATTCCCGCCCCGGATCGCCGGACGCGCGGGAAACTTTGCCCTTTTAATCTACACGTTTTTTCCCGGAAATCAAGTTTTTTCGGAAAAACCGCTTGCTTTTCCGCGGTTCGCATGATACTTTTATAGTCAAAGATAATCATCCGCGGACTGCAATCAACCGGAAAGGATCGGACACATGAGGATTCGCATCGCACTTATCGCATTCTTCTGCCTGGCGGTTGCCTGTGCTGTCGTCGCCCAGACCCGGACCGGCAATTCCCGGACCGGGCTGTCGTCTCCGTCCTCCTCCAGGACGTCCGCAGGGCAGTCCGGCGGCAGAGGCATATTCGACATCGCGACGTCGTCCGAATCCGGGCGATCCGGCGCCGCCGCGCCCGCCGCGGGCAGGACCACCGCCACGGCGTCGCCGTTCGGCACGACCTCGCCCCGTACGAGGGCTTCTTCGGCGCGCCGCTGGAAAACTGCCAGCAGGATCGCCGACTGCATCCGCGCGAAAGCTATTCCGACCAATACCAATCTCTCGTTCTCCGGCACCATCACCGGCATCGTCACCGACGGCCGTTATGTCATCCTCACGCTGTTCGACTCCGTGGAGACGACCGCGGAAAACGGCGCGAAGGGCGATGTCCCGGTCACGTACACCGTCGTGCTGGACGCGGAATCCGTTGCGGGAGACAAGTCCATCAAGGAAGGCGGCAAGAAGAGTTTCACCGTGGACAGCAACTACGCGTACCTCGTGTGGAACGATTCCGGCTGCACGGTCCGCGCGGTCGACAACGCCCTGACCGAACCGGATCCGGCCGCGACGAAATCCAATTCCGGTCGCCGCTGAAGGTCGTGTTTCATACGCCGGGAGTGTCCGGCGTTATCCTTGCTGTCTTTTCTCCGGTCGAATTGTCGGTCTGTAGTTCGTTTTCAGCAGCGCCGCTAACATGACCAGCGCCTGGACCACCACGAAAACGGGCAGCGCCTCCATGGAAATGAGATCGCCCGCGTAGCCGATCGCGGGCGGCACGATCATGATGCCGACCATGCTTGCCGCCCCCTGAAGTCCGGTCAGCGCCGCCGCCGTGGCGTCGTTGAACCCGCGTCGCGTCGCCTCGTGCATCAGGCACGGATAGACCGGAGCGAGCGCGAATCCGACCATTAGAAGCGCCGCAGACGGAAGAAAACCGCCCGCCGGAATCAGCAGAAGCAATGCGGCGAGCAGGACCGCCGCGCCCGAGACCGTGCTGAGCAGACGGTTGCCGAGCTTGTCCGCCGTGAATCCGAGCAGGAAACGCCCGGCGGTCAGTGCGCCCCAGTAGGCGGTTACGACGTATTGCGCGGTGTTCAGGTCCATGCCTCGCGCCCGGGTCAGGAATGCGCAGCCCCACAGTCCCGCGCCCGCTTCGATTCCGCAGTAGACGAAGAAGATCAGGACGCAGAGCCAGAAATCGAGCGAGAAACGGCATTTCCCTTCGAGTTTGTCCATGGACGACGACGCGGCGGCTTCGCGGTCCTCCGCCTCCTCGTCCCGGCGCGCGCGATCCCACAGCCCGATGGTGGAGCAGAAGAACGCCGCAAGGATCACCTGCGTGGTCCCGATCGCGAAATACGCGCTGCGCCAGGAGCCGGTGGACTGGAGGAAGATTGATGCGATCAGCGGACCGAGGGTGGCGCCGACGCCCCAGCAGCAGTGCAGCCAGCTCATGTCCCGGCTGGAATAGTGTTTCGAGACATAGAAATTCATGCCGGTGTCGATCGCTCCCTGTCCGAATCCGAGCGGGACGGCGAATGCGAGGAGCACGGCGAAAACGGGAGAGAAACCGCATCCGATCAGCGACAATCCGGTAATCGCGCCGCATATCGCCAGCAGGCGCCCCGTGCCGATTTTCCGCAGGATCAGTCCGCTGGCGGAGGCGGAGACCGAGGAACAGAGCGCGAGCACGGTCGCGATGAAACCGCCGTAGCGGAGCGGGACGGAGAACGCCTCGCTCATGGGGATCCATGCGGCGTCGAGGATCTTGTCCGGGAGACCGAGGCTGATGTAGCCGAGGTAGATGATGCCGAGCAGGAGGATCTTCCTGCGTGCGGGCGTGATTCTGTCAAATAAACTTGCCATGACAAAAAAAGCGCGAACCGGAAAGCCCGGTCCGCGCGGAAAAGATCGGATTGTTGAGCGGACCTCAGTCCTTCGGGAAATCCATGCCTTCCACGATGCCGGGGATCTCCTGCTTGTAGTAGGAGTACGCCATGCGGCGGAGGAAGAGGACGTCGAGCTTCCAGTTCAGGATCTCGTCGCCGAGGTCGGCACGGACGTTCGAGTTGTCGAACGTGATCTGCGTGGAGAAGTACGGGATGAGGTCTTCGATCATGCGCATGACGAGCTTCTCGTCCTTGGACGGATCGTCGTTCTTGTCGACGGTGCGGAGTCCGGTGACCTTCAGGATGTCGCGGCAGGCGACGCCGATCATCTCGGTGGAGACGGGGCTGTCGCCGGTGATGTGGTAGGTGCGGTTCTTCTCCGGGACCATGAAGAGTTTCGACATGGATTCCTGGACGTAGTCGATCGGCACGAAGTAGATCTTGTCCGAAGTCGCGCTGGCGATGCGGATATTCACTTCCATCTGGGCGTTCGCGGGGAGACCCGCCTTGAACGCGCGGTTGCTCTTGATGCGACCGAGGAATTCAAGGATGCGGTAGAACGCGAGCGGCTTGCGGATGACGCCGTCGGAACGGCGTCCGACGATGATGGAGGGACGGTAGATGGTGTATGGGACGCCGACGTTCTCACGGACATATTTTTCCGCGTCGAACTTGCTGCGTTCGTAGGAGTTGATCCAGCCGGTGGCGGGCATGGTGTCCTCCATGACGCGTCCGGCGAAAGTGCCGGCTACGTAGGCGGTGCTGACGTACTGGAAACGCGGGATGTTGAAGCGCTTGACTGCTTCGACTGCGTTCAGCGTGCCGTTCATGTTGGTCGCGTAGGTCTTGCCCTCGGGGTCCTTGCCGAGGTTGACGTCGGCGGCGCAGTGGAACATCACGTCGTAGGGACCGTATTTCGCGATTTCGTCGAACGGGAGCCTGGTCACATCGCCGGAGATGACGGTGATGCGGGAGATGATGGAGTCGTAGGAGGCGGGATCGCCGTCGAATTCACACTGGGCGCGCATGGTGAGTTCCGTACGCTCCTGGGCGGTCTGGGCGGAATTGCCGCGGCAGATGGCAACGATCTTGAAGTCGGGATGATTGCGAAGCAGCGCCGTGACGACGGACGCACCGACCAGACCCGTGATACCGGTAAGCAGGATGTTCAAAGCTTGCTCCTTGACGGTTTATCGATTTATCTTTAAAATAGATTTGTGCCAAATGTAAAAAAACGTTCTAACAATATATCACTCTTTCGGAAAAATGAAAGCCGGAAATGCCAAAAAGTCGCGTTTTTTTGGAAAACAGACGAAAAAACGCACTTTCCCATTGAAAAAAGCGCCTCCCTGTGGTACGTTATTACCGTCTATTCTTCTTAACCCGTTTTTACCATCTGACTCGGAGTTTTACACCATGGGGTTTGCCTGCGGTTTTGTCGGTCTTCCCAACGTCGGGAAATCCACCCTTTTCAACGCATTGACCAACGGCGGCGCGGCAGCCGCGAATTTCCCGTTCTGCACGATTGAACCGAACACGGGCATCGTGGCAGTGCCGGACGACCGCCTCGGCGTCCTTGCGGACATCGAAAAGTCTGCGCGCATCGTGCCGACGTCGCTGAAGTTCATCGACATCGCCGGTCTTGTCCAGGGCGCCAGCAAGGGCGAAGGGCTCGGCAACCAGTTCCTCGGCCATATCCGCAACGTCGATGCCGTGGCGCATGTGGTGCGCCTCTTCCAGGACGGCGACGTGGTGCACGTGGGCGGCTCCATCGACCCGGCGCGCGACCTGGAGCTGATCCTGACCGAACTCATGCTTGCTGACTTGGAGTTTCTTCAGCGCCGGTTCGACAAATGTAAAAAACTCCTGCGTACCGGCGATCCGGAGATCAAGGCGGAATACGAGCTTTCGCAGTCCTGCATCGCCGACCTCGAAGACGGAAAGATCCCGCAGTGGAACAGGGACGATCCGGACGCCTGCCGTGTGATGGCGTCGCTCCAGCTGCTTTCCGCCATGCCCGCGTTCGTCTGCGCCAACGTCGACGAGGTCGGGTTCCGCTCGTTCGGAAAGGACGACGCGTCGAAGGCTCTGATCGACTACGCCGCCGGACACGGCATGGAGGTCGTCCCGGTCTGCGCGAAGTTCGAGGAGGAGCTCGCCGCGCTCGAACCCGACGAGGCGAAAGCGTTCCTGGACGACATCGGCGCGACGGAAAGCGGGTTGCAGCGCGTGATCCGCACCGGGTACAAGCTGCTCGACTACTGCACGTTCTTCACCACCGGCAAAGACGAGACGCGCGCCTGGACCATCGTCAACGGGACCGCCGCGCCCGAGGCCGCCGGAAAGATCCATACCGACATGCAGCACGGATTCATTCGCATGGAGGTCGTCTCCTACGACGAGCTGGTCGCGCACGGCGGCTGGAACGCCGCGAAGACCGCCGGCAAGCTCCGCACCGAGGGCAAGGACTATATCGTGAAAGACGGCGACTGCGTGTACGTCCTCTTCAATAAATAACATTTCGCTTTCCCTCGCCGCCATATCATGGCAGAAGACCAAACAGCTTCCAGGAACCGTTTCTTCAGCAGTTCGCGCAACCTCGCCGCGTCCACCCTGGTCAGTCGCGTCCTCGGACTTTTCCGCGAGACCCTGACCGCGGCGGTCATCGGCGGTGGCGCGCTGATGTCCGGCTGGACGCTCGCACTGACGTGGGCGAACACGTTCCGCCGCATCCTCGGCGAGGGCGAGCTGGGCAAGGCGCTTGTCCCGGTCCTGTCGCTGTCGCTGGAGACGGAGGGGAAGGAACGCGCCCGCGACCGTTTCTCGACCATCCTGCTGTGGCTGACGCTGCTGCTGTGCGCGCTTGCCGTGGTGCTCGGCGTGCCGTCATGGCTGATCGCGCGCACGCTGGAGCCGGGGCGCTGGAAGACCGCGTTCGAGCTCTTCCCAATCCTCGCTCCGTACATGGTGTTCATCTGCGTCGTCGGGGCGGCGACCGCCTGCGCGAACGTGATGCGCGAATTCTTTCTGCCATCATTGACCGCGATCCTTCAGAACGTGGTGCTGATCCTGGCGCTTTTGCTGGTCTGCCGCCATTACCGGGGGATGCTTCAGCTGAAGACCTTCGGACTTGCCGTGCTCGTCGCGGGTGTGCTGGAAATGGCGCTGATCTTCCTGATCCTGTGGCGGCGCGGCATGATGGTGCGGATTTCCGGCGCAATCATGCGGGACCGCGGGACGCTGCTCTCGATCTGGAAACTCATTTTGCCGGGGCTGCTCGGCGCAAGCGCGCTTCAGCTGAGCCTGCAATGCGACCGCCTGATCGCCGGGTTTATCGGCGATTTCGCTGCCGCCTCGCTGTATTTCAGCGAAAGACTGGTGTATCTGCCGGTCGGCATCTTCGCGGTGTCGTTCGCCACGGTTGCGAATACGGAGCTGTCGCGGTTCGCGGCGGCGGGCGACTACGGCAAACTGACGGCGCTGCTGACGGGGACGATCCGTATCCTGCTCTTCGTGTCCGTGCCGTTTACGGCGTTCATGGTGTGCTTCCCGGAGGAAATCATCCGTATCTTCTACCACTACGGCAACTTCGATGAGACGGCGGTGCGCGAGACCGCATATGCTTTCCTGATGTACTCGGCGGGGATTCCGCTGTTCGCGGTGTTCAAGATTTCGTCCGTGGCGTTCACGAGCCGCCGGGACATGGTGACGCCGCTGAAGGTGTCGCTGGTCTGCATCGCGCTGAACATCATGCTGAACTTCGCGCTGATGGTCCCGCTGAAGCAGGGCGGGATCGCGCTCGCCACTGTCGTTTCGTCCCTGCTGAACAATACCCTGCTGCTGACGATCTACAACCGGCAGCTGCCGGACCATAAGATCGACTTCCGTGTGCTGGGGATGTTCCTGCTGAGGCTGGTTCCCGCGTGCGGACTGCCTCTGATTCCGGCGGTCCTGATCGCCCGCATAATCCCGCGCAACCTCGAATTCACGCTGCCGTACTGGAACGTCGAGATCACGACGCTGAATGTGGCGGCTCCGCTGGTCGCGGCGGGATTCGTCTATGGTCTCGGGCTGCTGGCGCTCTGCTGGGTGTTCCGCATCGAAGAGGCGATGCTGGTATGGGGGCGCATCCTGCACAGAGGGAAAAAGCGCGCCGGGCAGGAATAAGCCCGTACAGTTGTACGGTTATTGCTTTTCGGCGGCTTTGCCCGCCAATTCGGTCAGCGCCTTGTACAATCCGGGATAATCCTGTTTCATCCTGACCGGTCTGCCGCTGGCGTCGAGGAAGGCATGGACGGAGGTCGCACGGCAGACGATGTCGCCCGCCTCGTTCTCCATCGTGTAGGCAAGCTGGAGTTTCACGCCCATGAAGCGTTCGACGGAAACATGGATCGTGACTTTATCCGAGAACGTCGTGGACTTTCTGTAGTTGCACGTCACGTTCAGGACGGGGGAAACAATCCCCATTGCCTCCAGTTTCGGGAAATCCCAGCCGATTTCCGAAAGGAACGTCACGCGTGCTTCCTCCATCCACCTGATGTAGTTGGAGTGGTGCGTGACGTTCATCTTGTCCGTTTCGTAGTACTGGACCGTGTGAATGTGTGACATGACGGATTTCCTTCAGTATTTCCGGTTGTTTGCGTCTGTTTTGTTGAGTCTTCACATCATCGTGCCCGAGCGTAGCCGGGCACTGCCGCAGTCGAGGCTATGCCTCGTCGCCGTACTTCTTCGCGAGCTCCACGAGGGCGGCGAGGTCGAGCTTGCCGTTTCCGAGCATGGGCAGGGAATCCACGAGGATGAAGTTTTCCGCCTTCGGGATCCAGAGGTTCGGAATCTGGCGGTCCTTCAGCTGGCGGATCAGCTCGTCGGGAGCGAGGCGGCGCGCGTCGGTGTAGAAGACGATGAGCTTTTCGCCGTGCTTGGCGTCGGCGGCTCCGCAGACTGCGACGAGGCGTTCCTCCGGCTGGAGGATGTTGTTGATCTCGCGTTCGACGAGCTCGTGGGGGACCATTTCTCCTGCGATCTTGGAGAACCGGGAGAGGCGGCCCGTGATGGTGATGAATCCGTTGCGGTTCATGTGGGCGATGTCGCCGGTCACGTACCAGCCGTCGCGGATGACTTCTGCGGTCTTGACGGGTTCGCCGAGGTAGCCCTTCATCACGATCGCGCCCTTCACGATCATGAGCCCGTCGGTGTCTTCTGGCATGAGCTCGAACGTGGACGGATCGACGATCTTTGCGCAGATGCCGGGGAGGGGGGCGCCGATGCTGCCGGGCTTGGCGACCTCCACGCCGAGCTCCATGCGGGAGTTTGCGACGTTGATGGAGACGACGGGGGAGAGTTCGGTGCAGCCGTAGCCCTCGGTGATTTCAAGCCCGGTGAGCTTGCGGAACTTCGCGGCGATGTCCTCGCGGAGGCGTTCCGCGCCAGTGATTGTGAGGCGGAGCGACTTGAAGTCCTCGCCCGTCCCCTTGCGCATGTAGAGCATGAGGAAGCTGGGCGTGGCGACCAGGATGGATATCTTCTGCTCGCGGATGACCTTCAGCGACAGGGCGGCGTCGAGGGCGTTTGCGATGAAGACGGCGCGCGTGCCGGTGACGACGGGGAGCCACATGCAGACGGTGAGCCCGAAGGAGTGGAAGATCGGGAGGTTGCTGAGCACGCTGTCGGTCTTGCGCCAGCCGATCATGGCGGTCATGGCGGTGACGTCGGCGTTGATGTTGTGGTGGGTCAGCATGATGCCCTTCGGGATACCGGTGGAGCCGCTGGAGAAGATGAGCACGGCGATGCGGTTGACGTCCTGCCAGCTCTTCGGGGAGACGAGTTTGATGAGCTCCTCATGCGTGAGGAAGATGCAGGCGAGCAGCCAGATGTATTTCGAGCTCGGGCGTCCGATGTCCTTGGCGGCGTCCTCCAGGAACACCATTTCCGGCGTGGGCTTCATGCGGATCTTCTGGATGAAGACGCGGCTGGTCAGGATGTGCCTGATGTTCGCGATTTGCACGGCGTGGCGGTTGGCGGGGACGCCGGCGGTGAAGTTCATGACGGCGGGCTTGCGGTCCGCCATCTGGACGGCGGTGATCGTGCAGACGGCGGCAAGGCTGTTCGGCAGCATCACGCCGACGTATTCCTCGGATTCGTCGCAGATGCGGCGGATCCAGCGGCTGATGAGGATGGATTTCAGCATTAGCATGAAGAGCGGCGGATTCTGGAGTCCTTTCGCGTCGTCGAACTGCTGGATATTGCGGCGGAACGGGTGGTGTTTCGCCATCCAGGCGAACTGGCAGTGGAAGGGGCGTTCGCCGCGCTCGGGGATCAGCTCGGTGTCGGCGGCGAGCTCGGAGAGGATGATGCGGATTTCATACGCCGAAGTGCCGCGCGGGATCGGCTTGCCGACGGTCACGCTCGCCTTGTGCGGGAGTTCGTCCGGCCAGGTGAGTTTGAACTTGCCGTAGTAGCAGGAGAAGATGCTGCCCCAGGTCATGCCGATGCGGACCGGGATTACCGGGATCTCCGGCATGTCGTCCGGCAGGAGCTCGCCGACGCCGTCCTTGAAGCTGGACATCGTGCCGTTCTTCGTGATGTCGCCCTCGGGGAAGACGCAGACGATTTCTCCCTGGCGAAGCAGTTCGCGCGTGTATTCCAGCTGCGCTTTCAGCTGCTTTGGCTTGTTCGACGGGACCGAGATGAACCCGGCGGACCGGAAGAGCGGCCGCCAGAACGGCGCGTTGAAGTAGCTTTCGTGCATCATGAAGCGGATCGGGCGCGACGTGCACGCCTGGATGAAGAAGATGTCCACGAAGCTCGCGCGGTTCGCGATCAGCAGCGCCGGACCGTCCTCCGGCAGGTTCTCCACGCCGAACTTGCGCAGCCGGTACAGTGTGCAGAGCAGCGAGCGCATCAGGAACCGGAGCAGGAACTGCGGCATGATATAGAACGACGTCGCGCCCAGGATGATCGTGAGGCAAGCCAGGATCAGCGTGATCGAGTAGATGGACAGTCCGTAGTAGTACATCAGGAACGACATCAGGATCGAAAGCAGGATCCCGGCGGCGAACGGCAGGTAGAACCAGCTGAAGAACGGCGGGATCAGCTCGTGCCGGATGAAGTATTTCTGGTACGCTTCGAGCGGGACCAGCATGATCCCTGCGAAGAATCCGAACACGAACAGCAGGACCATCAGCAGGCCGCCGCCCGTGTACTGGTCCGGGAACAGCGGCAGCAGTCCGATCAGCAGCGCGGCGAGCGTCATCACGGCGGTCGAGGACGGCACGAGCCCGATTTCGATCATGTCGCCGGAGAGCCTGCCCGCCGCGAGGCAGCCGAGCACGGCGCCGACCACGGGCGAGGCGATGATCGAATACAGGAAGATGTCGCTGCCGGACACGCCGGTCCCCGCGAACTGCACGGAAATGTACTGCATCGCCATCGAGGAGATCAGGATGATCGAGGCGAAGATGTAGCCTTCGCCGATCCCGGTCAGAACGAGCTCGCGGTACCGCTGCTGGAGCTTGAACGCCGTCACCCATTGCTGTTTCAGGTCGCGGAAGCGCAGTTTCCGGCAGAACGACTGGTTCGGGTTCAAATGCGACGCCAGGAGCAGGTTCAGCGTGGCGAGCATGACGCCCGCCGCGCCGATCGCCGCCGTGCTGGAAATGAAGTGGATGCAGAAGACCGCGGAAACCGTGCCGATGATGATCCCGAGGAACGTCATGGACTCCACAACGCCCGCGTTGCGCGAAAGCTCCTTCTTTTCGGCGGCGTCCGACAGGTAGATTTTCAGGGCGGGGCGGTAAAACGAGAATACCACGCCCATGCATGCCGCGAAGACCAGCAGCGGCGCGGGACCGAGTTTCCTCACCGGAGCCAGGAAGAAGCTCCCGGCGAGGATCAGGAAGATTTCGACGGCGCGGCTGAACACCACCACGTTGCGCGCGGAGAAGCGCGTGCAGAGGAACTGGCAGAAGACGCTGGTGAACAGGAACGGGACCGTGTAGACCGCCGCCACCAGCAGCACGTTCAGCGCCTGCCGTTCAAAGACCGGGACTTCCCGGTTGATCAGGAGCGCGGAGTACGCGCAGACGTAGACGGGGATCAGCGCGCTAAGCAGCGCCAGTCCGCCGAGGATGCCTTTGTGGACAGGCTGTTTGGCAAAGGAATCGTTCATGCTCCGGCGCTCCAGTCCGGACATGCCTTTGATGTTGCGGTTTTTATCCGGCATACGGCGGATTCGGGCGTAGGAAGGAGCCTGTGGCGCATGATCGTATCCATATCGTTTGGTGAGTGAATGATCGGGTGCAGGGGGACGGTTTGAGGTGAACGGCAGTTCCGCACGATCAAACCGCATCAAATAATATATCACGCGCGAAAAGCTTTTTCAATGCCTTTCTCTAAAAACATTTGAGAAAAGTAACAACTATCCAGGAAATAAATTTGGCAAATCGTAATATTTAATATAGCAAAAGCTGAAAAATGTACTGAAAACCGGAAAATATCCGAAAAAAGAAAAACTTTACACAATAAATCATCCGGGAAAAACGTTAGAAGACTGATAGAACACGCCCCAACCCCCCATTATAATCAGGAAAAAACATCATGTCTATCACGAACAGACCGAAAACCGCGTGGACCATGCTCTTCCGTGTCGTCGACCGCCTGCGCGCGAAAAGCGCCCGCAACGTCGCGATCCCGAACATGAAGATCACGCTCGGCAAAATGCGCATCATCAACTATCTCTTTGTCCGCGAAGGTGAACCGCCGATGGTCAAGGAGATTGCCGAAATGTTCGGCCTGACCTCCGGCGCAGTCTCCCAGACGGTCGACGCGCTGGCCGCGGACGGCGTCGTGGAGCGCATCCCGTCCTCGGTCGACCGCCGGTCCGTGCATGTGTCGCTGACGCCCTTCGGCAAGAGCATCCGCAAGCAGCTGGAAGCGTACCTGAACGACGTGATGACCGGAATCCTGGACGAAGTGCCGGAGGAAAAACAGGAGGCGTTCCTGGAAGTCCTTCAGGACATGTCCGAGACCTTCACCGAGACGCAGCGCATCGCCCGCGAATCCATCAAGCGCTGACGCATGGCTTTTGTGCCGTAGCGTCACGACATCCTGAAATGAATAACGGCTCCTCCGCATGGAAGAGCCGTTATTGTCTTTTCAGGTCAGGGGAGCGTGAATCAATGAATCACTTTTCCGGGGCGGTGGAGAATTCGAAGACGGTGCAGAGGGCGGATTCGTTCGAGAGAGTGAACGTGAGACCGCCCGCGGGCGCATCGCGGTACAGGGCAGGAGTGATCAGCTCGCCGGGTCGTGCCTGCGCCTTGTATTCGAGGCGGAGCCGGTTGAACTTGAAATCCGCCGGGAGGTATTCCATCGTTTCGTCGAGGGAACGGTTGCTGTTGAAGTGCCCGAACATGTCCGCCTGATGCTCCTTGCCCCGGAAGGGCGCGAAGCGTTCCGGCTCCTGCCCGGGGAGCGTGATCTTGCGGGAGAGATATTCCATGGGGAGCGGCTGGTCGAAGCGGAGGTCGCGGACGATTTGCGCGGGAACCTTTCCGGGGCGTCCGGACGCGCGGTCAACGAACGCGCCGATAGCGGCGCAGAGGACGCAGATTTCTCCCTTCGCGTCGTAGATGGTGGTGTTTCGGAACCCGAAAAAGTTCTTGCAGTCATAGACGTTTGTGCGGATCGTGAGGCGTTCGCCGTAGGCGGGCAGCCGGATGATCTCGACCTGCCGGAACGCCAGGAAGACCGCGATGCCGCTGTTTCGGAGATACACGGAGAACTCGTCCTCGGAATCCATCTGGAAGCATTCGCATTCCAGGAGGTAGTCGAGGGCGTGGCTGAGGCGGAGGCATCCGCCGGGCGCGGTATCGCTGATCGCGACGGTTCGTTCGATCTGAAACATTGGTTTCGTTCTCCGTGTGTTGTTGGAACCGGACTGCTCCGTCCTGTCAGTTGGAGGATTTCGCCGGGATCTTGACCGTGCCGTCGGCGGCGGGAGCATCGGCGGCGGAGAACGGTTTCACGGTCCAGTCGACGGAATCCATGTCGGCGAAGAACTCGGCGAGCTTCGATGCGGCGGTGTCGTAGTCCTTCAGGATCAGCCCCTTGTCCGGGACGCTGGACTGGCGGACCTGGTCGAACGCCGAGTTGTTGTTGGAGTTGCGGTCGGATGCCTTCTGGATATCGTCAAGTGCCCTGACGTAGTCGACGAACTTCGTGTAGACGCGGCTGAGGCGTTCGGACTCGGTGGTGGCGGAGACCGTCTTGCCGGGGAAATACGCGCGGTAGACGGGCTGGATCTGGATCGCGAGCTTCGTCATGCGTCTGAGGCGTTTTTCGAAGTCGGTGCGCCAGGCGGGGATTTCGATGAGCGAATCGAAGTGTTCGTAGGAGGCGTTGAAATACTCCACGTCGCGCTTGAACTCCAGATACGGCAGGATGTTGCGGAAGCGCGGCGAGACGGAATACTTGCCGTTTCTCACCCCGAATCCGAGCGAGGAAAGCGTCTGAATCGCGCTTCCCGCCATGTGGAAGGAGAATCCGGCGGGCATCTGGTTCTGCGAGGAGCCCGTGCCCAGCGTCGTCGTGCCGCCTAATCCGGTATGTTCGCTGAGGGATTTGCCTGTTATGCGGGAGAGCGGGTCGTTCTGCGTGGCGACGTTGGATTTGCTGTTGTTTCTGTTCCGGTTCCGGTCCCGGTCCCTCTGGTTGTTCGAGGTCGTCGTGGCGGCGCTCTGGACGGGTGCCTGGAACGCCGTGCGGATGTTGTGCGCGTGCGTGGAGAGGTTGAGGTCTTCGCCGATGCCGAGCTCTGTGACGGTCTTCTGCAGCGTGTTCGCGTCGCTGACGAACCGATCGAGCGACGAGATGTAGCTCTGCCGGAATGAGGAGGAGACGGCGGATTCGCGCGCCTCGGCGAATCCGCTCATGACGGTCAGGAGTTCGCGGTCGAACCGGGACAGGATGTCTTCTTTCTCATCGGCGGCGGACGCCGTGCCGGCGAACAGCGCGACGGCGGCGGCGAGAATCGGGACGAACTGATTCAAACGTTTCATGTCAAGTCTCCTCCTGAAAAACAAATTGAAAAACGGAATCAAGCGGGGCGGGTTTGTCGCGGTCAATCCTCCTTGCCGGGGAGGGCGCGGAGGACCACGCCGGCCTCCTGCAGGATCCTGCGGGCGGTGCCGTCGATGGAATAATGCTCGTTGAAGACGACCTCGGCGATGCCGCCGTTGATGATCATTTTCGCGCAGAGGAGGCAGGGGCTGAACGTGGTGTAGAGGGTGGCGCCCTTGATGGAGATGCCGTGGTAGGCGGCCTGCACGATGGCGTTTTCCTCGCCGTGGGAGCAGAGGCATTCCTCCAGGGCGGTTCCGGACGGGGCGTCGGAATTGCAGCGCGGGCAACCGCCCTCGTTGCAGTTTTTGATGCCGCGCGGCGTGCCGTTGTAGCCGGTGGAGATGATGCGTTTGTCCTTCACGATGACGGCGGCGACGTGCCTGCGGCTGCAGTTGCTGCGCGCCGCGACGACCTTCGCGATCTCCATGAAATACTCGTCCCAGTCGGGTCTGTCCTGTTGGCTGCTCATGTTCGGGGGCCTCCTGTTATGCGGGGAAGGAAACGGTCATGCCTGGTGTTCGACGAATTCGCAGTGGAGCGCCTTCTGGGCGCATTCGAATTGCTCGCGTTCGATGACGAACTGGATGTTCACCTGGCGGATGGTCTGGTCGATGGCGAGCACGTTGACTCCGGCGGCGGACAGCGCGTTTGCGGCGCGGGCGAGGAATCCGGGGATCTTCATGTTGGAGCCGATGACGGAGACGATGGCGACCTTGGTCACGTGGATTTCGGCGTTCGGGAAGTCGCGGTGGATGCTTTCGAGGCAGTTGTTCAGGCGCTTGCTCTTCTCCGGCACGAAATGCGCGATCGTGTTGGCGTTCGTGGTCTTGGCGATGTAGTCGATGTCGCGGTCGGCGAGGTGCTTCGTGAGGCGGTAGTCATAGCCGGGTTCGCCGACCATTTCCGGGTCGAAGACCTCGACGCCGAGCAGGTCGGCGCGTCCGCAGATCATTTCGACGCGCGGATTCGGGGAGACGTATTCGCGGCTGATGAGGGTGCCGGGGTGCGTCGGATCGAACGCGTTCTTCACGCGGATCGGGATTCCCTTCATCTCCATTTCCTTGGCGGCCTTCGAGTGGATCGCCTCCATGCCCATGTCGGAGAGCTGGTCGGCGATGTCGAAATTGGTGTTGCCGATGACCTGGACCTTGTCGACGCCCATGAGCTTCGGATCGCCGGTCGAGAGGTGGAATTCCTTGTGGATGATGCCTTCGCGTGCGCCGGTGAGCACGGCGATCTTGCTGAACGTGATCTCGCTGTAGCCGCGGTCGAACCGGAGCATGATACCCGGGTCGAACTTCACGTAGCCGGTCACGATCGGGAGCTCGGCGGAGAAATCGACGCCCTCGAAACCGGCGAGGATCGCCTCGTCGAGCGTGCGGGATTCGGTCGAGCGCCAGCCGGAGAGGTCGATGAAGCGCGCGTTGACGCCGTTCGCCTTCAGGATCTGGACGGAGTTCCAGGCGCTGTGGACTTCGCCGACGGCGGCAAGGAATTCGCGGGTCATGGGCAGGTAGTCGCCGGGCCGCATGAACCCGTAGGAACGCATGTCCTCCAGATCCTGCAAAAATTTGTTGATGTCGTCGAGGCGACCGTTGATGAACTCGTTCGCTTTCTTCACGTTCAGACCGAGGAACCCGAACTCATGGTTGTAGTCGAGCATTTTTTCCCGGACACGGGCGAGGGCTTCGCGCCATTCGCCGCTGCCCGCCGTGAAGTGCCCGTACACGCCGGGCGCTCCGGTCTTCTTGTCCTCCAGCAGGAGGTTTGTGATGCCGGAATAGGCGGAGACGACGAAGATGCGGTTGTACATCTCGGCGGGGGTGCGGTCGGCGATGATGACGTTCTGCATGATCTCGCCGAAGCGGGACATGCTGGTCCCCCCGATCTTTTCGACAGTGTGGCTCATATTGTTCAAAGCTCCTCAATGCGAAGCAGGCAGATTTTGCCGTGGATGGCGTCGAACGCCTCCATGGCGGTGATCGCCTGGCGCACGGCGGCTTCCTTCGCCTCGTGCGTGATGATGACGATGGACGCTTCGCCGGACGTATTTTTCGAGACCGGGTTCTGCATCAGGCGGGACACGCTGACGCCCTGCTCGGACAGGATGCCGGCGAGTTTCGCGAGCACGCCGGGGCGGTCCGTGACCGTGAGGCGCAGGTAGTAGCGGGAGGTGACTTCCTCCATCGGGACGATGCCGGCGCATTCGACGACCTGGCGGAAGGCGGGGATGCGGACGGGGGTGCCGCTGGCGAGGTTGAGCGCGGCGTCGGCGATGTCGGAAACGACCGCGCTGGCGGTCGCCGCGCGGCCTGCGCCGCGTCCGTAGAACAGCGTGTCACCGACGAAATCGCCGTTGACCATGACGCCGTTGAAGACGTCGGAGATGCCGGCGAGCGGAGCGTGCTTCGGGATGAGCGTGGGATGGACACGTACCTCGATGCGGCTGTCGGCGCACTGCTTGATGATGGCGAGCAGCTTGATCTTGTAGCCGAGCTCGTCGGCGCAGCGGATGTCGGACAGAGAGACATCGCGGATGCCCTGCACATAGATTTCGTTGGTGCTGTGCCAGCCGCCGTACGCGAGCGAGGCGAGGATCACCGCCTTGTGCGCGGTGTCGAATCCGTCGATGTCGAGCGACGGGTTCGCCTCGGCGTAACCGAGCCGCTGGGCGTCCTTCAGGACTTCCTCGAACCCGAGGTTTTCGCGTTCCATGCGGGTGAAAATGTAGTTGCAGGTGCCGTTCAGGATGCCGAAGATGCGGTTGATGCGGTTGCCCACGAAGCCTTCGCGCAGACTCTTGATGATCGGGATGCCGCCCGCCACGCTCGCCTCGTAGAAGACCGTACCGCCGCCCGCTTCCGCCGCGTCGAAGATCTCGCGGCCGTAGTCCGCCAGCAGCGCCTTGTTCGCAGTGACGACCGTCTTGCCTTTCGCGAGCGCGCTCAGAATGAACTTGCGGGAGACCGTCGTGCCTCCGATCAGCTCGACCACGATGTCGCTCTTCTCAATCACGGACGGCGTATCGCTCGTCAGCAGTCCGGGCGGGACCGCGACGCCGCGGTCGGTCGTCGTGTCAAGGTCGCCGATCCCGGTCAGTTCCACATCCACGCCGGTTCGTTCGCGGATCAGACCGCGGTTTTTCAGAAGACAATCCGCCACACCGGCGCCTACCGTGCCGAATCCGAGGATTCCCACACTCACATGTTTCATATTATCTAACTCCAGTTTTGGGAAAGTATGCAATTACATAATATACACCCTTCAAGGGAAAATGAAAGCGTTCTTTTAAAAAAAGTAACGGATGGGAACCTTTTTCCGGTATCTTCCGGTTTTCTTCGGCGGGCGCGCTTGATTTCCCGGCGAAGGCGCGGTATATTAGCTGAAAACTGATTTGCCGATAATTTCAATAATCACAGGAGCTATTGCATGACAGATCACATTATGGCTAAAACGATCCTTGCAGGAAGCGCCGTGCTCATGGCAGCCGGAGCTTTTGCCGTCGAGGGCGACGCGGACTACCCGATCAGCCCCGTCCCGTTCACCAAGGTCAAATTCACCTCCGGCGTGCTCGCGGAACGCCAGGACGTCAACCGCAAGGTCACAATCCCGTTCGCGCTGAAACAGTGCCTCGAATCCGGCAGGCTGAAGAACTTTGACCTTGCCGCCGAAACTATGAAGCGCCGCGCCGCGGGCGAAACGACATTCCAGAACCGCCCGGCATCCTCGCTGCCGTTCGACGATACGGATATCTACAAGTTTCTGGAGGGTGCGTCTTATTCGCTCCAGACGAACCCGGATCCCGAGCTGAAACGCCAGATGGAGGACATGATCCAACACGTGAAGGCGGCGCAGGAGCCGGACGGCTACCTGTACACGTTCCGCACCATGCACCCGGATTCCCCTGCGCACGAATGGATCAACCAGAGGCGCTGGCTGAACGACCCGAACCTGAGCCACGAGCTGTACAACCTGGGGCATTTCTACGAGTGCGCCACGGCGTATTTCGAGGCGACGGGCGACCGTACGCTGCTGGACATGGCGGTGAAGTCCGCCGAGCTTGTGAACAAGGACCTCGGCGGGGATGATCCCTGCATTGCGCCCGGCCACCAGGTCATCGAAATGGGGCTGGCGAAACTCTACCGCCAGACCGGCGATCCGCGCTGGCTGAAGCTCGCCGCGCATTTCCTCGAAAACAAGGCGAAACGCGGTCCCGGCGACCCCTACAGCCAGTCGCACAAGCCCGTGCTCCAGCAGGATGAAGCCGTCGGGCACGCCGTCCGCGCCAACTACATGTACGCGGGCATGGCGGACGTCGCGGCGCTCTCCGGCGACCAGCGGTACGTCGACGCGATCACGAAGATCTGGGACAACGTCGTCAGCAAGAAATATCACCTGACCGGCGGCTGCGGCGCGCGCAGCAGCGGCGAAGCCTACGGCAACAACTACGAGCTGCCGAACCGGTGCTATAACGAGACGTGCGCCGCTGTGGCGTTCCTCTTCTGGACGCACCGGATGTTCCTGATGTACGGCGACGCGAAGTACATGGACACGTTCGAGCGTACCATGTACAACGGCGCGTTCTCCGGCGTCTCGCTCTCCGGCGACCGTTTCTTCTACCCGAACCTGCTGGAATCCGGCGGGTCCACGCGCTCCGCGTGGTTCGGCTGCGCCTGCTGCCCGCCG
This sequence comes from uncultured bacterium, assembly GCA_902802585.1. Lineage (GTDB taxonomy): Bacteria > Verrucomicrobiota > Lentisphaeria > Victivallales > UBA1829 > UBA1732. The sequence goes on from CADCMR010000004.1 coordinate 25,798, forward strand.
AACATCATGCGCACGATCGCCTCGCTCGGCGAATACGTCTGCGCGAAGAAGGACGACACGGTCTACATGCTCCTGTACGGCGCAGGCACGGTCGACGCGGGCGATGCCGTCTTCACGCAGACCACGAACTATCCGTGGGACGGACGCATCGAGATCGCCGTTTTCGATGTGAAGAAGAGCAAGTTCGCGCTCGCGCTCCGCATCCCCGGCTGGGCCGAGGGGCATCCCGTGCCGTCCGACCTGTACACCTACGTGAACGACGCGCCTGCGAAATGGACGCTCCTTGTGAACGGAAAGAAAGCGGACTACAGGATGGACAAGGGCTTCGCCGTGATCGACCGCACGTGGAAGAACGGCGACAGGGTCACGCTCGACCTGCCGATGGAAGTCCGCCGCGTGAAAGCCAACGAAAAAGTCGGCAACCTCGCCGGACAGGTCGCGTTCGAGCGCGGCCCGATCGTGTTCGCGTTCGAGCAGGTCGACCAGGCCGTGAAGACACCGTGGCGGCGCTGGTTCGTGCTTCCGGACGCGAAGGTCACGGCGAAGTACCGCACCGACCTCTTCCCGTCCGGCGGCGTCGAGACGATCGAGGTTGAAACGAAGGACGGAAAGATGGTCGGCATCCCGTACGCCTGGTGGGCGAACCGCGGCTCCATGCCCATGCGCGTCTGGCTGTCCGATTCCGACACCTCCGCCCAGCATGCGGCGAACAAGTCCGAGGAGGCGAAAGTGAGCGTCTCCTACGCGCGCGGCGGCATGAACCCGGCGGCGATCAACGACGGATTCTTCCCGCAGAACCCGACCGACATCGACATCGAGAACTTCGATTTCTGGTCGCACCTCGGCGGCAGTGAGTGGGTCATGCTCACATTCGAGGAGCCGGTGGACGTCTCCCGCTGCAAGTTCTACTGGTTCGACGACAGCCGGCGCGGCGGAGGATGCGCCCTGCCGCAGTCCTGGACGCTCAGTTTCGACCGCGATGGCCAGTTCGTGCCGGTCGAGGTGAAACGCCAGGCGCAGGATGAGATCGAGTTCAGCCCAGTGAAGACGAAGCGCCTGCGCCTCGACATCCGCCAGCGCAACCGGATGGCGTCCGGCCTGTACGAGTGGCTGGTTTTCTAACACACAGAGTGTGACGGACAGTGCGCGGCTAACGCTCTCGCACAAAAACAATAGAAGTTCAAAAATGGCGGGGACAGCCCTGTTGACTGTTCCCGCCTTGCTTTTGCTTTGAAAACGAGTTGAAACCCGGTCAGAAATCGAACGTCATCTGGTCGGATTTTTCGTCCTCTTCCTTCTTCGGCACGAAGTTCTTCACGGAGCCGAGCCAGAGGTCGAGCGACTGGATCGGGACCGAGAGGCGTTTCGCGTCGGCGATCTTGGTGGATGCGGCATTCGGATCGGCGGCGACGAGCAGCGCGAGTGCATCGGTTACGGAATCGACCGGATCGTAGCCCGCTGCCTTCGCGATGGATTCATACCAGGCGCGTTTTTCGGGCATCTTTCCTGTGAAGCAGATTTTCGGGCGGTCCTCGGTCGTGGACGCCACGAGCGTGACGCTTGCGAGCAGTTCGTCCAGCCCGTCGGACTGCCGGATCAGCTCGTCGTGGAGCGCACGGGCGCGTTCGGGACCGATGCCGTTGATTTCGGCGAGCTGTTCGGTGGAGAGCGTGCGGAGTTCGGCGAAGGTGTGCTTCTTGAGGATGGTCTTCGCGATGTTCGCGCCGATTCCCTTGATGTTGAGCGCGGCGAGGACCTTATAGGCGGGCACGGTGCGCGCGGACTGGATTTCGCGGTAGAGGTTCTGCGTGGACGTGCCCTGGAATCCGTCGTCGCGGAGCTGGGAATAGATGGTGAGCTCGGAGAGGTTGAAGAGGTCGGAGAGCGTGCGGACGTCGAGTTTCGTCATGATCTTGCGGAGGCTCGGCTCGCCGAGGTGTTCGATGCCGATGCTGCGGATGGACGCCAGCAGGAGCTGGAGGCGTGTCTCAAAGCATTCGGGGTTGACGCAGCGTAGTTCGGGCAGGTCGCGGACGAGCTCGTGTCCGCAGCAGGGACAATGCGTGATGAGGGCGCTGCGCCGTTCGGGACCGGGTTCGCTCGAAACGATGTACGGGATCACGTCTCCGGCGCGCTCCACGGTCACGGCGTCGCCGATCTGGAGGTCACGGTCGAGGATGTTCTGGAGGTTATGGAGTGTGGCGTGGCGGATGGTCGTTCCGTTGATCTCGACCGGATCCAGCTCGGCGACGGGCGTGAGGCAGTTCTTGCCGAAACTCCAGTTCACGCCGAGCAACCGCGTGGTGCGGCGGATGCCGCTGAACTTGAACGCGATCTGCCCGCGCGGATGGTGGGCGGTGTTGCCGAGCGATTCGGCGTATTCGGTGTCGGCGAGCTTGATGACGAGGCCGTCCATCGGGTAGGGGAGCTGTTCCATTTCCTCCAGGACGTCCTGCCAGATGCGGCTGATTTCGGCGGCGGTGGCGGGCCGCGAGATGGTGGCGTAGTCGACGAGCGTGAGGCGTGCATGCTGGGCGGTCATACCGGAGATGTCCTTCAGGCTCATGATGCCGCCGATGGCGTTGCGCGAATTCTTGAACGGCTTTCCGTTGGCGTTCAGGATCGTGGCGTATCGGCTTTTGAAGTCGTCCGTGCGGATGAGGAGTTCGCCGAGCACGCGTCCGGGGTATTCCGCCAGCGGCAGCACGCCGGACAGCGTTTCCAGGTCGATCAGCGGCGCCTTGTCCGTGATGACTTTGCCCGTGAAGCCGTCGCCGCGCGTGGAGAGCACGCCGTCCTCCCACAGCACGGAGATGCCGTCGTACTTGGGCTGGATCAGGAGCTTTTCGTCGGCGGTGCGGACGGTCTTTTCGAGCCAGGCGACGAGTTCGGGCAGGGAGTACACCTTGTCGAGCGAGAGCATGGGGCGTTCGTGCCGGATGTTCTCTGTGGACGCGACGGCGGGTGCGTTGACCTGGTCGAGCAGGCGGTTGCCGGGGTCCTTTTCCGCGAGCAGGCGCGTGATGAAGTCGAAGTCGTCGTCGCTGATCGCCGGGTCGGATTCGTCCCAGTAGCGCTCGTTGTAGAACCGGATTCTTTCTTCGAGCTCGGATGCGCTCATGGCGCGGTATGCGGCCCTGTCAATGACGGGTGTCATGGTTTCCTCATTTCGTTGGCGCGGCGGACGGCGTCCTCCGTGCGTTATTTTGCATTTTCTAACACAAAATACCACAACTTTGAAAAAAAACAACCGAAAAGCGCGGAAAAAAACGCGTATGGGATTGAAAAAAACGGAATACGGGATTATTTTATCCAAATCACAAAACAAAACCGCGCCGGAGTGCCGCATCCGGTTTTATAACATCAAGAATGAAACGAATCATCCAGACACGCCTTTTCCTCTTCATGACGCTGGGACTGCTGTTCCTGCTGATCATCGTCTTCGTTGTGACGGCATTCAGCGCAAAGCGCCAGGCGCGCATGATTGTCAATGCGTGCCTGAAGGATTTGAGCAAGGAAGTGACTGAAAAGCGCGACGGCTACAAGCAGCTCCGCAAAAACACGGATTCCGGTTCGCTGGCGAAAACGAGGATGCTTGCGCGCATCATCCAGTATGACCCCGCCATCCTGAAGAACGACGCCCGCCTGAAGGAACTTGCCACCGTGCTGAACGTTGATTCCATCTGCGTTTCCGACGGGGACGGCGTGCTGATCGCTTCGACCGAGCCGGGCTTTCTCGGATTCCGCATGGATTCCACCGAGCAGTCGAAGGAGTTTATGCCCGCGGTCGAGGACAAAACGTTCGAGCTGGTGCAGGAGCCGCAGGAACGCGGCATTGACCATATGGTCGTGCAGTACGCGGGCGTGGCGCGCCTCGATGCGCCGGGCATCGTGCAGATCGCCTACGAGGCGGACAATGTGTTCAATGTTTCCGACATTGAGCTGATGCGCGATATCATGCGGTCTCTGCCGGTCGGCGGAAGCGGGCGATTCATCGTGCTGGAGGACGGCGACGATCCGGTCGTCTTTGCCAGCGGCGACCCGTCCGAAAACGGACTTCGCCTTTCCGAACTCGGATTCCGCCAGGATCCGGTCCTGCCCGACTCGGTTTTCATCCGCGACAAGCCGTATTATTTCCAGCGCGTGCAGATCCCCGACGAACCGAGGCGCGTTCTGGCGCTGATGCCGAAAGGCGAAGTCTTCGGAGCGCGCAACCGCGCCATGCTCTTCATCCTCGGCATCTACCTCGCTTTCTTTGCGCTGTTCTTCTTCCTGCTGGACCTCCTGATCCGGCGGACCGTGACGGACGGTTTCGGCGAGGTGAACCGCGTCCTCGACAAGATCATCGCCGGCGACCTGACGCAGACCGTGAACGTGCGGAGCAATCCGGAGTTCCTGGCGCTCTCTGACGGCATCAACACCGTGGTCGGCGGCCTGAGGAAGAACCTGACCGATTCGCGCCGTCGCGTCAAACGCGAAAACGAGCTGGCGAAGTCCATCCAGAAGACGCTGATTCCCGCGCCCGGACGGCGTTTCGCCCAGTTCGAACGGATCGACTTCGTCTCGTCGTTCGTGCTGGCTCCGCATAAGGGCAGCGACGTCCTCGAAACGTTCGTGACCGACGCCGGACGCCCCGGTTTCGTGATGGTCGAGGCGATCGGCGACAGCGTGTCCGCGAGCCTCAGCATGATGAAGTTCCGCGCCATTTTCCGGCCGTGCGTTCCGCCGGCCACCAGTCCGCTCGACATGCTGAACCGCGGCATGGAGGTGTTCAAGAACGAAAAAGTGTTCAAAAACCAGTTCCTGTCGATCTTCGTCGGGTTCATCGACCCGGACAACAGGCGGCTCGACTATGTGAACGCTGGCTTCTATCCGCCGTTCCTGCGCAGGGCGGGCGGCGCGTTCGAGCAGCTCCGCGATTCGGCGGGCACGGTGTTTACGACCGCGCGCCCCGTTGAACTGCGCCAGGAGAGTATTACGTTCGGTCCGGACGATGTGTTCTTCGCGTGCTCCAACGGCATGTTCTCGTACAGCGACCGCGAGGGTCAGCTCTTCACGAAGAAGATGCTGGAGTCCTGCCTGAACGCCTCGAAAACGGATTCCGCGCAGGCGCTGGTCGACGGGGTGACGTCCTTCATCCGGGGGTTCTCCGGGGAGCTTCCGCCGGAAGACGACGTGATCATGGCGGCTCTCCGTTTCACACCGCAAGCGGTGCTGAAGTAGTGCATGACGGAGAATCCGCCACGAAATAAATACGACGTATAGGTCGTATCAGTCCTATCCCTCCCTCAAATTGGGAGGCACCTGCCGGTTCCCCAACACTCCTTATTTTGTTTTTGTCTTTTTTTGTAATTAATATTTGACTTTTTGTATCTCTGACAGTATAGTATGCCTTGGAAAGGGGGTATTGTGCCCTTTCCCCTCAAACGGAGTGTGTTTTCCCGGTTTTCCGTTCGGCTTATTCGTTCTATCATAACACATAACAACCCCAGTACAGGAAAGGAAAGCGATCCATGCCCACCATCAGCAGCGGGACTTCGACCAATCTAAACATCTCCAGCGGCGTGAACTACTATGTCTGGTCCGCGGGAACCGTGTCCAGCACCACGGTGAACAGCAGCGGACTCCTGGACATCTACAACGGCGGCCGCGCCTTCGCCACGACCGTGAACTCCAAGGGCAGGTTCAATGTCTCCTCCGGGGGATATGCCAGCGGCGTCACGCTGAACAAGGGCGACCTTTACATCACCTTCAGCGGCTCCGCCATCAATGTCACCGCCAACTCCGTCGGCTACATCGACGTCAAGAGCGGCGGCACGGCATTCAACGTCACGGTGTCGAAATACGGCGAACTGATGATCTCCTCCGGCGGCCTCGCGAATTCCGTCACGATCTACGGCACGAGCGGGTCGGGCGGCGAGGCGTTCGTCCAAAGCGGCGGCGTGCTGAAAAACGCCGCCATCTCCGCCGGTAAGGCCATCATCTCCTCCGGCGGCTATATCAGCAGCTCCTACGTCGCTTCCGACGGATACCTCTACGTCTACGGCAGCGCGTACGCCGTCACCGTCCAGAACGAAGGACGGTTCTTCCTGTCCTCCGGCGGCGTCGCGAACTCCACCACGCTCCAGAGCGCAGCCTATGGCAATGTTCTGAACGTCTATGCGGGGGCGATCGCGAACAACACCATCGTCAACTCAAATGGCGGACTCCAGGTGTCCGGCGGCCGGGCCTCCGCCACCACGGTCAACTACCTCGGATATATTCATGCCTATTACGACGCCGCGATTTTCTCCACCACGATCAACAGCGGGGCGAGCGTCCGCGTTTTCGACGCCTACGCCTCCGCCACCACGGTCAAATCCGGCGCTTATTTCCAGCTTTTGTGCGAAGGGGGGCTTTTTCCCAATTCCTCCAATTACGGATCCGCGAGCAATACCGCCGTCTACGGCAGATTCGACGTCGCCAGCTACGGACACGCCTGGCAGACCAATGTCTACTCCGGCGGCAGCATGAATCTCGCCTCCTACGGTGTCGCGAGCAACACCACGGTCGACTCCAAAGGCAATTTTGTTGTGAAATCCGGCGGCATCGCGAACAGCACCACGGTCAATTCCGGCGGAAGCATGAATGTCTCCTCCGGCGGTACCGCCGCCGACGTTACCGTCTATTCCAGCGGGAAACTCTATAACTCCGGCCTCGTGAGCAACCTCATCATCAGCAGCGGCGGGACCGCGTTTGTTTCCTCCGGCGGCGTGGTGAGCGGCGCCAGGGTGTATGGCGCCGGCATAGGATTAGATGGTCTCTATGTCGAAAACCGGGCGTACAACGTCACGGCCGCTTCCAGTGGACGCATAATTGTCTCCAGCCCCGGCGTCGTATCCGGCGTCACGCTCAGTTCCGGCGGCGAGCTGTTCGCCAGTGGCGGTACCGCCACCGACATCGTCACCTATTCGGGGGCGGACCTCTGTACGTACGGCGGCTTCCTGACCAGCGTCACGATGAACGGCGGCAGTCTTAATGTTTACGGCTCCAGTGTAGGCGGCGGCACACCCGGAAGCGCGACCAACATCAACGTCAAATCCGGCTCGGTCAATATCTGGCTCGGTACGGTGACCGGCATCACGATCGGCTCGGGAGCCAAAGCCGCTGCCATCGGCTCTCAGATGACGCTCCCGGGAGCGTGCGGCGTGATCAGCAGCGCCACTGTGTACGGCACTCTCGGCGTCTCGAACGAGGCATACAACGTCATGGTCAGTTCCGGCGGCATCATAAATGTCTACGGCAGCGGTCTCGCGTCCTCCGTCGTGCTGAGCAGCGGCAGCATGAACGTCTCCAGCGGCGCTTCGGCGACCAACGTCAGGGTATATAATGGCGGCAGCGTCAAGGTCTACGACAGCGGCGTCGCCTCCACTACTTATATGTACGGCGGCGCCATGGACGTTTCCTCCGGCGCGACGGCGAGCACCATTTGGGCCAGCGGCGGCGTGGTGAACGTCCTCTCCCGCGGTTCGGCGGACCTCGCCACGGCGTACGGTCACGGCAGCATGGTCTTCAGCTCCGGCGCGACCGGCACGGCGATCAAGGAAAACGGCGGTTACGTGGCGGTGCGCGACGGCGCGAACGTGACGTTCGTGTCCAACACCTTCTCCGCGAATATTTGGGGGGATGAGGCCACGGCGCACTCCGGCACGATCGTGTCCGGCGGCGTGATCTACTCCGGCGGCACGCTGCACCTGCTCAAAGGCGGCCAGCTGGTCAGCAGCGCTATCGTCAACGCAAACGGCACACTCCAGGTCAGCGGCGGCCTCGCGGACAGGATCACGGTCAACAACAGCGGCATGGCCAACCTCTACACAGGCGGTTCGATGTTCTTATGCACGCTCAGCGCCGGCGGACGCATCAACGTCTTCAGCGGCGGCTGGGCGGAAAACCTCGTGATGAGAGGAGGCGATCTCAAAGTCGAAAACGGTGGCTACCTGTGGATCGCCTCGCTCAGCTCCGGCTTGGCCACCGTCTCCAGCGGCGGAAAAGTATACCAGACCGCGCTCACATCCGGCGGCACCATGTCGGTCCTCTCCGGCGGTTCGGCGGAAAAAACCGTGGTTTTCTCGGGCGGCAGTTTCGTTATGTTCGGCGGTACGGCGACCTCCGCCACGGTCGCCTCCGGCGGCCTCATGATCGTCTACACCAGCTCGTACGTGAACCCCGGCCTGATCGAAGCCGGCGGCTCCGCGTACGTCTACAGCGGCGCCGATATCAGCGGCTTCACGGTCAGCGGCACCATGGATCTGCTCGGACGCGCCAGTGACACCTGGCTCGACTACGACGGCGTGATGAATGTCTATTTGGGCGGCACGGCATACGACACCACGGTCAGCGGCGGGGGGCTTCTGACGATTTCGAGCGGCGGCACGGCGACCAGAGTTACCGTCCTCAGAAACTCGGTCGGGCAGGGCGTCATGGAAGTTTTCGGCGGCGGCGTGGCGAACAACGTCTGGGTCAATTCCGGCACGTTGCGGATCTCGGGCGGCACGGTGAACGACGTCCAGCTCACGTCCGGCGGGTCCATGTCGCTCCTGATGGGCACGCCGGGCACGGCGAGCGGCGTCACGATCGATTCCGGCTGCCAGGTGCTGGCTTTCAACGGCAAGGTGATCAGCGCCGTTATTGACAACGGCGGATATATGCTGGTCGACGACGCCTTGGTGTCCAGCACGATTGTCAGCGGCGGCAGCCTTTACATCAGCGGCAGCGGCGCCAGCGCGGAGCTCACCCACCTCCGGGGCGGCGGCATGCTGGTCCGTTCCGGCGGATACGCGTCGGGCCTCTACATTTCCTCCACCGGTACGGCGACGGTTTCCAGCGGCGGCAGTGTTGACCTCGTGGGCATCTACACCGGCGGCAGCCTGGACCTTCTGTCCGGCGCATACGGGAATGCACTGGTCGTCTCCGGCGGCACGGTCACCGTGTCCGGCGCCCTGGTGGAAAAACTCGCGATTCTGGAAGGCACGGCGGCGGTCTTCGACGGCGGCGTGGTCGACGCCGCGGTCATCAGCTCCAACGGCATCCTGTACGCCTACTCCGGCGCGAAGCTCACCGGCATCCTCATGGCTGCGGATGGCGCCAGCGTCACTATGGCGGTCGGATCCATCCTCGACTTCAACCTGGCGACGTGCGCGGGCCTGAACTCCGGCGCGCTGACGGGGGAAACGGAAACGCCGCTGGTCAGCGACCTCTCGCTCGTGCAGGGCGCGCCTGATTTCACCATGACGGTCTTCAGCGACGGCATCATCCGCGACGATACCTACCTGCTCGCGCAGGGCGCGTCCGGATTCTACAACGCCATCAGCGTGGTGGACCAGGGCGGCACGTTCTACGGCGCGGTCAGCGTCGGCGAAACCATCGACGTCGGCGGCCAGTATTACACGCTGAACCTGAACGGCGACGAACTCTCCGTCACGCTTTCCAGCTACGCGCCCGGACCGGGACCCGATCCGGGACCGGGACCCGGCCCCGAACCCACGCCGACCGCGGACCATGTGTTCTTCACCGGCGACTTCAACGGCGACCACTTCGCCACGCTCGCGGTCGAAACGATGGCCGACGCGACCGGCACAGTCCCGACCAGCTCGGTCACGATCTACCAGAACGGCGAACCGTGGGGCCTCGGCATCACGCTGGATTACGGCTGGGAGCTCATCGGCGTCGGCGACTTCGGCGGCGACGGCCTGGACGACTTCCTGCGCATCAATACGGAAGGCTACGTGGTCGGCGAAATGTCGAACGGCAACGGCACGTTCACGCCGCAGGTGCTGAACCTGAAGAGCGTGGGCTGGGAGACCGTCGGCATCGGCGACTTCAACGGCAACGGCACGGACGACGTGCTGATCGCGCACCCGACCGGCGCATCGGAATACGTCGGCCTGCTCGGCTACTGGGAGAGCGGCGTGACGTGGACGCTCATCAACGGCTACTCGCCCGAATGGCAGTGCGTCTCCACCGGCGACTTCAACGGCGACGGCAAGTGCGACATGCTGTGGCGCAACAGCTTCGTCGGGGACGACAGCATCGTCTACAACGCGTACTGCACGTGGATCGTGGACGATCCGGTCGACTGGCGCATGGTCAGCGTCGCCAACCCGAGGGAATGGAATTTCCTCTGCTCGGGCGACTTCGACGGCAACGGCTCGCACGACATCGCCATGATCAACAACGAAGGCGTGGTCGGCATCTGGGGCGTGAACGACGGCTACCTCAATTCGTGGTCGATCCTCAGCGCCGTCACCTCCGAGTGGACGCTCGCGGGCGTCGCCGACTTCAATGCCGACGGTACCGACGACATTGCGTGGAGCAACACCGCCACCGGCCTGACCGGTTACTGGCAGATCAACGACAAGCAGCTCACCACCTGGCAGAACATCGCCACACTGTCGTAATCCGGCTGCGGCAATTCCGAACCCCGATAAACGGACTCCGGACGGGCGATTCCCGCCGGAGTCCTTTCTCCTTTTCTGCGAAAATACTGACATATTCGCGTTTTTCCGGGAAAAAAAGTTTGCATTTCCCGGAAAACGTCCTATATTTGTGGAAAGACGTTATCAACGCGGCAGCGAATCACTCAAGATTTTGCCGCCGTTTCACCCCGGACGCGTCCCGCGCGCACCTCAAAAACACAAGGAAATACGATGCCTATCACCGAAATTCTGGAACGCAACGCCCAACTCTACAAAGACGACGTCGCGCTGGTGGAAATCAACCCGCAGGAACTCGAAAAACGCCACACGACCTGGCGCGAATACTCGCTGATGGAGCCGAGCCCGACCGACTCGTTCCGCTCCGAACTCACCTGGGGCGAATTCGACCGCAAGGCGAACCGCGTGGCGAACTTCCTGCTCACGCGCCACATCAAGAAGGGCAACCGGGTGGGCATCCTGCTCATGAACTGCCTCGAATGGCTCCCGATCTACTTCGGCGTGCTGAAGAGCGGCGCGATGGCGGTGCCCCTCAACTTCCGTTACACCGCCGAGGAGATTAAGTACTGCATCGAGCTCGCCGACATCGACGTCCTCATCTTCGGACCGTCGTTCATCGGTCGCGTGGAGTCCATCTGCGAACGCATCCCGCGTGTGAAGGCGCTGGTCTACGTCGGCGAGGACTGCCCGTCGTTCGCCGAACCGTACTACAACCTCGTCTCCTACTGCTCCAGCAAGTCGCCCGCGATCCCGCTCTCCGACGAGGAGGACGCCGCGATTTACTTCTCCTCCGGCACCACTGGATTCCCGAAGGCGATCGTTCACCGCCACCGCAGCCTCATGCACGCCTGCATCGTGGAGCAGAAGCATCACGGACAGACCCGCGAGGACACGTTCCTCTGCATCCCGCCGCTGTACCACACCGGCGCGAAAATGCACTGGTTCGGCAGTTTCCTGGTCGGCGGCAAGGCCGTGCTCCTGCGCGGCATCAAGCCCGAATGGATCATCAGCGCGGTCTCCGAGGAACACTGCACGGTCGTCTGGCTGCTCGTGCCGTGGGCGCAAGACATCCTGGACGCCATCGAACGCGGCGACATTAAGCTGGAGGACTACAAGCTCGACCAGTGGCGCCTGATGCACATCGGCGCACAGCCGGTCCCGCCCAGCCTCATCAAGCGCTGGAAATCCGTCTTCCCGAAGCATGACTACGACACCAACTACGGCCTCAGCGAATCCATCGGACCGGGCGCGGTGCACCTCGGAATCGAGAATATCGATCACGTGGGCGCGATCGGCGTGGCGGGTTACGGCTGGCAGACCAGGATCGTCGACGAGAAGCATAACGACGTCGAGCCGGGCAAGGTCGGCGAGCTCGCCGTGAAGGGCGACGGCGTAATGCGCTGCTACTACAAGGACGAGAAGGCGACGAAGGAAGTCCTCGACGACGAGGGCTGGCTCTACACAGGCGACATGGCGAAGGAGGAGGACGGCTTCATCTACCTCGTCGACCGCAAGAAGGACGTCATCATCACCGGCGGCGAAAACCTCTATCCCGTCCAGATCGAGGACTTCCTCCGCCGCAACAACGCCATCAAGGACGTCGCCGTCATCGGTCTCCCCGATCCGCGACTCGGCGAAATCGCCGCTGCGATCATCGAGGTCAAGCCGGACTTCACGCTCACCGAGGAACAGGTCAACGACTTCTGCCTCGACCTGCCGCGTTATCAGCGCCCGCGCAAGATTATCTTCGCCGAGGTCCCGCGCAACCCGACCGGCAAGATCGAAAAGCCGAAACTCCGCAAGATGTACGGCGCCGACCAGCTCGTCGCCATGCAGAACGAGATCAAATAGGGCGTTTCCCCACTCATCAGCTGAAAGAACGCAATACAGTATCATGCAGAAGGCCTGCCCCGGTTCCGCGCCGGGACAGGTCTGCTTTTTTCTTCAAACATGCGCTGATGAATAGTGTGTTTCCCTCGACGATGTGACCAATGTAGCGAGGAAAGGAAAAAAGTATCTTTTTTCGTTTTACGTCTTGCGTTTAATGAAAAGTGATGTATATTATGTTTCAGAAAGGAACTGACGATGATCGCAAGTTACAAATGCAAGGAAACCTTGAAGCTCAAGGCGGAAGGTTCCAGCAGAATGTTCAAGGCGATCGAACGGATCGCCCTGCGGAAACTGGATATGCTCGACGCCGTCGTGAATCTGGAAACGCCGCGGATTCCCCCGAGCAACCATTTCGAAGCGCTGCACGGAAAGCTCGAAGGGCAGTACAGTATTCGCATCAACGACCAATGGCGGATTTGCTTTACCTGGCATGACGGAAACGTTCATGATGTTGAGATCGTCGATTATCATTGAGGAGATCAGACTATGATCAGAACAAAGAATTTGATTCATCCCGGAGAAATCCTTCTGGAAGAATTTCTCAAGCCGATGGAAATCACGCAGAACAAGCTCGCGCTGGATCTCCATGTCCCCGCGCCGAGAATCTATGCCATCGTGAAAGGAACGCGGGCGATCACGGCCGACACAGCGTTGCGTCTGGGGCGGTATTTCGGAACCGGTCCCGAATTCTGGATTAATCTTCAGAGCAATTATGACCTGTGCGTTGCCGCGGCGGAGTGCCGGAAAGAAATCGAAGGCATTCCGCAACGGATTTTCGCCTGACACTGCGAGCCGTGCTGATCCAGTGCCTTGCTTCGCAATGGCACATTGGCCTCAGTTACATCATTTGCGGGGGATGTTTCTTGTCGTTATTTTGCCGGTCGCCTTATTGTCCGTGTCCTAATAAGTCCAGTATTTCACGAGAAATGAAGCATAAAGTAATGCCATAGACGGAGGGTTTCGGAAATCTTTTTTTCTAAAAAGACAAGAATCCGGCTTGTTTTTTTGCCGGATGGAATGTAAGTTATGCTATTATTCAGAAAGTGAATGTTTCACCCCCTTCAACAAGGAGTTTTTGCAATGTTTTTCCGCACGAATCTCATCTGTCCGGCGGTCGCGGCCGCCGTCATGCTCTGCGCCGCGGCGTTTACCGCGTCCGCGCAGACCGGAGCCTCCAAACTGAGCGAATTCACGAACCATGCCGCAGTCTGGCCGGACAACAACGGCACGCACATCAGCGCGCACGGCGGCTGTATGCTGAAGGTCGGCGACACGTACTACTGGTACGGCGAACACCGTATGCGCGACCGGAAGACCGGCGTCCACGCTTACAGCTCGAAGGACCTGTACAACTGGAAGGACGAGGGGCTGGTGTTCGATTCCGCCACTATGCAGCCGCAGCAGGGACAGGGCGGCCGGCGCGGATTCTCGTTCGGGGCCAACATCGAGCGTCCGAAGGTGGTCTACAACGCGAAAACGAAAAAGTACGTGCTGTGGTTCCATCAGGAATCCGGCGGCAACTATAACTCCGCGTTCGTCGGATGCGGCATCGCCGACACGCCGACCGGACCGTTCAAGCATCTCTACAGCGGACGCACCGCGCCGGGCACCTGGCCCGCCGACATGCCCGCCGGGCTGAAGGACTACGCAGAGGGGAAGTCGCAGACCTACGACCGCCAGTTCGCGCGCCTCGTGGAGAATTACCAGTCCGGGCAGGAAAGCCGCGACATGACGGTGTATGTGGACGACGACGGCAAGGCATACCTCTTCTGCGCTTCGGAGAACAACCAGACCATGCACGTGGTGGAGCTGAACGACGAGTACACAGGGTTCACCGGGCGCTGGTGGCGCATCCTCGAGGGGAAATCCTACGAAGCGCCGGTCGTGTTCCGTCATGACGGCAAGTATTATCTGCTCGGTTCACACTGCACGGGCTGGAATCCGAACCCCGGGCGCATCGCGGTCGCCGACAAAATCACCGGACCGTGGCGCGAACTCGGCAACTTCGCGGTCGGCGAGGGCGCGGACCGTACGTATGAAGGCCAGACGGCGCACAGTTTCACCGTGCCGGACAAGGACGGGAAGGAAGTGCGCGTGGTGATGCTGGACAGCTGGAAGCCGCAGAACCTGATGACCAGCCAGTACATCTGGCTCCCGATCGAATGGAACGGCGAAAAGCCGGTCCTGCCCTACAAGAAGACCTGGAAACTCCCGGCTCCGCTCCCGAAAGCCGAGCCGGACACGAAAGCCGCTGCCGCGAAGCCCGCCGTGGGCGACGGCAAGACCGCGGGCTATCTCTTCGCGCATTTCCGCGGCGAACGCTCGAACGAATGGGAACAGATCTTCTTCGCCATCAGCAAGGACGGTGCGAAGTGGCAGCCGCTGAACGACGGGAAGTCCGTGCTCCAGAGCAATCTGGGCGAAGGCGGCGTGCGCGATCCGTATGTGGTCCGCAACCCCGACAACGGCACGATCTACCTCATCGCGACCGACCTGTGCATCGGACGCAACGGCGACTGGGGCCGCGCCCAGCGCGCCGGCAGCAAGGCGATCATCGTGTGGGAATCGAAGGACATGGTGAACTGGAGTGAACCGCGCCGCGTGGAAGTCGCCGTGCCGAACGCGGGCTGCACGTGGGCTCCGGAGGCGTTCTGGGACGCCGACAAGAAGGAATTTTTCGTCTTCTGGGCGTCGCGCGAGACACTGAACGGCTCGAACCGCCAGCGCATCTATTCCGCCCGCACGAAGGACTTCAAGACGTTCACCCCGGCGAAACTCTACATCGAGAAGCCGAACGACATCATCGACACCGACATCGTGTCCGAGGGCGGCAAGCTCTACCGGTTCTCCAAGGACGAGACGCAGAAATCCATCATCCTGGAGGTCTCCGACTCGCTCGAGGGCGAATGGAAGCCCGTGCCGGGGTTCCCCGTGAAGAACTTCGTCGGCTACGAGGGACCGGAATGCTTCCGCATGGCGGACGGCCGCTGGTGCATGATCATTGACTACTATTCGCGCGGCCAGGGCTACAAGGCGTTCTTCTGCGACGACCTTTCGAAGGGCGATTTCGCACCGTCCGAACGCGGTCTGGAGTTTCCGTACCGGTTCCGTCACGGCGGCGTCATCACGCTCAGCCAGACCGAGTACGACGCCCTGATGAAAAAGTGGGGCACCGCAAGCGGTGCTGAATAAGTGCTCTGCTTCGCGAGAGCACACCGTAATCTCAGTAATACCCATCGCGCCGGTCCTGACAGGAAACAGGGCTGGCGCTTTCTTTTCGGGAGAAAACCGGGGAAAATGGAGGAAAAATGGCGCGCGCGGTTGAAGAACGGAAAAAATGGTGTATATTCAATGCTGTGAAAATTCAATTCTATAATTATAAAATAACGGGCATCCCCCACGAAAGGTTCGCAGAATGAAGGATTACACAACCTATCAGAACCCCCTGACCGGACGTTACGCAAGCAAGGAAATGAGCTACAACTTCTCGCCCCAGCGCAAGCACTCGACCTGGCGGCGTCTCTGGCTCGCACTCGCCGAGAGCGAAAAAGCGCTCGGGCTGGCGATCACCGACGAACAGCTGGACGAAATGCGCGCGCACCTCGACGACATCGACTTCGAGGAAGCGGAGCGGATCGAGGCGGAGGTGCGGCACGACGTGATGAGCCACATCCGCACGTTCGGCGAGGTCTGCCCGAAGGCGAAAGGCATCATCCACCTCGGCGCGACGAGCTGCTTCGTGACGGACAACACCGAGCTGATCCAGATGCGCGACGGCATGAAGATCCTGCGCGGGAAACTGCTGGACCTGATCGACAACCTCGCGAAGTTCGCCGCCGAATACAAATCCATGCCGATGCTCGGCTTCACGCATTTCCAGCCCGCCCAGCTCACCACGCTCGGCAAGCGCTTCTCCCTCTATATCCAGGACTTCATGTTCGACCTGGCCGCGCTCGACCGCGCCATCGACGAACTGCCGTTCCGCGGTGCGAAGGGCACCACCGGGACACAGGCGAGCTACCTGGACCTTTTCGGCGGCGACTGCGACAAGGTGCGCGAGCTCGACCGCATGGTGTCCGCTAAGATGGGATTCGAGCATCCGGTCTGCCTGAGCGGCCAGACCTACACGCGCAAAATCGACTACAACGTGCTGGCGGTTCTCTCCGGCATCGCCCAGAGCGCGTCCAAGATGGCGAACGACATCCGGCTGCTTGCCCACATGAAGGAGATTGAGGAGCCGTTCGGAAAGAAGCAGGTCGGCTCCAGCGCGATGGCGTACAAGCGCAACCCGATGCGCAGCGAACGCGTCTGCTCGCTGGCGCGCTACCTGATCGGCCTGCCGCTGAACTGCGCGCTCACGGAGTCCGTGCAGTGGTTCGAGCGTACGCTGGACGATTCGGCGAACCGCCGCATCGTGATCGGCGAGGCGTTCCTGACCGCGGACGTGATTCTGTCGCTCCTCACGAACATCACGAACGGGCTCCAGGTGTGGCCGAAGGTCATCGCCGCCCACATCCGCGCCGAACTGCCGTTCATGGCGACCGAAAACATCATCATGGAGGCGGTGAAGGCTGGCGGCGACCGCCAGGAACTCCACGAGCACATCCGCATGCACTCCATGGAGGCGGCGCGCACCGTGAAGGAGGGCGGCGGCGAAAACGACCTGATCGCCCGCCTCAAAACCGACCCGCTCTTCGCCTCCGTGGCGGACCGTTTCGATGAAATTTTGAAGCCGGAGGCGTTCACCGGCATGGCGTCCCAGCAGGTTGCCGACTACCTCGCGACCGTGGTGAGGCCCGCGCTGGAAGCTCACGCCTCCGACCGCACGAGCTCCGAGGAGGAGGTTCGGGTATGAGCTGCCAGGAACAGCCCTGGGATCCCCGGCTGGCTCCGCTGCTGAAACGGTGCGCCGAGATCCGCGACCTGAACGCGGCGCTCGCCGTGCTCGGCTGGGACCAGCAGGTCTACATGCCGTCCGGCGCGGCGGACGGGCGCGCGCGCCAGCTTGAGACGCTGACCGTGATCGTGCATGAGAAATCGACCGACCCGGCATACGGCGACCTGGTCCGCGAAGTCGCCGCGATGGACTTCGAGCCGGACAGCGACGAAGCCGCGCTGGTCCGCCGCCTTGAACGCGATTTCCGCAAGAAACAGGCGGTCCCCGCCGAGCTTGCCGGACGCCTCGCGCGTCAGACCGGCGAGACGCAGGCGGCATGGGAGACGGCATACGCCGCGTCGGATTTCCGTCTCTGCGCCGATTCCCTGAAGAAACTGCTGGCGCTGGAGCGCGAATACGCCGACTGCTTCCCCGGGGCGGGGAGCCGCTACAACGCCATGCTCGACGACTTCGAGGAAGGGCTCACGACCGATGTGCTCGACAGGATCATCCCGCCGCTCAAACAGGGGCTTGAGGAGATACTCGCCGAGATCATGCGCCGTCCCGCGCCCGACGATGCGTTCCTGTACCGCGACTACGACACGGACGCCCAGCTGGCGTTCTGCCGCCGCCTGACCGAGGAGATGGGGTTCGACTACACCCACGGACGCCTCGACCTCTCCACGCATCCCTTCACCACGGATTTCGGGCTGGACGACGTCCGCATTACGACCCGCGTGCGCCGCAACGAGCCCGCGAACTGCATTTTCAGCTGCATCCACGAATGCGGCCATGCGATGTACCAGCAGGGGATCGCGCTGAAATACGCCGGGACGCCGCTTTCCGACGGCGCGTCGCTTGCGTTCCACGAATCGCAGTCGCGTTTCTGGGAAAACATCCTCGGGCGTTCGCCCGAGTTCTGGCGCAATTTCTACCCGGACCTCGTCCGCACGTTCCCCGCGAACCTGAAGGACGTCCCGCTCGACGCCTTCCTGCGCGCTGTGAACCGCGTGCAGCCGTCGTTCATCCGCACGGAGTCCGACGAAGTGACGTACAACCTGCACATCATCCTGCGCGTGGAGCTGGAACAGGCGCTCATCGAGGACCGGATCCCCGTGGACGACCTTCCGGCGGTCTGGAACGACGCATTCGAACGGTATTTCGGGATCCGTCCCGCGAACGACCGCGAAGGCGTCCTCCAGGACGTCCACTGGTACAGCGGCGGCGTGGGATATTTCCCGACGTACATGCTGGGCAACCTGATCGGCACGATGCTGAAGGAACAGCTCTTCGCCGGCGGCCTGCCGGAAACGCCGCACGATGCCTTGTCCGAGCTACGCGACCGTATCTACCGGTTCGGCGCGAAATACGCCCCGTCCGATTTCCTGCGCCGCCTGACCGGGAACGCCGTCCCGGATCCCGCGCCGTTCCTGCGCTACCTGCGTGAAAAACATCTTGGAGAAGTCAAATGAGACTGAATTACGATACCTTTACGGGACGCCGCAGCGCATTCGTGTGTGTGGCGTTTGTGCTGATCCTTCTGTCATGGGCGGCGTACGCCGTGTTCCTGCGGCAGATCATGGGGTTCCTGTCGAAAAACATGGGTGCGAATGCAACTAAGGCCGCAGCCATGCTGATCCAGTACGGTCTGGTCGTGGTGTCCGTGCTGGTCGCCGCCCTCTGCACCGAGAAAAAACACCCGTTGCCGGAGAAACTGGGGCTGAGCCTGGCGCCCGAATACTCCCTGCGGTTCCTGTTCCCGGTGTTTGTTTTGGCGGTCATCGCCACGCTCGGCGCGCAGGCTGGGTTGTCGTATCTGCTGAAAGCGTTCGGACACGAGGTGAAGGAGCAGGCGGTGGTGGAACAGTTCCGTTCTCTGAAGCCGCTGGCGTTCTTCGGGTTCGCGTTGATTACCGTTGTCGCCGCGCCGATCGCCGAGGAGCTGGCGTTCCGCCATATCTTCTACCGTTTCGTGCGCGTCATTCTTTACAGGAAAGAGGCAGCCGTGGTGGTCTCGCTGGTGTTCGCGCTGTTCCATGTGCCGTTCGGCGGCGTGTTCCGGTGGGAATCCCTTGTGGTTCCTGTAATCCCGCTGTTCATCCTGGCGTTGTTTTTCCAGAGCCAGTATGAAAAGAGCAAGTCGATCATCCCTTCGGCGCTGCTGCACATGGGATTCAACATGATCACGGTGTTCGTGCTGATCCTGCAGGTGTATTACGGCGTTTGGGAATGATTTTTCGCATTTTTTTTCGAATATTTTGAGATTTTTCCGGAAACGCGCTAAGATTTGCCCGGTCCCGTACGTCTAATCGTATGAAAACGCGTTGAAAGAGGAATTATGGAAACCAGAGAACAGGCTTTTGACCAGCTGATCAGCGAGAAGCTCGGGTTGCTCCGGGGGACCGCGATGCGGATCCTCGGCAGCCCGGCGGACGTTGACGACGCGGTTCAGGAGGCTTTGATGTCCGCGTGGCGGAAATACGCCGGATACCGCGGGCAGTCGGAGTTTGCGACCTGGGTGACCAGAATCCTGATTAACGTGTGCTACGATATTGTGCGTGATCGCGCCCGGGAACACGAGGTCCTGGAGCATTACGGAGAATCGGACGACGTGTCCGGCGAGGACGCGGAAGAAGAGTGTCTGCTGGACCGGCTGGACGCCGCCGTCGCCCGTCTCCCCGAACTCTACCGGGAATCGATTTCGGTCGGGGTCCTTTCCGGACTGTCTCAGGATGAGGCTGCCGCGATGCTGGGCTGTTCGCGCAATACCCTCTATCAGCGCATCCACAAGGCGAAACAATTACTGTCCCAATCCATCCGGGAGGTCTCTTATGAACAAGCATAATGAACACGACGGCGGCGCGCGCGACCTGGACGCGCTGCTCGGCAAACTGAAAGAGCGGCACGACGCCCGCGAGCAGTCCGGCATCTTTACGTCGGAGGACGAATTCAAACGCCGTTTTTTCGCGGCTGCGAAGGCGAAGGAACGCCCGCATTTTCCGATGGTATGGAAGATCGCGGCGTGCGTCGCCGTCTGCCTCTTCGCCTTCCAGCTGGTTCTCACGACGCTGAAGGACGATTCGTCCACGATGCGCACCGACGGCTACGGCGTCCCGGGCGTCGACATGGCCGTTGATGCGCAGACTCCCGCCGCATTCGGCGCGGCTGTACCGGAAGATGTTGCAGCTGAAGATGAAACGATGCCGATGCTCCTTGCTTCCATCGAGGGAAGCGACGAAGCCGCGGAGGAAGGCGCGATGACCGACGGCGGCGCAATGGTCGCCGCTTCGCTGGCTCTCGCGCAGAACAACGATGCCGAACAGCCCGCTGTCATGGCGCGCAAAATGACGGAACCCGAGGTATCCGCCGGTGATATTGTCGACAGCGCTTCCTTTGCAAGACAGTCCGGCGGTTTCGGTGGCGGTGCCGGCGGCTTTGGCGGCGCTGCTCCTGCCGGTGGCATGGGCGGCTTTGGCGGCGGTGCCGGCGGTGGTGCGCCCGCGAGACAACAGCCCGGTATGGGCGGTTTCGGCGGCGGTTTCGGTGGCGGTGCCGGTGGCGGTGCGCCCGCGAGACAACAGCCCGGCATGGGCGGTTTCGGCGGCGGTGCCGGTGGTGCCGCTTCCGCGAGACAACCCGGCATGGGCGGCTTCGGCGGCGGTGTCGGCGGCGCCGCACCCGGACGAACTGCCCGTATGCTGAATGCCGATTCCGCACAGAAGAACGCATCCGACGCAGCTGCGAATACACTTATGAAATCAACCAATGTCGCTGATCAAAAAGGAGCAAGAACCATGAATGAAACACAGGACCTGTATCTCCGTCCCCGTCCGCGCCCCTTCGTCGAACCGCGCGTGATCCTGCCCCCGATCCGAATCCTGCCTCCGCCGCGTCCCGCCGATCCGAAACTGGTCCCGGTCGTCGTGTCCGAGGTTTCCGCGAAAGTCCGCATCCGCGGCGAGATCGCCAGCACCGAGTTCGAGGCGGTCGTGACCAATCCGAACCCGCTCGCGCTGGAGGGGGAATTCACGCTGCCGCTGCCTGCGGGCGCCACCGTGACCGGCGCGGCGCTGGACATCAACGGCAAGATGATCGACGCCGCTATCGTGGAAAAGAAGCGCGCGCAGGAGGTCTTCGAGGCGATCGAACGCAAGGGCGCGGACCCCGCGCTGGTCGAGTCCGTCGGCGGCAACAGCTATCGCACGCGCATTTATCCGATCCCGGCGCGCGGCAGCCGCCGCATCCGCATCACGTTCATCTCCGAAGTGGACCGCGTGGACGGCGCGCCGATCTTCACGCTGCCGATGCGCTTTGAGAACGAACTCGAAAAAGCGTCCATCCGTGTGGAAGTCATGGACCCTGCCGCCGCGCCGCAGGTCGAGTCCGCCCCGTTCGCGAACCTGAATTTCGAACGCTGGGAAAATGCTTTGCTCGGCGAACGCACGCTGGAGCATATCGCCCTGCCGGAAGACCTCCGCATCACCGTGGCGGACAAGCCCGCGCCCGTGCAGACCGAACGTTTCGGCGGAGAAAACTTCTTCCTCGTCGCCGCGACGTTCCCCGCCGCCGCGAACGCCGCCGATTTCAACGCACCGAAGTCCGTCTCCATCCTGTGGGACGCCTCCGGTTCCCGCGCCTCGAACGATCACGCTCCCGAACTGGAATTGCTGAAACAGTTCTTCGCGTCCGACCTGATGAAAAACGCGACGGTTGACGTCAACGTGTCCGTGCTCCGTAACACGCTGGAGCCCGCGAAGACGGTCACGGTGAAGGACGGCGACGCCTCCGTGCTGCTCGACTTCCTGAAGAAGACCGCATACGACGGCGGCACCGATTTCCTCGGACTGGAACAATTCCTCGCCGCGGTTCCCGCCGACGCCTGCGTGTTTGTCTTTACCGACGGCATCCAGACCTTTGGCAAGGGCGCGCAGAGCATCCCCGCCGCGAAGAACCGCACCGCGTTTGTCTCCGTCTCCACGACCAGCGAGACGTCCTACATGGAATACCTCGCCGACGCGTCCGGCGCGAATGCCCGGTATCTGAACCTGGCGCGCATGACACCTTCTGCTGCGCTCTCTGACCTTCTTGCCCCCGCGCCTGTCGCGCTCGAATCCGTGAAGATCGACGGTGCGGACGCAAAATATAAGGAACTGCGTTCCGGTGACGTGGTCCGCATGGCGGGGACGTTCCCCGACGGCAAACACAAGCTCGAAATCAAGTTTGCCGGAATGCCCGCGACGTCGTTCGACCTGGATTCCGCCGCCGTGACCGACGGCAAGATGATCCGCACGCTCTACGGCATGATGAAGCTCGAAGCGGCGAAACGCAACCCGAAGACCACGCCGTCCGAGTTTCTCACGCTCGGTCAGATGTACGGGCTCGTGACGCCCGGCACCTCCATGCTCGTGCTCGAAAGTCTCGACCAATACCTCGAATACAGCATCCGTCCGCCCGAGACGCTTCCCGAATGGCGCGCCAAATATGACGAACGCCAGGCGCAGATCGCCAAGGACAAGGCGAAGGAGAAAGCCGACGCCGCGACCGAAAAGGACAGGCGCATCGACCAGCTCGCGAAACGCTACCAGAGCGAGATCATCGACTGGTATGACGGTAAAGTCCGGCCTCAGCCGCTTTACAAGGGCGGCTTCGGCGGTGGCGGCGGGCTCCGTCCGATGGGCGGCGCTGCCGCGGGCGGCATGGGCGGTTTCGGCGGCGGCGCGGCCATGCGGAACAGCGCCCCCGGACTCTCACGTTCCGTCGAAGCGGAAGACGGCATGGTCATGGACGCCATGCCCGTGATGGAAATGGCGGTGGAAGCCGATGCCGCTTTCGCCGAGGAACGCTCGTCCGGCGCGAAAGGCAAGCCCGGCTCCGCCAATGCGTCCAAGTCCATCAAGTTGAACCAGTGGACCTCCGGCGCGGACTACCTGAAGGAGATCGAAGGTGCGAAGGACAAGGCGCAGGAACGTTACCTCGAACTGCGCGCGAAGAACGCCGACAACCTCGGATTCTTCGTGGACTGCGCGGATTATTTCGCCCGTAACGGTCAGAAGGAGTTCGCGGTCCGCGTGGTCTCCAACCTCGCCGAGATGCAGCTCGAAAACCGCATGCTCCTGCGCGTGCTCGGCTACAACCTGAAATACCTCGGCGAACTCGACGCCGCGGAGACCGTGTTCCGCAAGGTGCTGGAGCTCGCGCCCGAGGAGCCGCAGTCCTACCGCGACCTCGCGCTCGTGCTCGCCGCCGCGGGACGCTGGCAGGACGCCGCCGACATGATGATGAATGCGATCGTGAAGAAGCCCGACGGACGTTTCAAAGACGTGGAGCTGATCGCCATCACCGAGCTGAACAACATCATCGTGAAGGCGAAGCGCGCCGGGATCGACGTGAAGGACGTCGACAATCGCCTCGTGCATCCGCTCGAAATGGACCTCCGCGTGACCATCGGCTGGGACACCGACATGTCCGACATGGACCTGCACACGATCGACCCGACCGGCGAGGAGTGCTTCTACCAGCACCGCCTGACCACCAACGGCGGTCGCAACTCGTTCGACATCACGCAGGGCTACGGACCCGAGGAGTTCATGGTCCGCAACGCGCTGAACGGCGACTACCGGATCAGGACGCACTACTACGGGCAGCGCGCGCAGAAGATGATCGGCCCCGTGACCCTCTACGCCGAGATCGTCACCGACTTCGGGCGGCCCGAGGAAAAGACCGAGACATTGATGTTCCGCCTCGCCACCCGCGACGAGATGGTCGACGTCGCCACCGTGACCACGAAGGGCTCCAAAGTCACACCGAAGGAACCGGAACGCCGTTATCCGCCGAAGAATCCCGTGATCGACGACCCGCCGGTCGTCATCATGGGCGGCGGCGCCGCGCCCGACGTCAACCGCATGTACCAGGTGCGCGCCAACGAGACGCTGGAGGACATCGCCGAATCCCAGCTCGGGGACCGTTCCCGCGCGCAGGAGATCGCCCGCGGGAATGCCGACAAGCTCCGCGACGGTCAGCCCGTCACCGGCTCCATCCTCACGCTCCCGCCCCGGAATCGCTGACAAAGACTGAACACAGGTTTATCGGAAGGTACGCGGCATCGGCATCCCCGGTCCGCGTCCTTCTTTTTGTTTGCCTTAGCAGAGACTATACAGATAGGTCTTATAAGACTTATAGGTACTATTCTGTTTGTGGTCAGCTGCTGCCTGTAAACAGGCATTAAGGAAGCCGCACCCGGGATTCGGATGCGGCTTCGAAGTCTTGCAAGTCGGCGCGGATGCGCCGGAAGATTACTTTTTCAGCTTCACAATCACTTTCTTGCCGGAGTATTTGACCTCGGCGTCGGGTTTCGCGACGTTGTCCGCACCGGCATTCTTCTCGTTCATGAGGCAGACGCGGAACGTGCGTTCCTTCAACATGCCGTCGTATTCGCCCTCGCGGTCCGCGATCGTGAGCTCGCCCTTCGCGTCGTTCCACTCGAATTTGATACGGGTGAACTTGCCCTGTTCGTAGGAGTAGTCCCTGCCGTTGTCCTCATACAGGGAGTAGGAAGCGTCCTTGCCGGGATACACGCGGATCTCAAGCGTCTCGGGCAGTTTCTCGTCGACGTACTGCATGGGCTCGCCCCAGGGCAGGATCGCGCCCGCCTTCACGAACACCGGGATGCGGTCCAGCGGGGCATCGACTTTTGCGACACTGTTTTCCTTATACTGTTTCCCGGTCCAGAGATCGTACCAGCCTTTCTTGTTGGCCGGCATGTAGACTTCCGCCGTTTTGTCCTGGGACGTGACGGGCGCGACGAGCAGGGAGGGGCCGAGCATGTATTCGGTTTCGTTCTGCGCGGTCAGAGTGCCGCCGGGGAAGTCGGCCATCCACGGCCGCATCATGATGCCGCCTTCGAGCGCGGCGTCGGCCGCGGCGGTGTAGATGTAGGGCAGCAGGCGGTAGCGGATGTCGAGATACTTGCGGAAGACCTTCTCCGCTTCCTCGCCGTAGCGCCAGAGTTCGGTCTGGCTGGTGTAGCCGTGGACGCGCAGGATGGGCGCGAACGTGCTGTACTCGAACCAGCGGAGCATGCGCTCGATGTATTCCTTGTTCCTGTACTGGTCGCCGGGACGGAAGAACCCGCCGGTGTCAGTGGTCCAGTACGGGATGCCGCTCATCATCATGCCGAGACCGGAAATGATCTGCGTGCGGAAATCGCTCCAGTTGCTGCCGACGTCGCCGGACCAGATCACGCTGGGCTGGCGGCTCTGTCCCGCGAATGCGCAGCGGGTCAGGATGAGGGCGCGGCGTTCGGGCTGCGCCTGGCGCAGGCGGTCATAGGCTGTCGTGTTAACAATGAGCGGATAGACGTTGCGGTACTCGTTGCCGCGTCCGAGCGTGATATTGCGGTTGTGCAGGTCATCGTTTTCGGGCTCGGTGGCGTCGAACCACCAGCTGTCGATGCCGGTGGAGAGGATGTCGGAGACGATGGTGTCCCAGTAGAGCTTGGCGGCTTCAGGTTTGGTGAAGTCGATCCAGTCGGTGCCGCGGATGTAGCCGTCGAGCGCGACCATCTTTTCGGCGAACGGGTTGTCCTTGCTCGCCTTGGACCAGACGGAGAGCATGGAGTGCGCGTTCAGCTTGTGGACTTCGTCGTTCATGCCCTTCGGGTCGGCGAAGCGACGGGAATCGAAGTGCATGGAGTTCCACTTGCCGGAATCCCACCACTGCCAGTCCTGCACGATGATGTCGACCGGGATCTTGCGGTTGCGGAATTCACGGAGATTGGAGAGCAGGTCGTCCTGCGAGACGTAGCGTTCGCGGCAGTGCCAGTAGCCGAAGGCGTATTTCGGGAGCATGGGGGTCTTGCCGCAGAGTTCGCGGTAGGTCTTCATGGTCTTCTCGGCGTTGCCGGAGATGTAGACGTAGTCGATCTCCTTCGCGTCGTCGGAACGGAACGTCGTGAAATTGAGGTTGCCCTTGAGCGGACGGACCTTGAGCGATGTACGGTCTCTCGCCTCGTTCTGGACGGTTATGGTGTGTTTGCCTTTTGTGAGATTCGCCTGGAATCCGATGACCGGGGGCAGCCAGGTGTTGCGCTGTTCCACGATGAGCCTGTCGTCGATGAGGACGACATGGCGGCGCGCCATGGTCTGACCGCAGTCAAGTTCGAATGCGTAGAGGCCGTCCGCGTCCGCCGTGAACTCGCCGGAGAGGGTGTTGTCGCGGCGGAATTCGCGCCGTCCGCCGGTCGCCGTGGTGACCTCGACGGTCTGGCCCTGTCCTTCGGCGACTTTCTTCAGTTCGATGGGCGTGTCAGCGGGGTTGAACTCCGTGCGGCTGTAGTTGTGCCAGAGCAGGCCGTATCCGGCGGTGGAGTAGAGGAACGGCACGGACGCCTGCGTGTTGACCTGGATGAGCTGGCGGGGCTGGTTCTTGATGTTCAGGACGCTGTCCTGGAACTGACCGAGGCCGAACTGGAATTCCGCGCCGGGAGATACGAATGTCGATTCGACGCAGTAGGAATCGGCGGCGGCGTCCCTTGACGGGGATTTCCCGAATTTCCGGGCGCCGACGTTTTCCTGAAGATTGGAGGACGGGTGTTTGGCGTCGGAAAAAGACAGGGTGCTGCCCTGATAGCGGACGGAAAGATCGTCGATCGTGCAGGTAAAGCCGTCGGCATTCTGCCTGACTTTCGTAAACGCCCGCGGCTTGGCGCCGGTAAGGATGAATTCCGGTTTGTTCGAGAAGGTTTTGTTTTTCGTGCTGCGGACACGGACGGAGTTGTCCGTCAGCGCGGTCAGCTCGATCAGCGTACCGTCTTTTGCGTGGTACGTGAACGATACCGGACTCAGTGGATTTACCTCCGCATCGGCGGTGTAAGCCGACTGAAGACAGGACGGGACGAACGCCGCTGCGGAGAGCACCGCGGCCACGGAGAACGCGCGCCACATCGTTTTTCTGTGGGGGATGAATGTCATGTTACAATCTCCTTGGGAACTTGATTGTGGAGTGATGAAACGGTTCGAAAAAACGGTTCGCGTTTGCGGACACGCCTATACAATAAATGCCCGAAGAGTGTTTTTCAACATAAAAAAGGACGCACCCGCAGGAAAAATGAGGAAAAAAGAGAGTCGGAAGCGTTAATAACGTCAAAAGGAAACGTTTTTGAGCCGGAGAATAATGTGGAACGAGGCTGAAATCAGTTGCCGCGGAGGCGGTCCTGGACGGCTTCGCGGATCTTCGCGGGATCTCTGCCGGGCGTGAGCGGCGTGCTCAGTTCGTTCCGGATGGACTCGCGGATACTCGCCGGGTCGTTGCTGGCGCCCGGCGCGGCGGCGGAAGAGGCGGGTGCGGATGCGGACGACGGGGCATCCGTGAGGTCTTCCTTGCCCGAGGTGGTGAGCAGGGGGAGGTTCTCCAGAATGGATTCGCGGGTCTGTCCGACTGCGGCGTCCTTGCCCTTGGTGAAGATGTCCTTTGCGGTCTGGATTGCCTCCTGGCGGGCGCATTCTTTCGCGAGGATCATTTCCTGTTTGCAGAGGGTCCAGCAGTCGGAAATGCGGATGAGGGTGTAGCTGAGGAGTCGGTCGAATGCGACGGCTTCCTTCGCGGCGGAGATGTCGCCGGACTTGATGCCTTCGATGGCGCCGACGACCTTGTCCTTCGCGGATGCGGACGAGGTTGACGAAAGGGAGGAAACGGGGACGTCGGTGACTTCCTGCGCGCGCAGCACGGCGGTGCACGGGATCAGGAAAACGGAAACGGCGAGTGTGCCAGCGAGGATGAGAGTGCGAGCCTGAATTGCGGTCATGTCCGCGGACCTCCCCCCGTCGAAGGCATCAAAGATGCGTGGTCAGCGGCGGCTGCTGCTGATCGGGCGTGCGGTGGGGCGGCGGCGCGAATTCGATGCCGCACTCGGCGATGCGCGTGGAGATGCGGCTCGGGAGGCCGCGCTTCGCGAAATCGTTCGCGACCTTGATGGCGTTGCGGACCGCCTTCGGCGTGGACGCGCCGTGACCGATGATGCAGACGCCGTTGAGTCCGAGGAGCGGGGCTCCGCCGTACTCTTCGAAATTGCTAATCGCCTTCACATCGGCGAACGCCTGCTGTGCGAGGAGGGCGCCAGTCTTCCGGATGGCGTTTTTCATGATGCTTTCCTTCAGCCATTGCCGGATGGCGGAGGCGATGCTCTCGGCGGTCTTCAGGACGAGGTTGCCGGAGAAGCCGTCGCACACCACGACGTCCGCGCTGTGGAAGAACATGTCGTGCCCCTCGACGTTGCCCACGAAGTTGATGGGCATGTTCGAGAGGATCTTGAACGCTTCCTTGGTGAGTTCGTTGCCCTTGATGTCCTCGCCGCCGACGGAGATCAGACCGATGCGCGGCTTTTCGATGTTCTGGAACATCTGCGCGTAGACCTCGCCGAAGATGGCGAACTGCGCGAGGTTCAGCGGCGTGCAGTCGGTGTTCGCGCCGGCGTCGACCAGGATGAACCTGCCGCCGACCGCCGGCATGAATGTCGCGATGGCGGGACGGTCGACGCCCTTCAGGATGCGCATCTTGACCTTGGACGCCGCCACTGCTGCGCCGGTGTGACCGGCAGAGATGACGGCGTCGGCCTTGCCTTCGGCGGCAAGCGTGGCGCAGACCGTGATGGAGGAGTGTTTCTTTGCGCGGATCGAGGTGGTCGAGGGTTCGCCCATTTCGACGACTTCCTCGGCGTGGACGAGCTGGAGGTGCGGACCTTCCTTCAGGTGTTCTTTCTGAAGATAGTAGGCGAGCTTGTCCAAGTGACCGACGAGCAGGATGTCCACATCGGGATACATCCGCAGGGCGTCGGCGACGGCTTCGACCACGACGGCGGGCGCGTAATCGCCGCCCATTGCATCAACCGCGATCCTCATCGAAACAACTCCAATTGAGGTGGGATTATTGCTCTGGAAATTACTCGGCGACGGTCAGGACCTGGCGACCTTTGTACATGCCGCAGGAGGTGCAGACGGAGTGCGGAGCGACGGGCTTGCCGCATTCCTTGCAGAACGAAGCCTGGACGCCTTCGTAACGGTTCGCGGCCTGGCGCTGGCGGCGTTTCATTTTCGAGACTTTGCGTTTCGGGACTGCCATGATAAGACTCCTTGGTTAGCAGTTATGATATGGTATTGGATTACATCTTGAAATAATTAATATACCACGAAAACGGCGATTTGCAAATTTAAAGCGCGTATTTCGAATGGAAAATCGCGCATTTTCCCGGTTTTTGTGCATCCGCATGGAAGGAAACGCGGAGATGAATCAGCTCTCCGCCGCCGAACGCATGACGTCCACCGGAGCTTCGCGGCCGGTCCAGATGCGGAACGATTCCGCGCCCTGGTGCACGAGCATCGGCAGTCCGCCGGAAACGCGGAGTCCGCGCGCACGGCAGCGGACCAGGATGTCCGTCTCGCGGTAGATGGTGTCGAAGAGGCAGGCGGAGGACGGAATCAAATCCGGGGCGATGGGCGAGCCGTCGCCGTCGCGGAGACCGAGGCTGGTGCACTGAATGACCAGATCCGAGCCGTCGAGCGCATTTTTGACTGTCGGAAGATCGTTGAGCGCGGCGAATCCGCAGTCCAGCGCGGGGGCGTGCTTCAGAAGCTCGTCCGTGAGCTGCGCCGCTTTCTCAGCCGTCCGGTTCAGGATGCGGATGCGGTCGCAACCGGCGTCAGCCAGATGGAACACCAGTGCACGGACCACGCCGCCGCAGCCGAGGATGCAGACGTTCGCGCCTTTCAGCGGAAGCCCGAAAGCCTCCTGCACGGCGCGTTCCAGGCCGGTCGCGTCGGTCGTGTCGCCGAAGAGCCTGCCGTCGCGGACGGAGACCGTGTTGACGCTGCCCGCGAGCGCGGCGCGGGGGGTGATGCCGTCGAGGAACGGGATTACGGCGTTCTTGTGCGGGACGGTGATATTGAATCCGCTCAGGGAGGTCCGGGCGGAATGGAGGAATCCGGGCAGACCTTCCCGCGTGACATGGATGGCTGTGTAGTCGGCGTCGATGCCGAGCGCGCGGAACGCGGCATTGTGCATGAGCGGGGACCGGGAATGCCCGATGGGATCGCCGATGACGGCGAAATGGAGCGTGGATGCGGAAGGCATGGGGGGACCTCGCGTGAAAAAGTGGTGCGAAAATCAGTTGCGGAACGCGTCGCCGTATGGATTGGTCTCCCACGCGGCGGGGGAATTGAACGGCTTCGGATTGCGGCCGGAGCGTTCCTGCGTAGAACAAGCGGCGGCGCCGAGGAAAAGCGCCGCCGCGAGAGAGCCGAGGATGAGATAACGGAGCATCATGGCGTCGTCAGAACATCATGAATTCGCGCATCTCCATGACCTGCATGACGATCGTGGCGATGAGGGTAAGGAGGGTAATCACCGCAACCGCAAGAAAGAACTTGGATCTGAACATGTGAGTGCCTTTCCTGTTTTGGTTCGAAGATTATTCTTCCTCGCCGAGACCGAGGTCGTCGCCGTCATCGGCGGCGGCATCGTCTTCATCGTCAAGACCGTCAAGGAAGTCGTCGCCGGAGTCGATGCCGGTGTCGTCGAATTCGTCTTCGCCGGTCATGATGTCGTTGAAGTCCTGCATGGACTGCGCCTGTTCGGCGGCAGCGCGTTCTTCGGCTTTCCTGCGCATGGCTTCGTCGTGCGCGGCCTTCATGGTGGCGAGGTCGCCCTGCGAGAAGTAGACCACGTCGCCGACTTTCGGGTAGTTGAACGTGCCGCCCGGGGAGGCGAGGACGGTGGCGACGGCGGCGTTGGCGCGGAGACGGATGACCTGCGCCTTGCAGACGTACTGGGCATCATCGGGGTCGAGGCTGGTCGCGACGGTCAGGAGGGCGCCTTCGGGGACGGCGGCGCGGAGGCGTTCGCCGTTGGAACGGAGCACGGTGCTTTCGGAACCGATGTTGACGGTAATGTAGCCGTAATCTTCGTTCACGAAGACGACCTTGCCGACGAGGTCCTTCAGGACG
The DNA here is from genome assembly GCA_902802585.1 of uncultured bacterium. Taxonomy (GTDB): domain Bacteria; phylum Verrucomicrobiota; class Lentisphaeria; order Victivallales; family UBA1829; genus UBA1732. The sequence continues at coordinate 57,030 of CADCMR010000004.1, forward strand.
GTGAAGTTGACGTTGAGCGCGTCCTCGCCTTCGCCGGAACCGGTCGGGTCGATGATGATTCTGAGGCGGCGGATTTCCTTTTCCGCCTCGGAGAGTTTCTGGGTGGCTTCTTCCGCGACCTTCTTGTAGTTCGCGGTGTTTTCTTCCGCCGTACCGAGTCCGACTTCAGCGCGCTCCACGCGGATGCGGAGCTCTTCGTTGTCCTTGACCAGGCGCTTGTGCTCGTTGACGAATTCCTCGACGGTGGTGACGTTTTCGCGGAGGAGGCGGTTGTATTCCTGGGAGTTCAGGTCAATCTCCTTGGCGTCGGGGGTGATCTGGTTGGAGACGGTGACGATGTGACCGCGGAACGCCTTCATGCGCTCAACGGTGTCGTTGGTCTTCGTGAGGAGTTCGTTGAGGGAGTTCGCAAGTTTGGAGTTGTCGGCGGAGAAAGCGTAGTTCCTGGCGGGCATGCCGAGGTTCGCGCCGTCCTTGGACATGAACTCGGAGAGGTGCTTGTCGCGGACGTAGAAATATTCCATGCGTTCGCCGATGTGGGTCTTAATCTCGGCGAGGGTGGCGTCGGTGGTCTTGTAGTTGGTGAGGCTGCCGGATTCGAGAATGTACGGCTCGTCGCCTTCGCCGTAGAACGCCTTTTCGAGCACGGTGTTGGTCACTTCGGTGAAGTTCTCGGCGATGGCGTTGCGCTGCTTGACGATCTTGTCGACCGCGGATTCCAGCTTGACCATGGCTTCCTTAACCTCCGCCGGGGTCTTGCTGATCTTGAGATCGTCGGCGGGGATGGTCGCGGACGAATCAATCTGGCGGGAGACCTTTTCCACCGTGGCGGCGATGTCCGAACGCGACTGGGTGATCTGCTCCCTCTTCTGGAAGAGAAGCACGCCGAAGACGACCACGACGATCGCAAAGACGAAAATAAAAATATTGATGACCTTGCTGGCTTTGCTCATTACCGGGACTCCTGTAATTGCGTGAAAATTATCTGATACAATATGTACACTACATCCTGTTTGGCGGAATTTCAAATCCGAACTGAAAAAAAACGTATCTTTTTTTTAGAAAAAAACGCGATTTTCTAAAGAAAACGCGGAAAACATGCCGGAACCGTCAAAAAAGAGTGAAAAACGGGACGGCGTCACAGCAGCGCCGTCCGTGCAGTGTACCGCCCGCGGCGCGGGCACGGAGGATTAATCCATCCCGTAGGCAGCCTTGGCGTCGTAGTTGTACAGTGCGTTGAGGGAGAGAAGGGTCTTCGTATGGGTGATGCCGGGGATCTGGTTGCACATCTTGTCGGCGATGATCGCGGAGAGCTGCTGCTGGTCCTTCACGCGGGCGATGGCGGCGAGGTCGTATTCGCCGACGACGGCGTGGACTTCGACGATGCCATCGACAGCGAGGATCTCTTTTGTGACGGCTGCGAGGCTCTGACGTTCGACGTTGACCAGAATGATTGCGGTGATCATGGTTCGGGGTTCCTTTACGGTTTGGTTTTATGATGAATGATTGATGTTTGTCGAATAACGGGCGCGGATGCGCCGGAAACTCCTACACCCGCTAAGATAGCCCATTGTTCGGGAAATGCAAGCGAGAAAGCACGAAAAATGCGTTTTTTTTCGAGGAAAGATTGCATTTTCCATCAAAACGGGGCATATTAAGTATGCCGGAGACGATGCCGCGCTCCGGCGACACTGTCCGCCGCCATCACGAAAAAAACAGGAGCCGAAACCATGGAGATCACCGCCGGGACCGCGCTGGGACTGAAACTGGGCGAACTGCCAGAAGGGCACGGGGTGCGTCCGACCTCGGTGCGCGCCCGCAGGGCTTTTTTCGACAGCATCGGCTCCATTGAGGGGAAGACGTTCGCCGACCTCTTCGCCGGGTCCGGCTGCATGGGGCTGGAGGCCGCCAGCCGCGGCGCATCCACGGTGGTTTTCGCCGAGGAATCGCCCGAAGCGCTCGCGCTCATCCGGCACAACATCGCACGATTCGAGCACACGAAATCGTCCGCGCGCCTTCAGGTCGTGCCGGGCACGCTTCCCGCCTCATTGAAAGTGCGCGTGATGCCGCCGCGTCCGGACATCGTGTTTGCCGATCCGCCCTACGCCAAATCCATGGACATGCTGGCGGCGCTGACCTCCGACGGGATGTTCAACGACTGGTCTTGCGGCGCGGTCTTCTACTGGGAGCTGCCCGATTTTCAGTGCGCCCTGCGTCCGCCGTCCGGACCATGGAAGCTCACCGGAATCCGCCAGCTCGGCGCGGCGAATTTCCTCCAGCTCGAACGCACGGACAAGACCGCGCGCTGAATCTGAAGGAAGCCTTGCTCAGTCTTCGCGATACACGCGGTCGTAGCGCGGCGACATGACGAGATAGCATTCCTTCCCCGCCAGCAGCGATGCCGGAATCCTCCACGGGAATCCGCAGTCGTACTGGTCCGCCACGAGCTTGCCGTCTGCGTAAATCTGCGCGACGTCGTATTTGAAGTCAAGCTCGACGAAGCCGTCCTTTCCGATCACGTCCAGTTTCTTCCAGACCAGCGGACGTGCGCCGCCCAGCTTGAGTTCCGGGGCGAACAGCTCCGGTATCTCGAACGGCGCGTTGTCCAGGTCTGTGATTTTGAGCACGGGCCGGATGGTGCGGACGCCGACCCGGAAGACTGTGAATTTCTCACCGTTCCATTTCCGGGCATCGTACGCGCCGGTCTGGACCGGGCGCACTTCCTGGCTTTCGCCTTCCACGCGGATGAGGTCGCAGTCCCGCGAGGAATACAGCTCGCCATTGAGCCGCCGGAGCCCCAGCGCGTCCTTCCATGGGAGCGTGTGGATCCGTATCTTTCCATGTTTGAAAATCGGTCCGGCTTCCCTTGTGCCGTCCGCGAACTTGTATTCGGTCATGACGCCGGGGATGGCCGCGAAGAAAAATGTGTCGCCCATGCGGCAGACGGGCTGTGCCGTGGCGTACTCCAGCATCTCGCCGCCCAAGTCCATGTTGAACGGCAGGAAGAACGCGATGTCGCCGACGAGGTCGATGGCGGGGAACACGACCGAACCGGTGTCGAACACGACGTTCTCCAGGTCGGCGAGCTTCGACCGGCGCTGATAGTGGTTCACGAAGACGAAGCCGGATTTGCCGTCGGTACGGAGTCCCGCGCGGATCGTCGTCGTGTCGTCGCGCTTCACCGGGATCATGGAGTCGAACGCCGGCATCGGGGCGAGCCTGTCGCCGAAGTCCTCCAGGAAGAGGTGCATCAGGTTCAGGAGCCTGTAGGAGGGGCGGATTTCGCCGTACTCGGAGACGGGCGCCTGGAAATCGTAGGACAGCATCGGGACGTCGTTCGGGTAGCCGGACGCCTTCGATTCCTGGAACGTCGAAAGCCTGCCGACCGGGTTCGTGCCGCCGTGGTACATGTAGTAGCCGGGCAGGTTGCAGCCGCTTCCGACCTTGATGAGCGCGGGCGCATAGACGTCGCAGCCCTGGATGATGTAGCGCCGGTGGTGGGTGCTTTCGAGGCCGCCGCCGATTTCGCAGGTCGCGAAGGGATAGCGTTCGTAGGGCAGCCGCCAGCCGTCGCGCCCGGTGCGGTTGGTCGGGATCAGGTCCGCGCCGATGGCGGTGTCGTTCCGCATCCGGTTGAAGAAGAAATGGGGCGAGGGCGGGAGCGTCCGGATGCCGTTGTTCCACGGGGCGTCGCAGTAGCAACCGAAGACGGGGAGCACGCCTGTGAGGGGGATGCGCGCGCCCTCGGCGGCGTTCCAGCCCGTGACGGTGAAGATCGGCGGGTTCATGCCGCATTCGATTGAGATCGTGCGGAGCGTGTCGAGGTGGGCGGCGTTTCCGGTGAGCTCGTTTTCCAGCTGGACGCCGATGATGGGACCGCCGTCGGCGTAGAAGAGGCCTTGAAGCTCCTTTCCGATCGCGCCGAACCAGCGGCGCACCTCGGCGAGATAGCCGTCGTTGTTCGTGCGGAGCCGGAACGGCTTTTTCAGGAGCCAGTCGGGGAATCCGCCGTTGCGGCATTCGCCGTGCGCCCAGGGACCGATGCGGACGACGACCTCAAGGCCCTGTTTTTTCGCCTCGAGCACGAAATCGCGGATGGAGAGGTTGCCGGAGAAACTGAGCTCACCCTCGACTTCCTCATGGTGAATCCAGAAGAGGTAGGTCGAGACGACGTTGACGCCGCCCGCTTTCAGTTTCGCAAGCTCGGCGGGCCACTGGTCGCGGGCGACGCGCGAGAAATGCAGTTCGCCCATGACGGGTATCCACGGCTTGCCGTCGCGCGTAAGATACAGGCTGTTGATGCCGATCTCGCCGCCGTTTGGATTCTTCCCCCCGAGGTTGAGGTGATCCGTGAGGATTTCCGGTTTTGCGTACGGCTGGAATGTGCAGCGGATTGTCGCGGGTGTGATGTCCGAGGGGGCGGCGACCGAAAGTCCGCCGGAATCGGATTGTGCTGATGCGAAAGCTGCCGCGGTCATAAGAAGCGCTCCTGTCAGGTAAGGTTTCATGGTGGCTCCTGCTTGTAAATGAATGCGTCGTTTCCGCATAATATAGCGCAGGAAACGGTGTAAGGCAAACGAATGCGGCAAAAAAACAACGGAAACGTTTGCGCTGTAAATCAGAAGTGTTCGATGGGGCACTCGGGGATGGATTCGAGGAAGGACTTGCCGTAGCTCTTCGTCATGATGCGCGGATCGAGCACCACGATGATGCCGGTGTCCGTCTTGCTGCGGATGAGGCGGCCGATGCCCTGGCGGAACTTCAGCACGGCGTCCGGGATCGAGTAGTCGCCGAACGGGTTGCCGCCGAGACGCTGGATGCGTTCGCAGCGCGCCTGGATGAGCGGGTGCGTGGGGACGGCGAACGGGAGCTTGGTGATGATGACGTTGCTGAGGGCGTCGCCGGGGACGTCGACTCCGGTCCAGAAGCTCGTCGCGCCGAAGATGACCGAGGACTTGACCTTTTTGAACTCGGAGATCATGGCGGAGCGGGAGAGCGATTCGCCGTGGACCAGCAGGTTGATGCCCTTCAGGAGGAACCCGCGCGAGAGCCTGTCCGAGCAATATTTGAGCATGTTGTAGCTCGTGAACAGCACGAACGCGCTGCCGTTGGTCTTCTCCACGAACATCCTGATTTTTTCCGCCGCCTCCTCGTTGAAGTTGCGTTCGCTGGGCTGTGGCATGTCCTTCGTGAGGTACAGCCGGACCTGTTTGCCGTAGTCGAACGGCGAGTCGAGGATCAGGCCCTCGCCGCCGCGGAATCCGACGCGGCGGGCGTAGTAGGTGAGGGAGCCGTGCACGGCGAGCGTGGCGCTGGTGAGGATGACGGGCTTGCCGGAATCGAACAGCAGGTCACGGAGAAGTTCGGAGACGTTGAGCGGGGCGGAGGCGAGCTCAGTCTGGCGCGTGCGTGCGAATCCTGACTTGTGCCCCTCGACCCAGTAGACCTGGTCGGGCAGGGACATGTTCAGGAAGAGGTTCAGCTCTTCGCGGTAGGACATGCAGTGTTCGAGCTGCGCCTCAAGTTCGAGCTTGAATCCGGAGTCGTCCTGGTTGTCCGCGTAGGTCCGCGCGATGGTCTCGACGTCCAGGATGTTGTCGGAGACGAGGTCGCGGTATCGGCCCGGCTGCGAGAGGCGGAAGGTCTGCTCCGGGGACTTGTCGAGCGTCTCGTCGAACTGCGCGAAGAAGTCGGTCAGCGCCTCGTGCGCGTTCGCGATGCTGTTTCGGACCTGCATGGAGTCCTCGCCGGGCTTCATCAGGAGTCCGCGCCCGCTGACCGGGTTGAACAGGCGGTTCAGGGTGCCGCGGACGGCGGAGGAATAGATGTGGAGCCCGAGGTGGTTCGCGGCGTTGTCCTCCAGCGTGTGCGCTTCGTCGAACACGACGGCGCAGTGTTCGGGCAGGGGGCAGTTCTCCTGCTCCTCGATGCGGCTGATCTTCAGGTTGGTGAAGAAGAGCGCGTGGTTTGTGATGAGCAGGTCCGCCTTGTCCCACGAATGCCGGGCGCGCCAGTAGAAGCACGAATGGAAATTCTGGCATTTCGGTCCGAGGCAGGTGCTGGTCTCGCAGCAGACGCTGTTCCAGATGTGGGGATTGACGCGGAACGGGACGTCGGAGAGCGTGCCGTCGTGCGTGGTGCGGCTCCAGTCCATGAGGTTCTGGAGTTCGTTGACCGGGGCGTCCGCGGGGAGGATTTCGTCGCGGTGGCTGCCGGCGGCGAGCGCGAGGCGGCGTTTGCAGAGGTAGTTGCTCCGGCCTTTGGCGATGGCGAACGTGAATTCGACGTCCAGGAGGTTTTGGAGCAGGGGCAGGTCCTTCTTCGCGAGCTGTTCCTGGAGGTTGATGGTCTCGGTGGTAATCAGCACGCACTGGTGCATCGCCTTGGCGTGGTAGATCGCCGGGACGAGGTAGGCGAAACTCTTGCCGACGCCGGTCGGCGCCTCGACCATGAGGTTGCGCCCGTTCTGGAACGCCTCGGCGACGGCGCACGCCATCTCCGTCTGCTGTTCGCGGCGTTCGTAGGGGCGTCCGCCGTACTCCTCCGCCCGCTTCAGAGGAGTGTCCTCGGAGAAGAAGGCGGCGGTACGCGGGAGAGCGTCCGAAAGAGTGACCTCTTTCAGTTCATGGTCGATGACCGGTAAAATCACGGTGTGCTACGGGCGCTTCGAAAGAAGCACCCCCTTATTTTGTTTTTGCAGGTTCTTCGGTGCTGAGCTTGCAGATGGAGCAGTGGCGGCAGTCGAACTCGGCGGGCGGCTCGTACTTGACGCCCGCCTTCTTCGCCTTGTGCATGTTCAGGAGGTTCATGCCGGCGAGGATGAGGCCGAGGAGGATGAATCCGCCGGGCGCCTGTCCCATGATCGCGAAGCCGTTGTCCCAGCACTGCATGCTGATGCCGAAGAGTGTTCCGGCGGCGAGGAATTCGCGGATGCAGCCGAGGCAGACGAGCACGAACGTGAATCCGAGACCCATGCCGAGGCCGTCCGCGGCGGACGCCAGCAGGCCGTTCTTCGAGGCGAATGCTTCGGCGCGGCCGAGCACGATGCAGTTCACGACGATCAGCGGCAGGAAGATGCCGAGCGTCTGGTACGCATCAGGCGCGTACGCCTGCATGAGGAGCTTCACGACGGTCACGAAGGTGGCAATGACCACAATGTAGCACGGGATGCGGATCTTCCCGGGGACGAGCTTGCGGATGACCGAAATCACCAGGTTGCTGCCCATCAGCACGAAGGTGGTGGCGAGTCCCATGGCGAGCCCCTTCACCGCGTCGGAGGACGTGGCGAGCGTGGGGCACATGCCCAGGACGAGCACGAGAACCGGGTTTTCTTTCCAGAACCCTTTGGTAAATTCTTTAAAGATGCTCATGATCAGTTAGCCTCCTTCTTTTCGGCGGGAGCCGCGAGGTGCGCGCGGACGGCGGTCGAGGCGTACCAGACGAGGTCGCGGACGGCGTTCGAGGAATAGGTTGCGCCGGAAACGAAGTGGACGCCGTCCTTTTCCTTGGTCCATTTTGCGTCGCCGGGCTTCACGCCGGAGTAGGAATCCAGCGCGGCGTTCGGCGGGAGCTTCGAGGTGTCGGGTTTCACGCCCCTGGCGACGTCGGAGATGGTGCGCTTGACGGAGCGGTCGGTCACTTTCGTGCCGATGCCGGGGGTCTCGGCGTGACCGGACTTCACGATCACGGTGTCGATGGTCCCGTCCGGCTTGAAGCTGACGATGCCGGCGACTTTTCCGCCGAATCCCGCAGCGGCGGCTTCGGCGGCGTAGCCGACCACGGCGCCGTCTTTCTTTGCCGTGTAGAGCTTGACGGGCTCGCCGTCGGGCGAAGTAATGTCGATGGCTTCGGACGCCGGATCGTTGTCGAACGCCGGGAGGATCATTTTCAGGCTGTCGGCGGTTTCTTTCGCCTGGGCGGCCTTGATGGGGGCGTCGGTCTTCACCGCGACGAACGCCATGACGAGCGTGGAAACGCCGCAGACGACGAGCAGGAAGAACGCCAGATAGAACGGATTGGATGCCTTTGTCATGTCTTTCATTTGATCTCACCCCTTCTGATATTGAGCGCGGAGACGCTGTGGGAGTGCCAGCCGAAAGGACGGATGTAGCACATGCGGTCGATCAGCGGGACCAGGGCGTTCGCGATCACGATGGAGAAGCTGACGCCCTCCGGATACGCGCCCCAGATGCGGATGATGCAGGTCAGAATGCCGATGACGACGCCGAAGACGAGTGCCCCGAGGGGCGTGATGGGCGAGGTCACCATGTCGGTCGCCATGAAGAACGCGCCGATCATGACGCCGCCGCTGAGGATGTGGAAAATCGGGCTCGGGGTCAGGGCGGGCGCCGCCAGGTGCACGATGCCGGAGAAGACGAAGATCGTGCCGATCATGGCGAGCGGGATCTGCCATTTGATGAGGCGGAACGCCATGAGACCGACGCCGCCGATCAGAATCGCGAGAGCGGAGGTCTCGCCGATGGAGCCGCCGACGTTGCCGAGGAACAGCTTCATCAGGTTGTCGTTTGCTCCGAGCTGGGCGATGGCGTCCGCGGAGCCTTTCGCCGCGTTGATCGCTCCGAGCGGGGTCGCGCCGGAGATCAGGTCGCCGGTCGCCGGGGCTGCCCACTGGGTCATGGGACCTGCGAAACCGACCAGCAGCGCCACGCGCGCCGCGGCGGCGGGGTTGAACGGGTTCTGTCCGAGACCGCCGAAGAGCTCCTTCACGACGATGATCGCGAAGACGCTGCCGACGGCGCAGAGCCACCACGGGGCTCCGGGCGGGAGGTTCAGCGCCAGGATCACGCCCGTGACGAGCGCGCTGTAGTCGCCGATGGTGGCGTTCTGCCGCGTGGCGAGCGTCCAGCCGTATTCGGCGAAGATGCTGAAGGAGGCGCAGTAGACGAGGATGCGGACGGCGTCGAAGCGGAAGAACCAGATGGACGCCGCGACGGCGGGGAGGAGGCAGAGCAGCACCTTCGCCATGATACGGGAGATGCTGTCGCCGTCCTGAACGTGAGGCGAAGTGCTCAGCACGAGCGAACCGGGCTCGGGGAGAGCGACGTTGTTTTTTTCGATTTCTTCACTCATAATAGGGAACAGCTCCGGGATTTAGGCTTGTTTTGCTTTCGCGGCGCGGCGCTTGGCGTTGATCTCCGCCTTCGCCCTGCGGAAATGCTGGACGAGGGGGCGTTTCGCCGGGCAGACAAAGGTGCAGACGCCGCATTCCATGCAGTCCATGACGTAGTCCTTTTCGGCTTCGTCGTAGTTTTCGCTTTCGACCATGACGCTGACGGGACCGGGGAGGAGTTTCATGGGGCAGGCGCGGACGCAGCGTCCGCAGCGGATGCACGGATTGGAGGTGTATTCGGCGGTCTCCTTCCACTGGAGCAGAAGGATGCCGGAGGAGTTCTTGGTGACCGTGACGCCGAGCGAAGTCTGGGCGAATCCCATCATCGGGCCGCCCATGATGACTTTCGCCGTGCGCTCTTTCACGCCGCCCGCGAAGGTCAGCGCCTGTTCGACGGTCGTGCCGAGGCGGAGAATCCAGGTGCCGGGATTGGCGACCGGGGTGCCGGTGACCGTGGTGTAGCGCTCGATTAGCGGATGCCCCTCGACCACGGCGTCGCGGATGGCGGCGCAGGAACCGACGTTCTGCACCACGCAACCGACGTCCATGGGGAGGCCGCCGGTGGCGACGGAGCGTCCGGTGAGGGCGTAGATGAGCTGTTTCTCGCCGCCCTGCGGATAGCGGACATGGAGCGGTACGACGGTGACGCCGTAATCCTTTGCCTTCTCGTTGAGTGCGGCGATGGCGTCCGGCTTGTTCTCCTCGATGCCTAGGAAGACGCGATCGACGCGGAGGATTTTCGCGGCGATGGCGGCGCCTTCGAGGACCGCTTCGGTGCGTTCGAGCATGAGGCGGTGGTCGGCGGTGAGGTAGGGCTCGCACTCCGCGCCGTTCAGGATGAGCGTATCGATGACCTTTTCGGGCGGGGGCGAGAGCTTCACGTGGGTCGGGAACGCCGCGCCGCCCATGCCGACGATGCCGGCGTCCGCGATGCGCTTCTTGAGGACTTCGCGGTCGGTGTTCTTCCAGTTCGGGATCGGGTCCATGCCGGAGCCCCATTCGTCTTTGCCGTCGGAGATGATCTCAATGGCGGGGATCGCGCCGCCGTTGGCGCCGGGGACTTCGACGACGTCGCCGACCGTGCCGCTGGTGGGCGCGTGGACCGGGGCGGAGACGAATCCGCCGGGCTCGGCGATGAGCTGTCCCTTCTTCACCGTGTCGCCCTTCTGGACAACGGGCTTCGGGGGTGCGCCGATATTCTGCTGGATGGCGACCGTGTAGCGTTCGAGGAGCGGGGCGCGCTGCGCGGGGACGGAGTTGGAGAGCGCTTTGCCGTCGGCGGGATGCACGCCGCCATGGAAACGCCATGTCTTGATCGGAATGTTCATTTGGACTCCTCCTTTTTCGGTGCGGGCGCGGCTTTCGGCGCGGGTTCAACCGGCTTCAGCGCGGCGATCTTGCGGTGGATTTCTTCGACCTGGAGCGCGCCGGTGGGACATTTGACCTGTTCGACGAAAGAGGCTTCGGGCGGGTTGGAGTAGTTCACGCGGACGAGACCCGCCTGCATCTGCATGTGGTTTTCGTTGGTGCGGATGCACTTCTTGCAGGCGAGGCACGGGTTCTTGCAGAACTTGCGGCGTTTTGCGGGCTTCTCCAGCGAGTTGCAGTAGACGTGGATCGGGGCGGATGCCGGGACCAGGCGGATCAGCTTGCGCGGGCAGACGTTCACGCACTTGCCGCAGGCGCGGCAGAGATCGGGATGGACAACCGCCAGACCGTCGCGGATTTCGATCGCGCCGAACGGGCATGCACGGGCGCAGGAGCCGTAGCCGAGGCAGCCGAACCGGCAGGCTTTTCCGCCGCCGCCCGCAACGATGGAGGCTGAGCGGCAGTCGAGGATGCCGTTGTAGTCGGCGGCGCGCGTGGAGCGCGAGAAGCTGCCGGAGCAGAAGACGACCGCGGTCATCTTTTCCTTCTTTCCGGCGGCCTTGCCTGTGACTTCGGCGATCTTCGCGAGCATGGCGTCGGAGCAGGCGGAGCATCCGGAGGGATCGGCGTCCTTCGTGACGATGGCGCTTGCGAAATCGGCGCAGCCGGCATAGCCGCAGCCGCCGCAGTTCGCGCCGGGGAGGAGTTCCTGGACCGCCTCAATCTTCGGGTCGGTCTGGACTTCGAATTTCTTTGCCGTGAAGCCGATGAGCGCGCCGAGGAGCAGCCCGACGGCGGCGACCACGGCGGCTGAAACGAGAATCGTGATCAACATGATTGCCGCGCCTCCCTCACTTGACCAGACCGGAGAAGCCCATGAACGCCATGGCGAGGATGCCGGCGGTCACGAGCGCGATCGCGGTGCCTTCCATCGCCTTCGGGATGCGGGCGATGGCGAGGCGTTCGCGGATGCTGGCGAAGAGCAGGAGCGCGAGGCCGAAGCCGACGCCGGTGCTGAAGCCGAACACGGTCGAGGAGATGAGTCCGCGCGACGCGTCGGCGTTCAGTTCCGCCGCACCAAGCACGGCGCAGTTTGTCGTGATGAGCGGCAGGTAGATGCCGAGCGAGACGTACAGCGACGGGCTGAACTTCTTCAGCAGGATCTCGACGATCTGGACGAGCGCCGCGATGACCACGATGAAGAGCAGGATGCGCGTGAACGACAGGTCGACCTCCTGACCGTTGATGGTGAAGGTCCGCGTGACCAGGAACCTGTTGAACAGCGCGGTGACAAACGATGCGAGCGTCATTACGAAGATGACGGCCCCGGACATGCCGAGCGCGGTTTCGATGCGCTTGGAGACGCCGAGGAACGGACAGATGCCGAGGATGCGCGAGAGCACCACGTTGTTCACGAGGATCGCCCCCACGGTCAGCACCAGTATTTCGTTGGTATCCATGGCTTGTACCTGTTTCTATTTGGAAAGTTGAACTTGGATTGAGCTTGGCGCGGAATTACTTCGCAGCGATCCGGGCGACGCGGAAGATGGTGATCGGCGCGGACGGGACGTCCTGGTAGAAGCCCATGGTGGTCGTCGGAATCGCTTCGATCGCGCGGACCACGTCCATGCCGTCCGTGACCTCGCCGAAGACGCAGTAGCCGAAGCCGCGCGGGGTCTCATCCTGGTGGTCGAGGAAGGTGTTCGGGGCGGTGTTGATGAAGAACTGGCTGGTGGCGCTGTCCACGACGGATGTGCGCGCCATGGCGATGGTACCGACCTTGTTCGAGAGGCCGTTTCCGGCTTCGTTCTTGATCGGGGCGCGCTTGGACGGGACGTCGTTGAGTTTGGCGTCGAGACCGCCGCCCTGGATCATGAATCCCTTGATGACGCGGTGGAAGACGGTCCCCGCGTAGAAGTTGTCGTCGACGTAGGCGAGGAAGTTCGCGACGGTGACGGGCGCTTCCTTCTCGAAGAGCTCGACGGTGATGTTCCCGAGGGAGGTCTCGATCAGGACTTTCGTGTTTTCAGACATGGTTGATCCTTTGGGTTAATGAGTGTGAAAAAAGGCAGCATACCATAAATATAGTACACGAAAACGTTTTTTCAATATGAAGAAGATTATTTTCAGGCATTTCGGGGCGTAAAATAACGACCGGAACACCGATGGCGGCGGTCCGTCCGATGGACGCAACGCCGTGATGCGGCGAATCCGGCGACGGCGAATTCTGTTTTTTTGCAGGGTAATCAGTCGCCGGGATAGCGCGCAAGCAGTTCCTTCGCCGCGGACAGCACGTCCCCGACGTCAACCGCCTGCGGGATTTTCTCGATATTCTGGTGGACGCCGTGGCCGGTGCGGACCAGCGCGACGCCCCGGCATCCGGCGTTGAGCCCCGCCTCCAGGTCGGATTCCTTGTCGCCGATCATGAAGGATGATGAGAGGTCGATATCAAGGTCTTTCGCGGCGCGCAGGAACAAACCGGGCTTCGGCTTGCGGCAGTCGCAGTCGATGGCGTATTCCGGGACGACACCCTTCTTGTGGTGGTAGCAGTAGTACGTCGCGTCGATGTGCGCGCCTTCCGCCGCTAGCAGTTCGTTCATGCGGGCGTCGACCGCCTTCAGGTCCGCCTCGGTGAAATAGCCGCGGGCGATGCCGGACTGGTTGGACACTACGATGACCAGGCGTCCGGCGTCGTGCATGGCGCGGACCGCCTCGGCTGCGAACGGGCACAGCCGGACGAGCGCCGGATCATGGATGTAGTCGGCTTCCTCGATGATGACGCCGTCGCGGTCGAAAAAACATGCCTGGCGCATGGGCGGGAACTCCTGTTTGCGTTACGCGGGCTGCACGCCCTGCGGCGCGGAACCGGACGCGGTTGTCTTCTGCTGCTTCTTGAGAGCCTTCTTCTCGCGGGCTCGTTCACGCCAGCCTTCCCATCCGGCGTAGAACGCGGGGATGAAGAAGAGTGTGATGAGCGTGGAGCTGGTGAGGCCGCCGATCACGGCGCGGGCGAGGGGCGCCTGGGATTCACCGCCTTCGCCGAGCCCCAGCGCGAGCGGCACGAGACCGAGCACGGTGGTGAGCGTGGTCATCAGGATGGGGCGCAGGCGGCGGCGTCCGGTTTCGCGGACGGCGATGGCGAGCGGGAGCTTGTCGCGGCGGCGCAGGAGGTTCGCCGTGTCGACGAGCAGGATGGCGTTGTTCACGACGATGCCGGCGAGCATGACGCATCCGATGAAGGACTGGATGTTGAAGGTGGTGTAGGTGAGGAAGAGCATGAGGATGACGCCGATCGCCGCGAGGGGCACGGAGAACATGACGATGAGCGGGTCGATCAGGGACTCGAACTGGCACGCCATGACCATGTAGACCAGAACGAGGGCGAGGGCGAACGCCATACCGAGCTCGCGGAAGGTTTCCTGCTGGTCCTCGTAGTCGCCGGAGAACGAGATTGTGAAGTCGGCGGGCAGCGGATAGAGCGCCTTGATCTTCTCCTGCATTTCCTCGACGGCGGACCCGAGGTCGCGGTCGTAGAGGTTGGCGGAGACGGTCAGATTGCGCTGCTGGTTCTTGCGCTCAATGGTGACGGGGCCGAGGACCTTTTCGGTGGTGAGGAAGTTGCGGAGGGCGACGTTTTCGCCGTCGCCGTTGCGGACGGTGAGGTCGAGGAGCGAATCGGTGGTCATGTACTTTGCGTCCTTGACTTTCACTAGGATCTTGTACTCGTAGCCGTTTTCGCGGAAGTAGTTCGCCTGGGTTCCGGCGAGACCGAGGCGGAGGCAGTTCGCGATGGTGTTCACGTCGACCTTCATCTTGCCAGCCTTTTCGCGGTCGATGATCACGCGGTTTTCCGGCATTCCGATGTCGCGGGAGAGCTTGGCGTCGGTCACGCCCTCGACGGTGAGGCAGAGCGCCTGCACACGGCGGGCGAGGTCTTCGGCGGTCTCGAAGTCGTATCCGCGGATGTCGATCTGGATGGCATCGCCGCCCGCGCCGCGTCCGCCCATGAAGGATTGCGCGGCGCGCACGCGGAAGATCGTGCCGGGGAGCTGGTTGAGCTTTTTGCCGAGGCGTGCTGCGATGGATTCGATGCCTTCGCTGCGTTCTGTCCTCGGGACGAGCTTCAGGTTGTAGCTCGCCTTGTGGCCGCCGGAGGAGTTCCATGTGGACGCGCCCGCGGAGGAGGTCCAGTGCTTGAGGTCATCTGAGATTTCCGAGCGGATGATCTGTTCGGTGGCGATGACGGTCTCGTTGACGAACTCGGGACCGGTGCCGACGGCATCCTCCATGTTGATGCGGAGCTGACCTTCGTCGGTCTTCGGCATGAGCTCGGTGCCGATGAGCGGGGCGATCACGAAGCAGAAGGACAGGATGGCGATGCTGAAGATGATGGTGATGAGCTTGTGTCGCAGGACGGAGTCGAGCGCGTCGGCGTAGTAGTCGCCGAGTGCGTCGAAGCCGCGTTTCGAGATGCGGGCGAACCAGGCGATAAACCCGGTCTTCTTGGATTCGCTTTCGGTCAGCATCTGTCCGCAGAGCATCGGGACGATGGTGAGCGCGGACGCGAGCGAGCAGAGCAGTGCGAACGCGATCACGTACGCGAGCTGCTTGAACATGACGCCCGCCATGCCCTTCATGAAGACCATGGGCAGGAAGACGGCGACGGTGGTGAGCGTACTGGAGATGAGGGCGCTGGTGACTTCATTGGCGCCCTGCCTGGCGGCCTCCTTGCGCGGCAAGCCGCCGTCATGCAGTCGCACGGTGTTTTCGAGCACCACGATGGAGTTGTCGACGAGCATTCCGACGCCGAGCGCGAGGCCGCCGAGGGTCATGATGTTCAGCGTGAATCCGCAGAAGTAGATGAGGGCGAAGGTGGCGACGATGGACAGCGGGATGCTGATGGCGATGATGAGCGTGCTTCGGACGTTGCAGAGGAAGATGAAGAGAATCAGGATGGCGAGGAGACCGCCGGAGACGGCGGTGTTCGACACGTTGTTGATGGATCGCTGGATGTACTCGGATTCATCGGTGACTGGGACGATGTTAAAGCTGCCGGCGAGTTCGGTGTTGATCTTTTCGAGTTCCTTGCGCACCTCGCGGGCGACGCCGACGGTGTTGGAGCCGGACTGCTTGTAGACCTCAATGTAGATGCCGGGCTTGCCGTTGATGCGGACGAATCGCGTGGCTTCCTCGTGGGTGTCGACCACTTCGGCGACGTCGCGGACGCAGATCGCGGAGCCGTCGGGTCCGACCGTAAGGAAGAGGTCGCGGATTTCGTCGAGGTTGCTGAACGTGCCGATGGTGCGGAGGCGGACGTCGAGTGTGCCGGACTTCTGGTTGCCGGCGGGCGTGGTGACGTTCGCGCTGCGGAGCTTGTTGAGGATGTCGGTGAGCGGGATGCGGAGGAGCTTCGCCTTGTCGACGTCGAGCAGGACGTGAATTTCGCGGTCGTAGCCGCCGCTGACGTTCGCGCTGGCGACGCCCTCGACGCGCTCGAAGCGGTAGACGACGCTGTCCTCGAGGTACTTCTTTGCCTTCGTCAGGTCCATGTCCGTGCTCACGCCCAGGCGCATGATCGGCATGGAGGCGGAGTTGAATCGGATGAGCATCGGGCGGTCGACGTCGTCCGGGAGCATTTTCAGCGCGCGGTCGATTCGGTCGCGGATGTCGGAGATGGCGTTGTCGAGGTTGGTGCCCCAGGTGAAGCGCACGATGACGGAGCTGGTTTCCTCGGAGCTGATGGATGTAATCTCCTCAATGCCGGTGACGGCGCTGATCTGGCGTTCGATCGGGCGTGTGATGAGCTCCTCGACCTCCTGCGGGGAGGCGTCGTCGTAGAACGTGGTGATGGAGCAGGCGGGGAAGTCGATTTCCGGGAAGAGGTCCACGGGGAGGTACTGCAGGGAGATGCCGCCGAGCACCAGGATGATGCAGGCGAACATCGAGATGAAAATCGGCCGTTCGACCGAGAAGTCGGCTAATTTCATTGTGCTTTGTCTCCGGATTCGGCGGGAACAGCCTGCGACTGGTCCGCGGCGGACTTCTGTTCCGGCTGTTTATCCTGCGCGGAGGCGGGCGTTTGTTCCTTCTTCGCGGCTTCTGCCGCCATGGACTCCGCCATGTGCAGACGGCTGAGCTGGGAGACTTCGACGTCCTTGCCTGTTTCGAGCATGTGGTTGCCGACGGTCACGATCAGGTCGTTCGGCTTGAACACGGGGGAGAGGATTTCCACGCGGGTGCGGTCCTCAAGGCCGGTTTCGACCGGCACGAACTGCGCGGTCTGGTCGGTCGGATCAATAATGAAGACGCCGCGCCGGTCGTTGCGGGACAGGATGGCGTTCGGCGGGATGGTCTGCGTGTCCCTGTGCTCGGAAAGGATGATGCGCACGCGTACGAACATGCCGGGGCGGAGGCGGAAATCCACGTTCGGGATGGAGAGGATGGCGACCACGGTGCGGGTGCTTTCGGCGAGTTCGTTGGAGATCATTTCGACGGTACCCTCGAACTTGACGCCGGGGTAGGCGTCGGTGGTGACTTCCGCCTGCTGACCGACCTGGAGGAAACGGAAGTCGCGTTCGATGATCGGGATCCTTGCTTTGATGCGGTTGATCTCAATGATCTTCAGGATGGGCTTGCCGGGGGAGACGAGCGAGCCCTCGTCGACGTAGCGGTCACCGACGTGGCGGATGTCCGCCCCGGAGTTCCAGTCGGCGTAGATGCGGGTGTCGTCGAGCTTGACTTTCGCGGCGGCGAGTCGCGCCTCGCAGTTCTGGATGTTCGCCTCGCTCTGGATGAGCGCGGCTTCCTGGACCTTCATGGCGCTTTCGGCGTTCTCGAATTCGGAGTCGCTGGTGGCGTTGCTGTCCAGGAGGAGTTTCAGGCGTTCGTACTGGGATTTGCGGAGCTTGAGCAGCGCCTTCACCTCGACGTCCTTGGCTTTCGCGACTTCGAGTTCGGCCTCGGCCTGGCGGACCGCCTGTTCGTAGTTGGAGTCATCGAGCTGGGCGATGAGGTCGCCTTTCTTGATCTGGTCGCCGATGTCGAACTTCAGGGAGACGAGCTTGGCGGAGACTTCCGGGTCGATGTCGTAGGAGCTCCATGCCTGGGTCGTGCCGGAGTAGACGCGTTCGTCCAGCATGGTGACGCGTTCCACCTTGACGACGTTCACGACGATGGCTTCCTCGGGGCGCTTCTGCGCCTTCCTTTCCTCCTCTTTCACAGATTCCTGATAGCGCTGCCAGGCGAAAACGGCGATGGCCGCGAACCCTGCGATGAGTGCCAGCAGAACGATTTTTTTACCCATTTATAGTTTTCTCCAAAAGGTTTGGTTTTATTTTTAATTCGATGTACGAATTATAAATTAGCACAACTTTTGAAAAAATCAAGCCTGTGGGAAAACAATGTTGGATTTTAAGAATGAAAAAAGTGAAAAAATGTCGGACCGCACCTTGACTTTTTTCCGTCATGGTGCTATTGTTTTTACGATTCGTTCAACCCACCCTGACAGATGAAGGAGAAAAACCGTGGATTCCAATTCCATTATCGTTACCCCCCAGGCGCAGGATTTTGCCAAGGACATTTCCATCGCACCCGCCGTTGAGCCGCAGAACACCCCGAACATCACACAGAAGGGGCCGGATCCGCAGCCGATCTCCCAGGCCACGGGTGCGCCCGACCTGGCGCCCGGACAGAAGCCCGATCCGAAGAAACAGCCGTCGATCTACGGCGAGATTCCGCAGATTCCCGTGCTGGACGCGGTCGAAGGCATCAAGTTCGACTTCAACCACGGCATCCGCATCCTCTTCCCGCAGAACGGCAAGAACTACCATGTGACGTTCACCGACATCGACACTGGCATCATCCTGTACAGCGCGGACACCGTACCGGGCGCGTTCATCACCAGCGTGAAGAAGTTCTTCATCCGGTTCCGCCTGATCATCCATGACAAGGGCAACGACAAACCGATCTTCACGCACGACTACGACGCCACGGACAAGGAGGTCATGATCCAGCTCCCGGTCGGCACCATCGGCGACAGCATCGGCTGGTTCAGCTACGTCGAGCGCTTCCAGCTGAAGCATAAATGCAGGCTCGTCTGCGTGATGACCCCGTGGATCGCGGACATCTTCAAAAAGCAGTACCCGAACATCAAGTTCATCACGACCGAGGAGACCAAGACCTACCGTCCGTACGCCTCCTACTATATGGGTCTCTTCTTCCGCGGCGACGTGGACAACCAGCCGATCGACTTCCGCTACATCGGTCTGCACCGCACCGCCGGCTACATCCTCGGCCTCGAGGACACGTCCGACATCCCGCCGCGCGTGGACCTCTCCGCCCCGCGCAAGATCAAGGAAAAATATGTTTGCATCGCGGCACAGTCCAGCTCCCAGGCGAAATACTGGAATAACCCGTTCGGCTGGATCACGCTCGTGCAGTTCCTGAAGGACAACGGCTACCGCGTGCTCTGCATCGACAAGGAGAAAGTGCACGGCATCGGCCTCAACTGGAACTACATCCCCTACGGCACCGAGGATTTCACTGGCGATATCCCGCTGCAGGAACGCATCAACCTCATCAAGGATGCCGACTTCTTCGTCGGTCTCTCCAGCGGTCTCTCCTGGCTCGCCTGGACCTGCAAGGTTCCGGTCGTCATGATTTCCGGCTTCACGCACCCGACCAACGAGTTCGCGACGCCGTACCGCATCATCAACTACCACACCTGCCATTCCTGCTGGAACGACATGCGCGAGAACTTCGACCACTACGATTTCCTGTGGTGCCCGCGCCACAAGGGGACCGACCGCCATTTCGAGTGCACGCGCCTCATCTCCGCGGAACAGGTCATCAACACGATCAAGAAGATCCCGACGTTCCGGCCGTCCGAAAAGGCGAAGGACGAGAAAGCCGCCAGCGACAACGCCACGGCGCGCGATCCGAAGGAAGGCAAGCACAAAAAATAATTCTACGCATCTTCGGTCTATTCCGTTTTCTCCGGCCGACCTCGTTTGAGGATGCGGTCGGAGATTGTTTTTTCAGCCATAAAGTTTTTTCAACATGCCTCATTTTTTCGAAGCCGCGATGCTGGTCTGCTTCGGCGCCAGCTGGCCGTTCGCCATTATCAAGACCGTCCGCGCGAAGAATCCGGCGGGCAAGAGCTATCTTTTCGCCGCGCTGGTCATCGTCGGATACGTCGCCGGATGCACCGCGAGGTTCATGCGCGACGGCGCGGACGGGGTGTTCTTCCTGTACATCTTCGACATGCTGATGGTCGGGACGGACACGGCGCTGTGCCTGTACTACAAACGGCGGAACGAACGCCGGGCGCAATCTTTCTAACATTTTTCTCAAGCGCTTGACAATGCGAAAGCGCGGGTGAATTGTATTTTGTGCGCCTCAATTAAATTGGTCTTGGGTGTTTTTTGCATTCGGACAAATCCCTGCTAGGAAGACTTTCGGTGGCTACCTGAAGGTAACCACCCTCAAATCTTCCTGTATCGTCTTGTTTGCCTGCCTGCAGAAAAACCATCCGATTCAATGAATAGAGATCCCCATAATCATAATGTATTGAGATCCCGTCCATGGGGGAAAGGCGTGACGACGACCGGTCTTTTCCGGCGGAAAACGTCCGCTGCGCAAAAAAGCATTTGACAAAGCGTGTTTCGCGGTATATAATATAGAGATTCGTGAACCGCATCCGCCGCTGTTTGTGCGCATCCCGTTCGTCTCCGGGGCGGCGGAGGCATTGATTCCATTTTTCAGGAGTGTTTGTGCTATGACTGGAAGACTTCGGCCGGCAGTTTCCTGCCTTTTTCTGATGTGCTTGTTTGCCGCCGGGATGCCGGCGACCTATGCGCTGGACGCGGATCCCGCTCTGATCGCCGCGCCGGACAAAAAGCCGTTCGTGATGACCGTGATGGGGGTGCGGAACGCGTTCCCGGCGGCCGCGGACGTCATCCGGGTGGAAGTCGGCGCGGCGAGCAATTCGTCCACCCTCTACGAGCTTGAGGCATTCCGCATCATGAGCGAGGACGACCCGGAATACGCGTATGAGAAGTTTGTTCAGCCTGCGGGCATATCGTTCCCGAAGGACCGCAGTTTTCCGGAGGTCTCCGCCCCGAAGGGGTTCAAGTCCGAATCCAAAGCCGCGAACATTACGGAATTCAAGCGTGAGTCGGTCGACCTGAAACTGCATTCGCCGATGCAGGCGGGCAAGACGTATGCGGTCGTCACGCGCGGACACGGTTCCGACGTGCTGTCCGCCGGACGCGCAGCATGTCAGTTCCGCTATGATCCGGCGGCTCTCTCGAACGTGCCGGATACCGGACGCGCGCCCGACCTCATGACGCTGACGGTCCTGGGGCTCCGCGGGCTGGACAGCGTGGGAAACGGGATTATCCGCCTGGAGTTCGGACCGACCTTTTTCTGCCAGGAGGGATATCTGCTCAAACACTACCATGTTTCGATCAACGGCGAGCCCGTCGAGATCAAGGCGATGGGACGCCGGAGCCAGATCGACCTGTACCGTCCGGTCGGCTGGCCGTATTCCGTCATCATGCAGCATGAGGTCTTCCTGCGGATGGACCGGGTGCTCGCCGAAGGAGACCGCCTGCGGGTCGAAGTCGATCCGGAGGTCGTTTCCGGTGCGAACGCGGCGGAGATCGTGTTTTCGGACAAGCGTTCTTATTCCAGCGCGGTGAAGGTTAACCAGGTCGGATACATCACGTCGGCGGTCAAGACGGCGGAGATCGGACGCTGGCTCGGGTCGTTCCCTGACGAAGCGGCGGTCCTGGCGACATCCGGGGAAACGGAGCATTTCCGGGATATTTCCGCGGAAGAGCTTTTCTTCGGTGCTTCCAAAATCGAAAAGGACGCCCAGGTCGCCAAGGACCGGTCATCCTCGGAGAAAGCGGACACGCCGGACAAAAACGAACCCGCATTGCCGGACAAGGACGAATCCGCAAAGCCGGGCAAAACGGAGACCATCAATGCCGGGACCGCGTCTGCCGCGGACCATGAGTATTCCAAATCCTCGCTTAGGTACGATGCGCCGCCTCCGTTCGAGATCCGCGACGCCCGCACGCACGAGGTCGTTTTCTCCGGACAGAGCAAACTGTCCAATCCGGGAAAACGTTCGGAGGGCAGGGCGCAGTACTCCGGCGAGAACGTCTACGAGATCGACTTCACGTCGTTCAAGACGCCCGGTCGCTATTACATCGCCGTTCCCGGTACGGGTCGCAGCTTCGAGTTCTCCATCGCCACCGACGTCTACGGCGAGGCGTTCCGGACCGCGGCGTACGGACTTTTCGCGCAGAGGTGCGGGATCGCGCTCGAACAGCCGTATTCGGAGTGGCGCCGCATCGCGTGCCACAACAAGGGGATCCAGCTAACCACGCAGCGTCGCATAGACGGGGGAGAGTACATCGACGCGAAAAAGGCGGTTTTCGAGGCGAACCTGTCTTCCGAAGTGGCGGTGCGTCCCCCGGTCTACGCCGGTCCCGGGCTCATCGCTCATTTCCCGTTCAACGGGTCCGCGGCAAACGCCGTTCCCGGCGGCATGGCGCTCTCGCCGACGAACGGAAAGGCGCAGTCGTTCAAAGTGATGCCGAATCTGATCTGGGACGGCGAAGCCAACCAGGTCTTTGAGACGAAATCGGACCGTGACAACGGCTGGACCGGGAAGCTGGACTATGACAAGGAGAAGGGGCTTTCGTTCTGTTTCTGGCTGCGCCGCAACGATGCCCCGAAGGGAAACCAATTCGACGGCGACATCCTGACGCTCCGGTCCGGACGCGGCAGGTCGTTCCGGTTCAGCTGTGGCTGGGGCGTCCCGTATTATGAGTTCAACGGAACCAGAATCTACGCGGGAAGCCGGTTCGGCGACGACCGCTGGCACTGCTTGATTTTTACGCTCAAGCCCGAGTCGGACGGGCGGTGGACGTGCCGCATCTACCGCGACGGGAAGCATGTCCGGACGGGGACGTCGTCCGCCTCGTTTACGCCGGGCAACGACATGGTCATCGGCGCCGTCACCAACAAGGGGGCCGAGGGGTGTTATTTTGATGAATTCCGCATCTACAACCGCGTCCTCTCCACAGAAGAGATCGAGAAGCTTTCCGAGCGGATCGAGGCCCTCGTGCCGAAGCTCATCCAGGCGTCCGGCGGACACCACGACGCCGGCGACTACAATCCGCGTTCGCACATCGACGTCGCGCAGGTCCTGATGGACGCGTACGAGGTCGCGCCGAAGAAATTCTACGACGGCCAGCTCAATATTCCGGAGAAGGGCAACGGCATCCCGGACATCCTCGACGAGGCGCTTTGGGCGCTCAAGCTCTGGATCGGTCTTCAGGACGAGGACGGCGGCGTTTATAACGGCACGGAATCCGACGGCGACCCGAATTTCGTCCAGACGGTCGAGCTTGATCCGAAGGGAGATTTCGTCTTTGCCAAGGACAGCCGCGGATCGCTGATGTTCGCCGGGGCCATGGCGCATGCCTCCCGGCTGCTCCGGTCCCTCGGCAAAAAGGAAATGGCGGATGATTATCTGAACCGGGCGCGCCGTGCGTACGACTGGGGAATCAGCAACAAACCCCAGACCAACAATGTGCAAACCTTCGGAAACTACTATACCGCCCCGCTTGCATACGCGGCGGCCCAGTTGTTCCACACTACGGGCGAAAACGCGTATCATCAGGCGTTCCTTGACAACACCCCGTGGCAGAAGAACCCGAAAACGAAGATGATCGGCGACAACTACGATCTTTCTCTGGCCGCCTACGCCTACGCCGCGATCCCGCCTTCCAAGTGCGACATCACGATGCATTCCAACGTCGTCCGCGCCATCTGCGAGGAGGCGGACATGTATATCAACGCGTCGAACAAGGCCCCCTATAAGTTCATCCGGCATCCCTATGCGCCCATCAACTGGGGAACGGGCGCCTACGAACACTACCTCACTGTCGTGTGGCACGCATGGGCGTTTACGGACAACAAGCTCAAGGTTAAAACGTACAGGGACGCCATGATCCGGACCGCCGACAACACCCTCGGCTGCAACCCCCTGAACCTCAGCTGGATCGTCGGTGCGGGCTCAAACAGCATCCATGCCCCGCTCCACAACAGCCGGTTCAACCCCACGGGATTCTCCGTTTCCGGAATGCAGGTCCAGGGACCGGACAACAAGGGCAAGGAATACCGTTACACCGAAACGCTCTTCCCGAGCCGCGACAAAACGCCGCCTCTCTACTGCTTCATCGACTCGATCTTCGCCATAGGAATGGATGAAGGAACCGTGATCCATCAGGCGGAGACCATGGCGGCTTTCGGGCTCCTCCTTCCCGATGTGAAATCGCCGGAGGAGGACAAGGCGAAATAAAAAAAGCGGGATCCGGAATCCCGCGCGGAAATGACAAGGAAGACCGTATGCCGCCTCCGCTAAAACGGCGGAGGCGGCACAATGTTTTTGATCAGTAGCGGTAGCCGTCCGGCTTGAATGGACCGGAGACTTTCACGCCGATGTAGTCCGCCTGTTCCTGCGTGAGCTTCGAGAGCTTCGCGCCGCATTTGGCGAGGTGGAGGCGCGCGACTTCCTCGTCGAGCGTCTTCGGGATCAGGTAGACGTTCTTTTCGAGCTTCTTTCCGGCGATCTCGATTTGGGCGAGGACCTGGTTCGAGAAGGAGCAGCTCATGACGAAGTTCGGGTGTCCGGTGGCGCAGCCGAGGTTGACCAGGCGACCCTCGGCGAGGAGATAGATGCTGTGCCCGTCGGGGAAGGTGTATTTATGGACAGGGCACTCGCAACCCTTGATCTCGGTGACTTTGATGCCCTTGACCGCCTTCAGCCCCGCCACGTCGATCTCGTCGTCGAAGTGTCCGATGTTGCAGACGATCGCCTGGTCCTTCATCCCCGCCATGTGCTTTGCCGTGATGATGCGGCAGTTGCCGGTGCAGGTCACGTAGATGTCGGCGGTTTTCAGCGCATCTTCAATGCGTGCGACCTGGAATCCTGCCATGCAAGCCTGGAGCGCGCAGATCGGATCGACCTCGGTCACGACGACGCGGGCGCGCTCGTTCTTCATTGCCTCGGCGCAGCCCTTGCCGACGTCGCCGTATCCGCAGACCACGACCTGCTTGCCGGAGATCAGCACATCGAGCGCGCGTTTCAGTCCGTCGGGCAGGGAATGGCGGCAGCCGTAGACATTGTCGAACTTGGACTTCGTGACGGAGTCATTCACGTTGATGGCGGGGAAGAGGAGTTCGCCGGTCTTCGCGAGGTGGTTGAGGCGGTGGATGCCCGTGGTGGTCTCCTCTGAGACGCCCTTTATGCCCGCCGCGATCTTTCGCCAGAACTTGCGATCCTGCTTCCGGATGTCCTTCAGAATTGCGAACACCGCCTTTTCGTCGGCGGATTTCGGCGTGGTCTTCAGAAAAGCGGGGTCAAGCTCGCCCTTCACGCCCATGTGGACCAGACCGGTGGCGTCGCCGCCGTCGTCCACGATCTGGTCCGGACCCTTGCCGTCCGGCCAGACCATCGCCTTCATGACGAACTGCCAGTATTCGGGGATGCTCTCGCCTTTGTAGGCGAAGACCGGGATGCCGCGTTTCGCGATGGCGGCGGCGGCATGGTCCTGCGTGGAGAAGATGTTGCAGGAGCACCAGCGGAGGTCGGCTCCGAGTTCGGCGAGCGTCTCGATGAGGACCGCGGTCTGGATGGTCATGTGCAGGCAGCCCATGATGCGGACTCCGGCGAGCGGTTTGGATTTGCTGTATTTTTCGCGGATCGCCATGAGACCGGGCATTTCGTACTCGGCGATCTCGATCTCCTTGCGTCCGAAGTCGGCGAGTCCGATGTCGCGGACCAGGTATTCACCTTTTGTTTTCCGGGTTGTTTTCGCGGGCATTGTGAGGGTTCCTTTTCGGTGGCATGTTATGATTTTTGAGTTCAAAGCATGGCGCGGACACGGGGGCGGAGCTCCCGCCAGGCGGTTTCCGGCAGACGCGCGCCGTAATGCGATACCGCGGCCGCGCCCAGGATGGAGCCGATGCGTCCGCAGATTTCCGGCGGGGCGTGGTTCAGCCAGCCGAACAGGAATCCCGCCTGCCAGAGGTCGCCCGCGCCCGTCGCGTCGACCGGGACCGCGTTTTCCGGCGCGATCCTGACCGTGCGTCCGTCCATACGGACGACCGAGCCGAGTGCGCCGAGCTTGACCGCGGCAACGGGGCAGAGTCGCGCGAGTGCGCCGAGCATGGCTTCGGGATCGTTTGTCCCGGCGAATTCCGCCGCCTCCAGTTCGTTTGCGAAGACGACGTCGACGTAATTTCCGAGGTAATCGCGGAGCACATCGCGGTACTCCCGCACGATCCCGTAGGACGCCAGGTCGAAGCTCACCGGGATCCCGGCGTTTTTCGCCTGTTCGAGGAGGCGCGGCAGGAATGTCCGGTCCTTCAAACCGCACAGGTAGCCCTCCGTGTGCAGGAGATTCGCGCCGTCCAGGTCGGACGGCAGGATCCCGTCCGCGCGCATTTCAGCGGAGGCGCCGAGGTCGGTGACCATGGAGCGGTCGGCGTCGGGCGAGATCAGGCTCAGACAGCGACCGGTATGTTTCGAGGGGTGGTATTTGAACGAATGGATGCCGCCGCCGGATTCCGCGAAGGTGTCGCGGTAGTATATGCCGTCGTCGTCGAGTCCGAGCCAGCCGAGGAAACGCGTGCCGAAACCGAGTTCGGAAAGACCGCAGAGGAGATTGCCGGTCGAGCCGCCCGGCGCTTTTTCCGGCTGGAATCCGCGTTCCAGCAGATGCCGGACCAGTTCGTCCAGGCGCGACGCTTCGACCCAGGTGGTATTGCCGCGTCCGCCGGGCAGTTCGCGCGCCAGGAAGTCGTCGTCGACGCGGACCAGCAGGTCGACGATCGCGGTCCCCGCGCCGGTGACTGTGGCGGCATGGCTTCTCATTCAGGAAATCCCGTACGGGAATCAGTCCGCGAATCTCTTTGCGGCGGCGAGGAGCGCGTCGACTTTGTCGGTCGCCTCCCACGGGAAACCGTCGCGTCCGAAGTGCCCGTATGCGGCGGTCTGACGGTATGCCCAGCCTTTGCGTTCCTTCAGTCCGAGCGCGGCGGTGATGCCCGCAGGAGTCATGTCGAAGACCTCGCGGACGACTTTCTCCAGCGCATGGTCGGAGAGTTTGCCCGTGCCGAACGTGTCGACGAAGATGGAGACTGGCTCGGTCACGCCGATGGCGTACGCCACCTGGATCTGGCAGCGGTCCGCAAGGCCCGCCTTCACGATGTTCTTGGCGATGTAACGGCACATATAGGCGGCGGAACGGTCCACTTTCGAGGGGTCCTTGCCGGAGAACGCGCCGCCGCCGTGCAGACCGCGTCCGCCGTAGGTGTCGACGATGATCTTTCGTCCGGTCAGACCGGTGTCGCCCGCGGGACCGCCGATCACGAAGGTCCCGGTCGGGTTCACGAAATACACGGTCTTTTCCGTCAGGAATCCAGCGGGGACCACGTCCGCCACGACTTTCCGCACAAGAGATTCGAGCTGGGCTCGGGTGGCGTCCTTCGTGTGCTGGGTGGAGACCACGACCGTTTCAATGGCGACCGGCTTGTCGTTCACGTAGCGCACGGACACCTGGCATTTCGCGTCGGGACGGAGGAAGGCATACGGTTTTCCCCCGGTTTTACGCAGGCGCGCCAGTTCGGCGACGATACGGTGCGCATAGTAGATGGGGGCGGGCATCAGCGCGTCGGTTTCGGTGCAGGCGAATCCGAACATCATGCCCTGGTCGCCCGCGCCCTGCGCCTTGTTTTCTCCGGCGTCCACGCCCTGCGCGATGTCGGGCGACTGCCTGTGGATCTTCAGCAGGACTTCCGCCGTGTCGGCGGAGAATCCGAGTTCAGGATCGGTGTAGCCGATGTCGCGCACGACGCCGCGGGCGATCCTCTCCCAGTCCACGTGCGCCTTCGTCGAGATCTCGCCCGCGAGCACGATGAAATCCGTGGTGCAGAGCGTTTCGAGCGCCACGCGGCTGTCCTTGTCCTGCTCCATGCAGGCGTCGAGTATGGCATCGGAAATCTGGTCGGCGACTTTGTCGGGGTGTCCTTCCGAAACGGATTCCGAGGTGAACAGGTAATCTTTTTTGAGCTGGTTCATGATAATGGATTCGCTATGGGTAAAGTCAAACACGAAAAGGCGGAATTCAGTCGGCGGTTCAAAAAACCGCGCCTTATAATATAGCATAAACCGCCCGCGATACAAATTCGCGGAATGAATAATTCCATTTTTTACCGATGCGGCGGGGGAGGGCAAGCCATCCACTGAGGTTGTGCCCGGCAGTCGCTCGGGCACGCTTTGCATGTCATGGCACAGCGCCGCTAGATGCTGAAGAGCGAGCCGATCTTCTTTCCGAGCAGGACGGACGCGGCAGCGAGGATGGACGCCAGGAAGCACATCGACCATACGCCGAACGCCGCGGCGGTGTACGGACCCGCGCCGAGATACTGCGAGAGCTCGTAGATCGCCTTCGTGATCGGATAGAATTCGGCTTTCTGCGCGAGGATCAGCGAATCGGAGACCTCCATCATGGAGAAGCTGAACGCGAACAGCGCGCCGACGACCAGGTTTGCCGCCACCAGCGGGAGTGTGATCTTCACCAGCGTGCGCCCGTAGCCCGCGCCGGCGTTCCGCGAGGCGCGTTCGAGTTCCTCCGGCGTCTGGTCCAGCCCGCCCGCGACGGAGCGCAGGACGTACGGCACGCGCCGGACCGCGTAGGCGACGGCGAGCAGAAAGACCGGATTCGCGACCGGATCGAACAGCATGTGCGCCCACTGGTAGCGGATGGACATGCCGAGGAACCCGACCGCCATTACGACGCCGGGGATCATGAGCGGCGTCATGGCGACGAGGTCGAGCAGCCAGCCGAACTTGAGGCTGCCGCGGCGGGTCAGGAACGCCGTCAGCACGCCCGCGGCGAGCGCCAGCGCCGTGGCGAGGAGCGCGTATTTCAAGCTGTTCACGATGCTCGGCACGACCAGGTGGTCGCCGAGCGCGTTCCGGTAGTGCATCAGCGAGAAGTGTTCCGGCAGGACCGTCCCGCTCCAGCTCGCCGAGGAAGCGATCAGCACCAGGCAGATGTGCGGCAGTGCGGCGACGAACGTGAACCCGGCGAAGACCGCGAGCGGAAGCCAGCGTCCGGGACCGGTAAGCTTCCGTGCGGACGCGCCCGGAGTTCCTTTCGCGACCGATGCCGCCGCGCCGCGTCCGAGCAGGAGTTTTGCGCCGAGGTAGAGCAGGCAGGAGACGGCGAGCGTGATGATGACGAGCGAGTACGCGGCGGGATTTGTGCCGAGTTCGGTCACGCCGTTGAAGATCTGGACCGGGGTCACGGTGTTGTACCCGAACATGAGCGGGGTGCCGAGTTCGGTGAACGCCCAGAGGAGGACGATGCTGCCGCCCGCGAGGAGCCCGGGGCGGAGCATGGGCAGCGTGATGCGGCGGAATCTCTGCCACGGACCCGCGCCGGCGTTTCGGGCGGATTCGAGCAGGGACGGATCAATGTTTCCGAACGCCGTGACGAGGTTGAGGTAGGCGATCG
Source organism: uncultured bacterium (assembly GCA_902802585.1). Lineage (GTDB taxonomy): Bacteria > Verrucomicrobiota > Lentisphaeria > Victivallales > UBA1829 > UBA1732. Next base: position 86,130 of record CADCMR010000004.1, read on the forward strand.
GGTACAGATGCAGCGCCTGGATCATGCAGACGCTCCAGAACCTGCCGCTGCCGCCGAGCCAATCGACCGGGGGCAGTCCGAGCTCGCCGAGGATGCTGTTCAGGAGTCCGTAGTGCCCGAGGAGCTGCTGGAATCCGAGCGCGCCGACGAACGGCGGCAGGATCATTGGCGCCATCATCATCACGGAGCACGCGGCTTTGCCGGGGAAATCGTACTTGTCGTAGAGCGCGGCGAGTGGGATGGAGATCAGAAAGACGATGCCCGTGGTGACGGCGGCGACCGCGAGCGAATTCATCATGCCCTGAAGGTACAGGCGGCTGCGGAAGACTTCGCGTATGACCGCCGGGTCGCAGCCCTCCGCCACGACCGTGAAGAGCGGCAGAAAAAGGAACAGAGCGAAGAATGCCAGGACCGCCAGCGCGAGGAAGAGGGCGAGGAAGCGTTTCATTTCGGCGCGGCTCCTTTCTTCCGGGCGAGTTCGGCGGCGCGCAGGTAGCTTGCGCGGGCGGCCTCAGTCCAGCGGGTGCGTGCCGCCGCCGCTTCGGCGGGCGTGCCGCCCAGGGCTTTCGCTCCGTCTGCGGCGGATTCATACGGCACGGGGAGCGCGAGGAGTTCCGCCATTGCCTCGGGATTGGCGTCCGGGCCGCCGTTGTCCAGGATGGCTTTCCAGGCGGCGCGCAGGTCGTCCTCCGGGTCAAGCGCCGCACACTTGACGAGCACGCGGATGAGGCTGAAATAACGTCCCGTCCAGGCGGAATTGTATTCGAACGTGCCGCCGAGGTCGTAGGGGCGGTAGTCGGGCAGGGCGAGCTCGTCTTTCGGGAGTTCAAGCGGGGAATCCTTGCGGACGGACGGTCGGAGCTGAACGTATTTGACCGGACCGCCGGGCGTGCCGGGTTTCAGGAGCCAGATCGCCGCGCCCTCCTTCGAGAGCAGAAAATCGATGAAATCCTTCGCCGCGTCGGGGTTGGGCGCGCCGCGCAGGAGCTGGACCGGATCGGCGGTGACGGCGGTACCCCCGCGCGGCATGACATAAGTCATGGTCGGTTCGCCGGTCCTCTGCCGCGCCCATTCCGCCTCGCTGAACCCGTAGAAGTCGATGCAGATGCCCGCCGCCGCCTCGCCGGAGGAGACGTCGCGGACGACCTTGCCCGCACTGTCGGCGATGGAGCGCGCGTTGGCGGTGAGGAGTTTGATGCGGCGGAATCCCTCAAGCCAGCCTTTTTCCGGGCCGAGCTCCGCCATCGCCTGCTGGAGGATCATCTCGTAGCACTTGGTGATGGAGCCGGACTTGGTCGGGTCGGCGAGCACGAGCGTGCCGAAGAACGCCGGGTCCGCGAGGTCGGTCCAGTTTTGCGGCGGCTCGACGCCGAGCTCGCGGATGCGCCGGAAATTGTACGCGATGCCGAACGAGGACAGGCAGTATCCGTAGTAGCGACCCTCCGGGTCGTAGATCTGCTCGCCCGCGAAGTTCATGGGGATGACGTCGTCGGTGAACCAGTCCGGGTGGCGCTCCTTCACCCCGGCGTCGACCGCGTAGCCGATGGAGGCGAATTTCGCCTGGTCGTAGGTGCCGCCGCCGAAGAAGAGGTCGATGCCGATGCCGATATCGGATTCGAGCAGGAGCCTGCGCGCCGGATGGTCATCTGCCGTGAGCTTGGAATTCTTGAACGCCGCCGCCGTGTCGCGGTCCCATTCCATGCCTTTTTCGAGCGCGTACAGGCGGAATTCCGCCTCGAAGCGGTCGCCGATGTAGCGCACGATGTCGCTGGTGCCGCCGGGACTGCGCCAGTCGATCTTGATGTCGCGTCCGCGATGCTCCCTGTACCACTTGCGGAACGCCTGCTCGAACTCGTATTTGATCTGTTCCGAGTTCGGCGTGATGACCACGAGGCTTTCCGGCGCGTCCGGGCTCCAGTCGGCGGACGGCCTGAGCACGAGCGGGAGGATGATCAGCAGAATCGGGACTGCCAGGGCGAGGGCGAGACGTTTCATGGCTGTTTCGCTCCGGCGTCAGCGGGCGTTGTCCGGCGGGAGGATGGCGATCGCGTCCGGCGGGACGGAGCACGTGAGCGCGTCGCCGGGACGGCGTTCCGGCGCGGCGGATTCGCTCGCGTGGAGCGTGAACCCGGAGGCATCCAGCGTGAGGCCGGTCGTTTCGCCGAGGAAGACGCTGTCGCGGACGATGCACGGGAAGGCGTTGACGGACACGGGATCGACGCCGGTGCGGACAGCTTCCGGACGGATCATGAGCGTACAGACGGCGTCCGGCGCGGGCTGGACGGGCTGGTCTTCAAGGCGCACACGGAGTTCGCCCGGCTGCGTGGAGAAGACGGCAATTCCGTTTTCGATACGCAGGCATTTCGCCTCCGGGAAATCGGCGTCGCCGAGGAACGCCGCCGTGAACTTGTTCGCAGGGCGCGTGTAGAGCGTGCGGGGCGCGTCAAGCTGAAGGATCACGCCATCCTTCATGACGGCGATGCGGTCGCCCACACTGAGCGCCTCGCGCCGGTCGTGCGTGACATAGAGCGCCGTAAGATTGCGTTCCTTGCAGATGCGGCGGATTTCGGTGCGCATGAGGTCGCGGAGGCGCGCATCGAGGTTGGAGAGCGGTTCGTCGAGCAGGAGGATGTCGCCTTTGAGTGCGAGGGCGCGTGCGAGCGCCACGCGCTGCTGCTGGCCGCCGGAAAGCTCGTTGACCTTGCGTTTTGCGAACTCCGCCATGCCGACGACACCGAGCATCTCGTCAACGGTCTTTTTGATTTCAGACCGAGGGAGCTTCTTGATCTTGAGCCCGAATTCGATGTTTTCGGCGACGTTCAGGTGCGGCCAGAGCGCATAGTTCTGGAACACCATCGGGGTGTTGCGGGATTCCGGGGGCAGGGCGGAGACGTCGCGCCCGCCGAGGACGATGGAACCCGCGTCCTGCCGGATCAGACCGGCGACGATGCGCAGGAGCGTGGATTTGCCGCAGCCGGAAGGACCGAGCAGGAACATGAGCTCGCCGGGTTCGACGGAGAGGTCGACGCCGCGCAGGACGGGCGTCTTGCCGTAGGCTTTGGAGACGCCGCGGATTTCAAGCATTGCCATGATCGTGCCCGGCTCAGCGGAAGTTTTCGAACGTGAGGTCGTCGTCGGTGATGTCGATGAAGAAGAATCCGAGCACGGCGTCCAGGATTTCGACCGGATGGATTGACACGTCCGCTTCGATCACGGCAAGTCCGAGCGAGCCGCCGATCTCCCAGAAGTCGATGGCGCCTTCCTTCGGCAGGAAGATCTCATCGGAGGGCGTCACGAGCCCGTCCTTGTCCCACCAGTATTCCTTCGCGAGCAGGAACGCCGGGCGTCGTTCCATGTTAGTGGCGACGATCGGACCGATGCCGCTGTAGACGCCGTTCCTGCGTGCGAACCCGTACTGGCGGTTGTAGTCCTTGACCATCTGCGCCGTGGCGGAGAATCCGCCGCCGATCTCGACCTCGTGTGTGGCACGGAGGCTGGCGTGAGCGGTGAGGCCGACGCCGATATTGAGGGAGAAAACGTCGAGGAGGTCCAGAACGCGGTTCGGGAAGTAGAGCGTGACCTTGTCCATCCAATGCGACTGCGCGTGGACGGACGTCGAGGCGCTGAAGAGCATGCCGATGCCGAGCAGAACCGCGACCAGACGGTGTTTCATTTGTTTCATGGGCGTTTTCCTTGTATTGCAAAGAGTTGAATGTGCTGAAAGATGCGGGCGGATTCTTTCCCGTATGCGGATGCCGTCTCCGGAGGCGGAAAAAACGGAGCCGCAAATAAAATCATAGAACAATAAGCCATTTTTCCGAAAAGTCAAGAAAAAAACTTGACTTTCCGCCGATTTCCTGTATTTTATTATTCTGTCCCGGCACGGGACGTCTCCCAGGAACTGAAAACGGAAACCCCGGATCCCGCTTTGATACTGCACCTTGTTTTTCTTGTCGTTCTGATCCTCTGCAACGCCTTTTTCTCGGCTGCCGAAGCGGCGCTGATCTCCCTGAAACCCGTCACGCTGGACCAGCTGTCGAAGGAAGGGAAACGCGGTCGGATCCTCGGTTCCCTTGCCGCCGACACAGGGCGATTCCTCGCCACGGTCCAGGTCGGCGTGACGTTCGCCGGGTTTCTCGCCAGCGCATTCGCCGCCGACACGTTCTCCGATCCCCTGACGCACTGGATTTACCACGACATCGGCTTCACCGGACTGTCCGAAACGGTGATCGACCATATTTCCGTGGTGTTCATCACGCTGGTCCTGTCATTTTTTTCGCTGGTCTTCGGCGAACTCGTGCCGAAGCAGATCGCGCTGCGCTACACGTCGTTCGTCGCGCTGAACTCCGCGGTCCCGATCCACTGGCTTGCCCGGATCGCGTCGCCTCTGGTTTGGTTGCTGAACAACTCGGTCAAGCTCGTCATGATGCCGTTCTGCTCCGCGGAGAATACCGACAAGGTCACGGAGGAGGAGATCCGTTCGCTCATCAATATGGGCGAGAAGGACGGTCTGATCGACGCCGACGAGCGCCGCATCATCCAGAACGTCTTCGAGCTGGACGATATCACCTGCGGCGAGATCATGACGCGGCGCGGCGCCGTCTGCGCCATCGAGGCCGGCGCACGGACCGAGGAGATCGAACGGCTCCTGGTCGAAAAGGGCTTTTCGGCGTTTCCTGTATACCGTGGCAGTATCGACCGGGTCATCGGTGTCCTTTATGCGTTGGACTATTACCGGATCAAGCTCAAAACCGGACAGCCGCCGCTTCCGGTCGCCGCCATGCGCAAACCCCATTTCGTGCCGGAGGGCGCGAGTGTCCAGCAGGTGCTGCACGACATGCAGCGCGAACAGTTCGAGATCGCGGTCGTGCTGGACGAATTCGGCGGGACGGCGGGCGTGGTCACGCGCGACGACCTGCTGGAGGAGCTCGTCGGATCGCTTCATCCGCGGAAACCGGAGGAGTCCCTGATCCGCGTGGCCGAAACGATCTGGGAGTCCGGCGGACTCGTGCGCATTGCCGAGGTCGAACGCGAACTGAACTGCAAACTGCCGGAGGACGAACGCCCGGACACAGTGGGCGGACTGCTGATGGCGGAGCTGGACGACATTCCGAAGCCGGGCGACGTCGCGGAGATCGGCGGGTTGCGTTTTACCGTGCAGGCGCTCGAAGGCCACCGCATCACCCGCGTCCGTATCGAAACCCCTGAACCGGATGCGGACGGGACCGGACGACCCGTGCCCGATGCGGTATGACGCCACGCGCCGGACGGGCTGTGTCCCCGGTATGCCTCTGGGCGGAGGAAGCACGTCATTTTAGTTTTTTACTGTTTTTTTCGGCAAAAATGCGAAAAATAACTTGTCTTTCCGCGATAGCGTGATATATTTCCCTTTATGATTTATGTAGTCTTGAACCATTTTTGAAGGAAACAGCCATGGCAGATCCGACTTCCGATACCCCGGTGACCCCGAATACCCCCGAGGATATTCGTCCGCGCGCCACGATCAAGCTCAAACCGATGACTCCGCCCGCTCCCGCCGCCGATGCGGCCGCACCCGCCGGAGCCGCCGCGGACGCCGCGACCGATGCCGCCGCACAGGCGGAACCCGCTGTCCATATCACGCCGTCGCCAACCGCGACCGTCCCCGGCATCAAGCAGACCATCCGGCTTCGTCCGCCGACGGCTGCTCCCGCTGATGCTCCTGCATCGCCCGATGTGAAGCCCGCGATCAAGATCGTGCCTAAGGCGGCGGAAAACCCGGCCGGCATCCCGACCGCCAAGCCCGTGGAATCCTCCGCTCCGGCGGCTTCCCCCTCCACGGTCCAGCTGAAGAAGCCGGAATCCTCGACGCCGACGATCCAGCTGAAGAAGCCGGAATCCTCGCCCCCGACGGTCCAGTTGAAGAAGCCGGAATCCTCGACGCCGACGATCCAGCTGAAGAAGCCGGAGTCCTCGTCGCCGACGATCCAGTTGAAGAAGCCGGAATCCTCGACGCCGACGATCCAGCTGAAAAAGCCGGAAGAGCAGAAGCCGGGGGATTCCTCCGCGCCCGCCAAGAAAGTCGGCGAGTCTCCGATCCCGCCGGAACGCAAGCTCACGCTGAAGCTGAAAAGCCAGCCAGCCCAGCCGAAGGAACTTCCGAAGAATATCATCCCCGGCCTGAACATCCCGAACATGCCGCCTCAGGCGCAGAAACCGGAAGACCAGAAGCCCGCGGACGCCGCCGCACAACAGGCGGAACAGCCGCCCGTCGCCGCTCCAGTCGAAACCTCGACGCCCGTGCCGGAATCCGTGCCTGAGGACAAGAAGAAAAAAGGCAAGCTGCCGAAGGTGAAAAAGCAGAAAGATCCGGTCACCTCCGCCGACGAGCCGAACTGGTTTTTCCTCACGCTTTCCATTCTCACGCTCATCTGCGTCTGCTTCATCGCCTATCTGCTCTTCGCGCAGTACATGAACATGTACCAGGGGCAGCAGATTCCGATCCCGCAGTTCCTCATGCCGAAATGATCGGTCCCCGCCCGGAAAGACCGGGCGGAACGCAGAGCAAGATCAGGATCCCGCCGCATCCGGAGACCGTTTCCGGGTGCGGTTTTTCTTTTTGTCGCGGGGAGATGATCCGGCGGTGCCAAATACTTTTTCCGGGCGTCCGGACTGCGAAACTTGTACAGCAAACTTGACCACCACGGAAAAAGTGCGTCCCAGGATGCTTTTTCTTCCTTCCGGCGGCGTTTCCGCGTTTGCTTCCGACTGGAAAGCATGGTATAGTAACTGTGTGAGGGGGGAGCGATCCTTCTCTCCGGCATAAGCGGTCCTGACCCGGGAATCACGGAATCGGGGGAGTCCCGGACAGGATGAACGATCCGCACGATGCCATGCATTGGAATCCGCCGTCAAGGGGGCCGGACGACCGTTTTCGGGGGGAAGCGGTTCTCCGGTGACGGCGGGTTACGGGGGGAATGCGTGGCGCGGGATCGTTTCCGCTTATGCTTTTTTTGTTTGGACACTTTAATTCATTTGTTCCGGCGTCTTTTCGCATCTGAACAACGTCCGAGGAGAAAGAATCTCGGCGGTCACGTTTTTAGACATTCGCCCTCGAATCTTTCCACATCGTCTTTTTGTCCATCTGCTGAAAATCCATCCGGTCCGAATGAATCGAAGTGCCACTTTCTTTTTTCAATTCATTTGTCCCGGCTGCTTCCATGTGAACGTTGTTATTAACGTTCTCAACGTGAAAAATGACGTAGAAAGAATGTTTTTCTCCTGAAAAACGCGGAAAACTGTTTGCAAATTATCACGAATGGAATAAAGTAAAGGAGAAACGTTAACAGACATTTTTTCCCGGTGTGGTGCGACGCCGCCCGGAAAGATAACAGGAAAGGATACCGGAATGAAGTCGTTTCATCGTTATTGCGCCGGCGCGGTCCTCTGCGCTGGAATCATGATCCTCGGCGCCGCCCAGGCGGACGCGCAGGCCGTCGTCCCCGGCGCGGTCGCGGCGGGCAAGAAGCCGCCCCTCTCTGGCCGCGTGGTCTCCAACCTGAACGCCGAATGGAAGTTCAAGCTCGGTACGGTCGAGAACGGCCAGGCGGTCGACCTCGACGACAGCAAGTGGGAAACGACGCATGTCCCGCACTCGTTCAGCATGCCGTATTTCCTCTCCGACCGGTTCTATACCGGCGACGGCTGGTATCGCAAGAAAATTCATATTGCGAACACCGATTTCGTCATCAAAGACGGTCAGATCGCGGCGGAGGAAAACAAGACGTATCGTTTTTACCTTGACTTCAAGGGCGTCTTCCAGGTCGCGGACGTTTATGTAAACGGCAAGCTCGCCGGACATCACGAGGGCGGCTACACCGGGTTCGAGGTCGATTTCACGGACCAGATGGTGAACGGCGACAACCTGATCGCCGTGCGCGTGAACAATAACTGGAACCCGCGCATCGCGCCGCGTGCGGGCGAGCACACGTTCTCCGGCGGCATCTACCGCGACGTCTCTCTGGTCGTGAAACGTGTCGTCCATGTGACGTGGTACGGCATGAGCATCACGACGCCGAAGCTGGAGGAGGGCGACACGTCCGTCCGCGTGGTCAGCGAGATTCGCAACCAGTCGGACGAGGAACGCACGGTCGACGTCGAGACCTCCATCTACGACGCGTCCGGCGCGCTCGTCGCGCGGGCGTCCAAAAAGGGCGTCGTGATGACGCCGAACGCCGTCCGCGAGGTCGAGATCGTGACGCCGCAGGTGAAGGACGCGAAACGCTGGTCGCCCGAGACGCCGAACCTGTACCGCGCCGAGACCACCGTGGTCGACGCGAAGACCTCGCTCTTCTACGACCGCTTCTCCGACCAGTTCGGATTCCGTACGATCAAATGGACCGCCGACAAGGGGTTCTTCCTGAACGGCGAGAACCGCTATTTCCACGGCTCGAACGTGCATCAGGACCGCGCGGGCTGGGGCGACGCCGTGACGCACGCCGGATTCGAACGCGACATCCGCTACATGAAGGAAGCCGGATTCGACATCATCCGCGGCAGCCACTATCCGCATCATCCCGTGTTCGCCGAACTCTGCGACCGCATCGGCATGATGTTCTGGTGCGAGAACTGCTTCTGGGGCACGACCGGCATGGGCGGCCCGAACATCTGGGGCGGCGCGAGCGCGTACCCCGTCGAGGAGGCCGACCAGCTCCCGTTCGAGGAGTCCGTGATCCATACGCTGCGCGACATGATCCGCATCAACCGCAACCGCCCGTCCATCGTATGCTGGAGCCTCTGCAACGAAGTGTTCTTCTCCGACGGACGCGTGATGACGAAAGTGCGCGACTTCCTGCGGCGTCTCACGAAGATCGCCCATGAGGCAGACCCGACGCGTCTGGCTGCGGTCGGCGGGGCCCAGCGCGGCCAGGTCGACCACTGCAGCGACATCGCGGGCTACAACGGCGACGGCGAATACATGCGCGAATACCAGAACCCCGGCATCCCGAACGTCGTCAGCGAATACGGCGCGGTCGGTTCGGCCATGGAAGTCCGCCCCGGCAAGTTCGACGCGGGCTACGAAGCCGTCAGCCACATCAACGGTAAAAAGGTGTACGACTGGCGCAGCGGCGAGATCATCTGGTGCGGCATCGATCACGGCAGCATGGGCGGCCGCTTCGGCTGGATGGGGACGATGGACTACTTCCGCCTGCCCAAACGCCGCTGGTACTACTACCGCGAGGTGTTCGGCGGCGTGAAGCACCCGGAATGGCCCGTCGAGGGCACCCCGGCGAAGGTCGTCCTGACCTCCGACAAAAAGACGATGTTCGCCGACGGCACCGACGACGTGCAGCTGATCGCCACGATCGTGGACGCTTCCGGCAAGTGGATCAGCAACAGCCCGGACGTCACGTTCCGCGTGGTCTCCGGCCCCGGCGAATTCCCCACCGGACGCTCCATCACGTTCAAAAATGACTCCGACATCGCCATCCGCGACGGCAAGTGCTCCATCGACTTCCGTTCGTACTACAGCGGCACGACCGTGATCGAGGCGACTTCGCCCGGACTCGGATCCGGCCGCATCGAGATCGCCTCCACGCGCGGTCCCGGCTTCCGGCCCGGCCAGTCCGTGGTCATCGAAAACCGCCCGTACGTCAAGTTCACCGGCCAGCTCGTCGGCACGAAGCCGCTCGACAAGCCGCTGAACATGGCGCTGGACAAGCCCACGCAGGCTTCCGAATCCATCGACGGCCACTCCGCCATGTGCGCGGTCGACGGCCGCCCGGACACGTTCTATCAGGCGAAATCAGCGGACAACTGTTTCCTGACCGTCTCCGCCGAACGCATCATCAAGCCGAAAAACATCCGCATCGTCTTCAACTCCGAGGCGGAGTATTCGTTCAAGGTGGAATGCTCGCTGGACCAGGAGTCCTGGACGCCTGTCGGCGAGGTCAAGGGGAACTTCAAGGAAACGGTCGTCCCGATGGACGGCAAGTTCGAGGGACTCTTCTTCCGGATTACGTTCGGTCCGGCGGACGCGGGCAAACCCGGTCCGGCGGTCTCCGAATTCGAGATCATGCTGTAATGCTTGACCTGACGGACGCAAAACGAACGTCCGCCTTGTAATGGAATCTATCCCGGCTCTCCAGAATATTGGGGCAGCCGGGATTTCTTTTGCGCCGCGCGGTCAAATTTCTTTGTAGTGGCGCATGGTGAGATAGACGAAGGCGGCGGTCAGGAGGAAGAAGACGGAGCCGCCCGCGAAAATGGCGCGGATGCCGAGGTTCGCCGCGATGGGGCCGCCCGCGACCGGGGCGAGCCCGAGTCCGAGGCAGCGCATGGCGGACGCCCAGCCGAACATCTGGCCGCGGGAGCGTTCGTCGGTCTTTTTTGCGAGCCATATCTGCATGGCGGGGTCGATGCCGCTGCTCATGAAAATCATGGCGAAACGCAGGATGAAGAGCGCGGCGAGCCCCCAGACGAACGAGATGGAGAACATGAAGGCGGCGGTCAGGAGGGCGGAGAAGACCGCCAGGCGGCCCGGCGGGTAGTGGTCGGCGAGATACCCGAGCAGGAACCCGGACACGACGCCGGCGAGTCCGCAAATGCCGGAAAGCGCGCCGGTGATTTTTGACGCGCCTTCGATGCCGCCGTGCAGGTCCTGCACGAAGAGCGGGACGAAGGATGCGTCGAACGAACGGGAGAACATGACCAGGCACATGATCAGCAGGATGGGCAGGTTGAGCGCGAGCTGGGCGGTCTCGGGGCGGAGCGCGTAAAGCATGCCGCGCACGCCGGACGTGCTGTTCCTCGGCGGTTCGTAATATTCGCGGGAGAAGAAGAAGACCGCGATGAACGACAGGATAAAGCAGAGGGCGGAGATTAAGAATGCCAGACGGTATCCGGCAAGTTCCGCCACGTATCCGCCCGCGAACGCCCCGGCGATGGTGCCGGAGAACATGGCGCTGTTCAGTGCCCCGAGCGCGAATCCGGTGTGTTCGCGCGGAGTCTGCGTGGAGATGAGCGCTTGCGAGGCGGACATGGTGCCGCAGAACGCGCCCTGGATGACGCGGAGCATGACAAGCTGGAGCGGAGTCTGCGCTACGCTGATGAGCCCGACCGCCACCGCTCCGCCGATATAGGAGCGCAGAAGCATCTTGCGGCGTCCGTAACGGTCGCCGAGCGCGCCCCAGACGGGGGAGAAGAACATCATGGTGAGCGGGCAGGCGGCGCTGAACGCGGCGACCCAGTAGGCGAGCTCGGCTTTGTCCGTGACGCCCATATCCTCCTGCATCAGGTAGGAGATGAACGGCAGTCCGAAGGAAAAGCCGATGGCGGACAGGAACTGCGCGCTCCAGATCACGCAGAGATGGCGTTTCCAGGTTTTTGTGAAATCCGGAGCTTTCCCGCCGGAGAGCAGGACGGACGCCGGGGCGTCCGCCGATTGTCGTTCGAGGCGCGGCATGACCGCCGTCCGCGCCGGTCAGGCGCGACCTCCGCACGCGGCGGCTTTGAACGCATCGAAGGCGTCGGGGAAGGGGGAGAGGGCTCGTTCGAGGATGCCGTGGATGTGCGCGATGGCGACGCCGTAGTTGGTGAACGGGACGCCCTGTTCGCGGCAGTGCAGGATGCGCGACAGGACGGCGCGGCGGTTGAAGGTGCATGCGCCGCAATGGAGCACCAGGTCGTATTGCGTGAGGTCGTCGGGGAAATCGGCTCCGGCGGCCATGGTGAATTCGATGCCGTCTGTGTGGCGGTATTCGCGGATCCAGCGCGGGAGCTTCACGCGCCCGATGTCGTCGCCAATGGGGTGGTGCGTGCAAGCCTCCGCCACGAGCACGCGGGAGCCGGCGTGGAGACGGTCGATCGCGGCTGCTCCCGCGGCGCATGCGGCGAGGTCGCCTTTCATGCGCGCGAGGAGGATGGAGAAGGACGTGAGCGGGATTTCCGGCGGGACGGAACGCGAGGCGATGCCGAACGCCTGGGAATCGGTCACGGCGAGCGCGGGCGGCGTTTTCAGGCGCGCCAGCATGTCCGCGATGCGGTGTTCGGTGACGCACAGGCAGAGCGCGTCGTGGTCGAGCGTGTCGCGGATCGCCTGGACTTCCGGCAGGATCATGCGTCCCTTCGGCGCTTCCTTGTCGATGGGCGTGATGAGCAGCACGGAGTCGCCCGGTGCAATCAGGTCGCCGAGCATGGGACGCGCGCCGAGGAACCCTTCGGGGGCGGCGTTGACCAGGGCGGCACGGAGGGCGGCGAGCCCGGCGCCCGTCTGCGCGGAGATCTCGACGTGCGGGATCCTGTCCGCGTCGAGGCGGGCGACGAGCGCGGGATCGGGCGCGGCGACGTCGGCTTTCGTGAAGACCGCGATGAGTGGCGTGCCTCGTTCGCGGAAGAACGCGAGCACGTCTTCCTCCGTCTTGCTCCAGGCTCCGTCGGCAACGACCAGCGCGAGGTCGGTCCGGTCAAAGACGCGGCGGCTTTTCTCGACGCGCATGCCGCCGAGCGTGGTCGGGTCTTCGTCCAGCCCGGCGGTGTCGATGAAGAGGACCGGTCCGAGCGGGGGCAGTTCCATGGGCTTCTCGACGGGGTCGGTGGTGGTGCCGGGCACGTCGGAGACGATGACGACGTCCTGTCCTGCGAGCGCGTTGAGCAGGGAGGATTTTCCTGCGTTTCGCCTGCCGAAGAACCCGATCTGGAGGCGGAGCCCCTTAGGCGTGTTCTGGATCATGGTTGAAGCCTGGGCTGGAGATTCGTTTATTTCGAGGAAGCGGTCTTTTTGAGTTTTTCCGGCGTGGCGTAGACGATGTCGCCGAGGAGGATATTGCCGCTGGCATCCGGCTGGATGAGGATATTGACCATTGCTGTTTCAAGTCCTTTTTTCAGGCGGATGACGACATCCGCGGCCGCCGAAGTCTTTCTGTTCAGGATGAGTTCGCCGTTGAGATAAATCTCCGTTTTCCCCGTCAAGTTTTTGAAGCAGAGCGAACCGCCGTTTTCCGTGATGTCGGCGGGGATCTTGAAGTTGTTGCAGTAGAGTACCCAGTCCTTCGGCTTCACGGAGAGTATTTCGCCCATTTTTGCCTCCGAGAGATTGGCGATATCTTCCTTGGTATTTTCCGTAAGGAGATCCGGTTTTTCGGCGGAGGGGAGCGAAACGTGCCAGCCGTTGATCGTGATTTCATGGTTTATGAACCCGCCGACGACCGGAAGCCCTGTGGCGTTGACGGTTTTGATGGAGCATGTCGCGGTCTTCAGACCTTCGCTTTTCGCGGTGATCTCGATCGTTCCTTTCTTGTCGCGTTCGGACTGGACGATGATCTGCGCATAACCGTTGAAAAGCGGCCGGGAATCGGCTTTCTCGCTGAGGATGCAGGTCGGGTCGCCGTTGCCGACGCCGATGTTGTGTCCGACGCCCGAGACCGTGAATTCGACGGGGAGCTTCGCGGTCGGGACGACGCGTCCGGACGCGTCGATGGCGCAGACCGTGATGGGAATGGCGTCGCGTCCGTCCGCCTTGATTTCTGTGCGGTCCGGGATCAGTTTGAGCCCGACGGGCTTTCCGGTGGTTTCGATCTGGGTGCGTATGACTTCCTGTCCGGCTTTTCTGCCGATGATGACCAGGGTGCCGGGTTCATATTTGACTTTCTGCGTCAGCATCTCGAATGGATCGATTTTGAACGTGCCGATGTTTTTGCTGTTGAGAACGAAGGAAACCTCGTCCACGTTCGTCGCGCAGAAAACGTCGATATCCTTCCCTTCCATGCCTTCGAAATTCCAGTGATCCGGCGCGGTATGGAGGATGGGGCTGTCAATCCACTGCGCCTGGCGGATGTAGAAGGCGGTCTTCGGGAATCCGCAGAGGTCCATGCATCCGAAATAGCTGCTGTTCGCCGGGAACTTGTTGTTGTAGGGAGTGGGCTCCCCGTGGTAGTCGAATCCGGTCCAGACGAACGTTCCGGAGAGGAAGCGCCGCTTCATGACGGTCTCCCAGTCCTTGCGGTGCGTGGTTCCCCAGCTGGCGGCGTCGACGTCGAGGGAGGAGCTGATGAATTTGTCCCGGTCCGTGGCGAACTCGCCGCGCGTTTCGAACGCGCTTGCGCCTTCGGTGAGAAGGATCGGGATGTTCGGGTATTCGGCATGGAATTTGTCGATGTTTCCGTACTGGTAGTTGAATCCGATGATGTCGAGAACGTTGCGTGCGCTTTCCTTCGAGAAGAAACCGCCGTTCATGGCGGCGAGGACGGGGCGCGTCTGATCCTCGGACTTGACGACATTGACGAGCGCGCGTGCGATCTCCTGACCTCGGAATTCGCCCTGCAGAGGCTCTTCATTGAAGATGCTCCAGGCGATGACGGACGGATGGTTGCGGTCGCGGCGGATGTGCGACCTGAGGTAACCAAGCCAGTCGGGGCCTGCGTTGAACGCACGGTTTTCGTCGATGACGAGAAGTCCGTACTTGTCGCAGAGGTCGAGTATGTTTTCACTCGGGGGATTATGGGCGCAGCGGTAGGCGTTCGCGCCCATTTCCTTGAGCTTTTTGATGCGGAATTCTTCGATGGAGGCGGGTATTGCGGCTCCGACGCCGGCATGGTCCTGGTGGTTGCAGACGCCTTTGATCTTCATCGGCTTGCCGTTGATGGAGAATCCGTTCGTGAAATCGAACTTGAAGGTCCGGAATCCGAAATTGACAGTCTTTTCATCGAAAACGCGCGTGTCGTTTTTGAGCGTGACTTTGAGCTTGTAGAGAGACGGCGTTTCGGGAGACCAGGTTTTCGGTGAGGCGATGCGGATGGAGTACGGAACACGGACCGTCTCGTTCTCGGGGACCGTCGGGAGAAGCCGCTTGGATTCGATCTTTTTTCCATCGGGCGCGATGATGTCGAGGTCAAGGGACGGGGACGATTCCCTCCGGCCGTCGTTGACAATCTCCACATAGCCGTTGACATTCCATCCGTCAAGCTTGACCTCGGCGTTGACTAGGATGCCCGCGTCCGTGGCGATATGGACCGGTTCGCTGACGATGAGCTTGACGTCTCGGTAGATGCCGGCGCCTTCGTACCACCAGCCTTCGAACACGGCGGCGTTGACTTCGACCGCGATCACGTTGTCACGTCCGAACATCAGGGCCGGCGTAATGTCAATGGTAAAAGTGTTGTATCCGCTGAAATTGTGGTGGAGGGGCATCTGGTTGATCCAGAATGTGGAGTGCGTGGCGATGCCCCCGAACTGGATCTCCACACGTTTGCCTTTCCATGCGGCAGGCACGAAGAAGCGTTTGCGGTAATAGCCCCATCCGCGTTTGCGGAATCCCTGTTCGCCGTCTTCTTCCGGATAGAAGCCGTCTTCGACCGCCCAGTCGTGGGGCAGGTTGACGGACCGGAAATCCCTGTCGTCAAAAGTGAGCGACGTGAACGGCCAAACCTCGTCCGCGGTGGCGGCCTTCGCGCCCGCCCAGATGGATTTGTGCTCTTTATACTCCTTCGGGGCGATCTGATGGTCCGAATGAAGGAACATCCAGCCGGGATTGAAATCGTAGATTTCGGAAGCGTTTGACGAGTCGGCGAGAAGCAACAGGAAAAGGAAGAGACAGATGAATTCGGCGGCGGTTCTGTTGATTATTGCATTCATGCTAAGCAGTCCTTTCTTTTAAGTTCCGCGAATGAGCCGGGAACAGATTGGAGCCGGAAGACAAAACGACAAATACGTTTACCAAAATAATATAGCACACAGGGAGAGCGGAATCAACCCCGCACGGAAAAAACGTGCGTGTTTTTTCCCTCGCCGGAGCCGTCTGCTGCAAAGAAGGAAGTGCGGACGCGTCAGAAGGAGACGTTGATGTCGCCGGAAATTGCGGTCGGATGCGGGATGAGCTTCATCCCCATGGAGTTCAGCCAGTCCTGGTCCCAGGAGTTGAGCATCTTCGGATCGGTGGGCGGTCCGAAGGGATTCAGGTCGATGACCAGGATCTCGTCCTTGGAGGTGAAGTAAATGTCGAGCACGATGTCCGGTTCCGGAAGCACCCAGAAATTCCTGTCGATGAAATCGACCGCAAGCGTCCAATACTTTTCGCGGCTTTTTTCCAGGCGCGGGAAATTCCGGGTCATCCAGTACTGGCTCATCGCGCGAAGCTTGCCGTTCTTTACGAACAGGCGGAATTCGCGGGCGGAATCCATCCTGCGGAACGGACGGACACAGAGTGCGGACACCATGCCGTTCCGGGCGGCATTGCGCACTTTCGCGCTCTGGGTCAGGAAATACCACGCGCTGTTCGCGGACCGGACCGCGCCGCGTTTTTCCTCGAAGCGGACGGTGTCGGTCGGCGCGACGAGGTCGGTCCCCACGAAGCGCGTGAAGGGGAACTTGCTCATGGCGCTTTCGAGGCGGTCGATCACGTTTTTCGCGATGCCGGATTCCGCGTCGCCTTCCTGAAGCGCCTTGATCTCGATATCCATCAGGAACACGAAGTTCGTGGGCAGGGAGTATACGGAAAGCCGCGGATACCAGTTCTGGATCCGGCAGTGTTCAAGTGTTTTGTTCATGGCGGGCCTCCTTCTTGGCAGGCTTGTTAAAAATCGGAATCGTCGAAATCATCGTCTTTCCGGTCGATCTGAGGACAGACTTTTCTGATGACGGCACGGAATGCGAAGAGCTGGTAGGCGAAAAAGATTCCGACGAAAAGAAGTTGGAATGAAATGAATCTGGAACCGCCGGCGGCGTCGAACAGCGTGGCTGCGATCTGCGCGGGGAAGGTGGAGTAGACCATGACCGTCAGGACGTTCCTGAAGACGATTCCCTTCGGGAGCGTGGAGGCGCGCAGATACTGGACCAGCGACACCAGCAGCACGAGCAGGCCGATTTCCAGGAAATTCCGCGCGAACGTGGTCACCAGAATGAGCGCGGTCAGCAGGGAGAGCGCAAAGTCGGCGGCCTGCGATCCTGTGACTGTGACCGTGGACGCGGCCTCGTCATGGGATTTTCCCCCGCCCGTTCCCTTTGTCTTCGGGGCGGCGAACTCCTTTTTCAGTGTTTCGGTGAACCCGGGACCGGAGAACATCTCCGTATGCGTTCCGGCAGGATTGAACCCGGCGTCTTTTTGCTGGGAAAGCGAAGCGTGGAGCATGGATGCGGGCAGCAGGGTGGCGTAGAAAAGCTCTTCGCCTTTCCAGTTGACCGAGGCCCAGGACGCCAAGCCGCCGGGGAGGATCACGATGCCGTGGTCGGAGGTGCGTCCGACGTTGAAATCCTCGCTCGTGAACGTGTCGCCGGGGAAATACTCCAGCATGATGTACGGAAGCTTGAAGCGGCGGGGCGTGTCCGGTTCCTTCCGGAACGAAATCGTGTCCGGCGTGACTTCAAGCGCCCCGATTTCTCCGTCGAGATTGCGTCCGGCGCGCTTGAACATGCCTTTCTGCACAAACGTCCCGACGACCGACGCCATGATGGCGCAGAGGACGGTCAGCAGTAAGAACCGCCAGGCGGCACGCGCGGGCGAAGACTCGTATATCTCCGTCATGACCTTCGTGCCTGCGCACAGGCGCACGGTGGTGGCGAGGAAGCCGGGCGTAGACCCGGTGTCTGTGCCGGGCAGGGGCATGGTCAGACGAGCCTCCTGACTTTGAAGCCGCGGGGGCCGTTCCGTTTGATGATCTTTTCGACGCGCCTGGATATGGACGGATAGACGTCCGGATCGACCTTCTGGACGAACACGACGCCGTCAAGGTGGTCAAGTTCGTGCTGGACGACACGCGCAAGCAGGCCGCGGCATTCAAGGACGAACTCGGAGCCGTCGAGGAGCATGGATTTGAGTACGACGGAGTCGCTGCGCATGACGCGTCCGTAGACCTCCGGCACGCTCAGGCAGCCTTCGTCGAACGGGCAGAGGTTGCCGGAGAACGAAACGATTTCCGGGTTGATCAGCGTAATCGGCATCAGTGGAAGAAGCTTGCGTTCGCCCTCGGAATGTACCGGAAGCTCGTTGCCGTCCTCATCGGTTGGCGGCTCGATGTCAATGGTCACGATGCGCTGGAGCAGCCCGACCTGGTTTCCGGCGAGGCCGATCCCATGCGATTTGTACATGATGTCAAGCATAGCCTCGGAAATGCGTTCCGTTTCCTCGGTGATCTGGTCGACCGGACGCGCTTTTGCCGCCAGGATCGGATCGCCGAGCAGGCGGAGCCTGAGTTTTTCGACGGGGATGTTGTTCATGCGTCCTCCTGAATGAGGTTATGCGGTCGCGGCAAGCGCGGCACGGATGCGGCGGGCGCATTCCTTCACGCCGATGCAGACGACCGTCTCGTAGATGCTGGCGCCGACGGTGACGCCGCAGACTGCGACGCGGACGGGCTGGTTGAGTGCGAACTGGGAAAGTCCGTCGGCCGCCTCGATGGCGCGGAGCGCGTCTTCGACCGCCTTCGGGTCGTTTTCGGGGAGGGAACCGAACGCGTCGGATGCTTTTGCGAGCGCGGCGCGCATGGGCTCCGGCGTAAGGAATTTCTTCACGCCCTTCGGATCGTAGTCGACCGGAACGGCGAAGAAATAGGTCCATGCCGCCAGGTCGGTCATGAGCTTGGTGCGGCTCTGCATCAGGTCCGCCACGGCGTCGAATTTCGCACGATCGACGGATTCCCGCCACGGATAGGCGGCGGCGAAATCCCAGGCGCGTTCGCGGAAGACAGCGGGATCCAGCGCGGCGATGTACTGCCCGTTCAGGTTCGCCATCTTCACCGCGTCGAACTGCGCGGGCGAATGCTGGACGCGGGCGAGGTCGAATGCCTCGACGAGTTCTTCGCGGGACATCTTCTCGCGGTTGTCGCCGGAGGACCAGCCGAGGAGCGTCAAATAATTGAAAAGCGCCTCAGGGAGCACGCCCTTGTCGCGGAAATCGCCGACGAAAGCGTCGCCGTCGCGTTTGCTGTAGGGCTTGCCCTGGGCGTTCACGATCATCGGCAGGTGGGCATAGGAGGGGACCTGCGCGCCGAGCGTCCGGAACATGAAGAGGTGGCGGTAGGTGTTTTCCACATGGTCGTCGCCGCGGACGATGAGCGTGATGCCCTGCGTGATGTCGTCGCAGACGTTCGCGAGGTGGAAGACCGGGCTGCCGTCGCTGCGGACGATGATGAAGTCGCGCATGCTGTCGAGCGGCTTGGAAAGATGCCCCTTGACCATGTCGTCGTAGAAGACTTCGCGGCGGGTGAACGTCATGGACGCGGCGTGTTCGACGGTCTCGACGGCGCCGTTGCCGAGGATGTCGTTGAGCTTGTCGTCCGTGAGCGCGAAGAGCGTCTGCCCGGCGTCGTCGAGGACCGCGAGATCCTTGAATCCGGCGAGGCACGCCTGGTTTTCGACGGGCTTGCCCTTCGGCGAGAGCGTGGTGAACTTCAGGCCGCCGCCATTGATCTCGACCGCGGTGTCCGGCGCGAGCGTGTACGAGGCGGGACCGACCGTGCGGACGAACGGGAAGTCGTCGCAGAAGACGGGGATGCGGAAGAGGACCGGGGAATGCTCCACGACGGGTCCGAGTGGGTAGGCGTTTCCGTCGTCCATGAGCTTTTTCGCGGCGTCGAGGTGGTGCTGTGCCTGCGAGGTCTGGTAAAGGACTTCCTCGTCGTAGTCGAGGCCGAGCCATTCCATGCACTCGAGGAGCGTGTCGATCGCCTCCTTTGTGGAGCGTTCGAGGTCGGTGTCCTCAATTCTTAGAATGAACTTGCCGCCCATGTGGCGGGCGGCAAGCCAGTTGAAGATCGCGGTGCGGATATTTCCAATGTGGACCTGCCCGGTGGGGGAGGGTGCGAATCTGAGTCTGTGCTGCATAATGGGAAAAGATGCGGGCCTGTGACGGCCCGCGGATTGTGTTCAGAATTGCGGTTGAAAGGAATGGCTCAGTTGGCGTTGGTCGCGGCGAGGATCTGCGCCTTGGCGTTGTGCATGCTGACGACCGCCTGGGCGAGAGAGGTTTCCGCGTTGACGAACTCGCGCTGGACTTCGTTCACACGGGTGATGGCGCAGTTGCCGGCCTCGTATTCGTCGTCGACCAGGTCGCGCATCTTGCGGACCGCCTCAAGGTTCTTCTGGTAGAGCTTGACAGTCTTGAGGCTGACGATATAGTTTTCGTAGGCGGTGCGGACGTCGTTGATGACGGTGATCCACTTGTCGGCGAGCGTGTACTCGGCCTGCTCCATCGCGGCCTGGGAGGCGCGCATATTGAAGAAGGTGCTGCCGCCGGAGAAGAGGTTCCAGGAGACGTTGATGCTGCTGTTGAACGTGCTGTAGCGGTTCCTGCGGATGCCCTGGTGCTGGGTGTAGCCGGCGTCGGACCGGAACGGGCTGTAGTGCGTGGCGGAGTTGTTGTAGCCGACGCCGAGGCTGGCGTTGACGGTTGGACCGAACGCGGCGATGCTGGAGTAGTAGTTGAACTTGGATGCTTCAAGCGCCTCGCGGAGGGCCTTCAGGTCGGGACGGTTCGCGAGGGCGGCGTCGAGGTAGACGTTCTCATCGGCGAGCATCTCGCCGTCGATCGCGAGCTGTTCAGGGAATTCGACGTCGTCGGGGATGGTGCCTTCGGTGAGACCCATGAGGGCGGCGAGTGCGAACTTGGAGGAGGCGAGGTTGTAGTTCGCGGAATAGAGGCTGCTTTCGGCGTTGTTGTAGTTCACCTTGAAGTTGAGGACGTCGGAAAGCGTGGAGGCGCCGACGCCGTACTTCAGCTCGGTTTCCTTGAGGAGCTGGCGGTTGTAGCGCATGTCCTCGATCGCGATGTTGCGCCTGGCTTTCGCGTACATCACGTTGTTGTATGCATACGCGACGTTCTGGAGGAGCAGGCGGCGGGCGTCCTGTTCGGTCTGTTCGGAGCTCTTCCAGTTGTGGCGTGCCGCCAGCAGGTTCATTTCACGCTGGAAGCTGTCGAAGACGAGCAGCGAGGCGGTCATGGACGGGTTGGACGTGTAGGTCTTGTAGCTGGCGCCGGCGTCTTCCGTGTAGCCGTGGCTGTGATAGGAAGTCATGGCGTAGGAGGCGGTGACGCTGGGCAGATAGTACGCGAAGCGGCTGTAGTACTGGGCGCGCGCCTGGGAGACGGCGAAATAACGGGACTTGAAGCTCGGGTTGTTCTGGATGGCGATGGCCTGCGCCTCGTCGAGCGTGAGGAGCTTGAGCCCGGCGGGAAGCTGCTGGTGCTCTTCCTGGGTGATTTCGGTATATTTGTCTTTGGAAATAGCAGCAGGCGGTTTCGCGACGTTGCACGCGGTGAGGGCCGCGAGAAGGATCGCGGAAACGGCGGTAGCGCTCAAAACTTGAATTTTCATGTTGTTCAGTCGCCTTTCGATGGGGTAAAATGTTTTTGTAGACGAATTACTACCTCTAAATATACATCGTTCCCCGGAATATTCAAATGATTCTCCTGAGAAAATTTGTTTTTTTCAAAAAGCGAAAGACAAATCTGTTTTCCTGAAAGGAAATGCCTGAAACAACCGGAAAAAGACTTGCAAAAAAAACGAGACGGGCTATATTATCGTTAAAATCATATCCCATTCCCTCGTTTTTCATTATGTCCGTGCGTCATGAAGAACAATCTTGAACTCGCTGTCACTTCCGTCATTGCCGGTGTGTCCGGCACCCTGCTTCTAGCCGCCTGCCTGCTCGTCCTGACCCTTGTCCCATATTCCTCGCTTCCCGCGTGGGGCGTATGGCTCGCCGGGCTTTCGATCGCGGCGGGATTCGCGGCTGTGCTGTGCGCGCGGAACTACGGCGTGCTGGTTGGTGCGGTCGTGCCGGGACTGCTGCTCGCGGTCCTGGGGCTGCACTGGGCTTTGGCGGGCGGCGAAGTGAAACGAAGCGTCGCCCTTGCGATGGCGTGCGGCGGATTCTGGGGGTACCTGTGGATCAGTTCGCAGATGCTGGCGGCAACGTGCCGGTCGCGGCTCGGAATGGGACCGGGCAAGTCGGTGTTCGCGGGCGCGGCGGTCCTGCTGATCCTGTCGAAGACTCTGGCGCAGGTCGTGGCGTGGCGCGGTGCGCCGGGGGTTCA
Organism: uncultured bacterium; assembly: GCA_902802585.1. Lineage (GTDB taxonomy): Bacteria > Verrucomicrobiota > Lentisphaeria > Victivallales > UBA1829 > UBA1732. The sequence goes on from CADCMR010000004.1 coordinate 108,133, forward strand.
CGCTCTTGAGATCGCGTTGGCGGTCTGGCTGGCGGCCTTGCTGATCTGGCGGCCGTCGCTGGTCCTGCGAACGCTGGGGCTGGTCCTGTCTCACACGCTGTACCGGATCCGCGTCGACCGCATCGATAACTATCCGGACGCCGGACCGGTCCTGCTCGTCGCAAACCATATTTCATTCCTGGACTTCATTTTCATCCTCTGCCTGAAGCCGCGCCGCGTGACGTTCATGGTGGACGAGGCGTTCTACCGATTCCCCGGTCTGCATCTGTTTTTCAAGTGGAGCGGTGCGCTGGAAGTGCCGCGCGGGATGAACCGGGAGAAGATGCGGCAGCTGATCGGACGGACGCACGATGTTTTGAACCGCGGCGGCGCGGTGTGCGTGTTCCCCGAGGGTGCGATCTCGCCGAACGGCATTACGCACGCGTTCCGGTCGGGGTTGCACAGGCTGATGCCCTCGCCGGACATCCCGGTGGTCCCGGTGCGCCTGGGGCTGCACTGGGGGAGTCTGCTGACGATCTACAACGGGAAACTGCGTTTCATCAAGCCGCGTCTGCTGCCGATCCCGGGCACGATCATCGTTGGCGAACCGATTCCGCCGGACTGGAACGGATTCCGCATCTGGCAGCGGATTCAGGAACTGGGCGCGGAGGCGGAGATGAAGCCCGTGCGCGGCGAGAAGACGGTGCACTACCGGTATTTGCGGCGGTCGCTTCAGCATCCCTTCGAAAGCACGTTCAAGGATGCCGACGCGCCGAATGGGCTGTCGAATTTCGCCATGCTGGCGCAGTCGATCATCATCAGCCGGAAACTGCGGCGGATCCTGGAGGAACGCGGCGACGACGGGCAGTTCGTCGGCGTGCTGCTGCCGAACAAGGCGGTGTCCGTGGCGGTTCTGCTCGGCGTGATGTTCGCCGACCGGACGCCCGCGATCCTGAACTACACGGCGGGCGACGCCGTGATGCAGTCCATGTACGACCGGGCGAAATTGAAGACGGTCATCACGAGCCGCCTTTTCCTGAGCAAGCTTAAGAAGCCGGTGCGCGACGAGATGTTTTTCCTGGAGGACCTGCCGAAGCTCGTCACGAAGGGCGACAAGTTCCTGACCGCGGCGCAGATCGTCTTCCTGCCGCACCAGCTGCTCATCCGCCTGGTGTCGCCGCGCTACGGGACCGACCTCATGCACCCGGCTGCCCTGCTGTTCTCCAGCGGGTCCACGGGCATGCCGAAGGGCATCCTGCTGTCGCACCACAACATCACGGCGAACATCTGGAGTTTCTGGCGGCAGCTGAACTGGCTGTACGGCACGGAGCGCATCCTCGGCAATCTGCCGCTTTTCCATGCGTTCGGGCTGATGGTCGGGCTGTGCTTCCCCGGCGTCACCGGCACGAAAGTCACCCTGGTGGCGAATCCGCTGGACGGCGCGGGCGTGTGCAAGGCGGTGCGCGACGACAAGGTCACGATGCTGATCTCCACGCCGACGTTCCTGCAGACCTACATGCGGAGCTGCAAGCCCGGCGATTTCGACTCCCTGCGCATGATGGTGACCGGGGCGGAGAAACTTCAGAAACGCCTTGCGGACGCATTCCTGAAGCTGACCGGGCTGAACATCATCGAGGGCTACGGCTGCACCGAGATGTCGCCGATCGTGTCGCTGAACCTGCCCAAAGATTTCCTGGCGGTCGGACGCGAGGCGGGACCGGAGGGGAGCATCGGCGTGGCGATGCCCGGCATCGCGGCGCGTATCGCCGACGTGGATACGGGCGAACTGCTCGGTCCGGGCAGGGAGGGGCTGCTCCAGCTGAAATCGGCGTCCGTGATGCTCGGCTACCTGGACGACCCGGACGCCACGGCGGCCGCCATGACCCCGGACGGCTGGTACAACACCAACGACGTCGCGTCCATGGACCGCGACGGCTATATTCGCATCACGGGGCGCCTTTCGCGGTTCAGTAAGATTGGCGGCGAGATGGTCCCGCACGAGCTGATCGAGAACCGCCTGGAGGAATTCTACGGGGTCGAAGGAAAGGTCGCCGTCACGGCGCGCCCCGATTCGAGGAAGGGCGAGCAGCTCGTTGTGTTCTACGCCGCCGACTGCGGGCTCGACCCCGTCGAAGCCGGGAACCGTCTCCGCGAATCCGGTCTGCCGAACCTCTGGGTGCCGCGCCCCGACAGCTTCTTCCCGCTGGAAAAGATCCCGTTCCTCGGCAACGGCAAAAAAGACCTGAAGAAACTGCGCGAGCTGGCGTTGAATGCCGGCGCCGTAAGCTATGCTGATACGGTGCGCGGCTGACGCTCACGCACCGCGCAGACGGTGTCGTGGCAGTGCCTTCTTCGCCCGGGCACAATGCTGTGAACCGCATCATGGAGGACTTGTCCATTCTTTTTTCACAACTTTTTAACAAAAAAAACTTGTTTTTTCCGTTTTTTGAGGTATCTTTTTATGATTTGATACACGCGGAGAAACCAGCATCATGCCGAACCAGGACGTCATCGTCAAATATCTTTTCTATTCCGTCGACTTCGTGATCATCTGGGCGATGATCTACTGGGTGCTGTATTTCCTGCGCGGAACACGAAGCGCGAACGTTCTGTTCGGCGCGATCGCCATCCTCCTGAGCGCCACGATCGCGGTCGACTACGTGGAACGTCTGACCGTGCTTCGGTTCCTGCTCATCGAATGCCTGATCCCGTCGCTCGGCATCGCCATCCTCGTGATTTTCCAGCCTGAGTTCCGGCGCGCATTCGCGCAGGCGGGCAGCCTGTTCGTGTCAAACCGCACGGGTCAGGAGACGATCGACCAGGTGACCGAGGCCGCCGCGCAGCTGTCCCTCACGCGGACCGGCGCGATTATCGTGTTCGAACGTAACATCGGGCTCACGGACACCACGCGGTCGGCAGTGTCACTGGATGCGCGCGTGGACGCACTTCTGCTCCAATCCATCTTCTATCCGAACTCGCCCCTTCATGACTGCGCTGTGGTCATCGGCAAGAACAACCGCATCGTGGCGGCGCACGCCGTGCTGCCGCTTGCCGAAGAGGACTATTTCGTGAACGGGAAACGCCTCGGCACACGCCACCGTGCCGCGGTCGGGATTTCGCAGGAGACCGACGCCGTTGCCGTGGTCGTTTCCGAGGAGACCGGGCTGATCAGCCTGGCGAAAAAGGGCCGCCTGATCCGCGGACTGAATACCGGGGAACTGCGTTTCCAGCTCAGCACGATCCTGCTGGAACGGAAAAAGGCGCCGTGGAAACGGTTCGGCAAGGCGGCGGTGACGGACCTGGCGAATCCGGACGGAGCGGGAGCCGGGAAGGACGGTGAAGCATGAGCTTGATCCGCAATTTCTGGATGAAAATCCTGCCGCACATCCCGTATGTCATCCGGCACGATTTCTGGCGCAAGCTCTTCGCGCTGATTTTCGCCGGTCTGCTGACCGGGTACGCGTACCAAAACGTGAAAGAGCGGATGGAAATGGTCCGGGTCAACATCCGGGGCGTGCCGGTCCGGTTCGTGCCGGTCGAGGAGGGCGTCACGCTGATTCCGCGCGACGTGTCCGCCGACGTCACACTGGAAGTCCCCAAGGCGCAAAAGACGCTGAAAAACTCGGATTTCTACCTCGAATGCCCCGTGACGAAATACCAGGTCGAGACCGATATGCCAGTGGAGCTGCGCTTGGACATGCTGCGCTCGAATGTGGTGCTCGACGAGATGCGCGTGCTGGCGGTCAATCCCGACATGATCCCGCTGAACATCGACATCATGGACACGAAGGACGTCCCGGTGCTTCCCGTCAGTGATTCCGCCGAGGTGATGGAAGGGTATCAGGCATCGCTGGTCCGGCCGGAAAAGCCGGTCACGGTCCGGGGGCCGAAAAAGCTCCTCGACACCATCGAATACCTCGAAACAGAGAAGATACCGCTGGCGAACGTGACCAAGAGCTTCTCGCGCCAGGTCGACCTGGTCTCGCCGTACGGCAGGAACATTGAGATTCTGTCCGGCAAGGTGAAGGTCGAGGTGAAGGTCGAGAAGAACAAGCCGCGCGCCTTCGACGGCATCCCTGTTCAGGTCCTCTTCGGCAGGACCGGGGCGAACAACCTCGTCATCTCGAAGATCCAGCCCGAAACCGTGACCGTCCTGGTCGACAGCGTCCCCGACATTTCCCAGACGCAGATACACCCGTTCCTCGACCTGTCGGATGTGACGCGGCCGAGCGTCACAACCGTCGATATCAAATGCTGGTCGGACAACGACCGCATCAAGGTGGTCGAGGTGATTCCCTCCCAGGCCACCGTGACGCTGGAACCAGTTGCCGCACCCGCCTCAAAATAGGAACCGTTTTCAACCGGAAATGAATTCACCATGACTGAAGCTGCCACATCTCAATACCAGTACACGCAGGCGGAGGACATCTGCAACTCCGTCACGCATACCGCCGGGGCCATCCTTGCGGTCTACGGCACGTATCTCCTGATCCAGAACTCGTCCATGCCGTCCTTCATCGTCTGCGCCCTGATTTACGGCGTCGCAATCTTCTCCATGTTCCTGGTCTCCTCCGTGTACCACGCCATCCGCGACACGGAGGTGAAGAGCTTCGTCCGGAGAATCGACCACGCCGTGATTTATTTCGCGATAGCCGGGACCTACGTGCCGATCCTGAACGCCATCGCGTCTCCGCACGAGTGCATGGTCTGGTTCTGCGTGCTCGGCGCGTGCACTGTGGCGGGCGGCATCTTCTCCTTCATCTCGCTCAAACACAATTTCATTACCACGATCATCTATCTGGTCATGGGCTGGGCGTCGCTCCTCCTGCTGAAGAATCTCTGGAGCCTCGGCGAGCCGATGATTGTCTGGCTGCTGGTCGGCGGCGGCGCGGCGTTTTCCGTCGGCGCGGGGCTGTACCTCATCAAAAAGCCGTTTGTGCATACCGTGTTCCATGTCTTTGTACTGGCGGGCGTGATCCTCCAGTACCTCTCGATCAAATTGCTGTATTCCTGATCAGGGGCTGGCATTCGCTCTTGTATCCGGGGCACAAAAAAACGTCCGGCGCCGCAAAACGCGAGTCGCTGGACATTTTTTTGTATCTCAAATTCATTTGATCGGATGGTTTTTCAGCAGATACGCCGAAAATCCTCTTGATCGGGATTTATCCGGATGCGATGCTCTGCCAACTCCAGACAATGCCTTCCATCGCATCATATTCCGGCAGTCCCCTTTTCCAAAAGCTTCGGGAATACCCCGGAAAGGGAATGCGAATCCGGAAGGGACGAAGCTGGCGGAGAGAGGGGGATTCGAACCCCCGAACGGGAATATCCCGTTAACGGTTTTCGAGACCGCCGCCTTCGACCGCTCAGCCATCTCTCCGGTTTTTTCAAAAAAAAACGCTGAATAATATAACCTGTGAAGATGGAAAAAGCAAGCGGGACGCCCGTTTTTTTGTAAAAATGGAAACACAAATGGGATGCCGCGGTCAAAAGCCGTCTGGGATGAAAAAGGTTGATTGTTGTCGGATAAGAAAGACACCTGTTTGAATGCGAAAAACGAGCTTTATGCGGGATAAAAGCGTCTGTTTTTCTCAAAAAAACGGGTTTTCTGTTTGCAATCGCCCCTGGCGCATGCTATATTATATCTTGTCTTATCTGCGGAGAGATGGCCGAGTGGTCGAAGGCGCAGCATTGGAAATGCTGTATAGGGGCAACTCTATCGTGGGTTCAAATCCCACTCTCTCCGCCATTTTTATGCTCAAATTCGGAAAATCTGCCCATTTGTGCCCATTTTTCTTGACTTTTTCCCCTTCGAGTGATATAGTGTGTCGAAGACCGCTAACAAGCGAGGTCTGGCATCATGGTTTGCACAAGAAACGGAAGACGAATGAAGAAAATGAACACGCTGCAAGGGAAATTAAGGCCGCGAGGAAAACAAGGGTTCTATACGTACAGATTGATTGTATCGAATGGTGTACGTCAGGATTTCCCGCTCAAAACCGCAGATATCGAAGAAGCCATTCAGAAAGCAACTGAACTGGACAAGGCATATCTTGCCGACACACATGAGGAACTGGTAGCTCAGATGAGCGCGATCCGCGGTTTCTCCAAACGGGCCGAGAACATTTCGTTTGAGGAAGCATGGGAAAAATACCAGGTTCATCCCGAACGAGCAATGCCGCATACCGTAAGTGAACAGAACGCGTATCAAGGCACTTTTGAGGAATTTGCTCAGTTTGCTTCTCATCCGAGGGGGGCACGCAAAAAGAGTCTCACGGTCGTGACGAGCATTGCCGAAGTTACACCACAGATCTGTGAAGCGTTCTCCGCCTACCTCAAGACCACCATGCTTGCGGTCGATACGCACAATCGGAAAATCAAGCGACTTCGCAAAATCTTCGACTGCCTCAAGGATTACTACGAAGGCGAAAACCCTTTTCGGTCAAAAACTCTTTTGCGAAGTGAGCGTGAGGAGCAAGGTACCGTTGTGCATCGTCAGGCATTCACCAAGGAACAGGAAGATGCTCTGCTTGCCGTGTTGTCGGACTCCGCTCCTGAGCACAAGCTTATGAACAAGGCCGAAATGCGCATCGTGTACATCATCGGCATGTTTACAGGGCAACGCCTTAAAGACTGCGTCCTGCTCCAGTGGCAGAATATCGACATGGAGAAACGTCGTATCTGGGTGAAGCAGTTCAAAACGGGTAAGGAAGTAACCATCCCGATAGCTCCTGAGCTTTACGATGCCCTGGTTGAAGCGAAGGAATGGAAATGCGATCAGTACGTCACGCCCAAGTGCGCTGCACGCTACAACAAAACGAATGCTGAGGGGAAGAATGTTGGCAATAACCTCATCGACATAGATGCGCTCAGGCCGATTCGCTGGATCGGTCTTGAACCCGCCGTTGCGGTCCCAGGCCGAAAAAAGAAGATGACCGTTTACGGCTTCCACTCGCTTCGACACAGCTTCGCAAGTTTTTGCGCTGAGGCTGGCGTTCCCAAGGCAACATTGCTTTCTATCCTTGGAACAGAATCCGAGATCGCGGACAAGTATTACACTCATGTCGGAAACGATAGCCAGCAAAAAGCGATTGAGGCGATCAGCAATCGCAGCAGTTCCACCGCTCAGGAAAAAATAAATCGTATTCGTACCCTGCTTGAAGCGAATCAACATGAAATCGCTTCCAACAGCCTTCTCATACAAATCAACACCATACTGAAGGAGTCTTAAAAAATGGACAAAATGAAAGACGAATCAAGCAATACTAAAAAGAAAAACGACAATAACGTACCCGATGCAATACCAATCACGGACAATCCAATTTTTGATTTTTTAATCCATCCTGAAATAAACTGTTTTTTACTTAAAACACTTATTTCTCTGACAAAAGAAATTGAGACTGAAAAAGAAAGGGCATTTTTGGATAAAATAGGTAAGACTATTCTTGCTGGTGCAAAGGATCCTTGCATTATGAATCAAAAAGAATTATTTGAAATGAGGATACATAGACCGAAAGAGAAAGAAGCCATATACAAATTGAATGATGAGCTTAACAATGCAGAAAGTCTTGAAGAAATAGAAAACTGCCTAAAAAAAGCCGAGAGAGATAATATTGCTGTTCGTGAAGAATATGTTGCATTTTTCCATTTCGTAAACAATTTGAAAAGAATGAAAAAAACAATTGAATCCATAGGAAAAAATACACAAGATCTGTTTGCGTCTGCTATACGGTCTATGTTATCTTCATTTGATTTGGCGGAAATTGAGTGTTCTCTGGAATACCAGGCAATGACTAGTAAAAACTTCCAGGAGCATAACGAAAAAAAAGAAAATGAACTATTATTTAAAATTTCTAACTTCCAACAATACCTGTTTGAAATAGAATCATTCTGGAGTTCAGAAAACAAGAAAAGAGTATGCAGTTTTGAACTTGCTAGTAAACATGTTTTTAATGACCATATAAATAAGAATGATAAGAAACTTAAGATGCTTTTTAGCAGACATTATAAGATCGACTGCACAGAACCGGAAAACAAACAGTTTTGTATCAACAAATTGAAGGAACTCACAATGGAATATCGGAACAGAGTCCTGGCAAAGCATCCAGATTATGAGAATAAACCTCAAAAACGCAAACCGCGGTCAGACGAATCTCGCCAAAAATCAAGCGAAGGGCAAAAAGAAGCAATTGAGCGGAAAAAGAACGAATGCAAGAAAAGCTCTGAGTAAAACAGTCCATCTGTCCTACTTGGGCGAGTATGGAAACGACAAAAGCATTGAAGGCTGAGTTTCGGACAAGAGCCGGATAACGTCCCTAACGGCGGTTCTCCGCAAGCCTAATACTAATGCGACATAGTTCATCTGTTTGCATCTTTTTTCGCGTTCGTGTTATTTTTTGATGTTTTCATTGATGTTGGTATTTTTTCTTCCGATGCTGTTCACCGATCCTCAATAGAAGCCGTTGGCGACGAAACCAACGGCTTCCGGTTTTTTAACATCCGGTATCACAGCTTCGGGATTTTCGGGAATCCGATTCCGAGCTGGCCGAGCAGAAGCCCGGCTATGGCACTGAGGACGAAGCCGCCGAGACCGTTGAAGATGCTGCTGTCATTCTGCTGCGTCTGCTGCGGCGGCATGATATAGACAGGCTACGCGGGAATGTTGTTGGTGTTGTTTTTGGACATAGGGTCCCTCCTTGTGATTTTTGAGGTTTGTTTGAGTTTGAATGAGGCGGGGCAGCTGTGCCTCCGCCTCGGTTGAATTGGTTTTAGTTCAGACAGAGATCGGCAACTCGATTTCTTCCTGTTCTTCCCCGGAACAGGATTCCGTCGACTGCATACCGAGCAGGCACGGAGCCTTGGAGACGTCGAGCAACCGGAAGCAGTTGAAGTAACGTTCGGCACCCTTGGCCATTTCAGGCGGGAACTCCTGTGCTATGTCGCTCGGCTTGCGAATCCAGCCGAGCTTACGGGCGACAGCAACGTTCAACGCCTTCATCAGCTCGATATTGAACTTAATGTGAACATTGCTGTTGAGGTAGCACCGGAAGGCAAAGAGGACCGTTTTGTTGTCGTCCATGTAGACCGTGCCACGCTTCCCCCAGGTTTCCGGCATCTGGATGATCCCTGCCTTGAAACCGAGACTGAACGCTACAGCACAGACGTCCTCGATTTTGCGCTGACAGGCATACTCGATGTGGTTATCCCATGAGTGCCATCCTTCACCCGGCAACGCGTATTCCGTACAGATGATCCGGTAGTCGAGCGTGTAATGCGTATTCTTCTTCGCATCCGAGCTGTACCGCGAACAGAACTCCTCGAAGACGCGCTTGTTGGAAACGTAGTTCCGCACGTTCTCCTTGGACGACAGTCCGATGAACAGGTCGATCATCTGCTGCTCGGTGAACTTGTTGTAGTTCTTGATGACCCAGACGATCATCGCGTACAAGTTCGACGGCGTGAAGTCCACCTGCTTCAGCATGGAAAAGTCGCTGAGGATCTTGTTGCGGGATTCCGAGGTCAGACGCGAAGTGATTTCATCCAGGCAGTCGAAAGCTGCCTGCCAGTAAAGATTCTTCAGGCCCTTGTACCTCTTCTTCAAGGCTTCCTTGACGTTGTCCTTATGGACGCCGATTGAGGCGAGAAGTTCGGTATCCAAGCTCGCGATCTTCCTGAAGTGTTCGTACAGCTGCTTTCGGGCTGCTTCGTAGCCGTCGCAGAGGATTTCCACCTTGTTCTTTCCGGTGGTCAGGGCTCGTTTCAGGGCAGCTCGTGCTCTCTCCTCCTCGTCGTTCTCCCAGCTGTGTTTGTTGTGGTCCGGTTCATCGGCCATTTGGAAAAGCTCGTCGAACATGTAGTCGAATCCGGCATCAGCACCCATCCAGCTTTTGTCGATGTGGAGGATGTCAACCTTTGCTCTCGCATTGCGCTCGGCATTCAGGAAATCCGCATGACCGAGCACGCTGACAAGTTTTGTGCCGAACGGAGCTTTCAACGACCTCAACGCGAGCTGAATCGCCTTGCTCTGTTTCCAACGGCTCGGGATGATGAGGAAGATGTCGTCGCAGTTGCTTTCGAGGATAATACGCCTCGTCCACTCCTCGTATTCCGAATACGGCGGGTTGCAGAAGATCGTGTCCACCTCTTTGTCGATGAGTGTAGCCTCGTTGAAGTCAGTGCCGAGCACGATCACATCCGGGTCGAGCCTGTCGATCAGAATGCGACTTTTCTCGATGACGTAATATTCGTAGATGTCCACGGACGAACGGTCCCCTGCTTCTCGATTGAGTTCGTGGACCCATTTGCGGAAGTCGCATTTGCCGCAGCCGATGTCGAGAACTTTTCCGAAACGACAATGGCCGGAACGGTTGTCGCTTTGGAATCTCCAAATACGACGGACCATATCGCATGTGGTCGGATAAAACTCGAAGTCTTCTCCGGCCTTTTTGAGCTCGACGATCAGCTCGTTCATTTGCTTTGTCATGAGCTTGTCCTTGTGTTTGAAAACGCCGGAGGGAGGTCATCCCTCCGGCTGTAACAGTTTTGTGCTTGGATGCGTTCAGATTCAGGCGAAGATCGCGGCTTCCCGTCCGTCCAGACCGAAAGCACGGTTCAACGCGAGGTAGGAATGATCCACGCGCTGAGGCGAGTATTTCTTGACGGTTTCCGTAAACGCGTTCATCAGGCTCCATCGCGTCGGCTCTTTGAACTCTTCGTGCGAGGGTTCCTTGTACTCGCGGTAGACCGGAAGGATGTCACAGGAATTGATAACGCCAAGCTCGGCAGCTCGCACGATACAGCTCCGGGCCTCGTCATCATTCTTCAGGTACTCGTCCTTCAGGTCTTCGCACCGCGTCTCGGTCGTCAGGAAATCGTCTTCGAGCGAAGCGACAGCACGGTCGATCAGCTCGGCAAGGTCAATGCCGCTGGTGTGGCGACGCTTGATGACCGTTGTGCCGCCGAACGCCATATTTGTGCAGACGCAGACCACGATGCCCGCAGACAGCCCGACAGCAAAGGATTTGTCGTGGCTGTTGCGGATGCCGATGCAGCGATGCCACTCCGGCGAAGACGAGCGTGAAATCTCCATCACGCCGAACATCTTCTGTCCTTCACGTGCGAGACCGAACTTTTCGCCTTCGATTTCCCAGTCGTGAGCTCGGACGACCTTGGTCACCGCCTCGATCACGTCGATGTGCGGAACCGGACGCCAGGTGTCGGTCGAATTGGGAGTGTCGATACGTGCGACCTCATCGCGACTGACGAACTTGCCTTCTTGCATAATCAGTCCCATACATCACGCTGCCTTTCTGTGGATGGCCTTACAGCGGCTGCCGTAGGCGCATTCAGCACAATTCATGCAGGATTCGATCGGAAGGAAGATGCCGCTGTTGACGGCCTTCTCGATCTTTCCGGCGAGGTAGACGAAACGGTCGAAATCATCGTTCGTTCTGAGCGTGTAGAACTGATGATGAGCAGGCGTTTTCGCTTTCGTGAACACATCGAACCGGAAAACAGGATTCACGCCATACTTCTTCATGTAGGCGTAGGCGAACGTCGTAGCCTGAAGATCACGGTCGGCTTTCCCTTTCGGCCAGTTCGTCGCTGCCGTTTTCCAGTCGCAGATTGTTTCGTCCCCGCCGTCCACAGTAACGAGGTCAAATTCCCCGACCAGCGGTTTGCTAAGTCCGGGCACGTTCACGCTGAATGCTTCAGCGACCGATTTAACGGTGTAGTCGTCCGGCCATTCGGCAATCGCAAGTTCAAGCATGTCGCAGCCTCGCTTGTCCCAGAACCAGTAGTCCTCGCCCTCTTTGTAGGTCAGGTTCTCGCAGACCTCGGTTTCGCCTTTGAAGTAGACGGCGAAATCTTCCTTCGCGTCCACGATGGTGTAGTTCGTTCCCTTCATGGCACGTTCGCTGAGCACCAGATGGATGGCTCGACCGAACGGGATGCTGATGGGAGTCCGTTCAACCTCGGCGTGTTCGATGTACCGGAAGTAATAGCGCATCGGACATGTGAGGTAGGTCTGCAATGCGCTGTACGACCAGTGAGGCGCATCGCGCATGGTTTCGATTTCACGTTCCATGAGGTCACGCCGCCTTTCCGCTGAGCTCGTCGATTGCGCGGCTGCACTGTGTTTTGGAGAGGCTTTCGAGCGAGGGAACGTTGAACTTGTTTTTGATCTGGTCGGGGGAAACTCCATATTGCTTTGCGAGGTCGAGGAGGTATTTGATCTGCTTGGGAGACGCCGGAGCATCAGAGGTCGTTCCGTTCTTCTTGTTGTAGGCGGGTTTCGCGGCGTTCTGAGGCGTGGTGTCGTACAGCCCCGGCTGAGATGCCGGATTGTTCTGCACCATCTGCTGAGGCGCGCTTCCATGGAGTTCCGCTTCGACAGACGCGCGGACGAGATCGAAGGTCTCATGGATCTTCGCGTTGAGCTGATCCTGCGTGAGACCGTCAGGGAGTTCCACCTCGACCGAGGCGTGGAAAGACTGGCTGCTGTATTGGGAGTCAGCCGGGACCTTTTTGGAATAGGATGCGTTGAGTTTGAGCATGGTGGTTTGTCCTTTCGGTTGAAGGTAAAAAAGGCGCATCCCCGGCAGCTTGCGCCGCCGAGGATGCTGATATGTTTTTTTGTTTCGTGTTACGGTTTTTGTTTCTGGTCAACGGTTTGGATGATTTCTGCAATGACTCCCAGTGCATTACCGGCAGTGAGCTCTTCGATGCAGCCAACTTCATATTTTGTGCAGACCTCAGATTCCGGAATTTGTTCTTTTTCCAGAATTTTCTTGAATGTCTGAGCTTGCTTCTCGGAGATCGTCTGCCTCAGCCGCGCGTCAATGGGGTCGGGGTCTTTTTTGGCCCTTTCGCTTTCCAGCTTCAGATGCAACGGGATACTCTCTTGATTTTCCCTGGCATCCAGAAGAATGGCAAGCAACATGAAGAGCGTTCCGAGGTCCACCTTGAATCTGATCGTGTCACAGCTCGGTGGCGAGATTAAAACTTCAAGTGTCATAGTCGATTCCTTTATGTAAGATTTTGAGAGCTGTCAGTATTGTTCCTTTTTGATAATTATCCATGCCATCTTGCCAGAAAGGTTTTCAACACAATCAACACCATGTTTAGCACAAAAGTCCTTTTCTGATATTTCACGGGCTTTTAGATTAACATGGATCAGGCCAGCTTGTTTTTTGGAAATGGTTCCTGGCGAAGAGGTATCTTTTTTGGGGGGGTGGGATAGAGCATTATTCTGTTGTGAAGTATTCCATCTGCTGTCTGGCGATGGTTCTTCTCGTGCAGGGGGTGAGGCGCGGGAAATATCCTGAACTTCGACTTCCGAACTTGAAAGTTGTCTCGTTTGCGGTCTCGCCTGAAACTCCGTGATAGCTTCCTGAATCTGAGAAAGCATACCATGGAGATCATGCGTCGCATTTCCTTCTTCAGCGAGATGGATTGTGATGGAAGGGCGGTCATTCTGAATAGAATAAATTATTTCAGCTTTTTTTGGCATAATTACCTCCTTATTTGCTGATTTGTACATGTTTCATATAATGACCACAATTCCGGCCACAATAATCCCAACGGATAATAATGATCCATTTCTCTTTGTTGAGGGAAAGACGAGGGAGGAATCAGAATCCGCTGGCAGTGCGGATGCGTTCGATGGTACGCCGGGTCTGTTGGTACTCGCGTTCTTTCTGGCGCTGAGCAAGAGCGACCTCGCGGACCTTACGGGCCATGGCAGCGGAGTCGTCGAACATGACTTTGATTTTGGCCTTCATGTCTTCGATGTTGGCGAGCAGTTCGTCGAGCGGGTTCAGCTCTTTTTCGGGTTCCTGGTTCTGGGCGGACGTCTGCACGGGAGCAGACACGATGCGGGTGATGGTGTTTTCGTTCATCGGGGTGTTTTCCTTTCGGGTATTTGTGGTTTTTGAGGTGGGGTTTTCCTGAGAATGAGGCGGAATCTGCTTGGTAACGGATTCCGTGGTTTCGGGAACGTGCTGAGGTTCATTCTGCTCAGGTTGAACGGGAGTTTCTTCGACCATTTGATTGGAAACAGCCTGTTCCGATTCCTGCTCATTTTGAGCTTGCGCCTTTTTGGTGATGATGGGCATGGCGATGTACTGACCGGAGCCACCAGTTCCGACAATCGGCCCATAGGCGTCGTTGAGTTCGATCTTCCGATGACCTGCATCCAGCAGACGCAGAAGGAATTCTTTCCGGACACAGAAGCTCAGTTCATTCCAGTTCGGATCGAATTCAGCGAGGGTGCTGAACAGCATTCCGTTCGAGCTTTCGAGATGGAGATTATCCGGGACTTCGGGGAGACGGCTCAACTTGACAGCATTGTTGTGTTCCTTGTCGTCCGGGATGCTCTTCAGGTAACGCTGAAGCCGTTCGGCGCGGTCGTCCTGGAAGCTCACGTAATGCGTGGCAGCCGTTCGTTCGGGTACGACGCGCATCCAGTTCGGATAGTTTTCCCGAATTGCTTTGGCGCGCCAAGTCCACGCACCAAGTGTAAGCTCGAAGTACGTGTCCTCGTCTTTCTGCCAGGTCGAGAGACGACCGGAATCGCCAAAGGCTTTCGTCGCAAGCAGAGCGAGAGGGAACGGGATCGTAACACTCCCGCTCGTTTCGAGCTTGAGCGGGATGTTCGAAAGCTCTTTGCCGTTTGTTGCGGTGAAGCCGTATCCGCTGATATTGATTCCACCAAGAGCCTTGCGGATGTCCGTGCCCTTGTCCGTGATCGGCGCAAGGAGAGACAGCGCGGATAACGTATCAGCTGGCAATTCCGTGACACAGATGTCCTGATCCGGGATCTGTTCCTTCGGCGGGAAGCTACCTTTAACGGGTGCGAGCTTCACATCGTCGATAAAGACCTCACCGCAGTCAATCTCCATCTTCATCGTCTTGTTCTTGCAGTTGCGAACCATCTGACGGAACTGCTCGAACTCCACGATGGTTGCCGGGAAATCATCTTCCAAGTCGGCAAACAGTCGGAATTCGATCTGCTCGATCACGTTTCGGGTTCTGAAGTAAAGCATGTTCGCTTTGCCTTCGATTTCGATCCCCTGATACGCCTTAATCAAGGACGTCCGAGAGACCAGTTTTCCCAGAGCCGACAGGGCTCCGGCCAACGAGTTTTTGTTTACGGGGATTTCCATAAATTCCTCCATAGTTTTGGTTAGGGTAAAATATCAAATCAACTTGATCACGGGAGGAATATATATGCGAGAAATCTTGATAAACACTTTTTCAGCATAAAAGGGCTGTTTTTTAAGTAAAAAGGCTCAAAAAAAGGGAAAAAAGCCGCTTTTTTGGCATTTTTTACGCGTTTTTGCCTGGTTATTACAACTTGGAACAGGCAAAAGCACGTTGATGCGATGGTAAAAGTCTTTGCTGTGTCGAAGGGACAAAAGGCATTCTGTTCATGGTATCAAAAAGATTCAATTTATCATTGGCAAGTGTTTCCATACATAAAGGCATTTCAGCTATAAACTGGATAGGGAACGGAGAATACAGAGTCCATATGCGTTGGGCTCTTTCCGTAACATCATTCATGTCATTTCTGAAGTACCCGCTGACAATCACTATTAGGTTATAGCATCCGCGAGTGGAATCAAAAGATCATGAATAGGCAGGACGGCTATTGGCACGTTTCAATGCGGACATAAAAGCGTTCAGGTAACGAGTAAAATTATAGTGATTCTCTAAACAAGGAAAAACATAAAGCCCAATTCTTGCTAGTCCGAAGCTGTTCAAATAACTTTCTATTAAGTTGCTGATTTTTTCAAGTTGAATGATTTCATTTGTCATGCTACCTCCTTGGTTATCGTGGATAATAGAATACATAGAATGTTGGATTTGAATTCGTAATGAAAATTATGTCGCGATATATCCTATGAACAATATTTCCGGTGTAATACATGAAAAACATCAATGTATTACGGGTTTGTTCATGGGCTATACAACTCGGATAATATATGCTACTTATATGCTCTCTTTGTCTTATATATCCCTCCCTACAAGCCACATCCATCTTAACACACAACACATTCACATACAACACATTCACAACACAACACAACAGAAAGAACCACGATGAATTCCTACACTTATTCAAACAACTCTGTCTATCTTGAAATCTATAAAATGTTCAATAAGATACAGAACATCTATTACAACCTTTTAATACAGTCTCTTATCA
The DNA here is from genome assembly GCA_902802585.1 of uncultured bacterium. Classification (GTDB taxonomy): domain Bacteria; phylum Verrucomicrobiota; class Lentisphaeria; order Victivallales; family UBA1829; genus UBA1732. Next base: position 124,322 of record CADCMR010000004.1, read on the forward strand.
AACATTGTAAGGTCTTTGTTATGAGAATAGATATACACCTTCCTCAAGATTTGGATCAAGGACTTATAATGATGTTTAATCATCGTTTCATTGAGAAAGAAAAGATTGCAAAGAATGATCCTCTTTACCTCGTAGTCAGAGAACTCAGTTCAGAGGGTAAGATTCATCATCACATGGTACTTTTCTTGAATGGGAACGTAACGAATAATACTTTTTATCATTTTGAATATGCCAGAACAGTCCTTAGAAACATCTGTGGAGATTATGGCAGCATCAATGAATGTAATAATGGACATAGAAACGGTATTATGATAGAACGTAACATGTTTTCTTCCTATGACTTGTATGAAGCCTTACGTCAAGTCAGTTATTTGGCAAAGATTGATCAGAAGGACAATGTTCCAGGTAAGACTTTCTTTTATTCCAAGATTCCTATTTCTGATCTCAGCAACGAAGATATAACAAATAATTTTCAGTTATTGTTTCCAAATCTTTCCTTTGTCCCTGGAATGAAGTGGTTTGCGAATTGAATCACATCTTTGTATCGAGTCAAAAAGGACTTTATTATCATTTGGGGAATGAAGTGATATTGCATTGTATCAAGATAACTTTTATAGGCAGGAGAACAAGTCTCCAGGACAGAGTTATATCCTTCTTGAAGACTTGGAGTTTCAGCAAATACATGTAGCTTTATTATAACATAATAGGAGTTATCAAAATAGAAGGATGAATATTTTTCTTTTCTGATAGACAAAAAGAATATCAAATCTCTTACTTAATTCGATTATTATATGACAGTAAAACTTAGAGAAGATCACATCGTAACTATGATGCGTATAATCTGAGTTCAAAAAAGATGTCTTTTGATAAGTTCACCTTGACTGTCACCGCATCGACATATGCCATCATTTTCTTCCGCTGATTCCAAGTTTATGTTCCAACATCTTTCATATCAATTCTACATTTGCCCAAGAACCGGGAAATGACAACGAAATCGCAATATCCTCTTCAAAAAACAGAAATGTTTTGCCGCGTACCCCACACCAAGTTCGAGTTTCCCGGTTCTTTTGATGAACCGCCCACCGCTCCTTTAATGGGAGCGGTAGGGTAATGAAGTCCTAGCTGGACTCATCCGGGCAGATAGTGTCTGACGGGATGTGTCATCAATCAAAACCGGGTATATAGATTTGCCCATTTTCGTTTTTCCGCTTTCCGGTTTTACCTCAAATCGGAAATAAACAACCGGAAAATGTTACCCCTGAAATCGGAACAACCGGAAACGATGAAAGCTGTCCCCACAGGACGCCGATGATGCTTGCGCGGCTGGAGGACTTCTGCGAGGCCACTGTCCCGCAGATTGCGGACGCCATCGGGCAGGACTTCTGGGACGAAGCCACGCTGGTCGAACGCCGCAATATCGCCGAGTTCCTGGTCGCTAAGGTTACGCTTTACGTCGACAGGTTTGAGCTGGAGATCAAGGCGGACGGCATCAGCGCCTTCAAGGACTATATCGACCACGAAATGAAGGAGGAATCGGCGAAGACCGAGATGCTCCCCAACGGGAACGTGCTCGTGAGCGTTCCCTTCGACATGCAGGAAAAACGGAAAGGCAAGTTCCTCATTCTGCCGGACGGCGAGGTCACGGACAAGAGCCGGACTGCATTTCTGATGGCGGTTGCCCGCGGCCGCAAATGGCAGCGCGACATCGACGAGGGGAAGGTCCGGGACATCCGGGAACTGACCGAGATTCTCCAGCTTGATCAGAGCTACGTCAGCCGCATCCTTCGTCTGGCACATCTCGCACCGCCGCTGATTGAGCGGGTTATCAACGGTACGATACCGGAGAACCTGTGCATCAGCCGCGTCAGGAACACGATCTCCAACAACTGGGACGACCAGTTGCAGGAGTTCCGCATTGAGGCGTGATACTTGGCCGCCGGGCAGAGATGTCCGGCGGTGTCCTGGTGTGGCGGAAAGTATTAATATATTTAGGGCTGGACTTGACTTTTCCCGG
>CADCMR010000005.1 GCA_902802585.1 uncultured bacterium
GGAAAGCGTTCCAGCGTGGTTGCGAAGGTCGTCGCAAAGGTCGTTCAAACTCAGCGAATGCGCCAGATGAGCATACACCATGGCGAGCACGTGACTGAACGGACTGAAGGACCGAGTCTGTATTTTGTACTTTTTCGCGAGATTATCCGGGGTTCTGTCCGGAATCCAGCTTGAAATTTGCGCCAGAACGGACATATTATTCTTCTGCGGGTTCATGCTCTCTCCTGTGGTTGCCGGGAAGCTTCCATTAAGATGGCATGAACCCGCATTTTTTTCAAGTCCTGAGAAAAAATATGGGATGGCTGTGCATTTTTCCCGCTCTTTTAATTCCTAGACTAAGATGATTCGCTCCACCAGTTTTTTCCTACACCTTTGAGAAGCAGGCTAATCTGGCGCACCATTTAACCGCTTCCGTACCGGGATCGGGAGCCTGTGTGAAAGCGGTCACAGCGGCAATGCGCACTGCTCCTGCGGATTTGAGTTCCGCGAGATGCTCATATTTGATGCCGCCCATCACAGAGAACGGCACGCGCACAAGCGGGACAAGCACGCGAAGTTGTTCCAGCCCGAGGAACGTGCATGCGAGCTGTTTGGTCTTCGTCGGGTAGATGGGGCCGATATTGAGGTAGGAACAACCTTCGTCCTGTGCCTGCCTGATCTCATCGGCATTGTGCGTGGAGACCCCGATGAGCAGTTCGGGCGCGATGCGGCGCGCATCCGGCAGCGGGAGGTCGTCCTGCCCCAGATGTACACCATCCGCCTGTGCGATCAGCGCCGCGTCCACACGGTCGTCCACGATTAGCAGCGCACCGTATTCCCACGTCAGTTCGCGGACCCGCCGCAACAGTTCCAGAAACGGGCGGTCTGGCATGGTCTTTTCGCGTATTTGCAGGAGACGTACGCCGCCCTTCAGAAGCGATGCGGCGACATCAACGGGACTGCGTCCGGCACAGAATTCGGACGTGACGACGGGGTAGATGTCGGTCAGCCGGAACGCCTCGATACGTTCGTCCAGCGTGGTGTAGACGCGGCGCGGCATGGGCTTACTTTCCGAGTTTCTTCAGAATGAGGTTCGCGGCTTTGCGTCCGGAGAGCATCATGCCGCCGAAGATCGGGCCCATGCGGTAGCCGCCCATGACGTTGTTCGCGCTCATTCCGCAGGCGAAGAGGCCGGGGTAGTATTCGCGGGTGTTCTCGACTGTGGAAGCTTCGCCGCTGTCGACCCACATGGGCTTTTCGCCAAGGATACCGCCCGTGGAGGTGGCGAGTTTCAGTTGCGCTTTTTCAACGGCAAGGTGCATGATCTCGCTCGGATGGCCTGTGCCGTCCAGCACGCACTGCGAAATCACGGTCAAAGGATCCACATGCATACCGAGACGTTCAACGGGCGTCCAGTTGATGACGAGGCCGCCGACCTGTTCGCCGCGGAATACGATATCCTCGACGCTGACAGCGTTGAATATCTTCGCTCCCGCGCTGACCGCACCAAAGATGAGACCACTGGCCATTTCCACGGAGTCGAGGGTATTGTAGCTGGGCGCACCGGGGATGGGCTTATGGTGGATGCCGAATTCGTCGAGAATCTCAAGCGATGCGTCCTGGACCACGACTTCATTGAAAAGCATGCCGCCGCCCCACGTGCCGCCGCCGGGCGCGAGCTTGCGTTCGAAGATGGCCACGCGGACACCTTTTTTCGCAAGATAGCGGGCCGCGACAAGTGCGGAGGGGCCGCCGCCGACAATCGCGACGTCGACGGTGAGGTTGTCGAGGAGTTTCGCCGAGAAGTTTTCGACGATGGCGCGGGAGATGGTCGTTTCGATGACCTGGGAGGAGAAAGTGTCCGACATGTGTCTGTCCTTTCGTTTGGTTGGTTGTTCGCAGAAAACCGCGGGTGATTCTCCATCGGAAAGGAGTTCGCTGTCGTGATTTCCTACGCCGGCATTATCCGGATCAGGTATACGGGTATGATCTCAGCCTGCCCGCGTATCGAACACGCGGAACAAGCACCCCGAGGAGCATTTGTTAATATACACCGGACAATCGTCAAAAGCAAGCCGGTTTCCTTTTTTTTGACAGGCTGCAAACGGAGATTCCGGCATAAGATCGCTTTTTTTCTGGAACAGCTACACAGACTCGGTATCAAAACTCGAACTGAGTCCGCAATCGTCCCTATCGTCGTCGGGAACAGCGCCCGCGCACTTGCCGCGGCGAAAAGACTTCGGGAAGAAGGCATCTTCGTTTCACCGATCCGGTATCCGAGCGTACCGGAGAATGCTGCCCGACTGCGTCTGACCTGCGGTAAGGCTGATCGTCGTGGAATCCACAGCACGGACGGTTCTGTTCTTAAAGCGATAGGGCAGTCCGGGGTAATTTCGGCTTGTTGTCAGAAACTCCGGAAAACGCTTTTCCAGGGATTCATAAGTTGCCCAAAAGAGCTCCTGAGCCATATTTGCATTCCTCGTCCTGTTCGCATAGGAAAGACCATTGCGGCTTGGCGGGGTGCAGCCTCGTATTTGCTCAAGGGTTCCGGCGTGATTATGGAGGTCATCGCAAAGATCGTTCAAGCTCAGAGAATGCGCCAGGTGAGCGTACATCATGGCTGTAGCGTGACTGAAGGGACCAAAGGATCGAGTCTGAATGCCGTATTTTTTTGCGAGATTATCTGCGATTCTGTCCGGAATCCAGCTTGAAATTTGCGCCAGAACGGACATATTATTCTTCTGCGGGTTCATGCTCTCTCCTGTGGTTGCCGGCAAGCTTCCATTAAGATGGCATGAATCCGCTTTTTTTCAAGTCCTGAGAAAAATTTATGGGATGGCTGTGAAATTCCTTTGCATCGCGGTGACCTCAAAATACTTTTGGCAGGGGCATCACCGTAAGCGCGCGGCGGCGAACGATACAGCGAACATCGCGCACGCCAGCAGCACGATCGCAGCGCCCGCGGGGACGTTCGCCCACGGCTGCGCAGAAATCAGCAGACCGCCCGCGCAGCTGACATAGCTGAATATCAGCGACAGGAAGAACAGCTGGCGCGAGTTGCGCGCGAAATTCCGCGCGGTCGCCGCCGGGACAATCAGGACAGCCGTCACCAGCAGGACGCCCACGGCGCGTACGCACAGGATTACCACCAGAGACAGCAGCGCTGCAAAAAGGTACTGGTACACGGACACATTGATCCGGTGCACCCCGGCGATCTGTTCGTTCACGGAGATGTGGAGCATGCGGTTCCACGCGAAGAACTGGAACGCCAGAAACGCGACGAGCAGCACTGCAAGCAGCGCGATCTCGTTGTCGCCGACCGTGAGGATGTCGCCGTACAGGAACATGTTCACGCCGCGCGACGCCTCGCGGTTCCGGCTCACGATCGCGAGCCCGAACGCCACCACAGCGGAGAAAATGATGCCGATCACAGTGTCCGTGGAAAGACGGCTTCCGCGCCGCAGGTACATGATGAGCAACCCGATCACGAGTGCCAGGCCCGGCATCGTGAATTCGACCGGGAGCGAGCAGATCAGACCGAGCGCCACGCCGGCGAACGCCGAATGTCCGATGGCGTCGGAGAAGAACGACATGCGGGAGTTCACGACCTGCACGCCGGAGAGCGCGGCGAGCGGGGCGATCAGAAGCAACCCGAGCATGGCGCGGCGCATGAATTCCGGTTCCATGCAGTCGAACGGGAAGAGCAGGGCGGCGAGGTCGGACAGCCGCAGGACAAGTTCATTCAGCATGGGCGGTCTCCGTTCCTTGGTCGTGGTTATGGTCATGGTTATGGTCATGGCCGCAGGAACACCCGTGCGCGCCGTCGATATGGCAGTGGTCGTGCAGGTGCAGATGCTCCTTGCGCAGCGGGCAGTCCTCGGGGCATTCGCGCACGTCCTGCGGGATGCCGTGCAGGTCGGGCAGGCCGAGGTGCAGCCCGAATGTCTCGGACAGCACCTGATGGGTCAGCGCCACGCGCGGCTCGCCTTCGCCGAAGACTTTATGGTTCAGGCAGATCACATGGTCTGCGTGCGCGGTCACGGTCGCCAGGTCGTGGCTGACCATGATTTGCGTGAATCCGCGTTTTTCGCGGACGCGCCGCAGGAGTTCGCAGCAAATCAGTCCGCCCTTGAAATCGACCCCGGAGGTCGGCTCGTCCAGGATCAGGATGTCCGGCTCCTGAAGCAGCGCCTGTGCAAGCAGGACACGCTGGATCTCGCCGCCGGAGAGCGCGCCGAACGCATGGTTGGCGAGGGCGGTGCATTCCACCTCATCCAAGTAACGCATGATGCGTTCGACGTGGCATTTGGAGTGCCCCAGAAAAAGCGGCATGCGCTGAAGCCCGGAGAGCAGATAGTCCATGACCGTCATCGGGATGTCGCGGTCGAACACCAGGCGTTGCGGCACAAATCCGAACCGCGGCTTCCGTCCGGCTTCGTCCAGCCCGGGAAACAGCACTTTGCCGGTATGTTTGATTTGTCCGAGGATTGCGAGTGTGAGCGTGGTTTTGCCCGCGCCGTTCGGACCGACGATCGCCGTGAACTTGCCGCGCGGGACATGTGCGCAGACGTCGTCCAGGATGCGGTTTTCGCCGAGGGTCAGTCCGACGTGTTCGAACCGGACCGCGTCGGCGGATGCAGCTGCTGTTTCCGAGGGAGAAGTCATTCCGACAGCGCTTCCTTCATGATTTCGAGGTTGCGGTCCATCACGTCGAAATAGTATCCGGCGGGCGGATTCGCGGGACCGGACGCAACGGGGTCGATCTTCACGACGGCGGCGCCGGTCTCCCTGCCAATGAGTTTGGCGAGTTCGTCCGGGTACTGCGGCTCGGTAAAGATGACCTTTACGCCGTGCTCCTTGAATTCCTTCGTCATCGCCGCGATCTCGGCGGGCGACGGGGGCGTTTCGGGGTCGGCGAAGATTGCGAGCGGGGTCTCGAATCCGCAGTCGCGCAGGAGATAGTCGAAGACGTTATGCTGGGCGGCAACGTGTTTGTCCGAATACGGCGCGAGCTGCGCCTTGAAGGAATCGCCGAGCATCTGGAGGCGCTTGTCAAGCTTGGCGGCATTCTCGCGGAACTTGCCGGCATGGAGCGGATCGCTCTTCTCAAGTTCGGCGGTGATCGTCGAGACGATCCTCCGCGCCTCGTACGGACTGGCGAAGAAATGTCCGTTCTCGCCGCCATGATGGTGATGATGACCTTCCACCTCGTGTTCGTCGTGGTCATCGTGGTCATCTTCGGCGTCGTGGTCATGGTCGTCGTCATCGTCGTCACCGATCACTTCGATCCCGGCGCCGGTGTCGATCACCACGATGCCGTTGCCCGCGCTCAATGCCGCCTTGCAGATATGGTCGTCCAGACCCGCGCCGTTCTTGAACAGCAGAAGCGGCTTGCGTGCGGCGGAGACCTTCATGAGGTCGTTCGCGGTGAGGACGTAGTCGTGGGGGCATCCGGCGTCCGGCGGGGTCAGCAGCTGCGCTTCGATTCCGGTCCCGTCCAGGACCTCGCGCGTCAGCACCCAGATCGGGTATGTGGTCGCGGCTACGCTGTATCCCTCTTCGGTTGCTGTATGCACCGCTGTGCGGATCCTGCCGGGCAGGAAGAACAGGACGGCGCACAGGGCGACAAGAGCGAGCAGAAAACTGATGGTGAAGATTTTCATTCTCTCAAGAACTCCTTTTTCCGGTACTGGGAGGGAGTATTGCATTTGCGTGGAACAATCAAACAAATGAAACAATTACTATACACGAAAAAACGAAAAAAGCAAGCCGGAGAGAACAAGCCCTCCACGATCATGTCGATTTTCCCAGGCGAAAACAGATTAGTTTGAACTTATGCGGCGGGAGCGGCTGCCGCCGCACTCCTGCCCTGCAATTCTTCCTGCTGCGCCTTGAGGATTTCCCGGACCTTCTCCAGGTTCTCCCTGGCGAATTCATCGTCTGGTGAAATGATGAGCAGGTGCTTGAGCTGTTCCTCCGCCTGAAGGTACTTCCGGCCGGCGATGCTGTTTTCGATGACGTGATGCATGCAGTCAGTCCACAGCGCAACGGCGTCTTCGGGGTAGTTCACGGCGTGACGTGGGAAATTGAGGGCGGTCACGGCGTCCTCATAGCGTTTTGCCTCGGACAGACGTTTCGCGAAGATAAACACCGGAAGCAGGGATTTCCTGTCCATGTCGAACGCCGCCTGTGCGGCCTCCATCGCGCTGGAGGCGTCTCCCCTGTCATGGTAAAGCTCCGAAAGGTTCACATAGACCAGGACCGGGGCAGAGTATGTTTTCAGGATCGCCTTGTATTTCGCCTCGGCCGCCTCAAATCTGTCATGGTCGCTCAGACGGTTTGCGGCATAGAATGTGAATTCGGGATCATCCGCCGGAGCCGCGGCCAGCAGGTCCAGTGCCTCATTTTCCTTGTCCTTGTCTTCGGACAGAAGCAATGACGCCGCCCGGAAAAACTTCCCGTAATGCTCCAGTTTTCCGTCCTTTACGGAATCCAGCTTGTCCGCCATGGACGCCAGGTCATCTGTGCGCCCCTCCTTCAAACAATACTGGAAATACTGGGCAAGCAGCTCCATGTCGAACTCGGACTGTTCCAGCAGTTTCCGGAACATTTCCGCAGCGGCGTCGCGCCGGTTGAGCTGGTCCAGCGCCAGCATGTACAGGAAGCGGATTCCGCGGTCCGGATCCAGATGTTTTTCCTCCGCGGCCGCCAGGATGTCCTCAATGATGGAGAGTCCCTGTTCCGCTTTTCCGTTGAGGATCAGATATTCCGCCGTGATCCGCTGCAGGAGCGCGTCGCGGGGGAATTGTTCCAGAGCCGCCAGCAGGTCGGTTTCCTTCACCAGGCCTTTCTTATACTGGTCCATCAGGATGATTTCCGTGAGCATCTGGTTGCCGTGCAGATAACCAGAGAGGATTTTCGCCAGGTCCGCCATTTGCGAGGGGTCGTCCCGTGTCTCCGGTTTTTTCATCTCGTTGGTGACATAGTCCAGACAGACGAGGAGGGCGCGGTTGTGCAGGTCATGGAACGGAGCAGCGGAGAAAATGGATTGCGCTATGGCACGAATCTCATTATAGGAGTCATTCGAGACAGCCACCCGGAGGCGGATGAAACGGGAAAGCGGGGTGTTGACCATTTTGCCGGACTTGCGAACGATCGCGGCCAGTTTTCCGTCGTCGTCTTCAAGAAACGCGATCAGGATTTCGCAATAATCCGCCAGAAGCGGCAGGGAGCCGGTTTTCCTGCGCAGTTTCCGGACCAGTTCCTTCAGTTCGTCCAGTTTGCTTTCAAAGAAACAGCTTTCCGCATAAAGCAGATACAGGTTAATGTCGTCTATCTTGTTCAGATACGGTTCCATGATGCCGATCAAATCGTTGAACTGGCATTTTGAAAAGTAATAATCCGCCAGAAGCGGCGTTCCCGCATAGTAGTTCGTTTCCACTGCCTGTTTCAGCAGTCTTTCATAATCCGCATCCGCTCCTTCGTCGCCGCGCTGCGCCGTGCGCCGGATGGCGATGTACAATGCCTCGAACCGGACCACGGGATCCTCCGACCGCACGGCACTGCTCAGATAGTCTTCGCGTTCCCCCTCGGACAGCTTGGAATAAGTTGCCATGAACTCCGCCATCCGTCCCAGTTCGTTCTTGTGAAATGCTTCCGGATCGGCTTCCACGGCCTTCTGGTAGGCGTCGGATCCGTCCTTCGAATAGCCGGTCCGATAAGAGGAAATCACATACAGATACAGTTCCTGGTCGGTGAACGCTTCATCCACTTTCGCCTTCCGCGCCAGAATCCCGTGCAGAAGTGGATAGCTCGCGGACTGGACCGCGCTGGTCAGCATCTTTTCATGGTATTCCACGTTCAGAGGGTTCAGGGAGCTTGCCGTCTGCCACATCTGCGCCTCCATCCCGGCGTTCCCGAACTCATGGTAAATGTTTGCCAGTGCCACAAACTCCGCTTCCGCGTTCGGGTCTCCGGCGACATACTGCCGCAGAAGACGTTCCGCGAGCGCGTACTCTTTCTTCCCGTAAGCCTCCATTGCCGCGCGGCGGAGCTTTGTGCGGCGGACCGTCTTTACCCCGAAATATCCGCACGCCAGCAGGCTTGCGGCAAGCACAAGCCCCAGCACGATGACCGCGATTGTTTTCCGGTTCATTGTCATCTATCCTTCTATGCAGTTCGATCGTTTCTATTCGGATATCCGCGATGATGCGGGCGGATACATCGTCTGTCTTCGGTTTCCCCTGTCTTTTCCGGCGGAAGAACGCGCCGGACTAAAAAACAGCAGGCAGCCCGTCCGGGGAAAGGACGGACCGTCTGCATGAGTGCCGATTCGTCTTTTACGAAAAACGGCATTCATATCATTTGCATATTCGGGTCGGGCAGACCGTAAATAGTTTTCCCCGACCCGGATTCGGAAAACTCAGGCTTTCGCCTTGCGGTTGCGGTACATCACCAGCGCGGCGCCGAAGCCGAGGGCGATGAGAAGCGTCACGACCGGGGCCGGAAGCGGAGAACCGAAGACCGCGCCGCCGCCGGGGCCCACGGTGCCATCGCTCAGACCGACCAGGAAGATGTCGCCGTTGTTGAATTTGCCGATCCATTTTTCCTTGCCGAAGAACAGGACATTGTCGTCGCCGAGCGAGGTGAAATGCTCTTCATTGCCCTGGACGCCCGTTCCGGTGTAGGAATACGCGAGGTGGTCATTGCCGCCGTTGCTTCCGATCAGACCGAAGCTGGCGACAGTCTCTTCCGAGGTAATGCCCGAGAAATCGTCCAGGGAGACGGCGAACTGGTAGGCGAGATGCGACGCATTGAATTTCTGGATGTTCGCTTTCATCGTGTCATCCAGGTCGGTCTCGTCAAGAAGGGCCGTGACCTGTTCCTGGGTGAGGTTGACCGGATTCGACAAGGCAACGGAGTCCAGAAGGGTGCCCGTTGCGTTGTAGGCGCCGACGGAGAAATTGCTCCAGGAGCTGTTCTGCACCAGCATGACAACGTTGATGCTGTCGCTCGTGTTCGGCCAGGAGAGTTCCTCGTAGGTCTTGGCGGAGGCGATGCCGGCGGTGAGGAAGATGGCGGCGGTGAGAAGAAGGTTGTGAAGTTTCATGGAAAATTGCCTTTCATTACGATTGTTCCGGCGTTTTTCGCCGGGGCTTCCGGTTTCTGGTTTTAGGTTCTGTTGGGAGTTTTCGGAAGCCGGTTACAGGGCTTTAGCATGGAAAAAACGGATTAATCCGGCTCGCGGCGCCCCGTGGACCGCGACCACTGGTCTCCGGCGAATCATGTCCGATGCGCCGGGCAACCCGCCTCATTCCCTCTGACAGAATAAATCCGGTCCAGGGGAGATTGTGTGAATCGTTTCAGGCGGATACAAATACGAAATCTGCATACGGAGAAAACGCGCGGTCAGGATGAACGCGTTCTCCGCCGGTTGTTCTGCGTGCGGCGTGCGGCGGCCGTTCCGGAATTTCCGGGCGAGACCGAATGCCGCGCCGAGGAGGAGAGTGATCAGGACACCGGGAAGAGGCTGCCCGTGAACGGTATTGATGCCGGTCTCACGGTGCAGATATTCCGATGCGGCGGACTTGATGGAACGGGTGAAGTAGAAAAGCGGAGCGGCGGATTCGTCCGATGCGGCGGACTCCGCCTCGACGGCGTCTTCGGACACGACGTATTCGCCCGCCGAGGACGCGTCATACGCATCCATCGCGGCGCACTCGAATGAGAAGCCCGCCGCCAGCAGGATCATAACCAGGATTGTCAGAAGATGTTTCATGAAGCCGTGATCTCCAAAATCATTTTTACATCTAAAAATATACACCGCCGGAACCGTTTTTTCAAATGAATCTTGCAAAAAGTTTCGCTTTTTTGGAAAAATAAGGATGGAAGATTGAGAACTAAATATCTTTGTCAGAAAAATAATTAGCCTCAACTTTTTCAGATGGCTTTTCCTTGTAAGCGGAATCGATATTTTTTTATCTTTTCCACGCCTCGAAATGCTAACCCGGATGTCGTGACGATTCTTTTTCAGATCCGCCAAAAGACTATTCGTGGAAGACGATCGCTTCGAACACCGTGAACGACGCTCCCTCGCGCCAGGCATCCGGCGGGAGCCCCGCCTTTATCGCAAGATGGGTCAGCGTCTCTTCGATGCCCCAGCCCTGTTCCGGCGCGACTTGCGGCAGGAAGACAGCGGACCGCCCGTTTCTGGTCAGGGTCATGCCGTGGCGTCCGATCACGATGTCGCGCCAGGATGCGACGGGGACGGCGGGGGTGAGGGCGGAGATTTCGATCTCGACGTCGGCGAATTCCTGCGCGGTGAGCGGGAGGAACCTCGGATCGCGGAAAGCGGCGTCGACGGCGCGCCCGAGGACGGCTTTCCAGAGCGGGCGGAACGGCTGAATCTCGCCGATGCATCCGCGCAGGCGGTGGTTCTGCTTGAGATTGAGCGTCACGAATGCTCCCATGTTCTTGCGGATCGCGGGGGAGAGCGCGTCCTGATTCACACCGAGCGCATCCGCGGTGGGGATCATCCGCGTGTTCAAAGCGTACTGGATGGCGCGGCGGGCGAGGTTGAGCAGGAAGGACTTGTCTGCGGCGGAAAGGTTGCCGGAATCCGTCTTCTGTTCGGATTCGTCCCGTTCCGGCGCGGGCGGGAATTCGGCATGGAAACCGATGGAGCAGTAGCAGACGAAGCGGGAGAAGTCGCGGGACTCGTCCGAACTGGTGGCGTAGTGAAGCACGGAGCCGGTGCAGCCGGGGGGAAGCATCCGGAGCGCGACGCGGATCGGTTCGCGGCCGCAGATGGTCGCGCCTGATTCGTCCACGATGCGCTCGAAACGCGCAGTGTCGCGGAGCCGGATTGCATCAGCGGCATCGAGGTTGAGCGCACGCGTTTTCGCCTCGGTATCCTGCGGGAAGGGCTCGTAGTCGAAATCGGCCCCGTAATGGATGAAATCCGAGCTGACGACCAGGAGCGCGTCGTCCGCGAGGAATGGCTTCAGGGCACTGGCGAGCGCATCGGCGGCGGCCGGGCTCAGATTGCCGACGATGACCGGCAGCAGTTTGAAGTTGCCGAGGCAGTGCTGAAGGAACGGATACTGGATCTGCGTGCTGTGTTCGACCCGGTGCACCCCGTCGTCCGCACGGAACATCGCGCTCCCCAGCAGGGCGTTGCGCATGGCTGTGTCCAGCGGGATCGTGCCGAGCGGGGTGGAGACCGCGTCAGCCATCGGCAGGACCGCGAGGTCGCGGATGCCGTAGCGGTGGCTCGGCGCCAGCAGGATCACGCGCCGGACCTTTTTTCGGTCGATCGCGGCATATGCGTAACCGGCGGTCGGGCCAGAGTACGGATACCCGGCGTGCGGCACGACGACCACGTTGCACGGCTTCTCCGGCACAGGGCACGGCGCAAGGAATGAATCGATCATGGCTTTGAGGCGGGCGGGATCGCCGGGATACCACGAGCCGGCGATGGTCGATGCGAGAGTCTGCGATGCGGACATGGGGTGAGCTCCTTCCATGACAAACCGTTGAAATGTGTTTCGTTTCGCGGAAAAACATATCACATGTTCCGGAAAATGCAAGCGGGAAATACGGCAAAGACGATTCCGGCGGAAGATTAAACGCGCCGGAAAGTCGGTTGCAGTGTCCCAGACCGCCGCTTTTCACGTCCTGTTTGAGGCAGGAGGAGTAAATTTGACGAGAAGCGGAAAACAGCCCTGCTTCGACGGAATTATTTCTTCGGTTTCTTCGGCGCTTTTTGAGTCTTTGCGACCTTCGCGGGCTTTGATGCCTTCGCGGGCTTCGATGCCTTCGCGGGTTTTGTTGAAAAGTCCAGCGCGTCGAGCTGGTCCCATGGAGACGGTCCGACCTCCTCCGGTTCAAAGGCGGCGGAACGGTCGCAGGAACATGGCGCGTGGTTGAGGTTCGCGCCGCACACCGGGCATATCCCCTTGCAGTCCGGAGAACAGTAGAAACAGGACGGAACGGCGAGGAGCAGCTCCTCGCGCACGTCGTCCGTGAGGTCGACTTCCAGGTCGCGGACTTTCTCGAAGTGGAAACAGAGGTCCTTCACGGAAATCGGGACATGGATGTCGTCGAGGCAGCGCGCGCAGACCGTGGCGAGCGGAACGGACGCGTTTCCGGTCACGATGAGGTCGGCGCCCGCCATGACCGCCGAAAGATGATATGTGATGTCGCCGACAGGAGCGAGCGGCGGATCCGAGTTCGGCGGGAGTTCCAGGATGTCGGAGGATTCCGTTCCGTCGAGCAGATACGGGGTGTCGGGGAGAATGTGGGAGGTGTTGATTTTAATCATGGACGGTGCGCTCCATTTTTCCGCGGATGGCGGCGACGACTTCAGGAGGGACGAATGCGGAGATCGAGCCGCCGCAGGACGCGATTTCGCGGATGAGACGGGAACTGAGGAAAGAATACTCCGGACTCGGCATCATGAAGAGTGTCTCGCAGGCAGGATTCAGCTCGCGGTTCATGAGCGCCATCTGGAATTCGTACTCGAAATCGGAAACGGCGCGGAGTCCGCGGATGACAGCCGAGACCTCGAACGCGGAAACCGCGTCGGCGAGTAGCCCGGTGAACGTGACGGCGCGGACATTCGGGATGGACGCCGTGACTGCGCGGATGAGGTCGATCCGTTCGTCCGTCGTGAAGAGCGGGGATTTCTCCGAATTCCGCGCGACCGCAACGAGGACTTCATCGGCGATGCGCGACGCGCGGCGGATCACGTCGAGATGCCCGTTCGTGACCGGGTCGAAACTCCCGGGATACATAAGCCGTTTCATGGTTCGGATGCCTCCTGTTTGTCAGGCGTGTCGCACAAAGCGGAAATGCGGTCCGCCGGCAGCACCGTCAGTTCCGGCGTCGCCGGATCGTAGTACATCAGTTCGGACGCCTGGGCGTAGGCGGGCAGCACTTCCATGGTCCTCCCGTCCGATGTCTTCGTGAGGCGTTCGTGGAAATGTCCCGCGAATACAACGGAATCCGGCGGACACGAGGAGAGATACTTCATCGCCGCCTGTTCCGGGAAAAACTTCTTGTGCGCCTGGTTCGTGGCGCGGAGGCGTTCCCGGACGTAATGCGCGAACGAGGGTCCGAACGTGGGACCGATGCACCAGAGGAACCAGCGGGTCAGGACGTTGCGGAGAATGAACCGCAGGACTTTGTAGGAATGGTCCCGCCTGTTGATGCGGTCGCCGTGAAGCCATCGCAGGGTTCCGTCCGCGTACGAGTCTTCGCCTGAATACGAAAACACGTCAGGATAGGTGTCCGCCACAAAAAACTCATGGTTGCCCTCCAGAAATATGATCTGGCGGTGCGCTTTCTCGCGGCGGCACCAGTCCAGAAAACGCCTGTGCTCCTCGTTCTCGTATCCGCGCAGCGCGATCCAGAGATCGAAGATGTCCCCGAGAAAGACAATCCCGATGTCCCCGGGCAGGCGCGACACGCCGTCGAGCATGCGGAAGAACTCGTCTTCCGGCTCGCTGCAGCTCAAGTGGGCGTCGGCAATCATCAGCCAGCGTTTGGACATAAATCGGAACAACCTTTCCTTGTTTTCTCTCCGAACCATAAGAAACCGGAGCAAAAATACCATCATACTATATCACGAAAACGCGAAAAAGAAAGTGAAAGAGTTTGACTTTTGAAAAAAATATGCCATATTAATAGGTGGCGGAATACAGATTCAGGCTGTCGGCGTCCATTTTGCGGCGTCCGACATTCCGTCATCAGTGGGGTCGTGGATCTTGTCGGCGGCGTCCGGACGGTCCGCCACGATACAACCGGGGGGTTCACCCGGGACAATATGATGCCGGCTTAGCTCAGCGGTAGAGCTACGGTTTTGTAAACCGTCGGTCCTCGGTTCGAATCCGAGAGCCGGCTCCAATTTTGAGCTCAAATCACCATGTTTTACGTTTTTCGACACGCTGTGAAAACATGGTGATTTTTTGTGATTTTCGAGCGTAAATCCACAAAAAATCCACAAAATCCTTGGATGAGGGTAGTTCACCTCAGACGCAGAATATGTTATTGCTTTATCAAAACAGGCCAGTTGCGCCTCGACTTTGCAACTGGCCCGGCATCCATACGGTCAACCTACTTGCGGTACCTTTTCCCGCGCCACCCCTCGGCTTTCCGCGGAAGCCCATCAGCCCAAGGCGGGAGACGGCACATCAGCTCGCACAACTCCTCGACGGAACCGAAGCCTTCGGGGACCTCGGCGACCAGTTCATCGTGTACGTGCAGGACGACCGGGTAAACGTGTGCTTCGACATTGAAGATTGCGTTCGCGAGCAGATCACGGGCTACCGCCTGCGTGAGATTCTCAGTCAAAAGACCGCCGTATAGCTCCTTCACATTTCCTTCGTTATCGATGTGCTGGACCACCTCTGTCGGTCCCCAGGTCTTTTCTACGATGGCGATTTCGGGAGCGCGATAACAGAGCGTACGCCCGGACGGGATACGCATCTGCAACAACTGACCGTCGTACCGGAACGCGATGTCACGATAAACCGCTAACGTGTCTGGATTTCGAACCGCATCCTTCGCACATTTGTCGAGCATCGCCACGATCTCGTGACCCCGGAATAACAACCGGTTCTTTCAACCTCAAAACCCCGCCCCGGCCCACACAACAGTGCGCCGGGGCTTTTATAGTATGCGCGGCATGCTCATTGACTGGTCGGTGCAAGACCGATACTGGCGGCACGGTGTCCCGGGACGTCATCTCAAGCGTCCGTTCCCGTGCAAACTCGAAAAAAAACAGAAAAAAACAGCCGAAACCCTGTTGAAAAAACAGAAGAAAAGATGTACATTACTTACTTGACAAGATAATAAGACAACTCTTCCATGTTCACCAGCCATGCAATTTTTCTTATTACATATCACCGGTCGTATTTTCCGTGAAGCGGCTCCGATGCTTCGGCGTGGGCGGCTCACGCTTCTTTTCCTGCCCCTTCTTCTGTTCGCCGCCGCTCCGTCCTTCGCGCAGGATTCCGCTGAAGACGCCGAAACGGAGACGGAGGAGATTGAAACGGAGGAAGAAAACACAGCGGAACCCTCCGGATCCACCGAAGAGACCGCTTCCGGCAATGGCGCATCCGCCGGCACGGTTTCCTCGCAGCAGGAAGAGGAGTCCAGTTTCCCGGTGGACAACCGGTCCCGCTGCATCCTGATGCTGCTCCCGTTCACGAGCTCCTATGCGGAGCATGTATACGTGACGAACGCTATCTCGAGGCATGTGGCTGCCATGGATGGTTCCTTTGTGGTGATGCAGAAGGAATTCGACATGCTGAACGCCACGCCGGAAGAGCTTCAGAGCGGTTTTGAAAGCCTGAAGCCGCTTTTCGAAAGCGGGAAAGTGGCAGCCGCGATCGGCATCGGGCAGGAGATACTGCCTCTGCTTTCCAGAAACGCAGCCCTGATCCCGGAAAAAACGGCGCTGCTGCTCTTCACGGAACGGAAACCCCTGGACACAGAGTTCGCCGGACGCGAAAACATCGGCGGCGTGTTCCTGGACAACCCGGTGGAAAAGTCGCTTGAGCTGATTTTCCAGGTTTTTCCCGACACAAAATGCGTCATCCCGCTCGCGGGGCGTACGGAAACGGGAAAACGCTTCATTGACAACGTGAAGGAAGCGCTGGGGAAGTCGCATCCCGGAACGGACTGGCTGGTCATCGACAACAACAAGGTGGACACGCCCGAAATGATCCGGCGCGTCATACAAAACGGCAAGGATACGGATTCCGTCATCCTGTTCCATTCGTGGCACGGGCTCAACGCCGTGAATCTGGCGTCCCTTTCTTTCTTCCTGCAGCGCCTCTGCCTCAATCCCAACGTTCCGGTGTTCGCCGTCCATGATTCCATGTTCGCGTTTTCGGTCGCGGGCGGGGTCGTGTGCCCGTCCGAAGCGTCGTTCGAAAAACTGGCGGGGCTGCTCGACCGCTGTGTGCTGGACGATGTTTCTGCGGCGGGGGAATGGGAGACGGTCGAGGCGAAGAAAATCATCACCGCCAGCAGCTTCCAGCGGTTCGGCATCAGCCGGCGGACCAATGCGGAAAACCTGATGATCAGCATGGACACACAGTCGATGTTCCGCCGGGAGAACGCCCGCGCCCTGGTCGCAGTGACGTTCTCCGCCGTGCTGGTCCTGGCGTTGATCTGCTACGTCGCGATCTGGGACCACTACCGGCGCCGTCTGCTGAAACTCCTCCGTGCTGTGTTCAAGCAGATTCCGAGTCGCATCGTCGTCGGCAGCCGCAACGGCATCGCGCACTTCATCCATGTGGGTAAGTTCGGCGAGGACAGCGGCGTGGTGCGGTTCCCCGTGAACGAACTGCCGGAATACGCGGACGAAACGTTCCGCCATGCCTGGGAAGAGGTTTTTGCCACGGGCGAGACGCAGAAGTTCCAGATGGCGACGGGCAGCCGGCACCGTTCCGTGGAAATGGCGCTGTTCGAGAACAAGGAGATCTTCGGGCGCGACACGGCGTTCTGGATTTCGCACGACGTCGAGGAGCTTTTGCAGGCGCAGAATGAACTGAAAGCCGGTCTCGCCAACCAGGAAAAGCTGAACGAGCTGTTCGCCGCCTCTCTGAAAATGCTCTCCTCCGACGCTACCGCCGTCGACATGACCAACGATGTACTGTCGTTCATCGTCCACAGCGTGAAGGAGCACATGAAGGCGGACTTCTGCTGCATCATGCGGTACAATTTCGAGAGCATGTGCATGGAGCTTTTCGTCAGCGAGGTCTCCGACGGTCTGTTGATACAGGGGAACAAGGAATCGATTCCGATCCCGGACCAGAAGGACGACAATGTGGTGAGCCGCCTGGAGAAGCATCTCCCGGTGGTGCTGAACGATTTCCCGGACTTCCTGCTGGCGAAGCAGGACGCCGCCGCGCAGACGGGGCGCAAACGCCCGAAAAAAATCAGCATGTGCCTGTCGCCCGTCTTCATCGACGGCAAGCTCTGGGGACATCTCGCCGCCGTCTTCCAGAAAGGAAAGTATGAGTTTTCCGACCAGTTCGTGCAGTTCCTCCAGGGCACGGCGCACGTCGTGGAAGCCATGCTCGAATACCGCTTCATCCACTCGAGGCTCGAACGCGGCGAATACGAGAAGCAGCTCATCATGGAGAACCTGCCGCTTCCGCTCATCCTGCTTGACCGCAACCTGAACCTGATCCAGCGCAACTCCGCGGCGCAGAAGGACCTGCTCGGATTCCCGGACGCGCTCCACGACAACCTCTGCCACACCGTTTTCTGCAAGGCGGCCGTCCCGCCGGAAGACTGCCCCGTCCGCGGCGTGCTGAAGGATTTCAAGCCGCACGTGAAGTCCCTGGCGTTCAACGGCAAGGACTACCTGGTCAACGCCTATCCCATCCTGATCGGCGGCGAACTCACGAACATCCTGCTGGCATGGTTCGACGTGACAGCGGAAAACGAAAACCAGCGCAAACTCGAAGCCGCGTTCCGCGAGGCGAAGGACGCCAGCAAGGCAAAGAGCCTCTTCCTCGCATCCATGAGCCACGAACTCCGCACGCCGCTGAATGCTGTGATCGGATTCTGCGAGCTCCTGCAGAACAGCTCGCTGCCGCGCGAAAGCCAGCTCGAGTACCTCAAGTCCATCTCCGTGGCGGGCCATACCCTGCTGGACCTCATCAGCAACATCCTCGACACATGCAAACTCGAAACCGAGCAGGTCGAGCTCCAGAACGAAAAGACCGACGTACGCAAGATCGTCACCGACATGGTCAGCATGTTCAAGTCGCTCGCCGAGAAGAAGCAGCTCGCACAGCCGCTGGTTGTCCCGGACGACCTGCCGTACGTGGTGATCGACCGCATGCGCCTGCGCCAGGTGCTGGTGAACCTCCTCGGAAACGCATTCAAGTTCACCGACCGCGGCTACGTCGGCATCAAGGTTTCCTGCAAGATACTGGAACAGGGCAAGTGCCGCCTCGCCATCGCCATCCGCGACTCCGGTATCGGCATCGCGCCCGACAAGAAGGACAAGATTTTCGAGCCGTTCGTCCAGCAGGACGCCGTCCGCGACACGCACGTCTACAAGGGATCCGGGCTCGGCCTCGCCATCTGCGACCGCTACATCAAGGCGATGGGCGGCAGGATCGACCTGGACAGCGACGTCGGGAAAGGCAGCGTCTTCACCATCGTCTTCGAGAGCATCCCGTACATCATCCCGACCGAGGAGGAACGCGCCGCGGAGAAGAATGGCGCCGCCGCCGCCACGGAGCAGCAGCTCCCCGCGAACGCGTTCAGCGGATCGGCGACGCCGCAGAAGCCCACGCCGAAGGTCGACCTGGACGGATTCAACGCGCTCATTGTCGATGACGTGCCGATCAACCTGAAGGTCCTCGGCGCCATGCTGAAGGGTTTCCACCTCAATATCGTTCAGGCGAACTCCGGCGCGGACGCGCTGTCGAAACTTCCGGACACCAAGCCCGACCTGGTGCTGACCGACATGTGGATGCCCGGCATGTCCGGCGAAGAGCTCGCGCGGAATATCCGGGGTACGATGGAAAACGGCGACAAGGTCGTCATCATGGCTGTAACCGCGGACGTAGAGAACCAGAACAACTTCGACATGTCCGTGTTCGACGGCATCCTCCTGAAGCCCGTCACGAAGACCTCACTCGCGTTCGCGTTCCAGGAAATGATCGACAAGGGTCGCATCACGCCGAAGAGCTGACCGGGCGGCTCTCCGGTTCCTCTTCCGGGCGGCGCCGTTTCCGGCGGAAACGTCCCGGACGAGGCGCCGAGTGAACGGTTCCGGCGATTCTCCGTTTGCAATTCCCTCTCCGCGTGCTATATTATTGTTTACTTTTTTTGAAACCAGAAAGGACTCCGTACGCCATGTCTCAGGAAAACTTCCTCCAGCAGAATTTCGCCGCCAGGATCGGCGGTTCCAACTTCGGCAAAGACACCAAAATCTATAAGTTCGAGAAGATCAAGCGAGCCAAACGCGCCGCCGCCGCCGAAAACCCCGGCGTCGAACTGATCGACATGGGCGTGGGCGAGCCCGACGACATGGCGTTCCCGTCCGTGGTCGCCCGCCTCGCGGAGGAAGCCGCGAAGTGGGAGAACCGCACATACGCGGACAACGGTTGCGCCGACTTCAAGGCCGCCGCCGCCCGCTACATGAAGGCGCTGTACGGCGTCGAGCTGGATCCCGACACCCAGGTCGTCCACGCCATCGGCAGCAAGTCCGCCCTCACGCTCCTCCCGTCCTGCTTCATCAACCCCGGCGACATTGCCGTCCTGACCGTCCCCGGCTACGGCGTGCTCGGCACCTGGACCGAATACCTCGGCGGCGAGGTCGTCAAGCTCCCGCTCCTTGAGGAAAATGGGTTCCTGCCCGACCTGGAGTCCCTCACGGAAGACCAGCGCAAGCGCGCCAAACTGCTCTACCTGAACTACCCGAACAACCCGACCGGCGCGTCCGCCACAGTTGAATTCTTCACGAAGGCGGTCGAGTTCGCCCGTCAGAACCATATCCTCATCGTGAGCGACGCCGCCTACGCGCCGCTGAACTTCTCCGGCAAGCCGCTGAGCATCCTCTCCATCCCCGGCGCGTTCGAGTGCTGCGTGGAGCTTCACAGCATGTCCAAGGGCTTCAATATGACCGGCTGGCGTCTCAGCTGGGTCTGCGGAAATCCGCTCGCAGTGAAAGCGTTCGCGACCGTGAAGGACAACGCCGACAGCGGCCAGTTCCTCGCGATCCAGAAGGCCGCTATCGCCGCGCTCGACGACCAGGCCGCCATCACCCCGGCGATCTGCGAGAAATACCACCGCCGCCTCGCCAGCATGGTCGAGACGCTGAAGAAGCTCGGTTTCAACGCCAAGGTCCCCGCCGGCAGCTTCTACCTCTACGTGAAGGCCCCGAAGGCGACCGCGGACGGCACGCAGTTCGAGAACGGAGAGGCGTTCAGCCAGTGGCTCATCCGCAACAAGCTCATCAGCTCCGTGCCGTGGGACGACGCCGGACACTTCGTCCGCTTCAGCGCCACGTTCGTCGCGCGCGGCGGCATCGAGGATGAAAAACGCGTCCTGGACGAGTTCGCACGCCGCCTGGGCGACTGCAAGTTCGTTTTCTGATCGACAATCCCTTGTTTACACGCGCAAGGAGCCGGTTTCCCGATGCATGCGTTCCGTTTCGACGACCTCGCCTCGACCAACCCCGGCTCTCTTTTCAGCCTTGATTCGAGGGAGGAAGCCCACCTCTTCCGCATCCTCCGGGCGCGTCCCGGAGAAACGGCCGCGGTGATGGACGGTCACGGTACGCTCGGAACGGCGGTCGTAGAGGCTGACCGGCGGTTGCGCCTGGAATCGAAGCGCACCGTGCCGCCGCCCGCGCGCCGTCTGCACCTCTACTTCGCGCCGCCGAAAAAACAGAAGCTCGACGCGCTGCTGAAACAGGCGGTCGAGCTGGGCGTGTATTCTCTTGTGCCGGTTCTCTGCGAACGGTCCGTCGTTCAGCCGGGCGAGAACTCGGTCGCGGGGCGCTGGATGGATCTGCTCTTCGAAGCCTGCAAGCAGTCCGGCAATCCGTTCCTGCCCGCTGTCGCAAATCCTATGCCGTTCGCGGCGGCGCTTGTCCATGCCCGCGGGAACTGCGGCGTGCTGATCACCGGCTCCAACCGCACTGGTATCTTCCCCGAACTCGGCGCCGCCTCCGACGTCGCGTTTTTCGTCGGACCGGAAGGCGGATTCACGGACGCCGAGACGGACGCCATGTTCGCCGCCGGAGCCGCCCCGCTCAGGATCGGGGACTGGACGCTCCGTGTGGAGACCGCTGCGGTCGCGGGGCTGGGCGTGCTGAACGTTCTTCTTAACGCAAAGGCATAGCTTTCCAAGTTGAGGCAGCCTCATTCAGGCTTGCAAAGAATGATCTCGGTGATCTCGGACGGGACGTCGAGCCGGAACATGAATCCGTTCCAGAGACCGGCGCCGTTGCTTACGTACAGCGTCATGTCGTCCACCTGGTATTTGCCTGAAACGAATCCCTTGTTTGCGATTTTCACCAGCAGCGCGGGCAGCCCGGCGATCATGCCGCCGTGCGTGTGACCGGAGAGCTGAAGCGAGATGGGATACTTTGCGTAGTCGCGCGCGAAACGCGGCTGGTGCGACAGCAGGACGACCGGCGCGCCCTCGGGAGCCCCGGCGAGCGTCTTGTCCAGGTCAGGCTCCTCGCGCCCCTCGAACCATTTGTTTCCGCGCATCAGGTCCGGCAGACCGGCGATGACGAGCTTTGCGCCGTCCTTTTCGATCACGATGTGGCGGTTGAGCAGCGTTTCGATGCCGATTGAGTCGAGGAACGCGATCCACTCGTCGAATCCGCGATAATACTCATGGTTGCCGGGCGACGAGTAGACGCCGTATTCCGCGTGCAGGTCGCCGAGCTGGTGCATGTGCGGCTTGATCTCGTCGGGTTTCAGGTCGCCCAGGTCGCCGCCGAGCAGGACCAGGTCGGGATGCACGGCATTCGTGCGGCAGACAATGGTCCACAGGTAGAGCTTCGAGCTGGTCCTGCTGATGTGGGTGTCGGTGATGTACACGATGCGGAATCCGTTGAACGCGTCCGGCAGGTTCTGAACCGTGATCGCCACGGGCTTCACCTTGGGCGGGCGCACGGCACTGTATTCCCCCCACGCCGCCAGGAATCCGGAAAGGATCAGGATGATCGCGATGCTGTATTTCTGGTTCGGGATGCGGCGTTTCTTGAGGTGCATGACGAGCAGGACCATGTCCCGCAGGAAGAAGAACGGCGTGGAGAAGATGAGCACGCCCGCGCACCAAGCCGCGACCAGAAGAGCCGCGCGGGGCAGAATACCCGTGAACATCACGAACTGGAGTGCGACGGCGAGGAAGAACAGCCCCAGCGCGATGACGGGACGGTATTTCCTTTTGACGGGCAATGACAGCCCGATGCTGCACGGCGCGTATGCGACGGTGAGGAGAAGCAGGATGATCCAAAACATGAAAAACTCCGGATTGCTGGATTTTCAGAAAAACGGCATGAAAAAGCCTGAAAAGGGAAATTTCTTTAATTTAATTGCCTTTTCTTTTTTTTCAAGGTTTGATTTTTCGATTTTTTATAGTATATTGTTGGAAAAAATGTTTTCCGCATTATCACGCATGACCTGAACCACGAGGTGCGATATGAAATTGTTTACCGCAGTCGCCGCCCTTTTCTGCGCCGGAGCCGCTGCGCTCGCGGCGGATTCCGCGGACGTGAAGGAATTCACGTTCGCCAACGACGTGAAGGTGTACGCCATCCGGGACAAGAGCACGACGATGAAGTCTTCGCTCTTCACCGACTATACCAAGACGTCCTCCCTCAAGAAGGACAAGCTCAAGGCGGAGTACCCGGCGTCCTGCAACTGCTTCGTGATGCGCTACAACTTCAAGACCTACCTCATCGACGCGGGCAACTTCGACCCGAAGGGATCGCTCGTCACCAAGCTCGCCTCCATCAACATCCGCCCGACCGCGGTCGACTACATCCTGCTCACGCATCTGCACCCTGACCACGTCGGCGGCCTCGTCGACAAGGACGGCAAGGCGGTCTTCCCGAACGCGAAAGTCTATCTCTCCTATGAGGAGTGGAAGCACTGGAACCCGATCATCGCCAAGCAGAAACCGACCGAGCTGCTCCATCAGTTCAGGGATGCCTACAACGGGCGCATCCAGACGCTGAATTTCGGCGAACCCATCGTGCCCGGACTGTACGCTGTCAAGGCGGTCGGTCATACCCCCGGTCACTGCTACTACCGCCAGGGCAAGCTCCGTTTCGTCGGCGACGTGGTCCACGCGGTCGACCTGCAGATCGAACACCCTGAATACTGCGCGTCGTTCGACGCCGACCAGAAGCAGGCGTACCAGACCCGCGTGTCCTTCCTCGAAACCATGAGCAAGGAAGGCAACATCGTGTTCGGCGCCCACATCCCGTTCCCCGGCGTCGGCTACATCATGAAGGAGGAAAAAGGATACAAGTTCGACCCGTATTCGACGAATAAATAACACGGAATTACCGGTTTTTTCTTTAAAACCTATTGCAACCGCTTTTTTTTCCGGAAAACCCTGTTTTTTTCCGAGTTTTTGACGATTTGCTATTTGCATTTCACAAGAAATCCGGTATAATATATAGTGCGTGTAGTTTCCCGCGCAGGGATGCACGCCCGAAACCCGACAACATACGACATAACATACCAATAATACAAAACAAATCGAAAGGTAAGCTCAAAATGAAACACCGCAACCAGGCGTTTACCCTCATCGAGCTGCTGGTCGTCATCTGCATCATCGCGATCCTGGCGTCCATGCTGCTGCCCGCTCTGCAGAGTGCACGAGAAAGCGCCAGCACCGCGACCTGCCTCAGCAACCTCGGTCAGTTCTCCAAGGCGTACCAGATGTATGCAACGGGTTACAACGATTTCATGCCCGCGCTCACGACTCCGCAAACCGGATCTCAGTGCACCTGGGAAAACGCTTTGATTGACGCCCTCGGACAGGACAGAAACAATTCTCCGTTCAGAAACTCCTTCTTCTGCGACGCCGACGCCTCCAGCGAGACCGCCGCGGCGGGCGGCAACAAGAAGTCCTACAGCCTCAACAACCTGCAGGAAGCCATCCATCCGCGCATCCCGAAGACGCTCGGTCCCAACGGCAAGGAAGCCACTGACGGCGGCAACAAGGGCTACATCAGCGGCAACAAGACGACCGCCGTCCATACCGCCTCCGCCCTGATTATCATCGGCGAAAACGTTTCCGAAGGCAACAACATCGGCAACGCCAAGTTCTCCAAGACCGACTTCAACAGTCCCGGCTCCGCCAGCTCCGTCCACCAGCAGGTCGCCATCGTCAAGCGTTACACCTCCCACAATACCGCGGGCGAGCTCTATCTCGACGGCCATGCCAAGCATATGAAGCCGCAGCAGACCCTCCCGAGCAAGGAAGGTCTCCTCATCTCCAAGAAGACCTCCTACAGCGACACCAACCCGACTGGCTGCGCCACCCTCGGCATCGGCGACTGGACCGACTGCCCGAAGCGCAAAGTCGGTCAGGATTGCAGCGATCCGGATACCTGCCACAAGAAATAATCTTCCGGCATCATCCATACGCATCTTCAGGCGGTTCCGAGTCATCCTCGGAGCCGCTTTTTTTCCCTTCATGGCGGGAGGGAAAGCCGGGCAGATAAAACCTCGGCCCCCCATGGATTCAGGCTGCGCGGGAAAGCTTCCGGACATACGCATCCGCGCTTTTTTCAGCGCACTCCTTCTATGAACAAAAAAGTTGAAAAATCATTGGAACTGTAGCTTGATTTTTATATTGCGTGTGATATAGTATAGCAAATAAGAGAACCCGCGGCCGCATGAAGCGGCTGTAGGGGATGCAGAAGCATCCTGCCACGGATTCTACAGCAACACTTGAACCAAGTTGCCTTAAGACGAGGCAACGATTCCATGAAAGGAACACAAAATGGCTTGTTTCACCGCTCCCCTCGCCGCCGCAATCGCAGCCGGACTCGCCCGCCGCACCGTCAAGGACACCGGCTCCACGGACACCATCAGCTGGGCCACGAAGCTCGGCTGGCTCGAAAAACTTTCCTTCGGCGGATGCGCCCTGCTCGCGTTCGAGCACATCTGGCACGGCGAGATCATCTTCCAGTTCCCGTTCCTGACCGGCGTCCGCGACGGCAACACCGCGGAAGTCCTGCGCGAGATCGCCACGGTCGGCGGCGCCATGACGGCGCTGATTCTCGCCGTCTGGATCGGGATGCTGATCGTCAGCTCCGCCATCGTCAAGCGCAAAACCGCCGTTGCAGAAGGATAACATTCTCGTCGTTGTTCCAGGAACTTAAACTCCAATAACATCCGAGGTTTTGAATATGAATCGAAGAGAGTTTCTGAAAGGCGCGGCCGCGCTCACCACGCTCGGCGCCCTGTCCCATCTTGCGGCGCAGACCGGCATCGCTCCGGCGACCGATGCGAAGTCGTCCGAACCTGCGAAGGAAGGCGATGCCTCCACGAAGAAGATTACCCGCCGCAAATACAAGAAGACCGACCTTACCGTGCCCCTCCTCGGGTACGGCTTGATGCGCCTCCCGCAGAAGAACGGCAAGATCGACCGCGAGGAAGCGCAGAAACTCGTCGACACTGCCATGGCGGCCGGGCTGAACTACTTCGACACCGCCCAGCCGTACCACAACGGCGAAAGCCAGCAGTTCATCGGCGAGGCGATGAAGAAGTACAAACGCGATTCCTACCTCCTCGCCACCAAGCTCCCGCTCTGGTCCCTCCGCAACGCGGCAGAAGCCGAGACCATCTTCAAGGGTCAGCTTGAGGCGTGCAAGACCGAGTATTTTGATTTCTATCTGATGCATGCGTTCAACGCGAACAGCTTCCGCAACTACGAAAATCTCAAACTCTACGATTATTTCAAGAAGCAGAAAGACGCCGGAGTAATCAAGCATCTCGGTTTCTCTTTCCACGATTCCGCGCAGGCTCTTGAACCCATCGTCAACGCGCACGAATGGGATTTCGTTCAGATCCAGCTCAATTTCGTCGACTGGGACAACCAGACCAACGCCAAGCGCATGTATGAGTTCCTGACCTCGAAGGACATCCCCGTTGTCATCATGGAGCCCCTCCAGGGCGGTCGTCTCGCCAACCTCACACCCGCGGCCGTCGAGGTCCTCAAGAAAGCCGATCCAAAGGCCACTCCTGCCTCCTGGGCGTTCCGTTATGCCGCCTCGCTCCCGAACGTGCTCACGGTCCTCAGCGGCATGACCACGATGGAAGTGCTGAAGGAAAACATTGAGACCTTCACGGATTTCAAGCCGCTGACCGACGCCGAGCGCAAGGTGCTCGACGAGGCGCGCGACGTGTATCTGGGGGTCTCCAAGAGCCGTGTCCCCTGCACGACCTGCAGATACTGCGTCAATGAATGTCCGGTCAAGATTGAGATTCCCGCGGTCTTCACCGCCTGGAACGACTTCTGCGAAAAGAAGGACGAGGCCGCGTTCAAGGAAGCCTATAACAAGCTTTCGGTCAAGGCAAGCGCCTGCATCGGATGCCGCCGCTGCGTCAGAAGATGCCCGCAGCAGATCGACATCCCGACCGAACTCCGCAAGATCGCGCAGGCCGCGGGCGACAATGCCGGCGGCGGTCGCGGCGGTCGCGGCGGCGGCATGGGCGGCTTTGGCGGCGGTCAGCGTCCCGGCGGCCAGGGCGGCGGCATGGGCGGTTTCGGCGGCGGTCAGCGTCCCGGCGGCCAAGGAGGTATGGGCGGCTTTGGCGGCTTTGGCGGCGGTCAGCGTCCCGGCGGCCAGGGCGGCTTTGGCGGCATGGGCGGCGGTCAGCGTCCCGGCGGCCAAGGCGGCTTCGGCGGCGGCAACCGCTGATTCGTCCTCCTCTTGTTGAAATTCCGTGCCGCACGCAATGCCGTCTGTCCCAGCGAGGCAAATCCAGGCTTCGCATCCTGACAGACGTATGTGGGTGCGGATTCCAAAATGGACTGTCTGATGTTCCGTGCACCGGACAGGTCCCAGAAAAAGCTCTCCGGCTCTTTTGCTGGCTGGAGGGCTTTTTCTCATACTCTGTGTTCCTGCGACGAACGATGCGATAAAAAACGGACTTTCTTCGCCCCTCCGCTTGCTTTTCTTTCCTTAGAATGGTAAATTATTACGGTATTTTTTTCCATTCGTTGAACGAGAGGCGGAAAAAAGTATGAAAACGGGCTCTTTTGCGCGGGGCGTCGAACCGCGCAAACTGTGTTCCGCACCGGGGCGTCCCGGAATCCGCCTCTGCCCTGCAGATACGTGAAAGGTGGTCCGGGTGTTTCGTCATAAATTGTCCTCCGCGGAATGGATGCTGCTCGCCGCGATCTTGGTCGGTGTGTCCATTTCGCTGACGCATCTGATCTTTTTCAACGGGATCGCCTACCGCGACACTGCGAACGTGTATGCTGCGATGTTGCGCTCGCTCGTGTCCGGCGCGTACTCCGACGCGTTTCACCCGTCGATTCCGTCGCTGAACGTGCTTTTTGCGCGAATCTTCACGTTGTGCGGCATGGAACCGGAGAGGGCGTTGTCGGCGGTGTCGTGCGTCTTCTTCGTCGCGACGATCCCGTTCGTGTATCTTCTGCTGAAACAGTTCCTGCCTGCCGAACCCGCGGCGTTCGGGGCGATGCTTTTCACCTGCGCGCCGAAGGCTATCCGTTTCTTGTGCGCCGGACTGCTGGATTCCGGCAAAGTCTTCTTCCTGGTCGCCGCCCTGTTTTTCTCGTGCCGCCTGGTCCGGGAGAAATTCCGTGCGTTCGGAATGGCGGTCGGATTCGGTCTGGCGCTGGGCGGGCTGTCTCTCGTCCGGAGCGAGGGGATCGGCAACGCGTGCGTTTTGTTCGGCTTCACTGCGCTCTTCTGGCTGTGGGACGCGTGGCGGGAAAAACGAGTTCTTCCGGTCCTGCCTCTGCTGGCGACGGTCGCGACGTGGACGCTCGCCCTGTTAAGCCGCGCCTGGATCAACTGGCATTTCCGCGGGCGGTTCATTTACGACGGACGCCTTCATGACGGTCTGAGCCAGTTGTTCGGGGCGGTCCCGCATCCTTCGGAACCGTCAACTGTCCCCTTGGAGGAGCAGGAAAGCGCGCTGTCCGGCTGGCTGGAGCTGATCCGCAAGAACATCGTCGGGAACTATGAACTCTACTTCGGATTCGCGGTCGCGGGCATGGTCCTGCTGGTCCTCGCCGTTTACGGACGGCGCCGCTCCGCTTCCCATGCGCAGGCGTCCGGCGCGCACAACCTGACGGACTATTTGTGGCCGGGGCGTGCCGTACCGGATTATCTGAAATGGGATCCCTTTTTCCTGGTCCTGGTCGCGAGCGTGATATGCAACGCTTTGATCTTCAAACTGTCGCATCTCGATACATACCGTTATTTCCTGCTGAACATCCCGCTGTTCATGGTGTTTACGGTCATTACCTGCTGGTGGTTCTGGAGCTGGGCTGTGAAACTCCTGCCGCGTCCGCTCCTCGGAATCGCGCTCGCCGCGGTCGTTTTCGTCCTGGCGCTGCAGGTCCGCAACGGCGTCGACAATCTTTTTTCCGGGGATACGCGCATGCCGGTCCGGTCCGGGCTTGCTGTGGGCGAAATCATGCGCGCGGAAAAGCCGGACGGCAGGGTTTTCTTCTGGTACGCGTGCATCGAATGGTATTACTCCGGAATGAAACGTGCGATCCCGATCGAAACGCCGCCTCCGGATTGCCGGACCTTTGCCGATTTCGATTTTTTCCTGGTACGCAAGGACGAGGACGAAATCCTGCCCGTCATTGAGGCGCGCACCGATCTGCGGGAGATGCCGCTTCCGCTGGAAAGCACCGTCCGTCTGTTCCGTAAAGTCGAGGAGGAATGATCCATGGATTCATCGCTGACAATCGTCGTGCCGTGCTACAACGAGGCGGAAAACATTCCCGCCGTCTTCCCGCCGCTGCTGGCGTTCGCGAAGGAGCGCGGCTGGCGCGTGATCGCGGTGGACGACGGTTCGCGCGACGACACGCATAATCTGCTCCTGAAAATGCAGGAAGCCGCGCCGCATCTGGCGGTGCTCCGCCATAAGCTCAACCGGGGCTACGGCGCCGCCACCAAGACCGGACTCCGCGCCGTGGAGACGGAATACGCGATTACGATCGACGCGGACGGACAGCACCGCCTGGAGGACGTGGAGAAGTGTTTCCGCCGGATCGTGGAGACCGATGCCGACCTGGTGGTCGGCGAGCGCGTCAACAACGAATCCGGCGGCTACCGCACGCTCGGCAAGTGGGTGATCCGTTCGTTCGCCTCCATGCTGCTGAGCCTGCCTGTCCGCGACCTCAATTCCGGCATGAAATGCTACCGGATGGGCGAGGCGGTCTCGTATCTGGACCTCTGCCCGGACACGATGGCGTTCAGTGACGTGATCCTGCTCCTGATGGTGAACGACCGGAAACTGGTCTCCCGGACGGAGATCGAAGTCGCGCCCCGCCTCGCCGGGAAGAGCTCGATCGGCACGCGGACCGCGCTGGTCACGCTGGCGGAGATCCTGAACCTGGCGATCCTGCTGCGTCCGATGACGACGTTCTTCCGGATCGCCCTGACGTTCGTCCTGCTCGGGCTGGCGTGGGGCGTGTTCATCTACTGCAAATCGCGGACGGTCACGTCGGCGTCGGTCATGCTGATCATGCTCGGCGCGGTGAGCTTCATTCTCGGGCTGCTGGGCGAACAGCTGGCGCAGATCCGGAAAACCCTGGCGAGACGGAACCATGGTCGCTGACCGGGACACCGCACCAAACGTCGCAATGGTCATGCCGGTGTACAACGCCGGACGGTTCCTGCGCGAATGCCTGGATTCTGTTTTCGCCCAGACGTTCCGCGACTTCATCCTGATCGTGTGCGACGACGGCAGCAGCGACGAAAGCCCGCGGATTCTGGCGGAGTACGCTGCGCGCGACAGCCGCCTGCGGATCCTGACCAACCATGAAAACCTCGGGATCCCGTTGACCCGCAACAAACTTCTGGCGGCGGTCCCGCCGGAATGCGAATATATTGCGATCATGGATTCGGACGACATCTGCAAGCCGGACCGGCTGGAACGGCAGTTGAAGTTCCTGTCGGACCACCCGGAGCTCTGCGGAGTCGGTTCGTCGCTGGAGATCATCGACGAATATTCGCGTACGACCGGATTCCGCTGCTACCCCGTTTCGCCGGAGGAGATCCGCCTCACCATGCCGGACCGCAACGTCATTTCGCAGTCGTCGCTGATGCTGCGCCGCGCCGCGATCGAAAGCGTGGGCGGTTACCGGACCGGATTCGACTGCTGCGAGGACTACGACTGCTGGCTCCGGATGCTCGAACAATACGACTTCGCGAACCTGCCGGACCCGGTGCTGAAATACAGGATGTCGCCGGCGCAGTCCAAGCAGCGCAAACTCCGCCTCACACTCCGCAATACGTTGAGGATACAACGCGACTACCGGACCCGTACGCATTCCTGGACATTCCGGTCGAGGCTGCGGGCGTTCGCCGGGCATGTCCTGCTCTGTCTGCCGCCGCCGCTGGTCCTGAAACTGTTCGAGCTGATGACCTACCGGAAGGAGCAGGCATGAACGGTTTCCGGCGCTATTTCTTCGGTAACGCGGCGTTCTCGCTGTTCTGTTCGTTCGTCATCGGTATCTGCGCCTATCTGACGCGCCGCTTCACGTCGAACGGGCTGCCCGGAGACGAATACGCTTTCTTCTTCAGCACGTTTTCGCTTATCAGCATGATGGTCGCGTTCGCCTCGCTCGGGATCCCGAACGCGTCCTTTTTCCGCATTCCCGACGCCCGCAACCGCGGACAGGACGATGCCGCGCACGGCGTCTATGCCTGGTGCGTGCGCTGGGTTTTCCTTGTCGGGGCGTTTCTGACTGTGGTCGGACTGCCCGCGGTTCTGCTGGCGGGGGACAGCATGGAACGGTACGGGATCGAATCCCGGCGCATCTTCTGGCTGCTCCTGCTTCTTCCATTACCGCTGAGCGTTTTCACCGCCACCACGATGCTGCTCAACGGGATGAAGGAGTTCGTCGTGTCGAATCTGCTGATGATGTGGAACACCTTCACGATCCTCGTCGGGATCCTGCTCTTTCAGGCGAGATGCGGACTGGACGCCGTCATACTTGCCTATGTCGTCGGCGCATGGTGCGCCGGACTCGGCGGCATCTGGTGGGCAAAACGGAAACACGGGTTCACGGTCCTGCATCCGATCGCGCCGGACGCCCGCGGACAGCTTGTAAAGGCGGGCGGCTGGCTGCTCCTGTCCTGCACGGGTTATTATTACTTCGCCGAGCTCGGCAACGTGATGCTGTCCTACCTCGGGACGCCGGAGGAGACGCAGAAATTCAACATCGCCCTGCCGATCGCCCTGATGATCCGCCCGCTGAACGCCATTTCCGAGGTTTTTGCCCCGGTTTCCAACCAGATGTTTCAGGACGGCGACACCCGTGCGCTGCGGCGCTCCGTGTGGAACATGCTTGGCGTCACGGCGCTGATGATGGTCGGTGCGGGCGTCGTATTCGGATTCCTGGGGCGATGGATCGTGACGCTGCTTTTCGGCGAGGATTTCGCCGATGCCGCGCCCTGCACGCTGATCCTGATCGAAGGCGCGCTGCTCTGGAATGCGGCGCGGTTCTACGCCGACATGCTGAACTCCATGCGCCGCGAACGCTTCGCTGCCCTGATCGCCGCCGGCCTGGCTGTCCTGAGTATAGTGCTGTACTGGATCTTCTGTTCTCATCTCGGTGCCGACGGTACGGCATGGGCGGCCCTGATCGCCAGCGCGGCCTGGCTTGCCGCGGTGCTGTTTTCGGTCCTGTTTGTCCTGGGCATGGATGCCGCGCGAAGGAAAACGCCCCGGAAGATTCTGCTCTTTCACTCCGGCTCCATCGGCGACACGCTCATCTCGTTCCCGATCCTGAACATCATCCGCGGGAAATGGCGGGACGCCGAAATCGTGCTGTTTTCCTACTCCGCGTATACCGGGCTGGCGTGCGTCCGGGAGCTTCTGGGGCCGTCGGGGCTGGTCGACCGGGTCTCCGGCTTCACGACTTCCGGGAACGTCGTCGGGATCGTTCTGCGCCTGTTCGCCTCGGTCGGGCAGGTGCGGCGCGAGCATTTCGACCTCGCGATCAACATCAACCAGACCGCGCCGAAATTCTACGCTATACGAATGAAGATGTGGCGCGTATGGTGCCTGCTCGGCGGGATCAAGTCCTGGATGGGCGACAGATCGCTGTTCATCTTCCCGGCGGTCCGCCCCGGCGCCCCTGTGCCAGCCGTGCCGCATCACATGGACATGATCGCAGCCCGGCTTGAGGCGTCCGGCATCAAGGTCCCGGACCGCCGCATCGATCTGAACCTGACGGACGGGGAACGCCTTCATGCCCGGAGCGTATGGGAGGAGAAAGCCGCCTCGGCGGTCGGAGACCGGATTCCGGTGGCGGTCGGCGTCGGCGGGAAAAAACTGCGCTGGCCGGTCGAACGTTTTGAAGAGGTCATCCGCCGTATCGCCG
The DNA here is from genome assembly GCA_902802585.1 of uncultured bacterium. Classification (GTDB taxonomy): domain Bacteria; phylum Verrucomicrobiota; class Lentisphaeria; order Victivallales; family UBA1829; genus UBA1732. The sequence goes on from CADCMR010000005.1 coordinate 32,095, forward strand.
GACATGGAATCGTTCCCGTGTTCTTCGGCGGACGGGAAAACATCCCCGAGATCGAAGGGATGATCGCCCGCCTCGGATTCGGGTTCAATGCCGCAAACGCCGGACTCAATTCCCTGCGCGAAACGGTCGCGTTCATGGAGAATTGCAAGTTCTACGTCGGCAACGATACCGGGACGCTTCATATGGCGGTCGCCGCCGGGCTGAAATGCATCGGCATCTACTCCGCGCACAATTATCCCGGCGCATGGAATCCGTACGGCGAAGGACATATCGTCCTGCGGCACGATCCACCCTGCGCCGTGTGTCTCGCCACCGTCTGCCCGAAGGGACGGCCCGTGTGCATCGAGGACATCACCGTGGACGAGGTCGAGTTCGCCGTGAAACAGATGCTCCGGCATCTCGAAGAACAGAAGTGAGAGCGGAAAAAATCCGCTTTCGATGCGGTCGGTCCGGTCGTCCCTGTTGGCACGCGGCAATTTCGCCGACAAGCGTATCTTATAATTATTCCAGTTTGACTTTTTGTTTTTATGTGATATATTGTAACATAAATATCTAATATGAACATGGAAAAGCTGGAGAATCGGGGGGGTGTCCGCGGGAAAAAGCGTTTTTCTTCGCGAATCCGGCGGATTTTTTCCCTCAATCACAACCTGAAGAATGACGACGAAGCGCGGAGCAGTATTGCGCGTGCTGCCGAGCTTGGCGTTATCAATTCCTGCGACATTCTTCCGGTCTATCGTGAGTTCAAAAAGCCCTCGCACGAGGAGTTCGCAGAGCCGACCCGCTGGTCGCTGATGAACGCCCTGACGGAAACCGTCAAAAAGTATTCACCTCAGCGCGTGGATCACAGCTACCTCGCGTTGAACCGTGCTTTTGGTCTGGACGGTCGTCCCGCCGAAATCTTCGCCTGAAACAAGCTCATTTCGAGCACAACCCAGCAAAATCAAACCGAGGCGGGGCAATGTTGCTCCGCCTCATTCAATCTCAAATCAAACAAAACTTACATAAGGGACCAATCAATGTCCGAAAACAAAAACAGCAATAACGTTCCCACACAGCCCGTCTACATCATGCAGCCGCCGCAGCCGCAGCAGAATGACAGCAGCATCTTCGACGGTCTCGGCAACATCGCTCTCAGCGTCCTCGCCGGGCTCGTCCTCGGCCAGATCGGAATCGGATTCCCGAAAATTCCGAAGCTGTGATACCGGATATCAAAAAGCTGGAAGCCGTTGGTTTCATCGCCAACGGCTTTTTTGGAGGTTCTCCCCCAAAAAGAGAAAATGGCCTTGAAAAAAACATCTCTATGGTACATTATTTGTGCCAGACGGTGAAAAGAGCGGTCGTGGTGACGGCTCGCTGTCCGGTGGCACATTGAAAACTCGAAGATTGTTTTTTTCATACTCCGGAAAGAAGCCGGAAAAATGCTGACCTCAGTTTTTTCCCCATTTTTTCCCCATTTCCGTGGGAAAAACGTGATTCTTCTGTTCGGTCACCCGTAGACGGCGAGGGGAAATGACTTCGCGACGAGCGCGCGGGCTTCCGCGGCGTTTTTCAGGTCGCCGCTGGCGATCATCTGCCCGAGGATGTTTCCGATGGCGGTTGCCTCGGTCGGCCCGGCAAGCACGCGGCGTCCGGTCGTCTTCGCCACAAGCCGCATGAAGAACCTGTCGCGCGTGCCGCCGCCCAGGATGTTGAGTGTGTCGAATTGTTTGCCCGTGATGGATTCGAGCTGTTCGATGCGTTTTTTGAAGCAGTCGGCGAGGGAATCGTAGATGCAGCGGACCAGCGCGGCGTCGGTCGGGATTTCGCCCTGGCCATGCTTGCGGCAGAAACGCCGGATGCGCGTGGGCATGTCGCCCGGCGGGAAGAACGCCGCATCGTCCGGGTCGATGCGGAACGGCTGTCCGTCGAGCGGGGCGGCCATCGTCTCCATGTCGGCGAACGAGATGTCCTTGCCCTGTTCGGTCCATGTGCGGCGGGTCTCCTGCAGCAGCCACGTGCCCATGATGTTGCAGAGGAACCGGAACGTATCCTCCACGCCGCGTTCGTTTGTGAAATGGCTTTCCAGCGCCTCCGGCGTGAGGATGGCATTGTTCAATTCCGCGCCGAGGAGAGCCCACGTGCCGAGGCTGATGTAGAGCGCCTTCTCCGGGTCGACGCACGGCATGGCGAGCACCGCGCTCGCGGTATCGTGCGAGGCGCATTTCACGGCGGGGATGCGAGGAATGCCGAGGCGGGCCGCCGTTTCCGGTTTCAGGCATCCGGCGGGTGAACCGGGCGGCACCAGCTTGGTAAAGAGTCCGGCAGGCAGCCCTGCGAGTTTGTTTAAGGTGTCCGTGTTCCATTCCGCACTGCTTGCTTTCAGCAGCGCACCCGTGCTCGCGATGGTGACTTCGCTGGTAGCCGTTCCGGTCAGCATGAAGTGAAGCGCGTCCGGCATAAGAAACATCGTGGAGCCGTTCAGCGCGTCCGGATGGTCGCGCAGTTCGGCGCAGAGCTGGTAAATGGTGTTGAAAACGAGCGGCTGGATGCCGTTGCGCGCGTAGAAATCCGCCTTGGAAATCTTCTTGTGGAACGCCTCCATCGCGGCCTCCGTCCGTCCGTCGCGGTAGCAGTATGGATCGTGGATGAGTTCGCCGTCGCGGAACAGCGCGTAATCGACGCCCCAGGTGTCGATGGAGAAACTTGCCAGACCGGGCGCGGCGGCGACGGCTTTTTTCAAACCGGTTTCGAGCTCACCGAGGAGCGCGCGGAAATCCCAGAAATAATGCCCGTCCTTTTCATACGGGTAGTTTTTGAAGCGATGGATTTCCTCAAGCTCAAGCCGTCCGTTGCGCACGGACCCGAGGATGGCGCGTCCGCTGCTCGCGCCGAGGTCAAAAGCCAGATACTGTCTGTTTTCTTCCATCTTCACGTCCTTTCACGTTTTACGCGCGTTTCGAGGTCACGTCCTGTTCGTATTCGCGGACGGCGTCCAGAACTCCGGCGGCTTCCGCCGGGACCCCATTCTTCAGGCAGAACCACGCGTAGACGGCTTCCCACGGCATCGACTTGATCTCCTCGCTCAAGATGAGTCGCCCGGTGTAGTCTCCGGCGGCCTCCATGCGCTTCAGGGCAGGGGGTTCGAGCAGGGCGCGGCACAAGGCTTTCTGCATGGCGCGCGTGCCGACAGTCCAGGCGGCGACGCGGTTGATCGTGGCGTCGAAGTAGTCCAGCGCGACGTTCACGCGGTCGCGTCCGCAGCGCACGATTTCGTTCGCGATCATCTGGAGCTCGTCGTCCAGGATTACCACGTGGTCGCTGTCCCAGCGCACAGGACGGCTCACGTGGAGCAGGATTTCATCGAGGTAGAGCAACGCGGAGCTGATCTTGTCGCTGATTGCCTCGGTCGGGTGGAAATGCCCGGAATCAAGCGTGAGCATCACATTGTTCTTCACGGCGTAGCCGAGGTAGAATTCGTGCGAGCCGACCGTGCAGCTCTCCAGACCGATGCCGAAGAGCTTGCTTTCCACAGCGTCGCGCATCTGCGCCGGGTCCATCGGCACGGAAAGAATCTCGTCGAGCGATTCCTTCAGCAGACGCCGCACCGCCATGCGGTCGACGGGGATGTCCTTGAACCCGTCCGGGATCCAGATGTTCATCAACGAGCGTTTGCCGAGGGCGCGTCCGAACTCCGCCGCGATCCGCCGGCACGCCTGCACATGGCGGATCCAGTACGCGCGGACGGCGTCGTCGCGGCTTGAGAGCGTGAACCCGGAGGCGGCGTTCGGATGAGAGAAGCAGGTCGGATTGAAGTCGAGCGCGATGTCGCGTTCGCGCGCCCAGGAGATCCACGACCTGAAATGCTCCGGCGCGAGTTCGGCGCGGTCCACGAATCCGTCCGTCTCCGCGTAGATTGCGTGCAGGTTCACGCGCTTTGTGCCGGGGATCATCGACATCGCCCGGTCCAGGTCCTGCCGCAGTTCGGCGGCGTTGCGGGCGCGACCCGGGTAATTCCCGGTCGTGAGGATGCCGCCGGATGCCCCGGACGCGTCGCGCTCGAATCCGACCACGTCGTCGCCCTGCCAGCAGTGGATTGAGACTGGGATTTCCTGGAGCGCGTTGAGCGCGACCTCGGCGTCGACGCCGAAATCCTCATAATACTCCTTGGCAATCTTCCAGGCGTTTTCGATTCGGGCGGTGTTGTTCATGGCGTGTCTCCGTTTGGGTAGGGCGCATACTGGCGCCAATCCATGGTTTTGGACTGACTCCGGCAGGCGCAGGTAATTCATTTTAGATTCCGTCTTTATTGTACCACTTCAACATGATGTTTTCAAGCTCCTTTCCGGCTTATTTCCCCGTTTTTTCCGCATCCGCCTTGATTTTTTCATTTTTTCGAGTATTTTATTGTACCTTCCGGAGCGTTCTTCCCGGAAACAGGGAACGCATCCCGCGCGGAGAGATGGTCGAGCGGTTTAAGGCATCGGTCTTGAAAACCGACGAGGGGCAACCCTCCGGGGGTTCGAATCCCCCTCTCTCCGCCAGTTTTTTATAGAGAAAAAAGAAAAAACAGGTTGAAAGCGACCAAAAGTATGATATATTTGCTCATGTGCATTTTTTTCAACAGAATAACATTCGGTGCGCCGCGCGCGTGCCCTGAAACACCGTAAAGGAGTCGAACCATGATCTTAGCTGACATCGAACCCGCAGTCCTGGCCGTTTATATCGTGATGGCGGTGGGATTTATTGTAATGGTCTGGGGAATCAAGAACCTGAGCACGAAATCCAACGCCCGCATCATCATGGGGCTCGGCGCGCTCATCGTGTTCGGGGCCGTCGGCGCCAGCTTCTTCGTGTCCGGTGAAAAATCCGAGGACGCCCGTCTTGAAAAGAACGCCCGGATCTTCCGGACAGCGAAGGCGGAAAAGGCCGCCTCCTACATCGCGGAACGGTTCCCGGACGGCGGCAGCGCCGCCTTTATCATCGACGACGAGTCCAACAGCAATTCCGCGTCTGAAAACTATATCGTCCTCCAGGAGCTTCAGAACCGCCTTTCCGAAAAGGGCGTTTCCTGCGGCGACGTGATCATCGTGGGCGAGCTTACCACCGACAAGAAGACCGGCGAGGAAGTGCGTGAAGAGCCCACGGATGCCGCGATCATGAAGAAAAAACTGGACCAGGTCTACGACAAGGTCGACATCGTCGTCAATTTCGCGGGTCTTCCCAGCTCCACCTCCGAACTCAAGAAGATCACGTTCCTCACGAAAAAGAACACCGCCAGCGGCAAGAACAACATGCTGCTCATGTGCGACAATGGTCTGCCCTACGTCGAGCAGGACATGCTGAAGAACGGTCGCGTGTGCGCCATCATCGACTACATCAGCGACGCCGGGTCCTCGTTTGACATGCAGAAGAACTCCGCGCCGAAGGATCTTTCCGTGGCGTTCGATTTCTTCTACTACCTCATCTGTCCGGACACGCTCGAAAGCTATATCTCGAACAACGAGAACTACTTTATCACGAAATAAGCCCGCTGTGCCGCCCGGCGCCGCTTGCCGTGAGGCGGGATGCATTCCTGTCCTGTCCGGTTCGGGGCGCGGCATGGCATGAAGACCTGACGGGCGGGAGAATTGAAAGAGACAGACCGGGACGCGGCGACGCGTCCCGAATTATCTAGAGAAAGCTGAAAAAACGATTGCAGGGAGAAAACACTATGTCGGAACAAGAAGAAGTCAATGCCGCATTGAAACGGTTTACGCCGCGGGCGCGCCAGTCGCTCAATCTGGCGCAGAAGGACGCGGAGAAGGCGAACCACGACTGCATCTCCGTGGAGCACCTGCTGCGCGGCATCTGTCTGCTGAAGGAGGGCGTCGCGGTCGAAGTCCTTCGCGCCATGAAGGTCGATTTCCAGGCTCTGCTGAACGACCTCGCGCGGAAGCTTCCGCAGTCCGGCTCGGAAATCCGCCAGATCGGCGCGCCGCCGTTCTCCGCCAGCCTCCGCAAGATCATCATCATGTCCGGCGACGAGGCGCGCGCGATGCGCTGCAACTACATCGGCACGGAGCATCTGCTCCTCGCCATCCTCAACGACGGCGCAACGGCGGCGGCGGGTTTGCTCCGGGCGTCCAAGGTCGATCCGGCAAGGGCGCGTCAACGGATCCTCGCCACGCTCGACCCGGACTACCTGCCGGATTCCGACGACGATGACGACCTCGACAGAAACGACGATGAAGATGACGACAACGACGAATTAGACGATTTGGACGGGAAGCTCTTCAGCGACGGCGATGATGACGACATTGGCGAACACTCCGCTCTGAACGCGTTCGGACGCGACCTCACTTCGCTCGCGAAGAAGAACAAGCTCGACCCGGTCATCGGTCGCCATAACGAGATCGAACGCGTCATCCAGATCCTCTGCCGCCGCACGAAGAACAATCCCGTGCTCATTGGCGAGGCGGGCGTCGGCAAAACGGCGATCGTCGAGGGGCTGGCGCGGAAGATCGCCGCGGACGATGTGCCGGAGCTCCTGCACGGGAAACGCCTCATCGTGCTCGACCTGGCGCTGATGGTCGCCGGCACGAAATACCGCGGTCAGTTCGAGGAACGCATCAAGGCGGTCCTCGACGAGGTGCGCTCGTCCAAAAAGACCATCCTCTTCATCGACGAACTCCACACGCTCGTCGGGGCGGGCGGCGCCGAGGGCGCCATGGACGCCGCCAACATCATCAAGCCTGCGCTCTCCCGGGGCGAACTCCAGTGCATCGGCGCGACCACGCTCGACGAATACCGCAAGGGCATTGAGAAGGACGCCGCGCTGGAACGCCGGTTCCAGCCGGTCATGGTCGAGCCGCCCTGCATCGCCGACGCGATCAAGATCCTGTACGGACTGAAGCCCGCCTACGAGGCGCATCACAAGGTGCGCTACGCCGACGATGCCATTGAGGCCGCCGTGAAGCTCTCCGACCGGTTCATCAACGGGCGGTTCCTGCCCGACAAGGCGATCGACCTCATGGACGAGGCGGGCGCGTGCGTCCGGATCGCCAACACGCCGAAGCATCCCGACCTCCGGGAGACCGAGGACGCCATCCAGCAGATGGTGCGCGAGAAGGAGAAGGCGATCGCCGACCAGCGTTTCGAGGACGCCGCGAAATTCCGCAACCGCGAACGCGAACTCCGCGAAGAGCTCGACTCCGCGCGCAAGGCGTGGGAGGACGCCCGCGGCGAAACCTCGCCGGAAGTCACCCGAGAGGACATCCACCGCGTGCTTTCCAAGCTCACCGGCATCCCGCTGGAACAGCTCCAGGACACCGAGTCCAAGCGCCTGCTCCAGATGGAGGCGGAGCTCGAAAAGAGCGTGATCGGGCAAAGCGATGCCGTGCACGCCGTGGCGCGCGCACTCCGCCGCGCCCGCGCCGACCTGAAGGACCCGAACCGGCCCATCGGCTCGTTCATCTTCCTCGGTCCGACCGGCGTCGGCAAGACCCTGCTCGCGAAATCGCTTGCCGAATTCATGTTCGGCGACGCCGACTCCCTGATCCAGATCGACATGTCCGAGTTCATGGAGAAGTTCAACGTGAGCCGTCTCGTCGGCTCCCCGCCCGGCTACGTCGGGCACGGCGAGGGCGGCGAGCTGACCGAACGCGTCCGCCGCCATCCGTACAGCGTGGTGCTGTTCGACGAGATCGAAAAGGCGCATCCGGATGTGACCCACATGCTGCTCCAGATCATGGAGGAGGGCCGCCTCACCGACACGCTCGGACGCAATATCGACTTCCGCAATACGATCATCATCATGACCGCGAACGTCGGGGCGGAACGCGCCGCGAACGGGGCGCCGCTCGGATTCGCGACCGGGACGGGCGTGAACGACGACTACGACAAGCTCCGCGACAGCCTGCTTGAGGCCGCCCGCAAGGCGTTCAAGCCCGAGTTCATCAACCGTCTCGACGAGCTGATCGTGTTCCGCAAGCTCGGACCCGAGGAACTCCGGAAGATTGTCCGCCTGGAACTCTCCAAGCTCGTCGCACGGCTCGCCGACCAGGGTCGCAAGCTCGAAATCGACGATGACGTCATCGAATGCCTGGTCAACTCCGGCGCGAACCCGGAACACGGCGCACGCCCGATCCGCCGCGCCGTCGGCACGCTCATCGAGGATCCGCTCGCCGACGAAATCCTGCGCGGAACGTTCCACGGCTGCACGAAAATCCATGTCTCCATGGCGGACGGCAAACCGGCGTTCTTCCCGGAAAATGATTAACCTCAACTGAAACCCAAGATGGAACGGCTGGCAGAACAGAACGAACAGGTGCAAGCTCAGGCTCAGTTTCAGGCGCAGGATCAGGCGAGCGTTTCCGTCGAAGAGACGGATTCCACGGCGTACCTGACGCCCGGTCAGCTCATGGTCCGCAGGTTTTTCCACGAGAAGACCGCGGTCTGCGGCCTCGTCTTCGTGATCCTGCTGATCCTGTCCGCCGTCGCCGCGCCGCTCTTCGTGAACGGCAAGCCGCTGCTGATCGTGGCGGCGGACGGCGCGCTGTCGAGTCCGGCGCTGCGCGATTTCTTCGCCCCGGACGCGCAGGAAGTCTTCGTGGAAAAGATGTTCAACTGGCTGTTCCTGGCGATCCCGGCGGCGCTGATCCTGTACGGGTGTTTCCGGAAACGCAAACGCATCTTCTGGCCTGTGCTTGCCGTGACCCTGATCCTGCTCACGATACCGTTCTGCGTCTCGAAGTCGCAGATGACGCAGGTCGACTGGCGGAAAGTCGCCGCCGAGGACAACGCGTCGAAGTATTATTTTGCGGCGGTCCCTTACGGTCCCTTCGAGACATCCCCCGACACCTATGCGATGCCCTCCAAAAAGCACCCGTTCGGCACGGACAACGTCGGGAGAGACGTCTTCGCGCGCATGACGTACGGGGCGCGCGTGTCGCTGGCGGTCGGATTCCTCGCGACCGCGATCGAGCTTGTGCTCGGCACGATGATCGGGCTCTTCTCGGGGTACCGCGGCGGCCGCGTCGACCTCGCCGTGCAGCGTCTGGTCGAGATCGTGATCTGCTTCCCGACGTTCCTGCTGCTCCTGATCCTGATGTCGATCATGCTGGACTACGGCACGCGCCAGTCGATCCTGCTGGTGATCTTCGTGCTGGGGATGACGGGCTGGCCCGGCCTCTCACGCCTGGTGCGCGGCGAGGTGCTGAAGGCGCGCCAGATGGCGTACATCCAGAGCTGCGAAAGCCTCGGCGTGCCCCTGCACAGCATCCTGTTCAAACACCTGCTGCCGAACGTCTCCGGGCCCATCTTCGTCTCGTTCGCGTTCAGCATCGCCGGCGCGATCCTGTCGGAAAACAGCCTGAGCTTCCTCGGATTCGGGGTGCAGGCTCCCTCCGCCAGCTGGGGCGAGCTGCTGAAACAGGCATTCGCCGATCCGCTGAGCTACTGGAACCTGATGCTGTGGCCCGGCCTCGCCATTTTCCTGTGCGTGACCGCGTTCAATTTCATCGCGGACGGCATCCGCCGTTCCATCGACCTGAAGAGCTGACCCATAACCCGGAAGGAGGCTTCCCATGCCGATCACAGTCCGATTCAAAATGCAGGAGGGCGCGGAAGACCTCGCCCCGAAGAAAGCCCACGAGGACGACGCCGCCTGGGACCTGAAAAGCCGCGTGGACGTCGATGCCGCGCCCGGCAAAGTCACGCTCATCCCCACCGGGCTTTTCCTGGAGTTGCCTGCCGGATACGAGGCGCAGATTCGCCCGCGCAGCGGGCTCGCGCTCAAACACGCTGTGACCCTGCTCAATACGCCCGGCACCATCGACGCCGGATACCGCGGCGAAGTCTGCGTAATCCTGTTCAACGCCGGGGAAACCGTGTTCCCGGTGCATCGCGGCGACCGCATCGCCCAGATGGTGATCGCGGCGCTCCCGGAGGTCGTCCTGACGCCCGCCGTCGAGCTGAACGAGACCGACCGGAACGCCGGCGGATTCGGTTCGACCGGCATCCACTGAGCCGTTGCGACCGATGAGAGCTTGCCGAACAGGAATCCGATCCATCGGCTACACCTTGATTTTTTGTTATTTATAAAGAAAATGGACTTGAAAAAACGGAATTGTCGGCTAATTTGGAATTGAATTCCAAATTGGACGAGATTTGAGCTAAGTACATAACGCAGAAAGGACCTGAAACCATGTCGAACACGAAAACGCGCAGAAGCATTGTTTTCGCCATCGTCGCGGTCATCCTCTGCATCCTCGCCATCATCGCGGGAATAGCCTGTATGATCGGAGGGGACGATAAGGGATATCATCCTGATCCTGATTCCTGGATTGGATTAACAAGGGAAGATTTTCTTGATTTGGCATTCAGGGAATTCCCCAGTTGCCGCAGAGGAGGACTGCATACCTGGGCATGGAATACGGATGGCATGGGAAATGAAGGATCGTATTCCAGCCACTACTTCAGGACACCCGAAGATGCGAAGGCAGATTCCGAATTCATGAAATATGATTGCTGGATGGCAGATATCCAGATCATGTCTTTCCTGTCTTCTTTCTCTTTTCCCCGAAAAAAGGAATGCGTTGTTTTATATTTTTTCGAGGGGAAGGTCGTAAAAACGGAAATGAGATATCCATTGAACGAATGAACGATAGAAACAAAACCCTATGAAAACGTTCCAACTCCCCTCGAAACTGCTGAAAACGCTGGCGCTGGCGGCGTTGCTCGCGGCGTTCGCGTGCGCGGCGGCGGAAGTCGGGGCGGGACAACCGGTGAAGAAGCAGCCGAAGGAGCAGCCGGAGAAGTCCGCCGTGACCGTGACGAAGAACGATGTGCCGGTCAAAATGGAGTCCGCGCCGGAGCCCGATCCGGGGTGGATCGGAGATTGCTACTACTATGCGGACGGCGGGTATTACCACAAGGACGGGGTGTACTGGCGCGCGGACATGAAGACGCACTACGTGTATGAAGAGGAATGCTGGCACCTCGCGAACGGAGGCATCCTGACGGGTACGGGCGTCTATTTCCCGCCGGTCGTCGCGCCGGAGGGCGCGCTCGGCATCCCGTGGCGTCTGGCGGCCGTGACCGTGTCGCTGATTGCCGGTCCGCCGGAGGATCCGGGGAAACCGCCCGCGAAACCGCCTGTCCGGGTGGTTATCGAAAAACGGAATTGAGCTGTTTTACAGAAGCTCGCCCGTCTTCGGGTCGATGAGGCGGAATTCCTCGACGTGGATCGCCGGATCCGCGCGGAATTCGAGATCGCGGCCGTACTTGCTTTCCATTTCGTAGAGGATCTTCGCATCGTCGTTTTTGAGGCGCGCGAGCACGGCAGGGTTCAGGATGACCCGGACGGTCGTGGATTTCTTCGATTTCGTGCGCTGCTTGAGGATTTCGAGCAGGCGGCGCTGAATCTCCACGCTCATGCTTATGGCGGATTTCACGTGGCCGGAGCCGCCGCAGTACGGGCACGGGTCGAACAGCGAATCCTGCACGCTCTCGCTCTCGCGCTGGCGCGTCATCTCCATGAGTCCGAATTTGCTGATCGGGAGGATCTTCGTGCGTGCGCGGTCGAGGTCGGCGAGCTTGTTCATCGTGCGGTTGACCTGTTCGCGGTCGGAGCTGTTCGCCATGTCGATGAAGTCGATGACGATCTGTCCGCCGATGTTGCGAAGGCGGATTTGGCGCGCGATTTCCTTCGCGGCCTCGAGATTGGTGTTCAGGATGAGCTCGCGCTGAGCCTTGCCCGCCTTGGATTTTCCGGTGTTGATGTCGATGGCGACGAGCGCCTCGGTCTCGTCAATGCAGAGGTAGCCGCCGCCGGGGAGGTTTACGATGCGGTTGTAGATTTCGGCAACCTGCGGCGTGACCTTGTAGCGGTCGAACACGGATTCGGCGCGTTTGTGGCGCGTGATCTGCGTGTTGAAATCGTTTCCGACGAATTTTTTGAGCGCTTCGACCAGAAAATCGTATTTGTCCTTGTCGTCGACCACGATCTCGTCGATGTCGTCCGTCAGCAGGTCGCGCACGGTGCGTTCCAGCAGGTCGGGTTCGGCGTAGACGAGCGCGGGCGCTTTCGGCTTCAGCAGGGCGTTGTCGACCTTCGCCCAGAGGTCCAGCAGCATTTCCAGATCGCGCTGGAAAAAGACCGCCTTGCGGTGTTCGCCGACGGTGCGGCAGATGAGGCCCATTCCGTCCGGGAGCTTCAGCCCGAGCAGGATCTTGCGGAGACGGTCGCGTTCCTTTTTGTCTTCAATGCGCGAGGAGAGGCCGATGTGCTTGGAGTAGGGGAGCAGGACCAGGTAGCGGCCGGGAATGGTGATGTTGGTCGTGACGCGTGCGCCCTTGGTGCCGATGGGACCTTTCGTGACCTGCACGAGGAGCTCGGACCCGGCGGGGAAGACGCGCGGGATGTCCTCAATGGTGATCTTGCCGGTGTGGATGCGCTCCTCCATCTCCTTCAGGCGTTTGGCGCGGTCGCCGCCGGTCACGAGGTTGCGGAATTTCTCGCTGAGGATGGAGATGATACGTTTTTTCTTCTTCGGGGAGGCGTCGGTCTCCTTGATGCGTTCGCGCTCCTCGCCGATCTTCTTGATGTTGTCGAGGATGTCGTAGGACGCCGGGAGCATGTCGCGGAAGTGCATGAACGCGTTCTTCTCCGCGCCGATGTCGACGAAGCAGGCTTCCAGACCCGGTTCGATGCGGACGATCTTGCCGAGGTAGATGGACCCGGCGACGATGTCGTCGCCCTTTCGCTCGATCTGGTAGTCCTCCAGATGTCCGTTGATGAGCAGCGCCGAGCGGGTCTCAAGTTCCTCGCAGTTCAGGATGATCTGTTTTTTCTCTTGAGGCATGAGTTGGAAAAATCTTTCACGGGGTTGGCTGCTGTTCGGGCTGGCCGTTCAGCAGGACGTCGCCGACTTCGAGGCGGGCGCCGTTCAGGAAATCGGCGACGGGCATTTCCTTTTTTCCTTCGGGCACGATGCGGTCGAGCAGCAGGGAACCGGAGCCGCAGGACACCATGATCCTGTTGTCGGCGAGCGCAGTGATCTTCCCCGGTTCCGCACCGGCGGCTTTGAAGGATGTGTACGACGCTTTCGTGATCTTGACCGACATGACGCGTCCGCGCACCATGACGCGGAATGACATCGACGGCCAGTTATGGTAAGCCCTCACCTTTCGTTCCAGGACGGCGGCGTCTTCGTTCCATTCGACGAACCCGTCCGATTTTCGGATTTTGACCGCCACGGTGACCCCTTCGGGGGGCTGCGGACACGGCGTGATTTCGCCGCGCGCGATGCGGCCTACGCAGTCGCAGATGCGGCTCCCCGCCATCGCGGCGAGCGAGCGTTCCAGCTCGTCCGCGTTGATCCCGGGCGGGACGGGCATCCGGTGCATCTCGTAGATCGGTCCCGAGTCCAGTCCCCGCTCCATCCGCATAAACGTTACTCCGGTCATTTCGTCTCCGTTCAATACGCAGGTGGTGATGGGCGACGCCCCGCGGTATTTCGGGAGAAGGGACGCATGGACGTTCAGGCAGCCGAGCGGCGGGAGATTCAGGATCGGTTCCCGCAGGATCTGTCCGAACGACACCACCACGATCATGTCCGGCTCCAGCCGTCTCGCATGCTCCAGAAACTCCGGAGTGTTCACGGACTGAACGCGCTCGCACGGGATTCCCGCCTCGTCCGCATACCGTCCGAGCGGACTCGGCGTGAGGATGCGTTTGCGTCCTGCCTCGCGGTCCGGCTGGGTCACGGCAACAGCGAGCGTGAGGTCATGGCTGTTCGCCAGGGCCTCCAGGATCGGGATGGCGAAAACGCCGGCTCCCATGAACAAAATGCGCGGGTTGCTTATCATGATGTCTTTCACGTCCGAAAAAAATTTTAAACTTTAATATATCATAGAACCGCGCCATTTTCAAATGCTATTTGCTGAAAAAACATGCAAAGACAAGTCTTCTCCCCCCGTGCGCAAGCGAAGCTGAGCGCACTACTGCAGTCCAGGGCTTGCCCTGGTTATTCCGCCTGCGTTTCAGGCGCGGCTGCGGCGGTTTCGGGCAGGATCACGCGCATGGAGACGTGGAACAGTTTTGGGGTGCCGCGCAGTTTCTGATACCATGCCGGGACGGCGCGCGGAATCTGCATTTCATGGAGTTCGCCGAGCTTATTCTCCGGGATCGACTTCATGTAATCGAAAAGGCTCTGTTCGTCGGTCTTCTCGTCCCAGATCAGGACGCCGCCGCGTTTCATGATGTCGTCCGGGGCGATCCACTGGCTCTGCGTGACGTCGGCGTCGAAGAATGCTTCCGGCGCTTCGGGTGAGTACACCGCCACGTTGCACGAGCCCTTGCGGTCGGAGATCACGTATGGCATCGGCTGGTCCGAGACTTCATGCCATAATGCGGTCGCCGCCGCGGTCACGGCGTGTCCGGGGTAGTTCTCGTAGTCGCAGCCGCGTTTCTTGTAGCCCTGGTGTTCCAGCGACCTGATCACGAAGATCACGCCGAAGATGAATCCCATCAGCAGGATGGCGCTCAGGTAGAAATTCGCCTTGATCCGCGTGATACGCGGCGACCAGACCATGAAGAGCCATACGCCCATGAACGGGAAGCACGGCACAACCCACGAATAGTTGATCTTGCCGCCGGTCACGAGCGAGAAGAGCAGCGCCGAGCCGAACGAGCCCCAGCAGCAGGACCACACGAACGCCTTGTCGAACGCGGAGTATTGCGGGCGGTCGGCGCGTTTGCGTCGCCACGGGAAGAACAGCGCGAAGAAGATGACCGCCACGCCGAACACCTGTGAAGCGCGATCCAGCGCTTTCAGCGGGCGCGTGAAATGGTCCGAAAGCGCTACTGCCTCGCCTTCCGACAGCGCCGCGCGGCCCGCCGCGTACTGGAACGGCTTGAAGTCGTTGGAGACCAGCCAGAGGATGTTCGGCAGGACCACGAGGATGAACGGGATCGCCGCCAGGTAGAACTGCGGCTTGCGGAAGACGGCGCGGCCTTCCTTCGTGAACAGCAGCGGGATGATCAGGCACACGTACATCGCCGGCGCGAAATACTTCACCATCATGGCGAGCCCGGCGAAGAATCCGGCGCACAGCCAGTACAGCCAGCCGTATTTCCGATCGCCTTTCACGCCGAGGTAGAAAAACAGCATGGTCAGAGGCCAAACCGCCAGCTCCATCACGTCGTCGCACAGTTCCGCCGCCTTGATGCCGTAGAAATTGATGAGCAGGAGCGTGGCGGCGGCGAGGAACGCCGTGCGGAGCGGCAGGATGCGTTTCGCCACCTGGAACACGCAGAAGATGCCCGTGAACACGCAGACCTGGCTCGCGAGGAAGCTCGAGAAGAACGCTTTTCCGCTCAGATACCACACAGCCGCGCCGAAGAAAGGTCCGGCGTACGGATTCTTGTCGAATCCGAACTGGAAATGGCGGCCCCACACGATGTTTTCCAGCACGTCGATGAAGTCGTTCGCGAGCGAGATGCACGGCAGCACGGTCCAGAAGACCAGCCAGCCGGACAGGATGATGAGGAGGATGCGCGTGAAGTTCACGCCGTCCGCGCCGTGGTCATCTTCATCGTCGAAAAGATAGTGGCGGAAGAAACTGACGATCGGGTTCGTCTTCTGCGTTTCCGCGGAGGACGCGGTTTTATCCGGTTGTGCTGTCTGCTCGTTGTTCATGTGCTGAAAACGTCCTATATTTGAGGAGAAAATGCGTGTGCTGATCTGGGCGGAAAACCGTCTTTTCCACTGAAAAAGTTCTAAATAACCAATATAGCATCATTTTACGGACAATTCAAACGGATGATGCAAAAAGCCTGCCGTTCAGATCGGGGAATGTCCGCCGCTCATTGCCCCAAAACAGAAGTGGGCGATATAAAACGGAAGCAGCAGGACATCCTTCTTTCTGCATGTATAAATGAACTCGCTCCCGTCCTCGGAATACTCGAAATACCGGTCGTCGAGCGTTACCGTTCTCTCTCCGATGCTCCACGCGTTGCGCAAACAGCATCCGGTTCCGCACAGGCAGACGGAAAGAAGCGCGAATACAAAAAGCAGCCGGCATTTCCAAACATTGATCCTGTTCTGCTTCATTTGCGATCTTTCCTTATCGAAAATGATTTACCTCCAAGCCGAAGATAACGGAATGTCAGGAAGCGGATTTTTTTGCGGCGGCAAGCTCCGCGCGGCGTTTCCTGACGAGGTATTTTGCGGAAACTGCTTTGGGGCGACCATGCTTATCGGCGATGACGGCCTTATAGCCGAGTTTCGCCTTGCGCTCCATTTCTTCGTCCACGGCTTCCTGCATGGCTTCGACGGCTTTTCTCATTTCATCACTCATGGTAGCCATAGTGTAAAACTCCTTGTGATTTGAATAATTGGTTATTAACAAAAGAGTCGTAAAACAGTCATTCACTGGCGGGCGCCGCGACCGGTGCGTCCGTCGCGGTTGCCGGGCATCCTGCGTCCGGGACCGAAGTTCTGCCCCTGCGCGGGCTGCTGTTGTCCCCGGCGACCGGGCTGGAGCTGAGACTGGGGCTGTGCCTGCTGATTCTGCTGTTGCGCTTGCGGCTGCGGCTGCGCCTGCTGGCGCGGCCTGGGGTTCTTCGGATCGGGGCCGATCGTAACGATGAGGTCGCGGCCGTCGACTTCGATGTTGCTGATGTCGAGCCCGGAGGGGGTGCCGTCCCACCAGAGGCTGTCCGGCTTCGAGGTGTCGTTGAAGACGACGCGGTCCGGCGGGTAGAAATAATCCGTGGCGATGCCGTTGCAGTCCCTGCCGTGCTGCTGATGTCCGAACGTGCCGGGGCAGGGCTTTTCGAGGAGCGGTTCTCCGCCCGCCTGTTCGAGCGAGATTTCGTAGTGCTTTTCCTTCGTCATCTCCTCGTCCTCCTCCATGTCGGTCACTGCGTCGTCGACGTGCCAGATGGCGAGCCCGTGCGAGGGAAGCGCGCGGTAGAACGACGTGTCGGCGTTGCGGTTTTCGAGGAGGAAATACTCGTCCGGGTTGTTGGGGTTGCGGTAGATGTAGCCGTACTCGCTGGTGGCGGGGATCCTGACTTTGCCTTTGGTTGGCAGGGGGAGCGCCTTCAGCCAGCCGAGGCGGTAGCGGAACGCCCCGGCGAGGGCGGTCGGGTTGGTCTGGAGCCCGGTGATGCGGTCGTACATGCCGATGCCCATGATGCAGTGGTTGCCGAGACCGTGCGAGACCTTCTGTTCGTTCTTCGGCGTCTTGTCGCTCTTCTCGCCGTAGTCGACGTAGTCCAGGATGTCGAACGTCTGGTGCATGATCTCGTGGATCAGGATGCTGACCGTGGGGCTGTCCTGGATGCCGCAGATCAGCACCTGCATGCTGTGAAGCCCGCCGGGCAGCCGGATCTGGTCCATCGGCGTGAACCAGTGCGCCTGCGGCCAGAGGCCGTCGAACGAGCTGTTGCGGGAGTAGAGCACGCAGGCGGACCGGATGGTTCCGTCGGGTTCCTTTGAGACGGTCGAGAGGTCGAAATCTTTCGGGAGCTTCGCCATCGCCTCCTTGATGAGCATGTCCGCGCCGCGATAGTTCAGCGCCTTCTGGTAGTAGTCGCGGTTATGGTCTGCCACGATGTAGTCGGAGACGAGGTATTTGAGGTCGCACCTGCCGAAGGACTGGTTGTCGACGAAATCGTGGATCGAACAGGAATTGCCGTATCCGCGGTAGTTCTTCTCGTTCAGGAAGAACTCCACCTTCTCCTTCGGGATGATCACCTCCGGCGGATCGTCCGGGAACTTCACGAGTACGGCGAGCCCGGTGATATGGTCCTGATGAAGCGGCGTCTGCGCGTACTGCTGCGGCGTTTTCGGGATATTCGCGGCGGGTTTCAGCGCGAGGCGGAATCCGGCGTCGAACACGGGGATTGCCGCGTCGACGGGTCTGCACGCGGTTGAGGTGCAGTCCTCAGGCGAACAATGCCAGGAGCCGCCGCGCATGGCGCAGAGGTCGCCCTTGTACGCGGCGGAGAAATCGCGCATGAACCAGTCGAGGCAGAGTTCCTGTACGTTCCCGTGCATGTCGTAGAGCCCCCATGCGTTGGGCGCTTTCAGCCCCTTTGCGGACACGGACGGCATGGAGATGAACGAATTGCCGCGGTACCATGCGACTTCGCTGAGCGCATTGGAGACGTTGTCGCGGGCACGCAGCTCGCGGCCGTTGTTGAGTTCGGTCGTCGTCCCGGCTCGGCACGCGTATTCCCATTCCGCCTCGTTCGGGAGCGTGAACCGGTAGCGGAACGAGCTCGGCAGCGACTTGTTCAGGCGGTCGCAGAATTCCTTCGCCTGTTCCGCTGAAACGTCGTACACGGGAAGGTCCGGACCGATCCCATAATCTTTGCCCCCGGGGCGCGCCGCCTCGGAAAGCTGTTTCTGCGTGGTCCGCATGACCGCCTGCCACTGCGCCTGCGTTACCTCGAATTTCCCCACGGACAGCTCGTTTTCCTTGAACTTGTAGACCACGCGTCCGTCCTTGTCGACCGTTTCGTTCGGCTGCGGCTTGCGGTTCACCTCCATCGCGATGGACCCGGCGGGCAGCGTGACGAGTTCGAGCGGAATGTCGCCGGAAAGCATGAACTTGACGGACGGCAGCGCGCCTTCTTTCCGTTCGTAGACGGGCGTGATGGCGGACGCGCAGGAGGCGTTGAAAAAGGCAACGGCGCAGAGGATGCCGGAGAGCAGGGCGGAACGGAGACCGGTCGGGCGGATTGGGAACGTCATGAGGCGGAAATCCTTATTGTTCGGGAAAAGAGCTGAATGTTTTAGACAGTCAATTATTATAGCATGGACGCGCGGATTTGTCAAGGGTATGAAAACACTGTTTTCCGGTGTTTTCTCCGAGAAAACGTGCCATCGTGTTTCGCGCCGAAACTTGACTAGCAAATCTGACCAGGTTGCGTTTTCCTGCGGTTTCCCCGGAAAAAGTGTTTGCCGCGCAGGAAAAGACGCTGGAAAAAAACTGCGCGGGCAATTATAGTAAACGGAAACAGGGCGCTGTCTCCGCCGCAAGGGGGTGCGGAGCATTGAGCGTCCCGGACCAAACCAAAACAGGAGGGAACTATCCATGAAAGGTCTGACCCAGAAGCAGAAAAACATCATCGAATTCATCAACGAATTCATGACCACGCAGGAAATGGCGCCGACCATCTACGAGATCGCGGAGCATTTCCACATCAAGACTTCGACCGTCTTCGCCCACATTCGGGCGCTGCAGAAGAAAAACTACCTCACGCGCAGCTCGAAAGCCCGAAGCATCAGCCTGTCCCATCCGAAGAAGCGCTCGCGGTTTCCCGCCGGCGTCCAGTCCATCCCGTTCCACTGCATCGGCGAGGCGTCCGCGGGGGAACCAGGCGAAAAGACGCTGGTGTGCGACGTGACGCGTCTGCTGGACAGTCCCGCGAAGGAGGACCTCTATGCCGTGCACGTTCACGGTTCGGACCTGAACGGCAGCGGCATCTTCGACGGCGACATCCTGATCGTGAAGAGCAACCCGGCGGCCGTCAGCGGCGAGGACATCGTCGTGGCGGAGGAGAACGGACGCGAAATCCTGAAACAGGCGAAGGACGCGATCCTCAATGACACGGCGTCCGATGCACCGACCGTAAAGGGGGTTGTCATCGGGCTCCAGCGACGGATTGCCAGAACATAACGTATCCTGTCCTGTCCCCCGTTTTCCTGAATCTCCCGTCTTGTTCCTTTCACCCGTCAGTCTGTACGGACCGGCGGGTTTTTTATGCAAAAAACGCGGTTTTCATTTGACTTTGAGCTGGAAAGGTGCTATATTGATTAGCAGGTAAGCTTTTTTAAGACTGAAAACATTAGTTTGCATTCTTTTTTGAAACGAACGAGGCGATCATGAAACATCCTTCTTCTTTCCTTCTCCTTGCGGCAGGCTTCCTCTGCCTCGCCGCCTCCTGCTCCAAGCCCGAACAGGACGACGCGCAGGCCGGGACCGTCTACCAGGTCAAAGTCCAGACCGCCCAGGCGCAGCAGCGCCATTTCCGCAAGCAGATCCGCGTGCAGGGCACGATCCAGGCGTATATCTTCGCGAATGTCGCAGCGCGCGCGGCCGGGAACATGGAACTGAAGGTCGACGACGGCGACACGATCAAAAAGGGGCAGACGCTGTTCCTGATCGACCAGGACAACCTGAAAAACCGCGTGGCGATGGCGGAACAGGCTCTGAAGGTGGTCGAGGAGACGTACCGTTCGACGCAGCTGGACATCGGGATCGCGGAGACCCAGCTCGAAAAAGCGCA
The DNA here is from genome assembly GCA_902802585.1 of uncultured bacterium. Taxonomy (GTDB): domain Bacteria; phylum Verrucomicrobiota; class Lentisphaeria; order Victivallales; family UBA1829; genus UBA1732. Next base: position 52,361 of record CADCMR010000005.1, read on the forward strand.
GAAGGACTTTGACCGCAACCGGATGCTTCATGAAGGGCACGCCGTGTCCGACAACGCGTTCGAGACCTACGAGGTCGCGCTCGACAAGGCGAAGAAATCCTACGAAAAGGCCGAGGCGGCGCTCCGCAACGACGCGGCGAAAGTCGACCTGGTGAAGCTCGAACTTGAAATCGCCAAAAAGAACCTCAGCGATGCCACGGAAAAGGCTCCCTACGACGGCGTGGTCGCGGTCAAATACCGTGAGAACGGCGAATTCGTCGGAACCGGCGTCAGCATCATCCGCATCAACGACCCGAAGAAGCTCCGTGCCTCCTGCCTCATCAGCGCCGTGTATTTCGAGGTGATCAAGCCCGGCGTGACCCCGGTTACCGTAAGTTTCCACGGCAAGACGATCGAAGCGAAAGCCGACTGGTGCAGCCCCGTCATCGATCCCCTCAGCCGCACGTTCACGATGCGGTCGTACCTGCCGGAGGGGACGCCGCTCATGGACGGTATGCTGGTCGACGTCGACATCATGCTTGCCGAACGCGACGGCCTGGGTATGCCGCGCGACGCTGTAATTCTGAAGAAGGGCGGCAAGAGCGCGGTCTTCGCCGTTCAGGACGGCAAGGCGCAGGAGATCGAAGTCGAGACAGGCATCACATCCGACGGGTTTACGGAAATCCTGAACCCCGAAGCGATCGCGGGGAAGGATATCATCGTTTCCGGGCAGTATTTCGTGAACGACGGTTCCCTCGTGAACGTCACGAACTCGAAGTGAGCACGGAGGCCGCCCCATGACTCTCAGCCAGCTGTCTATTCACCGGAAGGTCGCCATGACCTGCATCATCCTGATGCTGGTCATCCTCGGTCTCTTCGCCTACCAGAAGATCGGCATCGACCTGCTGCCGAAGTTCGACGTGCCGTACGTGCAGGTCACGGCAATCTATCCGGGTGCATCGCCGGAAGAAATCGAGGTCGATGTGGCCAGACGCATCGAAGACGCGATCGCCTCGATCGAGGGCTTGAAGCACATCACGACAGTCTGCATGGAGAACGCCGCCGCGCTCACGCTCGAATTCGAGCTCGGTACCGATGTCGACGTCATGATCCACCAGGTCCGCGAGAAGATCAACACCATCATGGACGACTTCCCGTCCGCCGTGAAGACGCCGCAGCTCAGCAAGATCAACGTCAACGCCATCCCGGTCGTCACGCTATTCCTCACGGGTACGCGCACGCTCGACGAGATGTACGACTACGTGGACGACAAGCTCTCCGACCAGTTCTCTTCGATCCCCGGCGTCGGCGAGGTCCGCGTCCACGGCGGAAACGAGGTCCAGCTGCACATCGTCCTGGACCGTGAGAAGATGGCCGCCGCCAACCTCACGGTCGCCGAGGTGGTCCAGCGCGTCGCGAAGAACAACGTGAAGCTCCCGGTCGGCCGCGTCCGCGAATCCGGTCGCGAGATCAGCCTCACCTACAATGCCGAGTTCCGGGACGCCGAGGACGTGAAGAGCCTTGAGGTCGGCACGCAGGCGGGGAAGCGCCTCTATCTCGGCGATATCGCCGACGTCAAGCTGGTCTCCCAGGAAATCCGCCAGGAAGGCTACTACGGTGACGAGCTCGGCGTCTGCATCGAGATCATCAAGCGGAGCGACGCCAACGCCGTGAAGGTCATCGACGGCATCCGCAAAAAATACGACATGCTGAACAAGGGCGGCATGCTCCCCGGCGGAATGCGTCTGACCTGGTTCAAGGACACCGGCGGTTTCATCCGGGCGTCCGTGGCGGATTCGTGGCAGAGCGTGCTGCTTGGCATCCTGCTGACCGCCGTCCTGATCTTCCTCTTCCTGCACGAGGTGCGCCCCACATTCATTATCTCCATCACCATGCCGGTCTCGGTCGTGATCACGTTCGCCGCCATGGACCTGATGCACTATACGTTCGACATGATGACGCTCGTGGCGATCGGGTGTTCCGCCGGCATCCTCGTGGCGAACTCTGTGGTGGTGATCGAAAACATCATCAAGAAACAGCACGAGGGGCTGCCGCCCGCCGAAGCCGCCGCGAAGGGCGCGGACGAGGTGCTCGTGGCGGTGGCGGCGTCCGCACTGACCAACGTCGTGGTGTTCGTGCCCGTGGCGCTGATGAAATCGGTCGTCGGTCTCCTGATCGCCCCGTTCGCGGGCGTGATGGTGATCGCCACGGTCGTTTCCCTGTTCGTGAGCTTCACTCTGACCCCGCTGCTGGCGTCCATCCTGCTGAAGGATACGTCCGGACCGCGCGCGTGGCAGAAGGCGCTGTTCTGGTTGTGGGACAAAGTGTACGACATGATCACCGCGGCATACGGGCATACGCTCGGCGTGATCCGCAGGTTCAGCGGCGTCGTGATCATATTGGTTTTCGCTGGCTGTTTCCTCATCATGCGCGCGGTCCTGCCGAACGTGAGCATGTCGTTCATCCCGGACAACGACAAGGGCGAGATTTCGATCGAACTGGAATTTCCCGCCAACTACAGCATTGATGAAACGCGCGCCCGCACGCTGGATGTTCTCAGGGACGTCCAGGCGCTGCCGTGGGTCGTGAAGACCGGCGTGACCGTCGGCTACCGCAACGTGATGCCCGGGCAGGTGCCGGAGGGCGTCCACCTGGCGGAGATCGCGATCATCGGCAAACAGAAGGGCGAACGCGAGCCGATGCAGGAACTCGTGGCGCAGATCCACAATCTCCTGAATACCAAATACGAAAACGTGCTGTATTCCCTGACGCTCCCGAAAGCGACCGGCGTTTCCGGCGTGGATATGACGGCGTTCGTCTCCGGCGACGACTTCGAAAAGCTGGAGGAGTACGCCCTGCTCGGCGCGGAGATTCTGCGCGAATCCGGCATGGCGCAGGACATCGATACCAGCGTCCGCACGCGCAAGCCTCGCATCGTGCTGAAGCCGAACCGCACCGTCATCAAGGACCTCGGCGTGGACGCCGCCACGCTCGGCACCTCGCTGGTCGGCTACTATGAGGGTATCGAGTCCGGTACGTTCAAGGTCGGCGGACGAAGCTACGACATCCGCGTGAAGACCGAGGACGTCCCCGGTTTCGACCAGGCCGCGAACATCGTCGCCGGATCCGTCAACGGCAAGCCGATCGACCTGGACGTGGTGGCGTCGCTCGAAGCCGACCCGGTCTCCATCGCGCTGATGCGCGAGGACAAGATGCGCGGCGGGTGGATTTACGCGAACCCGGCGCCCGGCTACACCATGAACGACGTGATGCAGCTGCTGGAACGCAAGCTGGCGCCGCAGCTGGACCAGGGGTACGAGCTGAAATTCTTCGGACAGGCGGAAATGATGCGCGACGGCGCAAACGAATTCGTCTCCGTCTTCGCCATCGCCATCATCATGACCTACCTCCTGATCGCCGCCCTGCTCGAATCCTGGACGCGCCCGATCCTCATCATGTTCACTGTGCCGCTCGGATTCGTCGGCCTCTTCCTGATCATCTTTCTGGCGCACTCCTCTCTCTCCATGGTCGGCATGCTCGGCGCGGTCATGATGATCGGCATCGTGGTGAACAACGCCATCCTGATCCTGGACGAGACGCGTATGCTGGAGCTGTCCGGCGTGACCTCGCACGAAGCCATGACGCAGGCGGCGAAGAACAAGTTCCGGCCCGTCGTGATGACCTCCATCGCGAGCGTCGCCGGCATGCTCCCGATGGCGTTCGGACGCGGGCTCGGCTCCGAACTCCGGTCCAGCTGCGGACTCGGCGTGGTCGGCGGACTTGCCTTCGCATCCGTCCTCACGGTCTACCTGATCCCCGCGCTGTTCTACAAGTTCGTCTACGACACCGCGCTGCCGAAGGCGACCCTCGGACGCCGCCTGATGTGCTTCTTCGGATTCCGTCCGAAAGCATGACGGCACGCGGAAAGCGGATCCGCCTGAAAAACAGTCGAAAGCACAAAAAAAACGCGAAACCGGCTTGAAAGAGGCGGATTTTGGTGTATATTATATTTTGCGTTTATCGAAAAATCATACAAACAATACTCAATATAGCTCGGAGGAACCCATCATGAGCAACGTTTGCGAAATCTGCGGAAAGCACAAAGTCCAGGGCGGACACATCATCCGCCGTGGTCTCGCCAAGAAAAAAGGCGGTATCGGTATGCACGTCGTGAAAAACACCACCCGTACCTTCACGCCGAACATCCAGACCATCCGCGTGGTCGAGAACGGCAACACCGTCCGGAAAAAAGTCTGCACGGCTTGCATCCGGAGCGGAAAAGTCCAGAAAGCCTGCTGAGGAAACTTCCCCCGCGCTTTATGGCCTTTGCCTGATCGCACACAGAAAGCCGCTTCGGACGCAAGCCGCGTCCCGGAGCGGTTTTGTTTTTTAAATGCATTAAAACTCATTTCCACAATTTCATGTCGGTCGGAACCCCGAAACGTTCCGCCGCCTCCAACCAGAAGGAGAAACCATCATGGCCAAGAGTAAAACCGGTCTGATCGTCAAAATCATCCTCGGCATCCTCGTCGTCCTCATCATCCTCGTCGTCGCGGTCCTTATCTTCATTGATCCGATCGCGAAGAACGCGCTGGAAAAGGGCGCGCCGCTGGTCCTCGGCACCAACGTCTCCGTGGAACGCCTCCACATCGAACCGCTCAAGGGACGCGTGGAGATCACGAACCTGATCGTCGACAATCCGCAGGGATCCTATTCCTCCAAATACGCGATCAAGCTCGGCGACATCATCGCCGACGTCGACATCAATACCGTGATGAACCATAAGATCCGCATTGAGGAGATGTTCCTGAAAGACGTCGACATCGTTTATGAAACGAACGTGATCAACAGCAACCTGCAGGAGATCCTCGACAACGTGAAGAAGCTCGATACCGCCGAGAAGAAGGAACAGCAGGAGGATGAGGCCAAGGGCGAAAAGGACGATGACAAGACGCTCCAGGTCGACCTCATTGAGCTCAGCAGCGTCGGCGTTACGGTCCAGGCAAAGGGCGCCGACGCCGGACTCCCGATCAAGGTCACCATCGACCCGATGACCAACCTCGGCATGGACGAGGAGGGCATCACGCCCGTCGGACTCACGCTTCGCATCCTCGGCGCCATCGTGACGACCGCCATCAAGACCGCCGGCGGTTCCGTCGGCGACGCCGCCGCCGCGATCGGAGATGCCACCAGTGCCGCCGTCGCGGGCGCCACCAGCGCCGCGGTCGATGCCGGCAAGAACGTCGTGAACGACGCCGCCGGCGCCATCAAGGGCCTGTTTGGCGGAAAGAAGGACGATGCCGCTGAAGCCCAGCCGCAAGGCAACTGATTGCTGTTTGAAAAACTATTGAATCCGCCTGTCCGCTGCACGGGACGGCGGGGAAGAAAGGAAAACACTCATGCGCAAATCATTTTGCTGTCTGCTGTTCTTTTTGCTGACTGCCCTGCCGTTCCTCTGCGGAGCCTGGGAGACCAAACAGGCCGTCGACAAGGACGGGTTCTCCTACGAATACATTCCCGACGATCCGTTCTCCACGCGAGCCTACGTGCTGGAGAACGGTCTGAAGGTCTTCCTCTCGCGCAACACCATCGAGCCGCGCATCACATCTCTGATCTCCGTGCGCACGGGCGGAGCCGACGACCCGGAAGCATCGACCGGTCTGGCGCACTACTTCGAGCACATGATGTTCAAGGGCAACGGCGTGTTGGCGTCGCTGGATTGGGAAAAGGAGGCTCCGCTGCTGGACAAGCTCGCGGAGCTGTTCGACCAGTACCGCAAGGAGACTGATTCCGACAAGCGCGCCGCCATCTACCGCGAGATCGACAAGGTCTCCGGCGAGGCGGCAAAGTATTCCAATGATGAATATTGGACGCTCGTGCGCGGCCTCGGCGCGACCGACACCAACGCCTGGACCGGATACGACGAGACCGTCTACATCAACAACATCCCGTCCAACGCGCTCGACAAGTATCTCTACCTCGAATCCGTCCGGTTCTCCTCCATCGCGCTCCGCAGGTTCCACACCGAGCTCGAAGCCGTCTACGAGGAGTTCAACCGCTCCCAGAACAACGACGGACGCCGCGCCTCCACAGCGCTCCGCAAGCAGCTCTTCCAGTCGCATCCCTACGGCCGCGACATCCTCGGTCTGCCGGAACACCTGAAGAGTCCGTCCATGAGCGACATCTCGCTCTTCTTCTTCGAGTATTACCAGCCTTCGAACATGGCGGTCATCCTCGCAGGCGACCTCGATTATGAAGACGCCATGCGTTCCATCCGCAAGTATTTCGGCGTCTTCCGCACCGACAAGGTCAAGCAGGAGGAAGCCCGCAAGACCCTCGGCGAAAGCGGACGCGTCCGCCGCGAACAGCCCATCGAATCCGTTCGCACCGCGGAGGTCTTCGGCCCCGACGCCGAAAGCATCCAGATGGCGTTCCGGTTCGAGGCGGACCGCGACACCGAGGTCATGCTGGAGATGATCAACAGCATCCTGAACAACAACCTGTGCGGCATCATGGAGCTGAATCTGGAGCTGCCGCGCAAGGTAATGTCCGAATCCAGCGGCGTCCACGCCATGCGCGACTACCTGCTGCACGTGTTCGCGGCGGAACCGGCGCAGGGCAAGACGCTTGAGGAGACGCGCGACCTGATCCTCGGCGAACTCGAAAAGCTCAAACGCGGCGAGTTCCCCGACTGGCTCCCCGGTGCGATCGTGAACAACCAGCGCATGGCGCTTATCACGGTCTCCGAGGACGCCTCCACCGCCGCGCACGTGCTGAACGATGCGTTTATCCAGGGGCGTCCGCTGGTTGACCAGCTGAACGACATCGACGCGATGGAAAAGATTACCAAGGAGCAGATCGTCGAGTTCGCGAAGAAGCACTACCGCGACAACTACGTGATCGTCTACAAGCGCCAGGGCGAGGCGAAGGACATCGTGAAGGCGGTGAAGCCGCCGATCACGCCCGTGCCCGTCCACGAGGAACTTTCCGAGTTCGGACGCAATTTCGAGCTCCTGCCCGTCGAACCCGAAAACGGTCCCGTCTACGCCGATCTCGAAAAAGACCTGCACATCACCCCGATTGCCGACGGCGTCACCCTCTTTACCTCCAAAAACGACATCAACGAGCGCTTCTCCCTCTCGCTGCAGTTCCCCGTCGGTACGCGCATGGACAAGGAACTCGCCCTCGCGCTCGGCTGGATCGACGAACTCGGTACTGACAAATACACCGCCGAGGAGCTCCGCCAGGAGTGGTTCAAGCTCGCCGCCCGCATGGGCACGTTCGTGGAGACCGACCGCTGCGGCTTCACGCTGAGCGGACTCCAGCGCAATTTCAAGGAATCCCTCGCGCTCTTCAACCATGTGATTTCCAACGTGAAGGCGGACGCGGCTTCGTACAAGACGCTGGTCGATGCCGTCGAGAAGAGCCGCGCCGACCGCCGCACGAACCGGAGTTCGCTGCTTTCCGCCGCGTCCGGATTCGCGATCTACGGCGGCCCGGAGAACTATTCCGCCGACATTCTGCCGGTGAAGAAAATGCGCGAAATCGACCCGGAAAAGCTGATCGGACGCATCCACGGACTGCGCGGATTCACGCACGACGTGGTGTACTACGGTCCCGCGGACGACAAGGAAGTCAGGGAGCTGCTGGCGGGCGTCATCGACAAGAATGGCGCGCCCGGCACGTTCCCGAAGACGAAGTTCTTCCAGGCGGTCGAACCGGATGAAGATGTGGTCTACGTGGTGGATTACCCCGGCGCGGCGCAGGCGGAGATTGAGGTCGTCCGCCTCGATGGAAAGTACCAGGACAAGCCATACGCGTTCGAGGACATCTACTCCACGCTCGAATCCCGTACGTTCATGAACGAACTGCGCGAACGCCAGGCGCTTGCGTATTCGGTCGGAGCAGGATACTCCAACCCCGGACGCGATCCAAACGGCTACTCCATGTCCTACGGCGCGATCGGCACACAGCATGACAAGTTCTACACCTCGCTCGACGGCGTGATCGGTTTGCTGAACAATCCGGAGACCGGAGCCGCCGCGGCGTTCGAGTCCTCGCGCCAGAACCTGCTGTCCCAGTACCGCAACGTCCGCGTGCAGAAGGAAAACTACTACGGCGTCCGCCGCACGATGAAGAAGTTCAACCTGACGGAAGAATCGCGGAAGACCGCCTACGAGGGGCTGCTCAAGATGAGCATGGAGCAGTATCTTGACGAGGCTAAGAAGCGCGTCGCCGGGAAGAAGAACATCATCCTCATTCTTGCCGACCTGAAGCAGATCGACCAGGAAGCCCTCAGGAAATACGGCAAGGTCCGCATCCTGAAGACGGACGAACTCTTCCCGAACGACTGACCTGGGTGACGATGAATTCCGCTTTCAAAGCCGTTGTCCTGCTCGCTGTGGCGGCGCTCCTCTGTGCCGCCACGTTCATCCTTGTGCCCCGGCTGCGGTCCTTTTCCACCGTCTCCGACGGCTATGGATCCGTGGAGGGGGAAGAGGCGACGGAAGAGGAAACCGGGGTGGATGTTTCTTCCCCGGCGGGTGCTTCCGATACAGGCTCCTCCCGAACGAAACAGCCAAGCCGGAACCGTTCATCCGATCCGGTAAGCAACCGGGAGCAATCCAAGTTTGACGTCGGGGAGATGCGGAACGAGGTCGAAGAGATGGTCCGGAAATTCCGCGGCACGCCCGAGGAACGCCAGGAGGTGATCGAGGAGTGCGAAGGCGGAAAAGAACTGATCCGGCTGTTCGCCGACCTCAGCGAGTCGTCCATCGATAAGATGTCGCCCGAGGAGCTGGAAAAGGAACGCGAGAATTTCGAGAAGGAATACCGCGCGCAGCTCGATTTCATCCAGACCGGACAGCTTCAGCGCATGCTCAAAACGCCCGAGGAAGAGGAAGTCATCGGCAGTACCATCGAAGCGGTGCAGGAGTTCCTGGAACGGATCGACGGCGCGTTGCATTCCGCCGGTTATTGAGTGTATCCTGTCCTTTGACCAGGCTTTTTTGCCGCCTTTCGGGATGAATCGCCGAGGCGGCTTTCTTTTTGTTTCGCCCATGAACTCAAGACCGGGATACACTGCTGAAACAATCAATCCTTTTGCGGAGAGAATATGTTTCTGTTTCAGAAAGGACATCATTCTCATGATATATGAGTAGATAAATTTCGGGATGGATACTTCGTTCTTTTCTGTTGCATAATATGTTTATTCTTATCAAGTTAAAAATGTGCTATATGAAACAAAGATAGAACTTGGATGTAAAAATGAAAAGTGTGTTTTTCCTCTGATTCATGCATGATCCGAATAAAAGAAAAAAACAGACAAAAAGGTCCCAAAATAAAAAAAACAGGTTGATTTTTTCTGAGAGCAGTATATATTATATATTAAACACGGCATGTGCCGAAATCAGAAAAACGGTGAACCGGAAGAGAAAAACACATGGAACTTTCCAACTTTGAAAACGATGGAATTGAAGTCATCCAAATCAAAGGACATCTTTCCGCCGAGAATGCGGAAACATTGCGGTCAAAATTTCTTGAGCTGTTTGCTACTCAGCGGAAATTTGTGTTTGATCTGTCTGAGATGGAGAATCTGGACAGCACCGGGCTCGGAACGCTGGTGTTCTGCCTGAAAAGCTGTACGGAATTCAACGGGACGATGAAGCTGGCGAACTTGACGCAGCGGGCACGGATGATTTTCGAAATCACGAAAGCCTACCGGATTTTCGATATTTACGACGAACTGGACGAGGCGATCAAGGCCGCCCGCGAGGCGTAAATGCACGGTAAGTCGTATGCCGGAGACGGCGGATAAACAGGCGGAGGCGCGGAAATGGGGCTGGGTTTGAACGGCTCGAAATCAACGGAACGGGAAAAGATTAAAGCTCCCGGGAAGGGGTTTCGCATGTTCGGTCCGGATATTTCCCCTGGCATGGACGAACTGCCGTTCCTGTCCGGATCGTTTTCCTCTCATGCCAAAACGTATGCGAAGCTCCGTACATGTGCTATCAAGCGCATCCGCGTTCTTTCCGTGGACGGGAGCCCCGTTATCAAGCGATGGCTGGATATTTTCGGCAGTTTATTCGCGATTGTTCTGTTGCTGCCAGTATTCCTGGTTGTCGCGGTCTGGCTGAAACTTGATTCGCCGGGACCGCTCATATATCGGCAGATTCGCATCGGGCTGCACGGCCGCCCGTTTTATTTTTACAAATTCCGCTCCATGTACATCGACTCCGATGCTCGGCGGGCGGCGCTGCTGCAGGCGAACGAATCCAAGGACGGCGTGATTTTCAAGATGAAAAACGATCCCCGCATCACGAGGTGCGGTCGGTTCATCCGGAAATACAGCATTGATGAATTCCCCCAGTTTTTCAATGTCCTGCTTGGCGACATGAGCCTGGTCGGGCCGCGTCCGCCTCTTCCGTCCGAGGTGGCTCAGTATTCGCTCGACGACTGGAAGCGGCTTGCCATTCTGCCGGGCATCACCTGCATCTGGCAGATTTCCGGGCGCAGCGACATCCCGTTCCGGGAACAGGTCGTGCTCGACAAGGAATACATACGGGGGCAGGGCTTCTGGAAGGACGTGCTGATCCTGTTCAAGACCATTCCGGCGGTCCTTGCCGGGAAAGGGGCGTACTGAAATGATGAAAGCGCTGCTTTTCTGCCCTGTCCATGGCAACGCCGAACTGAAACGCTATTTCCCCGGCTATCCGGTCTACCTGCTTCCGTTCGCGAACAAACCGGCGATTGAGTTTGAGCTTGATTTCTGTTTCCTGAGCGGGATACGGGATGTCCTGATCGTGTCAGACGAGGAATCCGAGATCCTGCGCACGCAGTACCGGAGCGGCGAAACGCTCGGGTTGAACATCCGTTGTGAAGGAACCGGCCCTTCCATTCCACTGAAGCGGATCATCCAGCGGAACAAATCGTTTTTCTGCGGATGCGACCTTCTGGTTTTCTCCGGGCTTTTCCTGCCGGAATACGACAAGCGGAATCCGCATGAGCTGAATATCGGCGCGGATGAAGTGAAGGGGTGTTCCTACGGCGGGGCGGCCTGGTACCTGATCGGACGCGACCGGCTGGACGAGCTCCCGGACGACTGGAGCGGATTCCGCGACGAAGCGCCGGTGAACGGTTTCGCGGTTCCCGGCATCCGCGATTACTACAGGCACAACATGCGTCTTGCCGGAAGCGACATAGAGAAATACAACCTGCCCGGTTTCAGTGAGGGGAAGAACAGTTTCGTGGGGCGCGACGTGCGGATTCCCGGAACGGCGCGCGTGAGGCCGCCTGTGATCCTCGGGAACGGGATCCAGTTCGGACGCGGCGTCCATGCCGGACCGAACATCATCGTGGGCGACAACTGCGTGATCGACAACGGAACGGCGATCAGGAATTCGATCGTCCTGGGCAACACGTATGTCGGCAGGAACCTTGAAATCGAAGGGAAAGTGTGCAGCGGGAACCGCATGGTTGATCCTGAATCCGGGATCGTGATCAATGTCGTGAACGAATCCGTCCTGTCCGAAATCGAACCGGATGAATACGGCAGGTGTCCGCTGTATCAGCGCGCACTGGCATGTCTTCTTCTTTTTCTCCAGACGCTGCCGTATGTTCTGCTCCGGCCGTTCCTGGAACACCACTCCACGCTTGTGGAGTGCATGCTTGAAAACGGGGCGAGGCGCACGATGTCCTTGAACGCGTATGTGCTGCCCCGGAGGAGTGCCGCGGGAAGGCTGTTCCGCAGGCTGACGCTGAACAAGTATCATCTGCTGCCGTATGCGGCGGCGGGGAAGGTGCGCCTTGTCGGGAACTGTCTGCTGGAAGCGAACGAACGGAACGAGGCGTTTGTCGGGAACCTGCCCGGCTATGCTCCCGGCATTTTTTCCTACAGCGAATTTCTCGGCCATGAAAATGAGCCGTATCAACTTGAACTCGACGAGCAGTACTATGCGTATGCCATGAACTGCTGGTTCAACATCAAAATACTGACGGGGATTCTGCGGCGCAATTTCAGAGCGGAAGGGCGTCCGTTGCAGCAGAGAGGAGTTATGGAATGATTTTATCTGATAACGGCACTATTGACGTTCCGGTTCCGGCGTCCGCATCCGGGACGGAAGGCATGGGGCAGGATGCGAACTTGCCTGCCATTTTCCGGTTTTTACGTCTGTTCAAACGCGACCTCTGGTGCTGGCTCAACGCCTTGCAGAAAATGTGGTGGCTTTTCCTCATTTTCCCGTTCCTTTTCGCCATCGGCCTGTTCATGGTCCGGACGATGACGACGACGAACGTGTATGTGGCGAACTGCGGAATGATCCGCCAGTCGATTTCTGACACACACCACGAGGTTCTTCCGCCCGGGTATGTGAACATCCAGAAGTCCGTCATCATGACGCTGTTCAAGAGCCGTGCCGTGCTGGAGGAGACCGTGAAACGTCTCAGCCTTCCCTACACAGCGGAACAGCTTTTCCGCAACATCGACGTCAAATCGGAAAAGAATTCGGACTATTACTATGTGTCCGCATCGTCCAAGGACCCGACGATCGCCGCCACGCTTGCCAATACGCTTGCCGACGTGTTCATCGAGGAATACAAGAAACTGATCCGGAAGAACCTTGAGGATCTGAACGACAGTTATGTCCGGACCCAGAATGACTTGGAAAAACAGATTGAGGAACAGGGCGAAAAATTGAAAGACCTGTGCGCCGAGAACAATCTGACGATGATCGAGAGCGATATTGCGTTCAACAATCAGCGGCTGCTCCAGGTCGAAGACCGGTTGACGCAAGCCGCATCCACCCTGGATTCCGCGAAACAGGCGTTGTATGAACTGCAGGGTGAGCTTGCCAACACGCAGGAAAACGTTGTGACGCACAGGGAAAAAAGCACTGTCGTGGAGGACAACCTCAGGCAGGAAGAATCCGTATTGGCAAGGTATGAAGAAGTTTATGCGAGGAACAATCCCATCCTGATTCAACAGCGTGAGGTCGTTAGAAAGTTAAGGGCTGAAGTTGAGAAAAGTCAGCAGGAGGATGAGACGTCGGAGAATGAACTGGACAGGAAAATCATCATTTCCCGAAATCCCGCCTATACTCAAATTCTGGTCTCCATTGCCGCAAGGAAAGCCGAGATTTCGTCTTTGACGAACGATATCAAGCTCAACAATGAAATCGCGGTTCAGCTGCGTGCCAGACGCGAGCTGCTGGCATCGATCCAGCCGGTCATCCGGCAGATGGAGATGGACCTCGCGCAGTACAAGGAACAGCTCAATAAAAACAAGCTTCAGATTGCCACAATCCGCAACTTCCTGGACCGTTCCTTTTCCGACATATCCATTCAGGAACTGGCGAAGCCCCCGAACAGACCGCTGGGACGCAAACGCAGCGTCTGGGGGATCATCGGTTTCATTCTGGGAACGTTCATCTCGCTCTCGATCATTTTCGGGTGCGAACTCTTCAACCTGACGGTTCGTTCCAGCATCGATATCGAACAGGCGCTCCAGATCAAGGCGTTGGGGCTGATTCCGGTCCTGGACCAGGCTCACCGTGCCAATTACTACAGCGCCCTTCAGACGATTCTAAGCAACGGGGAAGAGTATTTCTCCAAGTTGTCGCCGGACCATCCCCTTCTGGTCGTGTTCGCTCCGAACAAGCGCGCTGACCTGGACGGGAAGATCCGGGAGGAGTTCTGTGAGACTTTGAAGATCCGCCTCGGGTGCAAGTACGTCGTGATTTCGCCGCTGGTCGGGGAAGAGGAAGCTCCGTCGAATCAGACTCCGGTATTGATCAACGATTACCTGTATCAGTTCACCGATGAAGCGCCGAAGCCGGACAAGGATCACTGCGTCTACTTCAAACTGGATGACCTTTCATTCATTTCGCCTCTGACCGGCGACCAGATCCAGCGTATCAAGACGGCATACAAGTCCGTCTCCCTGATCGTGTGGGACCTTTTCGATTTTGAGCTGCACCGCCAGCTGTTTGCTGAAATCGCCCACAATGCCGACCTGACGATTATTCCGATGAAATATGCGCAGACTTCAAAACTGAGCATCTACAGGATCCTTCAGTTCCTGAAGGCGTTCCATGTCAACAATGTCGTCGGATTCCTCTACAACATCAACAACAAGCACTACAGCAAGGCGAGTTTATGATTTCCAAATTCCATCATCGGTTGGCGCTTTCCCTTCTGTCCGTTCTTTCTCTTGTCGCAACCTCCTGCAACAATACGCCGTTTGGAGGCATTGCCATTCCCGGAATGACGTCCGTTGTCCCGAGGCAGGACAAAGATTCCTATTCGATTCAGGAAGAACTGAAAGCTCTTCATGTGGTGAATCCTGTTCCATACGAAATCCGTCCCGGCGACCAGTTCCAGATGTCGGTGTACAATCAGCCTTCTCTTACAACCGGTATCCTGGTCGCTCCTGACGGAACGGTCAGTCTGCCGCTGGTCGGAATCGTCAAGCTTTCCGGGATGAATTTGGAGGATGCCACAGAACTGGTCGAAGAGAAACTTTCCAAGTATCTGAAATCTCCGATTGTCACATTGGCTCCCCAGGCTGTGAGCGGTTTCTATTTCACGATCGCAGGACGTGTCAATAAGCCCGGCAACTATTCCGTTTCGGTCGGACAGACCCATCTTCTTGATGCGATTTCCCTTGCCTCCGGGTTTGCGACGGGGCAGTTCCACGGCGATACCGTGGAGCTTGCCGACCTTGACAATGCCTATGTCAAACGGAACGGCAAACAGTTGCCCGTGGATTTCAAGAAGGTGGTTTACGAAGGGGACGACCTGAACAACATTCCCCTCATGAACGGGGATTACATCTATGTGCCGTCCACCATGAGCGGATATATTATTTTCCTGGGTGAAGTCGGAAGCAATACCTATGTCGGGTTTACCGAAGGGATGACGCTTCTGCAGGGATTGTCCTATGTGAATGGATTGAAGACGGAAACGTACAGTTCGAATGTCCGCGTCATCCGCGGCGGCATGAACAATACGGTCGTCTACACGGTCAACGTTGACAAGATTCTGAATGGAAAAATGAAGGATTTCGCCTTGAATGCGAATGATATCATTTATGTCCCGCAGGATGGATTCTCCAAATGGAACACCATGATCCGGAAAATGCTGCCGACCCTTCAGCTTGTCAACCTTCTCGCCGGACCGTTCGGATCGACCATTCTCGGGTATTTCAGCCTCTGACGCATTCTCTCCCCCGGAACTGGTGCGGATATGTCTATCCTGAAGATCATTGAATTTTCGTTTCTGTTTTTATATTTGCTTCCGTTCATGACGGCATTGTGCTGTCTTTTTCCGGGTTTCCGGCATATCTGTTTCGCGGGAATGGTTTATTTCACCAGCAACGAGATCTCAATCAATTTCGTGCCGATGCCGGACTGGAGAGGCACGGCACGTGGATATGCGTTTACAGGCGTGTCCCTTTTTGCCGTTCCGGTTCTGCTGAGCACGTTTTTTATGCCGCAGTATAAAGTGAAGCTGTTTCCACCGGGAACTTTTTTCTATTTCCTATACTATCTGGTGGTCCTGCTTTCCGGCATGAACGCGATCCACAGGCATCAATGGGGGTTTGAAGTTTACAAGATGTTCTGGATGTATGTCACATTTCTCACCACATTCAATTATCTGAACAACTGCAAGAATCTCAACTATTTCATTTGTGTGGTGTGCTTTGTTCTGATCATCCTGTTTATAATCGGATTCAAACAGAAATACCTGGAGTCACGATTCCAGATCAGTTCGACCTTCCCGCACCAGAATTCGCTTGCGCTCTATCTGGAGGCTTTCGGGCTTCTTTCTCTGGGCGTCCTGATGAACGAACAGATGAACAAGTTGATGTTCGTGATCGTCCTCGGTGCGTTCGTCAGCTCCCTACTTCTTATCCTTTTTACATTTTCACGAGGCGGTTTCGTGATCTTTTTCGGCGGCATCGCCATTGTCTGCGCCCTGTCCAACCTGTGCAACGGTTTCTCGCTCAGGCGGCTGCTTCTGATGCTGATCGGACTGACATTCGTGCTGTGCGCCGTGGGATATGCGCTGCCGCGTATCATTCTGCGTTTCACGAAAGCCCCTGAATCCTCCAAGAACACCCGAATCGCGTTTGCTCTCGCTGCCAAGAGAATGGCAAACGATTATACGTTTGGCGTCGGTGCAAACAATTTCAGCGAGTATTCCGGCGGGGACGGGAAATATGAATACGCAAGAGAGCTTTATCCCGTCGTATATCCAAAGTACGGAGGAATCGTCGAAACGATCTATCTGCTTGTCGCCGCGGAATGCGGCTGGACCGGACTGGTCATTCTCCTCCTGTGGTTCATGTATTATTATATCTCGTCCATAATAAGTGTCGTTGTCCTCCGGAAAAAACCATGTTCCGGCATAGCGATCGGGGTGTTTGCCGGACTGACCTGCTGGTATTGGCATTCCTCGCTGGAATGGAGCCTGAAGCAATTCAACAATTTTGCACAGCAAATGATCATATATGCCCTCATCGGAGTAATCGCCGTCAACCGGAAGAACATCAAGGCGGCCTATGCACGGATGTTGGCAAGACAGGCGGCGAGCCTTAATCAGGCAAAAGCGCTTCCCGCTTCGAATCCGCAACATTGAACCTGGGATTTCCCGCAACACGCCTGATGTCTGCGCGGACAGTTTTTGATGCGGTGGTTCTGTTGGGCGGGATCCGTGCCGGACGCCGCTGGCTGTCAATGCGGAACCTTCATGCCGCGGATTTTCAGGGACGATCCTGCCTCCGGCTCCAGCACGATGCGGATCGGCCAAATGGCTTCGGCGTGGTAAATGGTGCCGGAGGATCCCGGATTCGGGGCGGGGATCAGCTTGGCAGGACTGTTCTTCACCGGGATCAGGTAATCCTTCATGTCTTCGGAATCAACCTGGACGGATCCGATCTCCATTTCCTCCCAGGGGGCTTCCACAGACGATCTCCGTTCCGGAATAATAGTCCGCATTGGCTCCGGTGAAGGCCGTGGTGCCGGCGGCGCTTCGCATGTGCCGGACAGGTCTTCCTCCCCGACCGTGCAGGAAGCCGTGCCGCTGAGTGCCGTGACCCTGGCATGGACCGTGCCCCGGCACAGGCGCAGGACAATCCGCCCCTTTCCTGATGCCCGGACGGTGATGCCCGCACCGCCGTTATCCCGGAAAACCACCCTGCTGAAGAGAAGCCATCGCCGTTCTTTTGCCTCGAACGCCTCCGTCCAGGACGCCGCGTCATGGATGCCGGTTCCGATGCGGGAGGTGTTCGGCCACTTCAGGTAGAGGTTCGGCGGCGCATTCCGGTCGGTCACCCACACAAACGCGGGCTTCGACATGTCCTGATAGGCGTCGCAGAGCTGGGCGTGGTAGGTGTTCCGGTCGGGCGAGGTGTATTCTTTCCGTTTCGTTTTGAACTCGTCGAAATCCGCATGCCCGCCGGTTTCCTTCTGGGCGCAGCAGAAAATGCAATAGCGGAGCGCGAGCCAGTCGGAGAAGAACTCGCACGGCATTCCGAGCGGTTTGCCCAGCTTGATGAAGTGCTCCCCGCCGTCCGTGCTGTAGGAATACTGCACGGCGTACTGGAGGAACGGGACGTCCGCTCGGACCACGACCTGCGTTTTTTCGCCGGATTCGAGCGGAACGGACGTAATTTCCTCCGTGGTGTATTTTCCGTCTTTGTTGAGCTGGCGCATCACGGCGAGCCGAGTTTTGCCGTTCTCTCGGACGGCGGCGACGAATGTGCAGTGCTGGGAGAAGAGTCCGATCCCCGCCATGTCTCCGTCCTTCAGTCCGGAGTAGTCCAGCACGGTCTGCGCGGAGTCGCCCGGTCCGAAGATCTGCTGGACGAGCACGTTCTGCGTTTCACGGATCGCGGAGGACGTGCGCTGCGGCTTCAGGCGGAGCCAGCCGGGACGTTCCGTGAGCGACCAGCCGTCCTCCGCTGGATGGTGGTTCCACTGCCACTGCAAACCGAGTTCGTTTGAGCCGAAACGGTCGCTTCGCCAATGGTCGGGATTGATGGCGGGGCTTTTCGTATCGACGGCGGGCTTTTGGTATGTGAGGACGGGTTTCACCTCGGGCCAGCCGTCCTTCCATTCCACGGGCAGCAGGAACGGGATGCGCCCGAGCTTGCCGTGGTCCTGGAAGATGATCGACCACCAGTCGCCGTTTTTGAGCTGCACGAGGCCGCCCTGGTGCAGTCCGGACCCCTCGTAGGTCAGCTGGGAATCGCACACGACCTTGTGTTCGTACGGTCCATAGACGCTGTCCGAGCGAAAACAGTGCTGCTTGCCGCCGCCGGGGTTGAAGATGTAGTATTTGCCGTCGATCCTGTAGACGTGCGAGCCCTCGCAGATCGTCCCGCGGATGACCGTCTTCTCCGGCGTGACGACCTTCGTCAGGTCGGCGTCGAGTTCGGTTACCTTCAGCTCGTTCTGCCCGTGGAACACGTAGACGCGGCCGTTGTCATCGAAGAACAGCCCCGGGTCGTACATCTTCGCCCGGATCGCGTTCATTTTCCACGGTCCCGCCACGTCTTTCGCGCGCGACACCAGGAACACGCCGTCCACGCCGGTCTTGTTTTCCGGTCGGTTGTCCCACACATAGCACACGGAGTAGAACATGCCGTCGTGGTAGCGCAATGAGGGCGCCCAGCTACCCGCCCCGTATGCGTTCCCGTGCTTGCCGTCGAGGTCGTAGCGCGGGTCTTCAAGGATTTTGTAATCGGGAATGGAGAACCCCGCCGGCTCTCAGTTCACCAGGTCGCGCGAATGCATGACCGGATTGCCGGGCACGAGGTGGAACGACGAGGACTGATAGTAGAAATCGTCGCCCACACGGATCACCTCGGAATCGGGGTAGTCGGCGAACAGGACCGGGTTGGAGTACGTGCCGTCGCCGTTGTCCGCCCCGAACGAGATCGAGGCGGAAACGGCGGACCATATCGCCAGTGCGATGACCGCGGCGGTGAACTTCTTTATGGCGGAGTTTGTTTCCTTTCCCCTGCTGGCTTACTTGTCCAGCGGGAGATACGCGGAGTAGTGCTCGTGGTAGACGTTGAAGAGCGGCATCAGCGTGAATTCGCCGTTCTTGCCCTGCGCGACGAACTCGCCGAAGTTCTTGCCTGGCTTGAACGCCTTGATCGCGGTCTCGGCGTCGGCTGCCGCCACGGTCGGGATCGGCTCATGCGTTTCGGGGCCCCACTGGTCCCTGTAGCGACGGAGCGCGGGGTCGTCGCCGGCCTTCGGCGGGATCACGGCGGCGAGGAGCAGCGGACCGTAGAAGAAGGCGACGTGCTTGCCGTCGGGGAGTGATTCGCTGTAGAGCGGGAAGTCGAATTCGATCTGGACCTTGTCGCCGTCCTTCCAGTTGCGGTAGATGGCGATGTAGCCGCGTTCGTCGGCGTCAGCCTTGACGGTGGAGCCGTTGACCTTCACGGTCATCTGCTTCGCCCAGACGGGCTTGCGGAGGTCGAGCGCGAACTTTTTCGCACTCTTGAGACCGAGCTTGATCTCGGCGGTCTTCGAGAGCGGGAAGGCGGACTTGAGCTCAAGATCGAGACCGAGCTTTTCGTCCTTCAGTTCGGCTGCCCAGTACTGGTTCACCGCCACGGTGCCAGCGCCGTCGGTGGCGAAGCTGATCTCGGTGTAGCGTTCCGGGTTCTCCATGCCGGACCCGACGCAGCACCACCAGGAGTTGAACTCGGTGGAGAAGACTTTGTAGTGCGGCGAACCGAGGGAGAGGAAGTAGCCGTATTCGCCCGGCTCCTTGCCGATGTTTGCGGCGATGTGGTTCAGCGTCACGCGTTCGGCGAAGTCCATCGGCTTCGTATTCTGGTTCCACTCGAAGACATGCGAGGCAATCTTGACCATGTTGAAGGAGTTGCAGGTCTCGGCGGTGTTCGGCTTCAGCGTGCGCGCCACGTCGTTCATGTCGTAGAAATGCTCGCTTTCGCTATGACCGCCATTCGCGTAGGAGCGCTTCGTGGAGACTTCGTTGAAGAAGTATTCTGCGCCGGTGCGCGCCTTTTCGTCGCCCTCGACCTCATACAGGCGGGCGAGACCGGCGATCTTCGGAATCTGCGTGTTCGCGTGAATGCCGTTGAAGATATCGCGCTGTTCCTCCATCGCGCCGAGGATGCGGTTGTCGAAGAAGAAACGGCGTCCGGCTTCGGAATACTTCTTGTCGCCGGTGTCCGTGGTGAGGTCGACCATGACCTCAAGCATGCCGCCGTGCTCGGCGCGGAGCATGTTCTGCACCTGGTCGGGGCTGAGGTTGCTCAGTGCGGCGATCACGCGGTCCGCGAGCTTCTTCTCCACGTCGAGCGCCTTCTTGTTGCCGGTCAGGCGGTACGCGTCGCGGAGACCGGCGAAGACTTTGTGGATGGAGTAGAACGGCACCCAGACGCCGTTCAGGTTGAACGGCTGCGGGCGCACCGTGCCGCGTTCGAGGTCGTTCAGCCAGCGTTCGTCCTCGGCGTGGACGTAGCCGGTGCCGAGCTTGTCCTGGCATTTCGCCAGTTCGTCGACGATATAGTCGGAGCGTTCCTTCGCCTTCTTGTTGCCGCCGTGCGCATACGCCATGCCGAGCGCGGAGAGGTAGTGACCAAGCGAATGGCCCGCGATGTCGCGCGCTTCCCAGCCGCCGTACGGGCGCGCCTTCGCCTCAAGTCCAGCCACCGTCAGGAATTTCGACAGCAGGGCGTCGGGGTTCAGCGTTTCCGTCAGGAAGACTTCGTTCACTTTCTTGCGGTCCGCCATCGGGCCGTCCTCAAGGTCCGTCGCATTGGACGGGTAGAACGTGAGTTTTCCGGGGGCGGGGGCGGGCTGGTCGTCGGCGGAGGCGCAGCTCACGGCTGCGGTTGCGGCGGCCGCGCAGATCGCGGCGGCGGCAATGACTGCTGCATGTTTCATGTCTTGTTTCTCCTGATTCATGTGTGGTTGGGTTGTATGGAAACGAGTTCAGATTCTGTTCGGAAACGGACGGCGAACGCGTGCGCGTTATGAGGCGCGCGGCATCCTCCGTCGGAAGATTTATATTCCGTCAATGCTTAATATACTATAGAAACGAAATTATGCTATTCCTTTTTCAAAGAAAAGCATACATTTTTTGATCATTTTGCCCGGAAGATGTTAATATAATCGTTATGTTAACGGTACATAACGGAAAAACTGTCTATCGAGTTCAGAACAGGTCGGGGTGGTCAGCGGAGGAGGAGGCTTTTTTCCGGGTGGAGGAGGTGAAGGCGAGGAAGGATTTCTGCGCGCCGGGTGTGATGGTATCATCGGGGCGGAGGTGACCGAGCAGGAGCGGAGACTTCGGGTCATGGTATTTGAAGTTCTCGAACGCCTTGCGCGGGTTCTGATTGGCGTAACAGTATTTGCAGCCGTTGAGGCAGGTGTCGTACGCGCCGATGTCATGCGTTTCGATGCAGTGGCAGCCCGCGCGGATGCCATTGTGCTTGAGCTTGCGGAACTGCACGCCGTTTGCGCGGCCGAGGATGTCGAGCGTCATGCAGCCGGATGAGCTGATGCCGAAACGCGTGTAATCGCCGTCCGTGCCGCAGATCTGGATCGGGAATCCGAACCGGGCGGCGGTCGCGCCGAGGGATTCCGCGAGCTCGTTCCGGTAGGCGTCGTTCAGCGGGACCAACTCCGGCATGTTCGATTCGACCTTTCTGTACATCTCCACGAAGCTGAAGACGCAGCGGTCGATGTGGGATGCGAGGCGTTCCGCCATGCGCGCGAACGTGTTTTTGTGGCGTTCGATGGTGTAGGTCTTCGTGAGCAGGACGGGGGCGTAGCGCCATGCGACGCGCTCCCGCCCGACGATGGAAGCGAGTTCGTCGAGCGTCTCCATGCTTTCGGTGATGGACGGTACGCCCGGCTCCACGTCGCGTCCATAGGCGGTGATCGTGTAGAAACAATACGTGCGGAAGCGGTCCGTGATCTCGCGGATGCGCGGCAGGATCGGGCGGTAGTTCTTCGAGCAGAACACCACGCAGTCGACGACCTCCGGATCCAGCTCCCAGCGCGTAACCTTGTCCGGGAAGAGCGGATTCCGGGACAGGACATAGCCCTCCGCGAACCGGTTCAGCAGCCAGTCCGTGAAATACTGGACCGTGTCGGTCCGTCCGCCCGTGTTGATGATCATGGGAAGTTCCGCATGTTCCCGCGCACAGGATGAAATGACGCGGGGACGGATGGCGGTCCGTTACTGGTTGTCTTCGAGCTTCTTGTACTCGGCGTACTTCATCGCGGCGAGCTGTCTGCCGGTCTCGAAGAGCGTGGCGGCGTTCTCGGGGAAGGTACGTTCGAGCGCGGCGAAGCGGACTTCGCCCTTCAGGAAGTCGCGGTAATCCTTGGTCGGGGCGGGGGAATCCAGCGTGAATGGCTTCGTTTTCGACGGGTTGTAGCGGTAGAGGAACCAGTACCCGGCGTCGACGGCGGCTTTCATCTCCTGCTGGACGTTGCACATACCGCACTTCAGACCGTGGGTCATGCAGGGGGCGTAGGCGATCACGACGGACGGTCCGGGGAATGCCTCGGCCTCCTGGAGCGCCTTCATGAGCTGGTTCGGGTCGGCGCCCATTGCGACGGACGCGACGTAGACGTTTCCGTAGGTCATGAAGATGCGTCCGAGGTCCTTCTTCGGGCTGCGCTTGCCGGAGCTGGCGAACTGCGCCACCGCGCCGATCTGCGTTGCCTTGGAGGACTGGCCGCCGGTGTTCGAGTAGACTTCGGTGTCCACGATCAGGGCGTTGATGTTCTCGCCGCTGGCGATTACGTGGTCGAGGCCGCCGAACCCGATGTCGTACGCCCAGCCGTCGCCGCCGTACATCCAGAATGTCTTCTTGGCGAGCTGATCGCGGTGCAGGAGGATGGCGTCGGCAAGTTCGGAAACCTCCTTGTCCGCCGCGAGGTCGGCGCGGGCGGATTCGAGCGCGGCGCAGAGGGCGTCGGTCGCGGTGCGCGAGGCGTCGAAATCGTCGAACGCGTCGAGCCACGCCTGAAGCGCGTTTTTGACGGATTCGGGCACGGATTTTTCAAGCAGAGCCTTCACGCGGATGACCTGCATCTCGCGCTGTTTCTTGGAAGAAAGCAGCATGCCGAGCGCGAACTCGGCGTTGTTCTCGAACAGCGAATTGGTCCACGCCGGACCGAATCCGCGCTGGTTGACCGTGTACGGGATGCCGGGCATGGGCGAGCCCCACGCCTGTGAACACCCGGTGGCGTTCGCCCAGTACACGCGGTCGCCGAAGAGCTGGGTCAGCAGCTTGGCGTAGGGCGTTTCGCCGCATCCGGCGCAGGCGGCGGAGAACTCGAGGAGCGGACGGCGGAACTGGCTGCCCTTGACCGTGTAGGGGTTGAAGACGTCGGACTTGGCGGGGAGCGACAGCAGGTAGTTCCAGTTCGCCAGTTCGTGGTCGGTCTCGGCGTTCGGGGTCATGGCGAGCGCCTTTTCCTTCGCCGGGCAGACGGACGCGCAGACGCCGCATCCGGTGCAGTCGGCGGCGCTGATCTGGAGCGTGAAGACGTAGCCGGGCTTGCCGGTGGCGGGGATCGTGCGGAGCGGGGCGGGCGCGGCGGCGGCCTCCTCGGCGGTCAGCAGGTACGGACGCACCACGGCGTGCGGGCAGGAGAACGCGCACCGGTTGCACTGGAAGCACTTCGCGGGATCCCAGACGGGCACGTGGACCGCGATGTCGCGTTTCTCGTAGGCGGTCAGACCCATGTCGATCACGCCGTCCTCGTAGCCCTTGAACGCGCTCACGGGCAGGTCATCACCCTTCTGGGCGTTGATCGGCTCCAGCAGGTTCGTGACAACGGCGGGGAGACCGGGACGCGCGGCGGGCGCGGGATCGGCAGCGTTCAGCCAGGATTCGGGCACGGGCGCCTCCACGAGGCTCTTCACGCCCTCGTCGATGGCGGCGAGGTTTCGGTTCACCACGTCGTCGCCCTTGGCGAAATAGGTCTTCTTCGCGGCGGCTTTCATGAACCCGACGGCGTCCTCCACGGGGATGACGTTCGCGAGGCGGAAGAAAGCGGCCTGCAGGACCATGTTGATGTGGCTGCCGAGTCCGAGGCGCTCCGCGATGGCGACGGCATCGATCAGGTAGAGTTTCGCGTGGCGTTCGGCGAGCGTGCGCTTCACATGCGCCGGGAGCTTTTCGTCGAGCTCGGCGGGTGTCCACGGGCAGTTCAGCAGCAGCGTGCCGTTGGGCTTGAGCTCGCCCGCGACGTCGTACTTGGAGATGTACGTGGCGTTGTGGCAGCCGATGAAGTCGGCGGCTTTCACGTAGTAGGAGGAACGGATCGGGCTGTCGCCGAACCGGAGATGCGATTTTGTCACGCCGAACGATTTCTTCGCGTCGTACTCGAAATACGCCTGGGCGTACTTGGAGGTGTGGGCGTTGATGATGTTGACCGTGTTCTTGTTCGCGCCGACCGTGCCGTCTGAACCGAGACCCCAGAACTTGCAGCAGACGATGTGCTCGTCGTCGGGATAGAGCGGCGCTTCAATTGGGAGCGAACGGTGCGTCACATCGTCCACGATGCCGATGGTGAAGCTGTTCATCGGGGATTCGGACGCGAGGTTGCGGAAGACGGCTTCGATCTGCGCCGGGTCGGTGTCCTTCGAGGAAAGGCCGTAACGGCCGCCGTAAACGGAGAGTGCGGCGGGATGCTTCGCCTCCGCCAGCACGGAGCGCACGTCCAGGTACAGTGGATCGCCTGCTGCGCCCATTTCCTTGCAGCGGTCGAGCACGGCGATGCGCCTGACGGTGGCGGGCAGCGCGGCGAGGAAGTGTTCGGCGGAGAACGGGCGGTAGAGGTGGACCTGGAGGAAGCCGGTTTTGCCGCCGCGTGCGTTCAGCCAGTCGACGGTCTCGCGGATGGTTCCGGAGACGGAGCCCATGGCGACCACAACGTATTCGGCGTCGGGCGTGCCATAGTAGTCGAAGAGGTGGTACTGTCTGCCCGTCACGGACGCGATCTTGTCCATGCAGGACTGCACGATGCCGGGCAGCGCGTCGTAGAACGCGTTGTTCGCCTCGCGCACCTGGAAGAAAATGTCCGGGTTCTGCACGGTCGCGCGGAGCATCGGGTGTTCCGGGTTCAGCGCGTGGGCGCGGAACGCCTCAAGCGCCTTCAAGTCGACGAGCGGCTTCAGGTCGGCGTAGTCGATGGGCTCGACCTTGCTGAGTTCATGTGAGGTGCGGAATCCGTCGAAGAAGTGCAGGAACGGGATCAGCCCCTCGATGGCGGCGAGGTGCGCCACGGGCGCCAGGTCCATCACTTCCTGTGCGTTCGCGCTGGAGAGCATCGCGAATCCGGTCTGGCGGCAGTTCATCACGTCCGAATGGTCGCCGAAGATGGAGAGCGCGTGCGTGCCGACCGTGCGGGAGGCGACGTGCAGGACGCCGGGGAGGCGTTCGCCGGAGATGCGGTGCATGACCGGGATCATGAGCATGAGCCCCTGGGACGAGGTGAAGGATGTGGAGAGCGCGCCTGCCTCGAGCGAACCGTGGATCGCGCCGATCGCGCCCGCTTCGGACTGCATTTCCACCAGCGTCACGGTCTGTCCGAACACGTTCTTGCGGCCTTTCGCCGCCCATTCGTCGGTTTTTCCCGCCATCGGGGAGGACGGGGTGATCGGGTAAATGGCGGCGACTTCGGAAAACGCGTAAGCGGCGTAGGCGCACGCCTCGTTGCCGTCCATCGTGACAAACTGTTTCGCGGAACTCATCGGATCGGGTCTCCTTGTTCGGTGTCAGTTCAGTTCAAGTCCAGATATTTTTCAGGTTGTCGCACGGATGCGGAAACCCGGCGGAAGCGCGATGTCCTCCGCCGGGAAACGCCGTCCGCGCGGCGGGAAAGTTCACTCGGCGACGATGCCGTCGACCTTCTTGATCTTGAGGCGGTTCACGGCATCCTCGCGCATCTTGTATTTGAGGATTTTGCCGGCGGCGTTCATGGGGAACTCCTTCACGAAGTCGACGTAACGCGGGACCTTGTACTTCGCCATGTGGGAGCGCACGAAGTCCTTCATTTCCTCCTCGGTCATGGTCTCGCCTTCCTTCAGGATCACGCACGCCACGATCTCCTCGCCGTACTGCTCGTCCGGGATGCCGATCACCTGCACGTCGGAGACTTTCGGGTGCGTGTAGATGAATTCCTCGATCTCCTTCGGGTAGATGTTCTCGCCGCCGCGGATGATCATGTCCTTCAGGCGGCCGGTGATGCGGTAGTTGCCCTCGGGTGTGCGGAGCGCGAGGTCGCCGGTGTGGAGCCAGCCGTCGGCGTCGATGGCTGCGGCGGTCTCAAGCGGCATCTTGTAGTAGCCCTTCATGATGTTGTAGCCGCGAGCGAGGAATTCGCCGGGGACGTTGTCCGGGAGGTCTTTTCCGGTCGCGGGGTCCACGATGCGGCATTCGATTTCCGGCATGGCGCAGCCGACGGTCTCCACGCGGACTTCGAGCGGGTCGTTGGTGCGGCTCATGGTGCAGCCGGGGGACGCCTCGGTCTGACCGTACACGATTACGATCTCGGTCATGTTCATCTTGTTCACGACGTCCTGCATGACCGCCACGGGGCAGGGCGAACCCGCCATGATCCCGGTGCGCATGTAGGAGAAATCGGTCTTCGGGAAATCCGCGTGCTCCAGCATGGCGATGAACATGGTGGGCACGCCGTGGAACGCGGTGATCTTCTCCTGGTTGATGCAGGCGAGGGCGGATTTCGGGGAGAAATAAGGCAGGGGGCAGAGGGTGGTGCCGTGCGTCATGGACGCGGTCATCGCCAGGACCATGCCGAAGCAGTGGAACATGGGGACCTGGACCATCATGCGGTCGGCGGTGGAGAGGTCCATGCTGTCGCCGATGCACTTGCCGTTGTTCACGACGTTGTAGTGGGTGAGCATGACGCCCTTCGGGAAACCGGTGGTGCCGGAGGTGTACTGCATGTTGCAGACGTCGTGGATGTCCACGGCGTCTGCGCGGCGGCGAAGCTCCTCCATCGGCACCTTGTGGGCATATTCCAGGGCTTCCTCCCAGGTCAGGCTGCCGGGCTGGCGGAATCCGACCGAGATGATGTTGCGGAGGAAGGGCAGGCGCTTTGCGTGGAGCGGTTCGCCCGCCTTTGTTTGCGCGAGCTCGGGGCAGAGCTCGTTCATGATGCCCGCATAGTCGGAATCGCGGTAGCCCTCGATCATCACGAGCGTGTGGGTGTCGGACTGGCGGAGCAGGTATTCCGCCTCCTGGATCTTGTACGCGGTGTTTACCGTGACGAGCGCGGCGCCGATCTTCGTGGTCGCCCAGAACGTGATGTACCACTGCGGCACGTTCGTCGCCCAGATGGCGACCTTTGCGCCGGGCTTCACGCCGAGCGCGATCAGCGCGCGGGCGAAGGTGTCCACGTCGTCGCGGAACTCGGAGTAGGTGCGCGTGTAGTCGAGCGTGGTGTACTTGAACGCGTACTGGTCGGGGAATTCGCGGACCATGGCGTCGAGCACCTGGGAGAACGTCTTTTCGATCAGGACGTCCTTCTTCCAGATGAACTTGCCGGTATGGCGGTTGTTTTCGTAGAGGGTCGCCTTGGCGCGCGCCAGCTCGAACCGGCTCATGTAGCTTACGAACTGCGCGAAGATCACGTCGGGCGAGCTGATCTCCGCCTCCCACTTCGGGTCCCATTCGATGGAGATAAACCCGTCGTAGTTCACGGAGCGGAGGGCGTTCATCACGCGGTCGAGCGGGAGCGAGCCTTCGCCGACGATCGCGTGGACCTCGGCGCTCTCGGAGTCCTTCAGATGGACGTGCTTGATGTATGCGCCCAGGTTCTTGACCGTGGTCTCGGGCGTCTCGCCGCAGACGCGGTAGGGATAATGCAGGTCCCACAGCGCGGCGAGGTTGTCCGTCATGAAGCTCGCGAGCAGGTCGCCGAGCTTCAGCGTGTCGGCGTAGCAGCCGACCGTCTCCACGAGCAGGACCACGCGGGACTGTTCGGCGAGCGGGAGGGCGCGGCCGATGAATTCACGGGCGGCGGCATCGTCGTCGTCGGTGTTTCCGCCTGCTTTCAGGCGGATGTAGGGCACATGCAGGCGGCGCGCGGTCTCCAGGCAGCGTTTAAGCTCGTCGAACGCGGCTTCCGGCTTCGCGGCGATGTCGTTCACGAGGTCGAGGCAGGAGATGCACAGGCCGTAGTTGCGGATTTTATGCTGGACGCCCGCGAGGCGTTCCGGCTGGAAATCGTTCCGGAGCTTCGGCGTGTCGATGCTGTGGATCTCGATCCCGTTGAACTTGTATTCCCGGGCGATCCGGACAAAATCGTCGAAGCTGTAGGATTCCCAACGATTGGTCGAGAACGACAGTTTCATTTGACACCTGCCTCGAAACAGATCTTGTTCACGGCGTCTATGTACGCACGGATGCCCGCGCCGACCACGTCGGTGGAGACGCCCTTGCCCGCGTACACCTTGTTCTCGTAGCGGAGCTTCACGATGGTCGTGCCCATAGCGGACGCGCCGCCGGTCACGGACTGGATCTGGAAGTCGTCGAGCTCGAAGTGGTGCTCGAGAATTTCCTCGATGGCGAGGAACGCGGCGTCGATCGGACCGTCGCCCGTGCCGTAGCCCTTCACCTCGGCGCCGTCGCGTTCGAGGATGACATGGGCGTAGGACGTGATTTCGTTGCCGGAGGTGATGACGAAGGATTTGAGGCGGTAGGTGGGCGGCACCTGGAGGGAGACCGTGGCGATGATGGCTTCCAGTTCCTTCGGACCGACCGCCTCCGTCTTCTTCTGCACAATGCGCTGGACGGAATCGTAGACGGAATCCAGCGCGAAATCGTCGAGGTCGTAGCCCATTTGGCGGACGGCTTCGGCGACGGCGTCGCGGGAATCGGACTTGGAGAGGCTGAAATTGAGCTCGCCGGCGGCAGGCTGATCGAAGCATTCGTCCTGTTCGGCGCGACCGCTCAGGATTTGGCGGATCTGCTCGTAGGACTTTTCCAGTACGGTCATGTTGATGCCGCAGGACACGCCGAGGGCGTCGCCTTTCGCGCGGAAGACGTGCGCGATGCTGCGGAGGCTGGGTTCGTTCACGCCCGCGCAGGTGGTTTTGACCTGGGCGAATCCGGTGTCCACGCTGGCGAAGATGCACGCCGCCGCCATGTGCAGGGCGTTGGAATACGCGAAGGAAAGCTTCACGTTTTTGAGCTCGGGCACGGCTTCGCTCAGCGAGGCGACGAACTTGTTGAATTCGTCGGGAAGCATGACGCCCGCGGTGTCGCAGACGGTGATGACGCCCGCACCGGATTCGATGCCGGCGCGGATGACCTGCGCCAGGAAGTCGGCTTCGGCGCGTGTGGCGTCCTGCAGCGAGAGCTCGACGTCCTCGCAGAGTTCGCGGCAGGCTTTCACCTGGGCGCGGATCATGTCGAGCACGACCGGCGGCTTCTTGTGGAACTGGTACTCCATCTGCACCGTGGAAACGGGCGCGACCACGTTCAGGCGCGGGTGTTTCGCGGTGCGAAGCGCCTCCCAGGTATCCGGAAGAAGTTCCGGATCAAGGCCGACCGGGCAGGCAAGAACGCAGCGCGTCATAAGGGGAGCAAGCGTGTGAAGGAAAACAATGTCATTTTTCCCGTTCACGACCGGAGCCGTTTCAATGGCATCCACGTTCAGCTTGTCAAGCTGACGCGCCACCTCGATCTTTTCCTTAAAACTCAAGGAACTGCCATTGCACGCGGCTTGTTCGCGCAACGACACATCGACGATTTCTATCTTTCTCATGGGCGTCTCCTTACGACGTTCGCCGCCCCTGTCCCGGCACCGCGCCGGACCATCGCGGCGGAAATGATTATAAACAATTAATATACCACATCCTTATTGAAAATTCAAGGCGAAACATGACCTCCGGTCTCATCTTTTTCCGTTTTGGACGACTGAAAAAGCTGAGGCAATTTTCAACCGGTCCGGCACGGCATGTTTCCCCGGATTCAATTGTTTTTTCCCCTGCCGTCGGCTGTTCCCGCGACAGATCCGGAAACGCGAACCGGAATAATCTTTTTTGTCAGGGAAGAACCGAAGGCAAATAAGCTGTAGACAGCCACATCCGCGGCCCGTCCGGTGCTTTGCGGCTGTTTGGTTTCCTCAGCGGAGGAAGGACCCGTATCCGGCGAGTCCGGCGAGGATGCCTGAGACGATCTTGTTCTGATAGTCCGGCGAAGCGATTTTCTTGACCTCGGCGGCGTTGGAGAGGTAGCCGACTTCGACGAGGACTGCCGGGCAGGTCGCGTTTCCGATCACGTAGATCGCCTGGTGGCGTGTGCCGCGGTCGGTTCCGCCGGTCGCCGTGAGCATGCCCTTGTGGATTTCGTATGCCAGGCGCGAGCTGTTGGCGTCGAACTCGTTCGCGGACTGTTTTTCGATCTTGACCTTGGAGCCTTTCGTCTCGGTGCCGCCGACTGGGACAGCTCGGTAGGTCTCAATTCCGGCGGGGGTCTTGTTCGTGGAGGAATTGCAATGGATGGAGAGGTAGAGGTCGGGCTTGTACTTCTTGCAGAGCGCGGCGCGTTCCTGAAGCGTGGGATAGGTGTCCCCGGTGCGCGTCATGATCACGCGGAACCCGAGTTTTTCGAGCTGAGCCTGAAGGCGTTTCGCGATCTGGAGCGTGTAGACCTTCTCCTTGTGCGCGCCGTTGATCGCGCCGGGGTCGGTGCCGCCGTGTCCGGCGTCGATCATGATGGTCTTCATGCCGAGCTTGACGGGCGTCTTGTAGCGCAGGAGCGGGTCGAGGCAGGTCAGGAAATCGACCTCGGAGATGTACGGCTCGTTGTTCTTGAGGATCATCGGGTAGAGGAAATAGACCTGGACGCCGTTGACCGTGCCGTCGCGGTGCGCGGTGGAGAAGACCGCTTTGCGCGTCTTGTCGTAGATGGTCGCGCCGGAGACCTTGTTTGCGCTTTTCGTGTAGGCGAACGTGAGTCCGTAGTTGACGGCGACGTCCCGCAGGTGCACGTAACGGACCTTGTTCTGTGTGATTTTGCGGAGCTTCATGGTCGCGACGTCCTTGTCTTTCGGCGAGGTCGTCGCGGGCGCCGATGCCGCCGCGGCTGCTTTTTTCTTCGCGTCGGCTGCCTTTTGCGTCGCGACCGCCTTTTCGATCGCCTTCGCGCGTTCGATCGCCAGCTGGCGCTGCCGCTGAAGCTCCTCCGGGGAGAGGGTCTTTGCAGAGACGGGGTCTTCCTTCGCGGGCGGCGGGATGGATGCCGCGGGACCGGCGGCTTTCTGTGCGGCGGCTTTCTGTGCGGCAGCCTTTATGTCCTCCTCGACTTTCGCTTTTGCGGCGGCCGCGGCGGCTTCCTGCTGACGACGGACGAGGTCAGCCTTGTACTGCTCCAGCGCGGCGCGTTCCGCGGCAAGCGCGGCGCGCATCCGTTCGAGGCGGGCGCGTTCGGCGGCGATCTCCTCGGCGGTCGGGAGCTTTGTTGCTGCCCCGGATGATGCATTCTGAACCGCGGTCTGCGCAGTGTTCTGCGCAGCCGTCTTGATTTTGACATCGGCGTCGGAAAGCGGGACGTCCGTGACGGTCTGCGCCATGACGGAAACGGATGCGAGAAGGGCGCAGGCGGCGAGGAAAGACGGGAGCAGGTATTTCGGCATGGTTATTCTTCCTTTTTCGCGGCGGACGAGGACGAAGTGTTCGTTGTTGCGGACGAGTTTGCTGCGGACGAGTTTGTTGCGGACGAAGTGCGCTGGGCGGCGGTTTTCAAAGTCTTGACAGGCGGCTGCGCCAGAAGCTCCAGCAGCCCGTTTTTCAGCAGGAAAACGTGTCCGTTTGCGGTGCGTTTTTCGTATTCGGCGCGGGCGGCAAGCTGTTTCTTGCGACGCTCGAATGCGTCATCGGGTTCGCCGATGAGACGATGCACGTTTTCGGGATCGAACGAGACGGTCAGGCGTCCGGCGTAGACGTCGGCATCGGCGTCCCCGGCAGCGCCCTCGACCTCGACTTTTGCGAACTCCAGCAGATACGCGAATCCGTCGCCCATGACCGTCTGGAACGCATCGTTGAACTGCAGTTCCTTCGGCGGGTTGTTCACGAGATCGACGGAGAACGGCGCGGCGAGCGCGGCGTATTTCTGCGAGAACGCCTCCAGGTCAAACTCGCCCGAAGGGACGAGCAACTGGAATTTGTCCTTCGCCGTGTTCACGAACCAAACGACCGTGGGAGTCTCCGAGCCGGGACGCTTTCGCTGGAACCGGGCGTACACCGGGTTTTCCGGCTTGGAGAGGAACAGCGGTTCGATCCACTGGCGCGGATTCGGCACGCACTTCTCGAAGACGCGCGAAATGAGGAAGACGCGGCTGGTTTTGTCAGGGTACCAGACGCGGATGTAACGGCCGTCGTAGCCCTGCACGGCGAGGTTGCCGATGCGGTCGGCGGCGAGACGTGTGTGGCCGCGTCCGAGCATGATGCGGAGCAGTTCCGCGCCGTTTCCGTCGCGCAGGACGGCGAGGATGCCCTCGGAGTTTTTCAGTGTGGGTTTCGCTCCGGGCGCGGCGATCTCCTCCTTCGAGACCAGGTTCAGGTCGCCGAGGTCGTCCATGCCGGAGATTTCCAGCTCCTTGAGAGGCGCGGCTTTCGCAAGACCCTCCAGCAGGTCGGCTACCTGCGCGGAAGCCGCCTGCGCTCCGGCGCGTTCCTTCACAGCCCAGTATCCGCCGTCCTGAACGAAGTCCAGCGTGCTTTTCTGCGTGCGCCAGGAGATTTCGAGGGAGCGGACGTCCTCCGGGCGGAATTCCGGCAGGGCGAGGCGCGCGGAGGTCGTGGCCGAGGCGGATTCACGGCGGAGACGCAGTTCGGACACCACGGCGAGCGCCGTGACGGCCGCGAGGAAAATGAAGATGAGGGCTCTGCGCTTTTTCATACGGTGTGCCGTTTCCATTTGAGTTTGCGGGCAATGCTCCAGACGATGCCGCAGAGGACGACAAGCGCGGGAATCAGGACGATGTTGATGAGGCGGACCGTGTTGTTGATGCGGTCGAGGTCCTGCCGCAGCTGGAGGCGGATTTCGCGGATTTCACGTTTGAGCGCGGCGTCCTTCTGTTCGTATGTGTTCAGCAGCTCGCGCTGCTCCTGCGTCAGGCGTGCCGTGCCGCCGCTCACGATCAGCTGCTTGCGGATGGACTCCACGCGGTCTTCCAGGCGCATGGATTCCTCGGCGAGCGCGAGGATACGGTCCTTGAACGCGAGGTCGGCGCGCATTTGGCTTTCATTGATGCGCGTGAGCGGGCGGGACATGGGGATGCGACTGCGGAGCGAGGAGAGGCGGCCGCCTCCGCAGAGGGATTCCACCACGTTCTCCATGAGCGTGATGTTGTCGTTGCTGCGGACCACGATGGTCTGCCCGAATTCGTCTTTCGCCTGCGCGACGCAGGCGTCGTGGAACAGCATGTCGGCGTCGCCGAAGAGGTAGACCTCGCCGGGCTTGCCGGTTATTTCCGAATCGTATGCGCTCGGGAATTGTCCCGTGATGTGCATGAGGAGGTTGAGCTTTTCACCGGAATGCTTCCCGGGGGCGGCGAAGTCCGCGAGGATCTTTTCCGGCTGGTCCGCCACGTCCGCGGCCATGGAGTAGTCAGTCGTGTAGACGAGAGGCTCGAACGTCAGCGTGCGCGCCGGATTCCGCAGGTCGAAGAACCCGGCGTAGTTCATGCGAAGCGAGGTCAGTCCGCCTGTGACCGGGTTGCCGCGGTCGATGCCCGCTTCGTTGATGAGGAGTGCGGTCGGGATCGTGCGTCGGACGCCGTTGCGGTCCAGCTGGTCGTACTTGAAATTCATGTCGGCGGCGAGGCGCGAGGGGGAATACGCCACGCCCCATTTCGCGAGGAGCGGCTCCAGCGTGGAGTCGGTCATGTTCACATAGGTGTAGTCCTTCTGCGCCGAGGCGAGCGCGTAGGCGGACATCGGGTCCACGAACACCGCCATGCGGCCGCCCTTCACCAGGTAGGCGTCGATTGCCTCAAGCGTCCGGCGGTCGAACTCGTGCGGATGCACCACCAGCAGGGCATCCAGCCCGTCCGGTATTTCCTTCAGGTCCGTCGGCAGGTCCGTCAGCGTGTAGTCCTTGTTCAGCTCCGTGAAGAGATACCACGCCGCCGCGCCGGAGCTCCCGGTCTGTGGCGACGGGGCGCGTCCGAGCACGGGGAATGGGCTCATGACGCCGACCACGGGCCGTTTCGGATTCTGCGCGTGCATCACGCGGCGCAGAAGCTCGTATTCGAGCATGGATTCGTTTTTCGGGGAGAGGAAAGGCGCGGCGAGGCAGAGCTGTCCGGCGGAAACGGTCATGCCGAGGAAGAAGCGGTCGCCGCCGGCGTTCTTCGCGGGCTGGAGCCCCTCGATGATTGCGGCCTCTTCCTCGCGGGTGTCCGGACCGGGCGAGATGACCTCGAGCGTGACCTTGCCGCCCGCCTCCTTGCTGAATTCGCGCAGGAGCCATTTTACGCGTTCGGCGTAGCCCAGCAGGTCTTTCGGTGTGTCAGCACCGGGCGGCGAGACGTACAGGCGCACGGTCACATGGCGGTCCAGCGAACGCGCGAGCGAACGCGCCTCCGGCGAGAGCGAATACGCCCGGTCGGCGGTGCAGTCGACGCGGATGCGGAACGCCTCGGCGGTGAGCGCGAGGCAGATGAAGACGTAGACGGCGATGACGAAGGACAGCACCATGGACAGGACGTTTTTCCACGTGTAGCGGTCGCGGAGCGCGCCGGGGAGGAAAAGGCCGCCGCCGCCCGATGCCGTGTACGCCAGCACGGTCTGCGCGAAGTAGAGGAAGAGCAGCGTGGTCAGAATGCTGTAGGTCAGCTCGGAGGTGTCGAAGAGTCCGCGCTGGAACGCCTGGTAATGCGGCACGACGGTGCAGTAGGAGATGAGGCGGCAGACGCTTTCCGGAAGCCACTGGTACAACAGAGCCGTCACGCGGTCCCAGCCAGTGAACATCAGCAGCGCGCACAGCAGAAGCGCGAGCAGGAAGCTGGCTGTCTGGCTTTTCGAGAGCGCGGAACAGAAGCTCGAAACAGCCAGGAATGCGGACCCGACGAGCAGCGCCCCGGCATAGCCGCAGACGATCGCGCCGACGTCCGGCTGTCCGAGGACAGCGATGGTGACCGGGACCGGCAGGGTCAGGGCGAGCGCTGTCGCGACGAGCGCCATGCCCGCGAGGTATTTGCCGAAGACGAGTTCCCAGAGCGAGACCGGGTAGGAGAGCGTCAGCTCGAACGTGCCGACGCGGCGTTCCTCCGCCCAGAGCGGCATCCCGAGCGCGGGCATCAGAAACATGAACAGCCACGGCATCCAGTTGAAGAACGGGCTGAGCTCCGCCTGCCCGAGCGCCAGGATGTCACTGAAGACGAACGTGCAGACGTTCGCCATCACGAGGAAGATCACGAGGAAGACCCATGCGGCGGGCGAGGCGAGGCTCGCAAAAAATTCGCGCGAGGCGACGGCGAAGATGCGGCGGAGGGACGCGGTCATGCCTGTTCTCCTTCCGTCATGGCGGCAAAGAGCCCGGCGAGGTCGGTGTGGAGCGCGTCGGCCTTCGCCCGGAATTCATCTTTCGTGCCGTCGAACAGTGTCTTGCCTTTGCAGAGCAGGAAGACGCGGGAGCAGACGGCGTCGACCTCCTCCAGAATGTGCGTGGAGATGATGACGGCGGTTTCCTCTTTGAGCGAGAGGATCAGCTCGCGGATCTGGCGTTTCTGGTTCGGGTCGAGCCCGTCGGTCGGCTCGTCCATGATGAGCGCCTTCGGGTCATGCAGGATGGACTGCGCCAGGCAGACGCGCCGCTTGTAGCCCTTCGACAGGGATTCGATTTCCTGTCCGGCGACTTCCTTCAGCGCGCAGCGTTCGATCGCGCGGTCCACACGGCGGGCGAGCTCGCGCCCGGAGAACCCGTGCAGACGGCCCGTGTATGCGAGGAACGCGCGGACGGTCATGGTCATGTGGAGCGGGGCGTTTTCGGGCAGGAATCCGATGCGGGATTTCGCGAGGCGTGGTTCCGCCTCAATGTCGATGCCGTCGATGCGGACCTTGCCCGCATAGGGCGGCATGACGCCGCTGACCATCTTCATGGTCGTGGTCTTGCCCGCGCCGTTCGGCCCGATGAATCCCAGCACGTCGCCGACGTCCACGTGCAAAGAGAGGTCGTCGACTACGAGCCGCGTGCCGTAGCGCTTGAAAAGGTGTTCCGCTTCGATCATCATGACGTGTCTTGCTCCGTTTCCGGGGTCAGCGCGTGTCGCGGGCGAGCTCGCTGTCCTGGAACAGGAAGAACGCCCAGCCGATCCAGGCGGCGCAATACAGGAAGGAATAGATCGCTGTCCAGACGAGATACGACGCGGGGATGCGGATGCGGTTCGCCAGCGCGTCCGCCATCCAGAAAAGCTGCCAGTTCGGGACCAGCGAGGTGCAGAGCAGCGCACTCACGGAATCCGTGCCGAATACCTGCGCCGCGAAATAATGCAGGATCATCCCGATCAGGAAGAGGACCAGGCACACCATCAGGTTGCCGACGATCTCCATCCGGGTCGCCAGCGCCGAGCTGATCACGCCCATGATCCAGACGGAGAAGAACAGCATGCACAGGGCGGGAATCAGGACGGACGCCGCCATGAACGTTTCCTTGTCCGTCAGCAGGTAGTCGGACAGTGACCTCACACGGACGACGTGCGAGACCGCGGCGATCACGGGGAACAGCACCGCCATGGCGGCGACGGCGTTGGACGAGAAGGACTTCTGCGAGATGAAGTTGCGGACGCCGCCGTACAGCGCCGCCACGCAGATGGCGCCGAAGTAGCACCAGATGAGCGGCTGGCTCAGTTTGAACTGGTCGACCGCGACCAGGACGGAGAGCCATGTGGCGGCGTTGCAGACGAGGACGAAGACTGTGAGCGAGACCAGAATGCCGCAGATTTTGGATGCCACGAAGGCGAAGCGCGATACCGGCTTCGACATCAGCAGCAGGACCGTGCCGTTCTTCATCTCGCGGCTGATCGTGCGCGCCGAGCAGAGGACGGCGGCGAACAGTCCGAATAGCATGGTCGTCGCCATCGAGCTGTCGCAGACCAGGCGTATCTGCTGGCGGAACACGAACATCGAGAAGTACGGGAACAGCCCGATCATGATCAGCGCCGCCAGCAGCATCAGGTAGTACACCGGTTCGCGCAGGCACTCCCGGCAGGCGTTCATGGAAAGGCGGAAGATCGTGAACATCGGGGATCACTCCGCGTTGCGCCTGCCCTGGTCCTGCAGATACTCCAGATAATGGTCGGAGACGTCGGTTTTCAGCGTGCGGCGGAAGAATTCGTCGAGGCGCGCCGTATTGACTTTCCATTCGGAGTCGTTGAACTCGACCTTGCGGATGCCCTCCGGGACCGCCAGGCGGTACACTGGGTTGATGTAGGATTCATCGCCGAGGAAGATGACCATTTCGGGGCGGAGGTAGGCGATGAACTGCGAAAGCTGCGGCGCGGGCAGAGCGACCTCCAGCTCGCCGGAATTCTTCTTCCCGCCGCTGAAGTAGACCTGGTCGTCCTTCGAGGGCTTGCCCGGATCGGACGGCAGCAGCACGTACGGCACGTCATACTTCGTGCGGAGGTATTCCGCGATCACCTTGCGCGGGATGCGGTAGTTCGCGACGACCACGAGGTATGGGAGCGGCTTGTGTTTCTTGTAGCCCCAGAACGGTTCCTTTTTCTCCTTTGCGGTCTTGACGGGTTCCGCCTCGGTCACGGAATCGGCTATCATATATTTCTCCTCAAGTTCGCGGAGCTGGTCCGAAGCGATCCTGCCTTCCTCGAAATCCTTCTGTGCGAGGGCAAGCCGGTCCAGACGGGCAGACTGGAGCTCAAGCTTCCTGTCGGCGAGGAGCGTTTCGTTTTCGGTGGTTGGGACGGCGGCGAGGATCGCCGTGTAGTTCGTGAGGCATTCGATCTCGGCGTCCAGTTTTTCCGCGGGCTGTGCGTTTCCGGCGGCTTCGCGGGCGACGACCTCGTCAAGTGCATCGCTGCTTGCCATGAGGTTGGCGGAAAGGGCATCGACTTCGGCTTTCTTTTCGGCGGAGAGCTTGGCGTCGTCGATCATTTTCGCGAGTTCGGGGAAGCGTTTCTCAAACGCCGTGGCGACTTTTTCTTCGGCAGTTTTCTTCTTCTCTTCCGCCGTGGCTTTTGCCTTTTCAGCGGCGGCTTTAGCCTCGGCTTCGGCTTTCGCCTTTTCAGCGGCGGCTTTAGCCTCGGCTTCTTTCTTCGCCTTTTCAGCGGCGGCTTTAGCCTCGGCTTCTTTTTTCGCCTTTTCAGCGGCGGCTTTAGCCTCGGCTTCTTTTTTCGCCTTTTCAGCGGCGGCTTTAGCCTCGGCTTCGGCTTTCGCCTTTTCAGCGGCGGCTTTTGCCGCTTCAGCAGTCTTTTCTGCGGAATCGGCTTGTTCGGTCGCGGGAACTGCCACGGGAACAGCAGCCGGAGCCGGTTTGTCGGCCGCATCGTCGGCGGCGAACGAGGAAGCGGCGAGTGCGCAGAGGATCATGCAGAGCGGTGCGGAGGCGTATTTCGGAAGGTTCATATCAGGTCTCCAAAAGGAAAAAATTGAATAAAAACGAAAAAAGTCGGTGAATTGATTTGCGAAACGAAAAACACCGCTTATATTTTAAACACAAAATCGCAAAAATCAAATGAAAGAACGCCATGTCTTCCACTTTTTTTCAAACTTTTCCGGAAAAACCGGCCGCCGCCGTGTTTTTAAGCGGGACCGGCACGAACGCCGCCAAGCTGCTTGAGGGGTGGCGGTCCGGCGCGTTTTCCGGCTGGATCCCTCGCGTCCTGGTGACCGACAAACCCGAAACGAGCCGCGCCCGCGCCCTGGCGGAACAATATGGTCTGCCTCTGGTCGAACACGACATCGCGAAATTCTACCGGGAACGCGGTCTGGAAAAGATCGCGCTGACCTCGGAACGTGCGCTCCAGGTGCGCGAGGAATGGACCGGCGCGCTGATCCGTCTGCTCATGCCCTACAGCGTGCAGTTCGGGATCCTTGCCGGATTCGTGCCGCTCTCCAACATCACGTGCGTCCTGCCGTGCCTGAATGTCCATCCCGGCGACCTCACGCTTGAGGAGGACGGACGGCGCTATCTGGCTGGACTTCAGCGCCTCCCTGTTGAAACCGCCCTGCTCCGAGGTCACACGAGCCTCCGGAGCAGCGTGATCATCGCGCAGGCGTTCACCGGCGGTGCGAAGGAAATGGATTCCGGTCCGGTGCTGGGTGTCTCCGCTCCGGTTCCGGTCGACCTCATGGGCGTGACCCTCGACGAGCTCAGGGCGTGCCAGACGGCGCGCCAGGGGAAGAAGCCGGCGGAATACCGCGGCGACCTGCTGATGCGGGCGGCGGAACGCAACCTGGAGAATCTGAAAGAGCACGGCGACTGGGTCGTCTTCCCGCGGACGGTCGACGATTTCGCGCGGAACAAATTCTCGCTGGACCAGGACGGCACGCTGCGTTATGAGGGAACGCCGGTAAAGACCGTGGAGTATTCGGAAACCGCCGCACCGCGTCCGGTCGCCCTCTGATTCGTCCATTCAGCAACATTTTTAAGATAAAACACCCGTTTTTCCACTTGTAAAAAGGCGGAAACGGGTGTATTATTATTGTTTGGTTTGACAACTACCATGGAGAATCCTATTCTATGATTACAACAGCCGCTCAACTTCGCGAAAAGTACCTGCAATTCTTCCAGTCCAAGGGGCATGCCGTTATCCGCAGCGCCTCCCTGGTGCCGGACAACGACCCGACCGTGCTCTTCACAACCGCCGGGATGCACCCGCTGGTGCCGTACCTCCTCGGCGAAAAGCACCCGCAGGGGACCCGCCTCACCGACGTCCAGAAGTGCATTCGCACGGGCGACATCGACGACGTGGGCGACGCCGTGCACCTCACATTCTTCGAGATGCTGGGCAACTGGTCCCTCGGCGACTACTTCAAAAAAGAGGCGATCGCGTTCAGCTACGAATTCCTGACCTCGCCCGACTACCTCGGATTCCCGCTTGAAATGCTCGGCTTCACCGTGTTCGCGGGCGACGAGGACGCCCCGTTCGACGAGGAGGCATACAATGAATGGCGCAACCACGGCGTGAGCGAGAAACGCATCGCCAAGCTCCCGAAGAAGGACAACTGGTGGGGACCCGCCGGCATCACCGGCCCCTGCGGACCCGACACGGAATTCTTCTACTGGACCGGGCCGAAGCCCGCGCCGGAAGTCTTCGATCCCTCCGACAAGCGCTGGGTCGAGATCTGGAACAACGTCTTCATGCAGTATTTCAAGCAGGCGGACGGCACGTTCACCCCGCTGGCGCAGAAGAACGTTGACACGGGTATGGGGCTCGAACGCGTGACCGCGATCCTGCAGGGCAAGGACAACTGCTACGAGACCGAACTCTTCACTCCGATTTTCGCCAAGCTTGACGAAATTCGCGGCGCGGCGCATGAAGAGGGCACGCCCAGGACCGCGCCCGAACGCATCGTTGCCGACCACATCCGCGCAGCGGTCTTCATCATCGCCGACGGCGTCGTGCCCGACAAGAACGGCCGCGAGTACGTGCTCCGCCGCATCATCCGCCGCGCCATCCGCGAGGGCAGCAACAACCTCGGCATCAAGGAGGCGTTCACCGCGAAGATCGCCGAAGTCGTGATCTCCATCATGGGCGGATTCTACCCTGAACTGAACTCCCAGCGCGAGACCATTCTCTCCGAACTCAACCGCGAGGAGGAGACGTTCCAGCGCACGCTCGAACGCGGCACGCGCGAGTTCGAGAAGATGGTGGCGCGCGTGCCGGACTTCGTGACGAACAAGGTCATCTCCGGCAAGAACGCGTTCAACCTGTACGAGACCTACGGATTCCCGATCGAGCTCACGGTTGAAATGGCGAAGGAAAAGAACTTCACCGTTGACATGAAGGGCTACGAGGAAGCCCGCCAGAAACATATCGCCGACTCCCAGACCGCCGAAAAAGGCCAGAACAAGGGCGGTCTCGCCGACCACTCCGAGGCGTCCGCCGAACTCCACACCGCCACGCACCTGCTCCATAAGGCGCTCCGCCTCGTGCTCGGTGACCATGTGGCGCAGAAGGGCTCCAACATCGACGGCGTCCGCCTCCGCTTCGACTTCTCCCACCCCGAGAAGATGACGCCGGAGCAGATCGCCGAGGTCGAACGCATCGTCAACGAGCAGATCAAGGCGGACCTCCCGGTCGTCTGCCGCGAGATGTCCCCCGACGCCGCCCGCGCCGAGGGCGCCATCGGCCTCTTCGGCAACAAGTACGGCGACATCGTGAAAGTCTACAGCATGGGCGATTTCTCCAAAGAGATCTGCGGCGGTCCGCACGCCACGCACACCGGCGCGCTCGGCGGATTCAAGATCATGAAGGAGGAAAGCTCCAGCCGTGGCGTCCGCCGCATCAAGGCCGTGCTCGTCAAGGACGGCGCTGAACAGAAATAAGGAGACCCTGCCATGGAAAAAGGCGAAGTTTTTATTTCCGAGAAGGACGCAGTCACCTTCATCCGCGTGAAGGGCAACGCATCGTTCGTCTGCGCGCCGCCGCTCCGTGAGCTGGCGAAGAAGCTCGCGTCGGAACCGTTCAGCGGTCTGAAGATCGACCTGGAGGAATGCACCTGGATGGACAGCACCTTCATGGGCATGCTCGCCATGCTCGGCCTGAATGCGAAAAAGAAGAACGTTCCAGCCGAAATCTGGAACGCCTCCGAACAGAACGAAAAGCTGCTTCTCGGCCTCGGGCTGAAGAAGGTCTTCGCGTTCCAGAACGGCGAGTTCGGCGACGCCGACGGCACCTCGGCGGCCTCCAACGCCACCACCGCGGAGAGCAACGCCCGGAACGTGCTCGACGCCCATCAGACCCTGATGGACATCGACGAGGGCAACGTGCAGAAATTCGAGAAGGTCGTCGAGTTCGTCAAAAAGGACATCGACAGAATGGAACAGGACAAGAAAGACTGAGGGGGATTTTTGTTCCGCCCGGTCTTTGAACCGAACAGGATTAC
Organism: uncultured bacterium; assembly: GCA_902802585.1. GTDB lineage: Bacteria > Verrucomicrobiota > Lentisphaeria > Victivallales > UBA1829 > UBA1732. The sequence goes on from CADCMR010000005.1 coordinate 94,454, forward strand.
GCCCGACCATGGCAGAGCGCATTGAAACCGACAGCATGGGGCCGATCGCCGTCCCCGCCGAACATTACTGGGGTGCGCAGACGCAGCGTTCCCTGATCCATTTCAACATCGGGAATGACCTGATCCCGCACGAGGTGATCTGCGGATTCATGTTCCTCAAGAAAGCTTGCGCAATCGCGAACCGCGGCCTCGGCAAGCTCGATCCCGCCCTGGCGGACGCGATTTGCGCAGTCTGCGACGAGTTTTTCGACGGGAAATTCGAGGGCGAATTCCCGCTGAAAGTCTGGATGACCGGCAGCGGCACGCAGTCCAATATGAACGTGAACGAGGTCATTTCCAACCGCGCGAACGAACTGCTCGGCGGCGAACGCGGCACGAAAAAGCCCGTCCACCCGAACGATCACGTCAACATGTCCCAGTCATCCAACGACACGTTTCCGGCGGCCATGCATATCGCCGCCGCCTGCGCCCTCGCATGGAAGCTTATTCCCGCCGTCCGTGAAATCCGCGCCGCCGTCGCGAAGAAGGAAGCCGAGTTCGCCGACATCGTGAAGATCGGCCGCACGCACCTTCAGGACGCCGTGCCGCTCACGCTCGGACAGGAGTTCTCCGGCTACCGCGCCCAGCTCGACGCCGCAATCGCGCGCATCGAAGGCGTCCTGCCGGAACTCTACGAGCTTGCGCTCGGCGGAACCGCCGTCGGGACCGGTCTCAACGCCCCGGCGGGTTTCGCCGAAGCCGCCGCGAAGGAGATCGCCGACCTGACCGGACTGCCGTTCGTCTCCGGGCGCAATAAGTTCGCGCTCCTCGCCGGACACGACGCGATCGTCGCCGCCAGCGGGGCTGTCCGTACGCTCGCCTGCGCCCTCATGAAGATGGCGAACGACATCCGGTGGCTTGCCAGCGGTCCGCGCTGCGGCCTCGGCGAGCTGATTCTCCCTGAAAACGAACCGGGTTCGTCCATCATGCCGGGCAAGGTGAACCCGACCCAGTGCGAGGCGATGACCATGGTCTGTGTGCAGGTGATCGGGCTTGACGCCGCGGTCGCGATGGCGGGGACGCAGGGAAATTTCGAGCTGAACGTCTTCAAGCCCGTGATGATCTTCGACCTGCTGACCGAAATCCGCCTCATCGCGGATTCCTGCCGTTCTTTCACCAAATATGCGCTCGACGGACTCCGCGCCGACACCGTCCGCATCGGCGAACTCCTGAACCGTTCCCTGATGCTCGTGACCGCGCTTTCGCCCGTCATCGGCTACGACAACGCCGCCGCGATCGCGAAGACCGCCCACAAGAAGGGGTTGACGCTGAAGGAAGCCGCGCTCGCCAGCGGGCTGATCGACGAGGCCGCGTTCGATGCCGCCGTCCGCCCCGAAAAAATGGTCGGCAAGTAATTTATCCTCACTTCCCTGTTTTTGCCGGTACCCGGCGCATGGCGACGGGTGAATAATCGGCATGCAGATGTCCGCCTCCGGATCATGTTTGACGGCGGACTTCTATTTCGGGCGGAACGGAAGCCGGGTGCGCCTCAGCCGAAGATCCGCTTCAGGCGGCGTTTGACCTTTGTGCTGATATTGACCGGATGCAGCAGGAGGCGGCACATCGTCTTGTGCGCCGGATCCAGGCTGTACGGAAGCGGACCGGGGAGTTTGAATCCCTGTTTGACCGCCCAGTCGGCGACGGCGGTGTACGTGTCGAAATGCCGGAACGAGTTCGGCGTCCAGCCGATCCACGGCTTCGGAATCCCCACGAAATGCACGAAAAGCTCACTGGGATCCTTGTCCAGCCGGAACGTGTCTGACACGCGCGGCGCCTGCGGCCAGAAGCTCAGAATGCTGTTCAGGACCGATTCGTCGAGTTGGTGATAGTATTTCAGCGAACGGTCCACTACGCCGGCGTTTCCGGCGGGCAGCACCTTCATCATCTGGCTGTGCCATTTCTCCAGAAACGGACGGGCGCTCCGGTGTACCGAGAGGTAACACGCGGAACAGCTCCGGTGCGTGCGCGGTTCCTGATCGCTGCCGATGTCCGCTTTCCACGCGTCCAGGATCGCTTTCGGGATGCTGTGTCCGTCTTCGCCGTATTCGTAGCCGCGGAACGCGCTCGGGTTTTCCTGAGGCGACCTCATCCGGGAGTGGATCTCCTCCGGCGAAAGCGGCGGCAGGCGTTTCGAGCAGTTTCCGACGAAATACCCGTCGCTGTCCGCCCACGTGATGTATTCGGTCTGCGCCTGGAGCATGACCAGCGGCTTGTAGCAGGTGAGTGAATGGTCGATGTCCTTCAGCGTGTAGATGGTCACGTCGCCGAGCTGCTTCAGAATCTCCTCCGCCTCGGGCGTGAACTTGTGCGCCCCGACGAGGACCGGCTCGTCCATGCCGGATTTCCGCATGGACGCGATGAGCATGAAGAGACCCCACAGATAATTGATGTCGCCGACCGTTACGACCGTATTGTTTTTCATTGCGCGAACTCCGTCAAGTCTGTTTTATTCTTATAAATCATCCCATACAATACAGCCTCTTTCCGGAAAAAGCAAGCCGTCAGTCTTTTTTTCGGGAAAAAACGAGGCGGATTCCAAGTTTTTTTAAAAAACTACTGAAAAAATCGACATTCTGTCTTGACATCTCAGAATTTCGTGCTATATTAACTGTGTCAACCTGATTCCGGAGACCGCTCCGGTTTTTTTCTGGTTTTAATCTCAACTTATTTGATAGACATTAAACTGAACAACCTGGCAGGAGCTTGATCAAGTAGTCATTCAAACATCGCATCCCGGAACCGTGAAACGACGGCGGTTCCCTTTTCCGTAAAGGCTCGCACCGAACACAAACGAAACACGGACGGCATTCCCATCCGTTCGCATAAGGAGACACTACCATGGCCGACAACAAGCAATACCGCATCGAAACCCTCGCCATCCACGCCGGACAGGTTCCCGACCCGACCACGCTTTCCCGCGCCGTCCCGGTCTACCGCACCACGGCATACGCGTTCCGCAACTCGAAGCACGGCGCCGACCTCTTCGGGCTGCGTGAAACCGGCAACATCTACGCCCGCCTCATGAACCCGACCGAGGACGTGCTGGAACAGCGCCTGGCGGCGCTCGACGGCGGCAAGGCGGCTCTCGCAGTCTCCTCCGGCACGGCGGCAATCTACTTCACGATCACAAACATCGCGAAACAGGGCGACGAAATCGTGGCGGCGAACAACCTGTACGGCGGCACGTACACGCAGTTCGACGCGATTCTGCCGCAGCAGGGCATCAAGGTGAATTTCACGCATGTGAACGACTTCGACGAGGTCGAGCGCGCGATCAACGAGCGCACCCGCGCCATCTACATTGAGACCGTCGGCAACCCCGGGCTCGACATCGCCGACATCGAAGCCTATTCCGCCATCGCGAAGAAGCACCACCTCCCGCTCATCGTCGACTCCACGTTCACGCCGCCCACGCTGCTTCGCCCGATCGAACACGGCGCGAACATCGTGATCCACTCGCTCTCGAAATGGATCGGCGGACACGGCACCGCCATCGGCGGCGCGGTCGTCGACGCGGGCAATTTCGACTGGACCGACCCGAAGTTCGAGCTGTACAACAAGCCGGACCGCGGCTACCACGGACTGCGTTTCGCGCACGACCTCGGTCCGAACAATCCGCTTGCGTTCATCCTGCGCCTCCGCACGGTCGGACTCCGCAACCAGGGACCGACGCTTGCCCCGGACGCCGCCTGGATCTTCCTGCAGGGACTTGAATCCCTCCCGCTCCGCACCGCGCGCCACAGCGAAAACGGTCTTGCGGTCGCGAACTTCCTGAAAAACCACCCGAAAGCCGCCTGGGTCAAGTATCCGGGATTCCAGCCGCTGGCAAAGAAGTATCTGCCGGACGGCGCGAACGGAATGGTGGTGTTCGGCGTGAAGGGCGGCGCGGAGGCGGCGCAGAAGCTCGTGGACAACGTCGCGCTCTTCACGATCATCGCGAACGTCGGCGACGCCAAGAGCCTCATTATCCACCCCGCGAGCACGACGCATTCGCAGCTGAGCGAGGAGGACCAGATCAAGGCGGGGCTTCCCCCCGAGCTGATCCGCCTCTCCATCGGGCTTGAGAACGTCGACGACATCATCGGCGCGCTCGACGATGCGCTGAAGCTCATCTGAGCCTGACTGAACCTTTGACCTTTGTTCTTTCGCCCACCCCCGGGGACCGTCTTTTCGGATGGTTTCCGGGGCTTTTTTTCGGAAAAAAGTTTGCATGGCCGCCGGTCGCCGTGTATATTGTTTTTGCTTTTTGTCTCAAGACCCACCGCACCCCATGGAGGACCAGCTTATGAACGCGACGGAACGCGGCTTTTTCACGCTGCCGGGCGAATCCGGCTATGAAGACCTGACGCTGAAACTGGCGGAGAAATGGGGCGCGGACGTGATCCGGGACAGCGACGGCACGAAGCTGTCGCAGGAGATTCTGGACGCCGGATACGGCATCTACGCCACGATCTGCATCATCCGCGATCACAACGAATGGGCGAAGGCGAACCGCGACAAACTGCAGGAAACGTTCCTGATGACCTCGCCCGTGCCGGCGATGGGCGGCGGCGCGCTCGCGATCCCGCTGATGAAGGAGTTTTTCGCCGGGCAGTTCGAGATCGACGAGCGCCCGGAATCACGCAAATACTGGCAGGTGTACGACCGCACGACGGACACGCTGCTGCCCGCTTCGGATTGGAGCTATGAAAACGGCGAGGTCACAATTCAGTCTCCCGTGCCGTACCACACCTATTCCGTGAGCTTCATGGCGTTCCGCGTGTGGGAGGAAATCTCCATGTACAACCACACGACGAACCACTGGACGTCGGAACACCTGATGCAGATCGACCCGCGGCACGAGGAAACGCGCGCGTATCTGCGCGACTGGATGGCGCGCTGGTGCGAATCGCATCCGGCTGCCACGGTCGTGCGGTTCACGTCCATGTTCTACAATTTCGTTTGGATCTGGGGGAGCGACGAACGGTGCTGCCATCTGTATTCGGACTGGGCGTCCTACGATTTCACGGTCAGCCCGAAGGCGCTGGACGAGTTTGCGGAACGGTACGGGTACAGCCTGACGGCGGAGGATTTCGTGAACAAAGGGCAGCTCCAGGTGACGCACATGCCGGGGACGAAGCGCAAGGCGGACTGGATGGAATTCGTCAACGACTTTGTGATTGGGTTCGGGCGCGAGCTGATCGACATCGTGCACCGGTACGGGAAGAAGGCATACGTTTTCTACGACGACAGCTGGGTCGGGATTGAGCCGTACAACGGACGGTTCCGCGAGTTCGGTTTCGACGGCCTCATCAAGTGCGTGTTCTCCGGCTATGAGGCGCGCCTGTGCTCCGGCGTCGACGTCCCGGTCCACGAGCTCCGGCTGCATCCCTACCTTTTCCCGGTCGGGCTGGGCGGTGCTCCGACATTCATGGAGGGCGGCGATCCCGCGCTGGATGCCCGGAAATACTGGGTGTCCGTGCGGCGCGCGCTGCTCCGTGCTCCGATCGACCGCATCGGGTTGGGCGGCTATCTGCACCTCACGGAGGGGTTCCCGGAGTTCGTGGACTGCATCGCGGAGATCGCGGATGAATTCCGGCGGATTCGCGCGCTGCACGCCTCGGGGCGTCCGGAGACCGCGAACATCCGCGTCGCGGTCGTCCACTACTGGGGGAAATTACGTTCGTGGAGCCTGTCCGGGCATTTCCACGAGACGTACATGCACGACCTGATCCACGTGAACGAGGCGCTGTCCGGACTGCCGTTCGAGGTCGGATTCCTGTCGTTCGAGGACGTGAAACGCGGCGCGCTGAAGGATTACGACGTCGCGGTCAACGCCGGACGCGCCGGGACCGCCTGGAGCGGCGGCGACGCCTGGGGTGATCCCGAGCTCGTGACGGAGTTCATGCGCTGGACGGCGGAAGGCGGCGTGTTCATTGGCGTGAACGAACCGTCCGCCGCGCCGGGATTCGACAGGTTCTTCCGGCTGGCTCCCGTGCTGGGCGTCGATGAGGACACCGGCAGCCGCGTGTGCCACGGACGGTGGCGATTCGAGGCGGAATCCGTGCCGGGGCTGATTCCGGACGGCGCGTCGCTCCACGCGCACGACGGCGTATATCTCACCGACGGGACCGCGCACGTGCTGATGGCGGACGGCGGTTCCCCCGTGCTGACGGCGCATCCGTTCGGCAAAGGCTTCGGCGTGTATCTGTCCGAGTTCAGAATTTCGCCGGAGAACACGCTTCTGCTCCGGAATCTTATTCTGCATTATGCAGGGCAAACAATTAAGCCGGACATCCATCTCTCCGACGATCCGTGCGTGGAATGCGCGTACTGGCGGGAAAGCCGAACGCTCGCGACCGTCAACAATTCCGGCGTCGCCCGCGCCGCCGAGCTCAGACGCGCCAATGGATCTTCTGTCCGTGTGGAGCTGAAGCCGTTCGGGATGACCGTTCTGACCGTCTGACCGGGGTGCGTCCGCGGTCCGTCAGAATCCGAGGAGCTTTCCGATGCCGTTCAGCAGGACGGACAGGAAGCGGTCGAGGCCGCTGCCGAGGACTTCCTTTTCGTTGCGTCCGACCAGGTTCTGCGTGAGGAACGTGCCGCCACGGAGCTTGTAGTCCAGGAGCGAGGTCATGCCGCGGAAATACGCCCAGAAAGTCTGCGTGCGACAGAGGGAATACGCCGCGCCGGGCACATAGCCGATCAGGACGCCGTCCTCGATCTTGTGGACGGCGGAGGATCCCGGTTCGATCCTCTGGACGTCGATGCCGCGTCCGCCGATGATGAAGATCGTGCCGGTCCCGTAAAAGACGATGTGGCGCAGGCGCATGGAGATGAGGTTGTGGAGCTTGAAGCTCCAGATGGTGCGGACCTCCACGTCGTCGGTCAGTCCGATCACGTGGCGGGGCGTCAGGACCAGCCCGGGGCCGCCGTTCAGCTCGATCTGCTGGATGTAGACTTCGTCGTCTTTCGGGGACGTCAGCTTAATCTGGCCGGGGGCCTTCGCGCCGGGTTCGCCGCTGTAGGCGAGCAGTTCCACCAGGTCGGACGCGATGGACACGAGGGGCGCTCCCCAGCGCCATACGAACTTGGTCCGGCATGTCAGGTCGCGCCGTTCCTTGCCCCAGTCGCCGCCCTGCGCGCGCAGATAGAATTTCCTGCCTTCGGGAACCGTGAAGGTAATGCTTCGCGCGGCACGGTGGAACACGGGTTCGTGCGAGCCGTCGTCTTCGATCCTGATCCGGATCGGAGGAAACTTCTCGATGAGCGCGGCGACGCAGTAGTACATGAAGACGAGCCACAGGGGCGGCGTGAGCAGGACGAGGCAGATGGTGAAGAGGAGGATGCGGAGACCGTTCGTGTTCCATTCGTTCGATACGGACTCGGTGAGGGACTGCGTCACACTTTCGAGCTGGAAGACCAGCAGCTGGCGGTTTTTGTCGAGGCGGTCCAGCGTGTCCTTGCACCGAGCGATGGTGGATTCCAGCGTTTCGATCTGGAGCTCCAGGCGTTTCTGTTCGGCGGTGAGGCGGGCGTATTCGGACCAGTGGTCGATCGGATGGCGCCACGGGCTGGGCAGGGCGTCGATCTGTTCCAGGCACTCGCGCCGCTGTTTGCGCCAATGGTCCAGCATGGAGAGGCGGCTTTCGAGCGATTCCTTCGTCTTCGCGATTTCATCTTCGGCGGACTGGATTCCGATGAGGAGCGCGTCGCGCTGTTCCGCCAGTTTCAGCGCGTTGTCCTTCGCGACGCGGATTCCCGGCGAGAGCAGGCACAGGATCACGGTGATTGCGGCGATCGTGAGGATGTTCCGCAGGATCCATGCGATGAGTTTTCCGATGAGTGCCATGTCGTGTCCGGGGTGGGGATGGAAAAACGGTGCGGCTGCTGCCGGGGCGGGCTTATGTGGATGACAGAGTCTGTTTCAGGAGCGTCTTTGCCTTGTCCAGATCCGCGAGCAGACCGGCGCGGACGGACGCGGCGCGCTGTTTGAATTCATCCTGATGCGAGAGCGCCCATTCCACGGATTCCGTGAGGCGCGGCAGGTCGAGGTCTTCGGTGGTCCCCGCGGTCGTCAGTCCGAACCGGGAGAGGAAATACTCAATCTTGCTGCCGCGCGCGATGCCGACGCCGGGGACCAGGTTGTTCAGCCCCAGGATCAGCAGATGCAGGCGGCTGCTGACGATGACGGAGCATTCTGCTGCGACGGCCTGGACCTCCTCCGGTTCGAGGAAACGGAGCGACAGGATGCGGTCGGGGTGCTTCGTGTACTGTTTCAGCTCGTCCATCACGCGGAAGTCCTTCTTCGGATTCATCGGGATGGTCACGGCGAGGAGTCCGGGATGCGCCTCGACCATGCTGTCGATCCATCCGGCGAACTTGCCGAACTCGCGGATCCGGTTCTGTTCCGAAACGCAGACTGCCATCCGTGCGGACGCGGACCGGAAAAGACCGTGTTCGGATTCGCTCCACGGAAGTTCTTCCGGCGCGCATTGTTTCTGCAGGATTGCGGTGTCAGCTCCGGCGACGGCGTCAGGGAATGGCGCGCACATCCGGAGCACGTTCAGGGATTTCGGGTCGCGCGCGACGACCAGGGCGCAGCGTCCGAGCGTGTTTGCAAGCCTCCGCCGGACGGAAGCGACGCGCCGTTCTGTCCAGCGCCTTTCCATGTCGAATCCGCAGCATTTCCTGATCGCGTCCGCCAGTTTTTTCTTTGCGCCGCCCAGCGTGAAATAATACGGATTGAAGGCATCGTTCATCCCGACGCTCCATACGATTGTCCGGACGCCTTTCGCCTGGGCGGCCTCAAGCAGGGTGCACGCCATTTCCGGGTAGTCGGACAGTCCGGTCGCGCCCGACCAGATGTAGAAATCGACGCCGTCCAGCGCTTCGGCGAAGCGTTCCGCCGGCACGGCGGGCGAGAATCCGTACAGGGGGACGGTTTTCAGTCCGAATTTGCGTTCCGTCCCGCTCTGGTCGCCTGTGCTCACGATCAGTTCGGCGTCCGGGCGGATTTCACGCACAAGTCCGATCACGGAGGCAAGAATGGCTTCGTCGCCGATGTTGTCGCATCCGAACGGCACGCCGCCCAGCAGTATTTTCATAACGGATTTCCTTTCGGTCGTTGATATGTCCGCATTGTTATTTGTTTTTGTTCCGTTCGAGAGTGTCCAGCAGTTTCCGTTTGCAGGCGCGCAGCAGTTTGCGAAGGGGAGACGCTTTCCTGTAGTTGATTTTCCGGGCGATAGTGTCCCAATCCATTTGATAGAACACGTCCCGCATCGGCTGGCGAGGGATCGGCTTCCGGAGCTGTCCGTTTCCCTGCCGGGCTTCTTCCGGCGTCCGTTCCTCCAGGAACAGTTTGTCCTGAATGGAATGAAGTGCTTTTTCGCCTTTTTCCGTGTTGACGAGGATCAGGGTACAACCCTGAGATGGATCGCCGCTGAAGGGGATTTCCTTGCCGAGCCCCCAGAAATCGGCAAGGGTCAGGTCGCCGGTCCGTTCCATGCGCGCGTAAGGGCAGTCATAGCAGGCTTCATTGCTGCAGTACCCCGAGAGGAAAGCCCGGATGAACTCGTTCGTCGCATCGTCGGAACGCCATTGGAGGTTGTCTCCTTCCAGGATGCGGACATAATAATCACCCCAGCCCTTCAGGTCGCGGAACGCTATGACGTTCCGTCCGGGGTCCGGGGAGAGGTGATGCCGCTCCAGATAACTCCTGAAGATCTTCTGGCTCGGGACGCCGTGGCAGACCAGGTCGCATGTGACCAGATTGTCGTAAGGATGCCCCAGGAAGTTCAGCAGTCCGGCGACCTGGCACGGCGTGCCGGTGAAAAGGACGGATTTGTTCCGCTTGAGCTCCTGCTTGATCTTCCGGTAGATTCCGTCCGGAAAGCACTGGACGTATTTCGAGCCGCGGAAGAGGACCGTCCCGCCCGGCTGGTCGCAGAGTTCGTGTTTTAGAACGAGGTCCGCGTCGAAACGGCAGCCGCTGATTACGCCGCCGTTCTCAAGGATATGCTCGCCGAGGACGGAATAGAGTCCCCCGGACGAGCTGGTTGTGCGGACGGAAGCGTCCAGTGCCCAGGCGGCGAACGCATTGCGCGGGAAACGCTTTTCCGGTGGATTCAGAATGGGGCATGTTTTTCCGCAGAGACCGCAATCCGTGCAGTGCGAACTGTCGACGTACGGGAAGAAAAAGCCTTCGTCCGACGGTTCCATCGAAATGCATGTGGCGGGGCAAATGTCCGCACATGCCCCGCATCCTGTACATTGCTTCCGGTCGGCGATTTTCATCAAAACTCCTCAGTGTCTTCCATCCCGGTCCGTTTCCGGCGGATCCCGTCCGTGATTCTTCCGGCTTGCCGGTCTTTTTTCCCGCGGGGAACGGATGGATGTGACTACAGGTTATTATAGCAGTTTTTGAGCGGATGTCAAGCATGAAAGTGTATTTTTCCCGATTCTTGTCAATCTCCGGCGGACGCGGCGTGTTACTCCGCGCCGGGCGTCTGCCGTGAAAAACCGGAAAAAACCGTCCGTCGGACTGGAAAGCAGCTGAAGCATGAAGTATATTATAGCATGATGAAAACAGGAAAAACGACACAGAAAGAACTTACGCGGACCGGACTCGTCCGAATCTTCCTTCGCGGCAGCAAACGCTGGTTCGCGTTCGCCGCACTGTTCACCTCGCTGGTGTCTCTGCTGGAAATGCTCAATCCGCAGATCATCCGGTTCACCGTGGACTCCGTGCTGGGCGGGAAGGAACCGGATTCCGGCGGAGTGCTCGCCGTGCTGCCTGAACTCATGGGCGGGACGGATTATATCCGGGGGCATCTCTGGGTGGCGGCATGCGCCGTGCTCGCCGTGTCTGCGGCCTCGCTGCTGTGCCGTTACCTCTTCCAGCTCACGGAGGCGGTCGGCTCGGAGACGCTGGTCGAGACGATGCGGAATACGCTGTTCGGACACATCCAGCGCCTGCCGTTCTCGTGGCACATGGCGCACCAGACGGGCGACATCATCCAGCGCTGCACTTCGGACGTGGACATGGTGAAACGGTTCCTCTCCGAGCAGCTTACGGGCATCTTCCGCATTGTGGTCCTGATCGTGCTGTCCCTGGTTTTCATGTTCGGCATGAACGCTCGCCTGGCGGCGCTCGCCTCGATCGTTATTCCGCTGGTCGTGGGGGCGTCGGTCCTCTTCCACCGGAAGATCGCCGCGAAATTCCGGGAATGCGACGAGAACGAGGGCAAGCTGTCGACCATCGTACAGGAGAACCTGACCGGTGTGCGCGTGATCCGGGCGTTCGGGCGCGAACAGTACGAGGTCGCGAAATTCGACGCGCAGAACCGGTATTATGTGTCATTGTGGGTGCGCCTGGGACGCATCCTGAGTTTGTTCTGGGTGACGGGCGACCTTATCGCCGTTCTGCAGGTGCTGCTTCTGCATGTCTGCGGTTCCGTTTTCGCCATCCGCGGCGAACTGACGGCCGGTGAGTACATCGCGTTCATTTCCTACAACAGCATGCTGATGTTTCCGATCCGTCATCTGGGACGCATGATCTCCGAGCTGAGCAAGGCGGGCATCTCCCTGAACCGCATCCGCGAGATCATGGCTGCGCCGGAGGAGACCGATCCGCCGGACGTCCTCACGCCGCCGCTCGACGGCGACATCGTGTTTGACCATGTGAGCTTCGGCTACGACGGCTGCCCGGAACTCCTGCACGACGTGTCGTTCACCGTCCCGTCCGGCACGGTGTTCGGCATCCTCGGCGGCACGGGAAGCGGCAAATCCACGCTGATGCACCTGCTGTGCCGCCTGTACGAGCTGAAGCCGGGCGGCGGCTCCATCTCCATCGGCGGGGTCGACATCCGGAGAATCAGCCGCGACCACCTCAGAAGAGGCATTGGGATTGTCCTGCAGGAACCGTTCCTTTTCTCTCGGACCATCGCGGAGAACATCGGGATTGCCGTGCCCGGCATCGGCATGGATTCCATCCGCACCGCCGCGCGCACGGCATGCGTCGAGGAAACGATCGAACGTTTCAAAAACGGATTCGACACGACGGTCGGCGAACGCGGCGTGACGCTTTCCGGCGGGCAGAAGCAGCGCACCGCCATCGCCCGTCTCCTGGTCGGCCGTTCCCCGGTCATGATCTTCGACGATTCCTTGTCCGCGGTCGACGCCGAGACCGACGTGAGGATACGCCATGCCCTGCGGCACGATTTCAAGGGACGAACGGTCATCCTGATCTCGCACCGGATCGCCACGCTTATGGAGGCGGACCATATTCTCGTGCTGTCAAACGGGCGCATCGTCGAGACAGGGACGCATGACGAGCTGATGCGGCGCGACGGCATCTACCGCCGGAACTATGAATTGCAGACGATGTCGCCGGAAGACGCGGACGGCGCGCTGTCCGCGCACATGCCGGAAAACTCGGAGGTGTGCCATGAGTGATGTGCCGCTCCAAGAAGACAAATCCGTGCATGCCCGACTGCCGTGGTTCGGCATTCCCGCGCTTGTGCCGTTCCTGAAGCCGTTCCGGCGCCCCATGCTCCTGATGGTGACGCTGTGCCTGGCGGGCGGCTGCCTGGACATCTGCCTTCCGCTCTTCCAGCGTTATGCCGTCGACCATTTCATCACGGGGAAGACGCTTGACACTCTCCCGGCGTTCATCGCGCTGTACCTGCTCTTTATCGCGGGATCGTTCGTGCTGAACTACGGCGCGTTCTACCACGCGTTTTTCATGGAGATGAATGTGTCGCTGGAACTCCGCCGTGCGGCGTTCAACCACCTTCAGACGCTGTCCTTTTCGTTCTTCAACCGGAACAGCGTCGGGTACATCCACTCGCGCGTGATGAGCGACACGGAGCGCATCTCGTCGCTGGTGTCCTGGCACGTGATGGAGGCGGTCTGGACTTTGGTCTTCATGTTCGGCGCGCTCGCGATCATGTTCTCCATCCATTGGAAACTGGCGGCTGGCGTGAGCGTGGTCCTGCCGGTCGCCGCGTTCGTGATCGTGATCTTCCAGCGGGCGCTTTTCCACATCAACGGGCGGATCCGCGAGCTCAATTCGCGCATCACAGGAGATTTCAACGAGGGAATTACCGGCGCGCGCACGATCAAGACGCTCGTTGCCGCCGGACGCATCTGCGGAGATTTTGAAAAGGACACGCGGGAGATGAAGCGCACGTCCATCCTCGGAATGCACTTCCGTTCGCTCTTTACCGCCTCCGTGTCGTTCGCGTCCTCGCTGGCGCTCGCGATCGTGTTGTGGCGCGGCGGCCTGCTCTCACGCGAGGGCGTGATGGAGATCGGCACGCTGTCCGTGTTCATGTCTTACGCCATCAGCATGATGGAGCCGTTCTTCTGGATCTCGTCCGCCGTGTCCGAACTGATCGCGGCTCAGGTGAACATCGAACGGTTCTCGCGTCTCCTGAACACCGCATCGGACGTGACTGACACGCCTGAGGTCACGGCGAAATACGGGGACGCGTTCCACCCGAAACGCGAAAACTGGGAGCCTCTGCACGGCGACGTCGAGTTCCGCGACGTGTCGTTCCGCTACCCCGACGGCGACGAGACGATCTTCGAGCATTTCAGTTTGAAAGTCCCGCAGGGGTCCAGCGTGGCTCTGGTCGGCGAGACGGGCGCCGGGAAGTCCACGCTCGTGAACCTTGTATGCCGTTTCTTCGAGCCGACCGCCGGACAGGTCCTGATCGACGGACGCGACGTGTGCGAACGCTCCCAGCTCTGGCTGCACAGCCATATCGGGTATGTCCTCCAGACGCCGTACCTTTTTTCCGGCACCGTCCGCGAAAACCTTCTGTATGGCAATCCCAACGCCACGGAGGAACAGATTGCTCTCGCGGTCAAACGTGTCTCCGCCGACCGCGTCATCGCGCGCATGGGCAAGGGCATGGACAGCCAGGTCGGTGAATGCGGCGATCTGCTCTCCACCGGCGAAAAACAGCTGATCTCATTTGCGCGCGCCATCCTCGCCGACCCGAGAATCCTGGTGCTGGACGAGGCGACGTCCTCGGTTGACACCGTGACCGAAAAGATGATCCAGGACGCCATCGGCGAAGTTACGCGCGGCCGCACATCATTTGTCATCGCGCACCGGCTCTCCACCATTCGCGGCGCGGACATGATCCTGGTCATGAAGGACGGACGCGTGGTGGAACACGGTACGCACGCGGAGCTGATGGCGGCACATGGCTACTACTGGTCGCTGTATACGAAACAGTTCGAGCTGGAAGCCGTGAAGGACCTGTCCATCTGATCTGTTGATAACGGACTTGGAAGATTCCCGTTTATTAAGAAAAAAGAAAAACGCGCCCGCGGGTTGCATTTCCGCACATTTCAGTGTATATTTTCCATATCCCCGCCGTTTGCGCGGCATGGCAATCGCGATCAACAGGAGATTTTCAATGAAACCCATCCGGAAAGCCGTAATCCCAGCGGCCGGCTTCGGCACCCGGTTCCTGCCGTTCACCAAGGCGGTTCCGAAAGAGCTTGTGCCCGTAGTCGACAAACCCGTCATACAATATGTGCTTGAGGAAGCCGCCGCGTCCGGCATCACGGAGGCGGCCGTGATCGTGAGCGACGGCAAGGACGCGATCCGGCATCATTTCGCCCCTGTCCCGGCACTGTACGAACGCCTGCGCCACGACGGCAAAAACGATCTGCTTGAGTCTCTGGAGGCGATCGACGGCATGATTCGTCTCACATACATCACCCAGACTGAACTGAAAGGGCTCGGCGACGCCGTCCTCCGCGCGGAGGAGTTCGTCGGCGACGAACCGTTCGCCATCCTGCTCGGTGACACCGTGACCACGTCATCGTGCGGCGTCCCGGTGACGCGCCAGCTGATCGACGCGGCGATGCGGGCGGGCGGCTCCGTGACCGCGCTCGAACGCGTCCCGAAGGCGCTGACGAAGCGCTACGGCGTGATCGACGGTACGGACGAAGGGGACGGTCTGTTCCGCGTGAAGACGTTCGTGGAGAAACCCGCGCCGGAGGAAGCGCCGTCCAACCTTGCCATCGCCAGCCGTTACGTGATGACGCCGGAAATCTTCGGATTCCTGCACAGCGGCAAGCCCGGCAAGGGCGGCGAGATCCAGCTCACGGACGCCATGCGCGCGCTGTGCGCCGTCCAGCCGATGTTCGGTCTGGAGTTCCGCGGTCGCCGCCACGACATCGGCAGCAAGATTGATTTCGTGAAGGCGACGCTCGAATTTGCGCTCGCGCGTCCGGAATTCCACGACGCGCTTGCCGACTGGCTCAAAGGGCTTGAACTATGACGTCCCCGGCGGGCTTCCCGGCGAAACTCCGTGACATGTTCCGGCGGATCAATCCTCTCCCCGATTCCGCCCGGCCTCTGTTCCGTCCGTCGCCCGCCGAATTCATCCTCTGGCTTGTCTTTGCCGCCGTCACGCTGGTCGCGGTGTGGTATCACGAACCGTGGCGCGACGAGGCGCAGGCGTATCTGATCGCCCGCGACAACACGCTGCCCGGCCTCGTCCTGCACATGAAGTTCGAAAGCCAGTTCATGCTGTGGTATGTCTTCACCTGGCCGTTCATCCGCCTGCTCGGGGTGCCGATTTTCGGCATCAACCTGATGCACTGGGCTCTGTCGTGCTCCACGGCATACCTGATCATGCGGCGCGCGCCGTTCCGGTTCCTCACGCGGACCGCGCTGGTCTTCAGCGTTCTGTTCGGGTTCGAGTTTACCGTGGTTGCGCGGCATTACGCATCCGGCGTCTTCCTGCTGACGCTCCTGCTGGTGAACTGGCGCGAACGCTTCCGGCGTTCGGTCCTGTACGCGTGCGGGATCGCGCTGTGCGCCCAATCCAACCTTCCGATCTGGGCGTGCCTGGGCGGCCTGTGCTGTGCGATCGGCTGCGAGGTGGTCGTGCAGCGCCGCTGGTCGCGCCGGGTGTTCGCCTCCATGCTGGTCTGCGTTTCCGGATTTGTGCTGGCGCTTGGGAGCATTTTCAACGGGAGCGGGTTTGGGTCGCCGTATGTGGGGAAACGCGGCGGGGATCTGGCGGAAATGGCTGTGACCGAGCGGCTCGGAACTTCGTTCGAGGCGATTTCGAACATGGTGTACCTGCCCGTCTGGCTGTGCGTCGTCTGCATCGTGCTCGGTGCGCTGTATTTCGCCTGGAAATCCATTCCCGCGTTCGTCTGTTTCCTGATGTCCGTCGGCCTGATGGTTGCGCTTCAGCTCGTCGGCGGGTTTCATTCCATCCGTCACATCGGATTCATGCTGATCGGGACGGTCGTCGCGTGCTGGATCGCCGCCGTGGACGACGCGCCCGGGCTTGGTGCTTGGATCCGGTTTCCCGCGTGGACGACGGCGGGTCTGAGGATTGCGGCGGGGAGCGCCGCCGCGCTGGTCCTTTCCCTTCAGGCGTTCGTAACGCCGTTTTTCTTTATATGTGAGGTCCTTTATCCTTTCTCGCATGGGCACGCCGCCGCGAACTTCATCCGCGACAACATTCCGGAGGACGTTCCGATGTTCTGCTTCACTGCCCGTTCGAACGTCTCGGTCCTGCCGTGGCTGCCCGGCCGGAAGTTCTACATCTTCGACCGGGGCGAATACGGCACGTTCTCGAAATGGGGGCGCGCGTTCGGTCTTTCCATGAAGGACATGGCGGACGAGGCCGCCAGACGGCTTGAACCGACGCAGCAGTATGGTGTCTTCGTGGTTGCGATGAACGAGAAGCCGAACATCTTCCCGCCGAACACGATTCTGCTGTACGATTCGCGAAAAAACGAACGACCTGTGTGGGGACCGTACGTGGAGGAGTTCCTGGTGTTTGCCGTCGTGCGCGACGAGGACGTTGATCTTTACCGCTCGCAGAGACCCCGCGCGGCGTCAAGGCTCCTGCAGGGGCTTTGACCTGAAGGGTACCCTGATTCAATCCTGGACGAACGTCTGGAACGAGTGCGGCGCGAGCGTAGTTTCCAGGTATTTTTCGCCGAGCTTGAGCGTCAGGCGGCGTTCCGCGTTCGCGCGGTTGCCCGCTACGACCACATATTTCCCGGCGGGGTTCCTGAAGACCATCGTCGGCGTCTCCTCCGTGCGTCCGCCGAACGATCCGAGCAGCCTGCTGCCGGCGGTCACGAAGTGGCTGTAATGCTTCACTGCATAATATTCGGGCGTGAGCGTCGCGGTCTTTGCCTGGGAGTCCACGCGGATCAGGGCGTTCTGCCGCCAGCCCCACGCGCTCTCCCCGCGGTCGCACAGGATCACGTTCCAGAACGTATATTCCTCACAGCCCTTGCCGAGGTAGTCGTTGATAATGCCGAAGGTGTGCTCCGCCGCGCGCCAGTCGAACGTGCCGCTGCCGCATTCGCTCTCCGTCTGCACGACTTTGAGGTGCGGATACTTGCTGCGCACCTGGGGGATGATCTGCGAGCCTTCCCACTGGAATCCGAGCCCGGCGAAGATGTCTCTGCCGTTCATGACGGCGTCGGACAGGATGCCGTCGACTTCCTCGAAGCGGTTCGTGTTGAACGTGCCGAGGTACAGTTCCACGTCCGGGAATTTCGCCTTCAGCGCGGGCGCGAGGTATTCGGCGTTGAAGACCGCCGCGCCGTGCGGGGTCCACGGGCAGCCGGGGTAGGGCGTGTAGCTGTACGCTTCGTTCTGGTACATCACGCGCCTGACCGGGATGCCGTTCTTGCCGTATTCCTCGATGTAGCGGCAGAAATAGTCCGCGTAGGCTTTCAGGTAGCGCGGATCCTGGATGAAGAAATCCTCCCCGGCGAGCCAGTCGGGGAACTTGTCGCGGCTGCGCGCCTTGGGGTCGGAGTTGCGGTGCAGCAGATAGTCCAGGCGGCGGTCCATCTTGTTGTAGCGGCTGCTCAGGACCGGATAATCCTGGTTGATCTTCATCCATGCGGGCGGGGACCACGGGGAACACCAGAACCAGAGGTCCGGATTCTGTTTCTGGGCGGCGTGCATGTACGGGATGATTGTGGAGAGGTCGCGCGTCATGTCGAAGTATCTGAGCTCGAAATCGCCGGGCACCATGCTGGCGCTGTACCAGCTCCGGGCGTAGTCGTTCGCGCCGAGGGAGAAACGCCCGTGCGTGTACTTCAGGTCGCCGTCGGGCGCGAAGATCCGCTTCAGCAGCTCGTCCTGCTTCTCCTCCGGCAGGACCTGGAGCGCGTCCCAGCCGAGCTCATTGAAGCACGTGCCCCAGCCCTTGAACGTCATGACGGATTCGTCGCCGGTCACGGAGATGAGCGGCTGCCCCCCGGCTTTTTCCGCGGCTTCGATGCGGTTTTCCTTCCAGTAGTCGCCGTCGGTGCTGGTGTAGCGGGTGAACGTCTGTGCGGAGACCGATGCGGCGGCGAGCGCGAGTGCGGCGGCGCCGAGGAGTTTTGCGGTGCGTGTCATGAAGCGGTTCCTTTGTTTTTGCGGATGGCGGTTTTCGTGTCCGGAACGTTTTATCCCTGATATTATGGTTTCAATATAGCATTTTTTTCCGGTTTTTCAAGGCGGAAAGCGGCTCCTGTCCGTCTGCCATCTTGAAGAAAAAACAGGTTATTCTGAAAAAAAGAGGATTCCGGCGCAATAAAACACGATGTAGGTGCGTTAAATATTTAGAAGTGATACTATATCCATAATAATCCTGGCGAAATCTCCTCCTTCCCGGTAGAAGATGTTTCTGATTCTGCCTCACCCCCGCGAAACGGAGAAATGCCCCTCAACGCAACGCCCAAAACTATGAAGGAGAACGGGAAATGAGAACGATTCTGATGTTTGCCAATCTGATCCTCGCGGCTTTTGTCGCGTTTCACGGATACGAATGGCTGAACGAACCTTCGGTCGAAGCCGAGGTCGCGACAACTGCGACGAAGGAACGCCGCGCATCAATTCCGCAGCCGAGGCAGACCGTCACCGCCGCGCAACCGCAGTACGGGTTTTACAATCCGACGCCCATGTCGACGGACAACCAGATCGCGACGACCGTGGCGCTGAACATCTTCGACCCCGAACGCGCTCCGAAGGCGACAATGAACAACCGCCGGACGGTGGCGACGCCGGTCAACCGCGGCGACATGACGCTCGTCGGGACGTTCACCATCGGCAGAGTCGCCGGAGCGATCATCCTTCAGCGAGGGATGCAGATGCAGAACATGATGCGGCAGCAGCGGGGGCGCGGCAATGCCAACCAGAACGGAAACGCCCAGAATGCCGAGGAGCTCGCGGCGGCGCAGGAACAGCAGATGCAGCAGGCTCTCGAGAACCGTGAGGAGCTTGCTTCCCTGCTTCAGGCGCTGCAGCAGAGTCCCGGCGTGACGGCACAGCAGACCGAACTGCTGCGCCAGCGTCTGGCGCGTTCCAATGAACAGATCGAGCTTCTTCAGAACCAGAACCAGCAGCGTGCCATGGGGCGCGACGGGCTTTCCGCGGACGGCATCACGGCGACTGCGAACGCGTCCAATTCCAACAAGCAGTATTTCCGCATTGGCGAGACGCTCCCGAACGGATACACGCTCGCGGCGGTGACGTCCTCGACCGCCACGCTCACCCGTAACCAGGAAACGATAGAGCTTTCTATGCAGAATTCAACCGGAAATGCCGCCATGGGCGGCTTCGGCGGCATGGGGGGGCTAGGCGGCTTTGGTATGGGTGGTATGGGCGGTTTCGGCATGGGCGGCTTCGGAGACATGGGGATGGGCGGCTTCGGAGTCGGTGGTTTCGGCGGCATGGACTTTGGCGGCGCCGGTGGCTTCGGCGGCATGGAGTTCGGCGGCGCCGGTGGCTTTGGCGGCGCCGGTGGCTTTGGCGGCATGGACTTTGGCGGGGGAGCCGGAGGTTTCGGTGGGGGCGCTGGCGGCTTCGGAGGCGGCTTCGGCGGCGGAGCCGGTGGCTTCGGCGGCTTCTGATCCAGGGAGGGCGAGCCATCATCCACTGCGATGGTGCGCGACTAACGCTCGCGCACAAAAACATCCCCGTACCGGATTCCAGTACGGGGATGTGTATTTGCCGTGGCTGATTGGATAGGGCCTATGAGACCTATAAAACCTGTATTCCCCCCGGCTTACCCGACCGTGGCGATGTTCTGCCAGGTGGTAAGCTGCTTGTCGTTGATCTGCCAGTAGCCGGTGAGTCCGGTGTCGCAGTTGCTCCACGCGATGTCGTCGGTGCCGTCGCCGTTGAAGTCGGCGACGCCCGCGAGCGTCCACTCGAAGGTCACTGCGCTGAGGATGGACCACGAGCTGAGGTAGCCGTCGTTCACGCCCCAGATACCCACGACGCCGACGTTGTTGATCATGGCGATGTCGTGCGAG
>CADCMR010000006.1 GCA_902802585.1 uncultured bacterium
CGGCACGGACGACATCGCGTGGGTCAACAACGCCTCCGGCATGGCGGGCTACTGGCAGATCGAGGACAAGAACCTCGCCTCCTGGCAGAACATCGCCACGATCTCGTAACTCGGACAGCAAACACTCCTTTAACCTATCGAGTAGGAGGTTGCCCCTTAGTGGGGCAACCGACCTCTCACACCACCGTACGTGCCGTTCGGCATACGGCGGTTCAACAAGTTGAGTGAAGCGCGTTGTATCTTCTCAGGATATCGTCGTATCCCACGTTCCCCGGAAACGATCACACTGCTGGAAATCCTGGAGACGATGGAGGGACCGATCTCCGTGGTGGGCTGTGCGACTTCGCCTAAGAAATGCAACCGTCACGCGTTGTGCCCGATGCGGAACGTCTGGCAGCGTCTGAACAACGACATCCGGGAAGTCACGGAAAAGATCACGCTCGAAGACATCCTGGACTCCTATCGTACGCAAAGCGTGGAAGAGGGCTTCTGGGATTATTGCATCTGAGGCGTCGTCCGTACTGCTCCGAGTCCGGAATCACTTCATTTTCAGCAGGGCGTCTCTGCCGGACATTCCGGGAATGACGCCGAGTTTCGCGGCGGCCGACGACACGCTTTTCACCTGGGCGTTCAGCATATCGTCGAAATTTTTCACGCAGCTGACGATGGCAACCGCATCGCCGACTTTTTCAGCGGTTTCAAGCGAGATGTAGCCGCATCCCAGGAATCCGTTCTTCGCCTTGATGACAAGAATGAACGTATTTCCGGACGGGATCGCGTACCCATCGAACTGGTTTCCTTCAAGAATGACTGTATCGTTCATAGCCTTTCCTTCCCCGGTTATATTGGTAATGATGCCCGGAAAATATACTTGAACTTCCGAGGAATTACAAGCCGAATTCAGAAAAAACAACCGGAAGAGTCAACATTCTGGCAATTGCAAAAGGAAACGCACGGCAAAAAAACGAAGAAAGCAGAGCTCGTGTGTCAAATGTCAAGCCATGGAAAGCCGCCGGAATCGCGATGGAAACCGGCGGCGAAAGGATGTCGAAAAAAGGAGCTGGAAATCAGAGCTTTTCGGCGGCTGCCTTGAGCCCGGCGAGACGTGCGGTGTCCCTCGCCAGGTCGTCGGCAGCGGCGGCGCAGACGGATTCGTCCAGGACGACTTCCCAGCCGAGGAATCCGGCGATGCAGCGGAACTGGTCGGAGATGAGCTTGTATTCGGGATTACTCAAGGAATCCGCGCCGCATGCCACGACGCCGATTTTCTTCTTCGTGCGGAGCGTGGGCTTCGCGGAGGCGTCGTCCCTGGAATAGAACTTGTCGACGACGCTCTTCAGCTGGGCGGAGATGCCCCACCAGTAGACCGGGGAGCCGAAGACCACGAGGTCGGCAGCGGCGACCTTATTGATGATCTGCACAGTGTCGTCGGGCAGGACGCAGTTGCCGCCGTTGCGTTTGCAGGCGTCGCAGTTGCGGCATGGGCGGAACGTGAAGTCATAGACGTTCAGGGATTCGACCGAGTGGCGTGCCTTCAGACCGTCTTCGATGGCGCGCAGGGCGTGGGAAGTGTTGCCGTTCTTGCGGGGGCTTCCGTTCAGGATCAGGACGTTCATGGT
This sequence comes from uncultured bacterium, assembly GCA_902802585.1. Lineage (GTDB taxonomy): Bacteria > Verrucomicrobiota > Lentisphaeria > Victivallales > UBA1829 > UBA1732. Next base: position 1,620 of record CADCMR010000006.1, read on the forward strand.
GGTTCTCCTGTGTGATATGGGATACGGTGAGTGTGTGAGGGCGTGAATCCGGGATGGGCGGAGGCAATGGGGTCAGCGCTTGTTTCCGCCGTCCTTTTCGGGCGCGTCGGATTTCGGCTTTTTCTTGCCCTGGATAAGGGCGGCGGGATCGCTGTCGATGTACAGGATCAGTTCGATCATCGCGTCGACGCCGTTGTTGATGTTGAACAGTGTCTCGTCGAGCGTCTTGCTGGTGCGGATGGCGGTCGTGAGGAAGGACCGGAGGTTGTCGTTGATCTGGGCGAAGTCAATGACCTTGATTTCCTCCTCGACGGTCTTGGCGAGGGATTCGACGGCGTTCACGGCGACGCTGACGTTCTGCGAAATGTTGTCGATCTTGTCCTTGACGTCGGAGCCGGTGAGCTTTTCGAGGTTGTCGATGCTCTTTCTCGCGGACGTGACCATGGCGTTCACATTGTCAATCGTCTCGTCGAATTTCGGGGAGTTGACGCGTTCGTTGATGGAATCCAGCACGGCGTTCGTGCGGTCGCTGATGCCCTTGTAGTCGATGCTTTCGAGCTTGGCGAGGATGGCGGTGACGCTGCCGCGGAGGTCGCTGATGAGCGAGGGCTGACTCGGGACGTAGGTGTATTCGAGCCCGAACTCCGAGATATCGTACGAGGTTGGCGCGTCGGTCTTTTCCATCTGGAGTTCGATGTATTTGCCTCCGGTGATGCCTTCGAGTTCCATGCGGCAGCAGAGCCCTTTCTTCACCGCCTCGGCGACGTGTTCGTTGAAATCCTCAAGCGGGATGGTGACGGGGGCATGGCCGGACTGCTGGACCTTGAACTTGGAAATATTGATCTCCATGTCGATGCGGATGACGTTGTCGATGGGGTAGATCATGATCTCGCAGACATTGCCGATGGGGACTCCCTGGTACTTCACGGCGGACCCGACGGAAAGCCCCTGGACCGATTCCGAAACGAGCGTGGAGATGTGCGCCTTTTCCTTGAAACGGTCCATAGTGCCGAGGATAAAAAGCCCGGCGAAAAAGACAGCCGCGGCAAAGATGATGAACAGGCCGAGTTTGAATTTGCTGTTGTCGTTCATGATACGGGATTCCTTCCTGAAAATGACATGGAAACGGCCGGGGTGTCGTCAGGCATGGTCCGGCTCCGTGCTGTTTCTTTGATAGGTTCCGCCGCGCGAAAGGAACGTGCGGACGTATTCGTCGGCGCTGTGGTCGCGGAGCCAGGCGGGCGGTCCGTCGTCCACGACGCCCTTCTTTTCCGCGGAGAGCATGATCACGCGGTCGGAGACGCGGAAGATACTGGGAAGCTCGTGCGTGACCATCATGATCGTGGCGTGGGTCTTCTCGCGGATCTCCAGGATCACCTTGTCCAGCATGTCGGAGGTCAGCGGGTCAAGCCCGGCGGACGGTTCGTCGAAGAACAGGAGTTTCGGGTCGAGGGCGAGGGCGCGCGCGAACGCGGCGCGCTTGATCATGCCGCCGGACAGGTCCGAAGGCATGTAATTTTCGAAGCCGTTCAGGTGGACGAGCGCGAGCTTTTCTGAGACGCGTTTCCGGATTTCGCCGCGCTTCCAGTTCGTCAGTTCCTCCATGGGGAGCGCGATGTTTTCGGCTAGGTTCAGCGACCGGAAAAGCGCGCCGCCCTGGTACGCCACACCGAATTCGGACATGATGGAGCGCTTCTCCCGTTCGTCCGCGGTCACGATGCTGCGCCCGTTGATAAGGATGTCGCCGCGGAGCGGTCTGTAGAGACCGATGATGTGTTTGAGCAGGGTGCTTTTGCCGCATCCGGACCCGCCGAGGATGGTCACGATCTGTCCGGGTTCGATGCGGAAGTTCAGGTTTTGGAGCACGACGCGCGAGCCGTAGCCGATGGATAGGTCGCGGACCTCGATGGCTGGCGTGGCGCATTGGTTTGCGACGGGGGCGGGCGCTGTGGGACTGGTGTTATCCGGCATGACTCACATCCCCCACTCGTAGAACACGGTGAAAAGTTTCGCGAGGAAGGCGTCCGCCAGCACGATGAACAGGATGCTGGTCACGACCGCCGAGGTCGTGGAACGTCCGACCGCGATGGCGTCGCTGCCAGTGCGGAACCCGCGCCAGCATCCGGTCATGGTGATGATGTATGCGAAAACGATGCTCTTCAGGATGCCTTCGATAAAATACTTGACCGCGACGCCCTGCCGGGTCAGGCGCAGAAACACGTCCACCGGCATTCCGAGCTCGCTCCGCATCACCATGTAACCGCCCGCGCACCCGACGAAATCGCCGATGACGGTCAGGAGCGGCAGCATGACCAGCATCGCCCAGATCTTCGGGACCACCAGGAACCGAGCGGGCCGGATACCCATGGTGCGGAGGGCGTCCAGCTCCTCGGATATCTTCATGGTGCCGATCTCGGCGGCGAACGCCGATCCGCTGCGGCCGGTCGCGACGATGGCGACCATCAGGGGACCGAGCTCGCGCAGGATGGTACAGCCGATGACCATGGGCAGGAAATTGTCCGCGCCGTATTTGTGCGACTGCACTTCCGCCTGGTACGCCAGCACCACGCCCATCAACGCGCTGATCATGATCGTGATCGGCACACCGTCCGGGCCGCAGGTGTTCATGTAGAACAGGAAATCCTTCCAGCGGAGGCGTTTCGGGTGGCGGATGCCTTCCCACAGGGCGGCGGTGACGTCACCCACGAACGAAATCAGGGACATGACCTCGTCCTTGAGCTGAAAGACCATGTCTCCGCACTGAATGATGCTGTCCGTGGGATTCTTCATGAAAGATTGACTCAATCCGAAGCCGGACTTTTATTGGTACGCCCGGCGTTTGTCCTGTACGTTTAGAAAGGAGGTGATCCCGGTCAGAATGACCGGTCGTCGTTCATTTCATCTTTTTTCTCTTCGTTTTCCGCGTCGGCCGCGGGGGAACTGTAGGGATTCCCGTCGGGATCCAGCCAGACGACCTTCCGGGCGCATTCGCCGCGGTCGTTGGTCCCGACTTCGAACTCGACTTTCTCGCCGATCTGAAGGTCGTCGAACTCGCAGTTTTCGAGGTCCTCCCACAGGAAGAAGAAATCGTGGTCGCCCCGGTCCGGCGTGATGAACCCGTATCCGCTCTTCAGCTGGACCACGGTGCCGTAGCGGCGTTCGGCGGGGAGGGTTTCATCGTAGTCGTCTTCTTCATCGTAGCCGTCCTGCTCGCTGACCTCGGAGGAGGAATAGCTGGAGCCGCCGCCTGAAACGAACAGCGCGTCGATCTTGTCCTGCGGATAAAGCTGCTTTTCGATGATGTCCTGCATCCAGATGCCGTAGGTGGCTTCCGCCATCAGGCGTCCGGAGGTCATGGTCTGGCGATGACCGCCGTTGTCGTCGTCGTAGGAGTATTCCCAGCCGATCACCATGACGCGCGCGCCGAGGGAATTGAGCTTGCGGACGAGCGGGACGTAGTCGCCGTCGCAGGCGACGAGGACCACGACGTCGAATCCGACATGGACCATCTGCTCGTACGCTTCCAGGGCGAGCGATATGTTCGCGCCCTTTTCGGAACCGTGGCTGACGGGGAGGAAATGCGCCACGACGCCTTCACGCGTCAGGACGTCGTCGAAATTGCGTTCGGAGAATAATAAATGCCGCAGGTTGGCCTCGGCGGCGGTCAGGCGACCGCGGAAATAATGGCTGTCAACGATGCGGCATAAGTTTTCGCTCACATGCTCGCGTTCCGCCACCATGGTGCGGATGAGGCTGTGAAGCCCCGGGACGCTGATGCGGCTTTTGCGCGGATGCCCGTGATAGTAGTAGTTGCTGACGTGATAGAAATAATTTCCATCATAGAAAATGCCGATCCGGATTAACTTTGAATCGTTTTTCGCGTCCATGACAGGCAAGTCCTTTCCAAGTTTTGTTCTGTTCAGTTTGTACGGGATGATACTGAAATCGTTTCACACTCGAAACATTTCAAGACCTTAACATAGCACGTTTTTTTCAAAAATCCAGTGCCTTTGAGAAAAAACGCCGAAACAATTAGATTTTTTCCGTTCTGGTTCCTTTCTTCCAAGTCATTCTGTTCTATTCGCTAACATAGTTCCTATGTTGTCGTTTTTTGCGCATTAACCGTTGCAGGAAAACCTCATTTTGCTTTTTACCACTTTCCGGATGCGCCGCCTCCGCCGAAACTTCCGCCGCCTCCGCCGCTCCGGCTGCTTCCGCCGCTCCGGCTGCTTCCGCCGCCTCCGCCTCCGTGCGCCATTCCCTTCAGGACTTCCAGCAGAATCCGCAGGACGATGATCATGACAATCAGTCCGACGGACTTTTTGGCGTCCGGGTGAATCATGAGGCGGGCGATGATCGTTCCGATAATCTCAAGGACAATAAGGATGGCAATGACGCAGAACAGCACGCCCTCGGCGTCGTTTCCCGCGGAAGCCGTATAGCCGCCGCCCTCCCCGTCTTCTTCAATATCATCGCCTGGTTTTTCCGGCCCGTTTTCGTTCAGGACGAACGCCGAAACGCTGGCGATGGCAAAGGAAATGGCCTGGGCGTATTTGCCCTGGCGCAGGAAGGGAGCCATATCGCGCAGGATGTCGCCAGCACGGGCGTCGTTGATGACGCCTTCCAGCCCGTAGCCGATCTCCAGACGGTTTTCGCGGTCCTCCATGGCGAGGAGCAGCAGGACGCCGTTGTCCTCGCCCTGCCAGCCAATCTGCCATTTCTCCGCGACGGCGAGAGAGAAATCCTCAATGGCTTCGCCGTGCAGCGACTGGATGATGAAAACCGCCATCTGGGCTCCGGATGCCGCCTCGTAGGCGTCAATTTGGGCGGTCAGGGCGGTGACTTCGTCCTGCGTCAGGACACCGGCTTCGTCGACCACGCGGCGTGTGCCGAGAGCCGGGATGCGCTCGTCCACGGTTTTGAAGGCATCCGGATCGAATACGTTCACGTCGAATCCGGCATGAAGGACGAACATCACAAGACCGACCAAAAAGAAAATGAAACACAGGTTCCCCAGCTGGTTCGGAAACATTGATTCCCAAAACCCGAAACGTTTTCCCCGCTTGCTCATCCTGATACCTTGATAATCTTATCCTGTTCCTGATGCGGAATCCGCGCGCTTCTTCCGGCCGACTTCCGTTTAAGGGCGCCTCTCTTCATTGGTTTTCGGAGGCTTTTCCCATCTGGGCAAATTCCAATTGGTAAGATTTTCGGTGGTTACCTTCAGATAGCCACACTCAAATCTTCCTGCATTGTCTTGTTTGCTCATCTGCTGAAAATCCTTCCGCTCGAATGAATAGAGATACCCTTAAGAAAATCCCGGGCAGACGGCGAATCGTCTGTCCGGGAAAATGAACTCAAATCAGAATTCGACTTTCGGCGCTTTGACCACGGCGTCGTGACCCTCCGGGGGCTCGAAATAATCGCGCGGCTCAAGATTCAGGCCGATGAACGGCAGATTTCCGGCGAAGAGGGAGCCGGGGAACTGGCGGATCGTCCGGTTGAACTTCTTGACGTCGTCGTTATAGCGCTTCCGGGTGACTTTGATGCGGTTTTCGGTGCCGGCGAGTTCGTCCTGGAGACGGAGGAATCCTTCGTTCGCCTTCAGTTCGGGGTAGTTTTCCGCGATGGCGAGCAGGCGGCCGAGTCCGGTAGTCAGGGCGGCGTCGGCCTCGGCTTTCTCCTGCATGGTCGTGGCTCCGGCAAGCCTGCCGCGGGCGTCGGCGATGTTGGTGAAGACTTCCTCCTCGTGTGTGGCGTAGCCCTTCACGGTGGAGACCAAGTTCGGGATCAGGTCGTTGCGGCGCTGGAGGTCCGCGTCGATGTTCGACCATGACGCATTCACATCCTCGTCCAGGGCGATCAGCGTGTTGCGCTGGCCGATGATGTAGCAGCCTCCGAAGAGCACGACGACCGCCAGGACGCCGAGAAAGAGCATAAATTGTTTCATTGTGAGTTATCCTTTCTTGATTCTAAAATTTTGGTCGGAAAACACGGGTACGGACGGTACAGGGCGGACGACCTGCCCCAGCCCGAAATCCTCCATATAAAATACAGTCTTAATCAGGGAAAAGCAAGCCCGTCCGGCTAAAAAAATTGATTTTTTCCATCGACCGCCCCGGACCGCATCATTCCGTCCGTCCAGTGATTTGTTACAAAATTTCGCTGTTAATCAAGCTTTTGCTATTGACTTTTTCGCATTCGCGCAGTATGTTAACGCATGAATTGCACCTTTCCCGGCATTCCCCCCTCAAAACCATGCCGGGAACCGTGCGGAAACACAATCAATCAATTTTCATGGAGGAACAATCATGAAAAAAAGTATCTGCATGCTCGGCTGCGCCATGATCGGCGTGCTGGCTGCATGCTCGTCCGACTCCGCCTACAAACCGGCCGATCCGGCACTCGTGGCGGCGGCCGACGCGGCCGTGATCACCCCGAGCGAAGAAGTGTCCGCCCAGATCCAGCAGAGATTCGCCAATGAACTGCGGATCCTGAGGGAGAACAATATGACGCGGGAAACCATCAAGGACGCAGACGGCAGCATGTGGTACTGCCAGGGCGTCTACAATGAGGACCAGCCCGGCAAGCCCGCCATCGTCGTCTTCCTGCACGGCATCGGCGAACGCGGCGACGAAAACCTCGCCTCCATCCGTCTCGCCGTCCCCGACATTGTGAAGCAGATCAAGGACGCCAAGCAGAAAGTCATCCTCCTCGCTCCTGAATGCCCGAGCAGCCAGCTCTGGGCTCCGCTCCATCGCGGCGGCGCCGGCGCGAAGCTGACCGAGAAGCCCGCGCAGGCGCTCGGACTTGTCCCGGTCCTCATCCAAAAGAAAATCAAGGAATTTGACGCCGATCCCGACCGCGTCTACATCACCGGTCTCTCCATGGGCGGCTACGGCACGTGGGACCTTATCTCCCGTTACGGCACCGACCTCTTCGCGGCGGCGATGCCCTGCTGCGGCGGCGGTGATCCCGCGCAGGCGGAAGCCAAGCTGAAAGACCTCCCGATCTGGATCTTCCACGGTGGAGCCGATCCGACCGTGCCCGTGATGCTCTCCCGTCGCATGTACACCGCACTGAAAGACGCCGGCAACGACGACGTGTTCTACAAGGAATATCCCGGCGTGCAGCATGACTGCTGGACGCAGACCTACCGCAACCCCGAAGCCTGGAAATGGCTGTTCTCGCAGAAGCGCGGCGTCAAGTCCGACGTCCGCCCGGAACAGGGCGAAGTCGTGAAGGTCACGCAGCAGGAATTTGAATCCGCGGGCGGCTTCGGCGGTCGCGGCGGTCAGCGCCCCGGCGGTCAGGGCGGACAGCGTCCGCAGGGTCAGGGCGGCTTCGGTCAGGGCGGTCAGCGTCCGCAGGGCCAGGGCGGCTTCGGTCAGGGCGGTCAGCGTCCACAGGGGCAGCAGGGTCAGAATCCCCAGCGCGCCCGCGACCTCCAGATCATCCGCGACAACGACCTGAAACAGCTTGAATACACGACCGACGCGGGCCACAAGGTGTGGTATTGCGAAGGCGCCTATAACATGAACGCCACGGGCAAGCCCGCCATCCTGCTCTTCCTCCACGGCGGCGGCGAACGCGGCAACGACACCGACAACGCCAGCCAGGTCCGCCTGGGCCTCCCAGCCATCATCCGCGCGATCAAGGCCGATCCGTCCCGCAAGGTCGTCGTCCTCGCTCCGCAGTGCCCGAGCAGCCAGTCCTGGGGCGGCATGGGTCGCCTCCCCGAAGACGGCTCCGCCGCGATCGACATCCTTCCGAAGCTCATTGAGCAGAAGATCAAGGATTACGGCGCCGATCCGGACCGCGTCTACATCACCGGTTTCTCCATGGGCGGCATCGGCACCCTCGAAATGTGCGCCCGCAGACCCGACCTCTACGCGGCGGCAGTCGCGATCTGCTGCGGTGGTTCCCAGTCCCAGGCCGACAAGATGGTCTATATCCCGACCCAGCTCCACCAGGGCGCCGATGACCCGACGGTCCAGCCTGCCCGTACCCGCGCATTCTTCGACATGCTGAAGAACGCCGGCAACACCAAGGTCACGTACAAGGAATACCCCGGCGTTGGACACAACTCCTGGGACAACGCCTATGCTGATCCGAACACCTGGACCTGGCTCTTCGCGCAGAAGCGTGATCCGCAGCGTCCTGTGCCCCAGATTCAAGCTCAGGCACAGCCTCAGGGCGGTCAGCGTCCCGCCGGTCAGCCCGGCATGGGCGGCTTCGGACAGGGCGGTCAGCGTCCCGCCGGTCAGCCCGGTCAGGGCGGCTTCGGACAGGGCGGTCAGCGTCCCGCCGGTCAGCCCGGTCAGGGCGGCTTCGGCGGCGGTCAGCCCGGCATGGGCCAGGGCGGCTTCGGACAGGGCGGTCAGCGTCCCGCCGGTCAGCCCGGCATGGGCCAGGGCGGTCAGCAGGGGCAGCGTCAGCGTCGTCAGGGTCAGGGCGGCCAGGGCGGCTTCGGTCAGGGCGGCCAGGGCGGCTTCGGCCAGGGCGGACAGCGTCCGCAGGGCCAGCAGGGTCCCAGAGCCAACGTCAACACCGTGACTGACATCCAGACCAAGTTCCCGGAAGAGTACAAGGAAGCCCAGAAGCTCCGCCAGACGGATCCTGCGGCGTATCGCGCGAAAATCCGTGAACTCCAGGGCAAGCTCACCACTGCTAACTGATCCGAATCGGGTTTCCCGATTTAACATCACCTTCGACGCCAACCGGATTTCGACACGATCCGGTTGGCTTTTTTCCGGTTCCTGCCGCGAATCGTGAGGCGGAATGACACGGAATCGCGTTTTTTTTCGATTTCCGGCTTGTTTTTCCCGAAAAAGGCAATATATTAACTGATGCCTTACCACCTTAACCCTAAACAAGGAGTACTACAATGGCTGCAAAAGTCGATAAGAGCAAATGCGCCGGCTGCGAATCCTGCGTCGGAGCCTGCCCCGTCAACGCGATCTCCATGAAAGACGGCGCTGCCGAAGTCAACGAAGCCGATTGCGTCGGCTGCGGCGCCTGCGCTGGCGAATGCCCCTGCGAAGCGATCACGGTTGAGTAATCATCCAAAAGCTTCCATGCAAGACGGAACCCGGCTGAACGGTCGGGTTTTTTTGTGTCCGGAGGATGCGTCTTGCGGGATTTTCTCCTCAAAGCTTGTCCCCCGCTCTTGTTTTTTACGATTCCGGGTTGATTTTTCCTGACAATGCAGTATATTATATCACTCGTTTTGTGCGGCCGGCCCCCGGGATACTGGAGCTTGACGCCTGCCGCGCAGTAAAATAAACCCTTCTTGAGAAAGGACACATGGGATGAAACAAGGTCAAGCAAAACACAAAATCTGCCGCCGTATCGGCTACTGCATCTGGAACATGCCGAACTGCCCCACCGTGAAGGGCCGCGCCCGTACCTACGCCGCCGGTCTCCAGGGCAAGAACGCGCACCGCAAAAAACTCACCGCCTACGGCGAAATGATGCTTGAAAAGCAGAAACTCAGAGCCCACTACGCGCTCACCGAAAGCCAGCTCCGCGCCGCGTACCTCTACGCCAAGCGCATCGAAGGCAAGACCAACGAAATCATGATGCAGCGCATCGAAACCCGCCTCGACAGCATCGTCTATCACGCCGGTTTCGCGCCCACCATCTTTGCCGCCAAGCAGTACGTCAGCCACCGCCACATCCTCGTGGACGGCAAGATCGTCGACCGCGCCTCCTACATCGTGAAGCCCGGTCAGGTCATCTCCATCAACGCTGAAAAGTCCCCGAAGATCGCCGAGATCGCCAAGTCTGTCACGACCGAAGCCCCGGCCTATTTCGAGGTCGACAAGGAACAGCTCAAGATCAAGCTCGTCAGCCTTCCCACCATCGATGCGATTCCGTTCTCCGTCGAATCCATGCGCGTGGTCGAATACTACGCCCGCTGATCCTGACAGTTTTTTCTGTTTCTTCAACCGTTCGGACCATCCCCGTCCGGACGGTTTCTTTTTGGTTGGAAACAGCGGATCGGCTCCCGAAAAAAGCGAAGCGGTCCATGCCCGTCTTATTTGACGGGACATCATTCGGACGGGAGCCCGGCGCGTTTCTCTTCCGACAGACAGGGAAAAGAGTCAGATCATATTCGGGAATTATAGCTTTTCAAAACCTTTATCCTGCCCTTTTTCTGTATCATCGCAATCCTTTACGAGCCGAACGCGACCAGCAGGAGCACGACGGGAAAGGAAATCGGGATCAGGATCACGTCCGCGACGACCGCCGACGGGAACCAGAGGACTTTCCAGCAGATCACCCCGAACGAAGGGGATCCGCTGGACTCGTCGCCTCCATAACCTATGATTTCCTTCATCGCCAGGGAACGCCAGTAATCCTGCTTCGTTTCCCGAAGCCATTCCTCGTCGAACGGCATGAGGCTATTACTGCACAGGAGCTCATAACGGTTGCCGTTCATCGCATAGGGGAACATGCGGTACCGATCCCAGCCGCTTCTTTTTTCCTCCGGGAGTCCCTCGTCGCCCCGATGCCACACGATGAGCCGGAAAGACTGGGACAGGTACGGCAGGTCATTGGGATGCACGCGGAGATGAATCGTCTCGCCCTCGCCGACCGGCAATTCGTCGACAAATGCTTCGAACTCGAACTGAACAACGGAAAGATCCGTTACCTCGTCCGGGGAAAGAAATCTCATATCGTTAGAAAATTTTCTCCTATCGTTATCCAAATATTCATCGGGCGGCAGAGGATAAAGCGGCATGACCTTTGCGCGCGGGGCGTCCGGGGCGGTCTCCACGACCATATTGCACCGGACCAGGTCTTCCGGCAGGGGAATCAGCGGGATGCGTTTCTCATAGTCCTTGACCGAAGTCCATGCCGGCACCAGGTGAAGCCCCCCGTAAAACGGCAGATAGTTATACTCCTTCGTCCGCTTGCCCGTGAGGATGATCTCGTCGCAGCCGGGCGACATCTCGTAGCGGTATTCGCTGAAATGCGTCCGGGTCGTGCCGAGGTTCTGAATGACCGACATCGTGCAGCAGCCGGTGCAATAGAATCCCGCCGCCATGATGAGCACGGCAAAGAGGAAATTGCGGACAAGTGTTTTTTCCCAGGTCATGTTATTGCTCCGTATGACTGTGTTGCTGTCATACTATATCACAATAATCCGAAAAAACAAGCTGAACTAAAAAACAGAGGATTGCGAAAAAAAAGGCGTGAAAGAATGTCTGCCACTGTTGAGAAACCGTCCTCTGCGTCAACGGGTGGGCGGATCGATCATGAATGCGATCGGGATGATGGCGTAGTACGGCAGGGCAATCACGTCCACGACGAGCGCCGTCGGAAACCACAGGACCTTCCAGCAGACCGCTGCCACCGTGGGAGTGCCGCCGGAACCGCTGTATTCGTCCCGTATTTCCGCCGCCTGGTTCTCCCGGAAGGGATACAGGCTGTCCGACGCCAGAAGCTCGCGGCGGTCGCCATCCGAGGTCCGGGGAAACATGAGATAATCTCTGATGTCCGAATCAGCATAGCCCGTGCTCTCCACAACAGCGTATCCATACGGGAAAAAGTAGATGCTGCTCCGGTCCCGTCCGCCGAATAAAGGAAATGGAGAACCGATCGCCGCGGCCTCGCCCGTTCCTCCGGCGCGGACCAGCCGGATGCGGAACGGCTTGGCGAGATACGGCAGGTCTTTCGGGCGCACCTTCAGGCGGAGCGTGTCGCCTTCGCTGAGCGGGAACTTGTCGGCAGTTGCCGTGAACTCGAAGATCCCATCGACATAGCCGGAATGACTGCTTCCTTCCATGACATAGAATGGGTCAATCTGGCGCATGACGGGATTTTTGGAGATATTCTCGCCATCGTTTTGAAGGAGGGAAAAAGGCGCCAGGTACGTCACGGGCGGAGCGGCCGGGTCGGTCTCCACGATCAGATCGCAATGGCGAAGGTTTCCCGGCATGGGGTCCAGCGGGATGCGTTCTTCGTAATCCGAGATGGAAGTCCACGCCGGCTTTCGATGAAGCCACCCGTAAAACGGCAGATAGTTGTATTCCGTTTTCCGTTTGCTCGTAAGGATGACCTCGTCGCGCCCGGGCGACAGCTCGTAGCGGTAATCGCAGAAAGACGTATACGTCGTGCCGAGGCTTTCGATCACCGACATGCACGCACATCCGCCGCCGAAACACAACAGGATGCAGCAGCCGATCGCCGAAAACAGGATGTCGCGGACGCGTGCGTTCTTCCATGTCATTTTTTCGCTCCGTGTGATGATGTCGTCAGCATACTATATCACAAAAAACAAAAAAAACAACCTAAATAAAAAAATCAGCGGATTGCGAAAAAAACGGCGTAAATATGGATATCCATGAACCGAGCAAAAACCTTTACTGTTCCCCGGTAGTTTCAACGCCGCCGGGCATATCACAGAAGCGTGATTGCAATGCGTTTCCCGCAGGCGTGTGCGAAGCGTGCAATTGTGGAATAGGATACGTTCTTTCTGCCGCGCTCGATCGCCGCGATGTAGGACTGCTTCGTTCCCATGCGTTTTGCGAGTTCCTCCTGCGTAAGCCCTGCCTCTTTGCGCGCCTTGTGGAGCTCCATGACGAGCTGCATGTGGGAAAGCTGTTCGTTCACCTCGTCCTTGTTGGCGGGATCGGAGTACCAGGCCCATCTTTCCTCGCTGTCCTTCGTGTATTTGTCCGGATGGACCTTCAGGTCGTCGAGGAATGATTCGAGCTGTTTGTCCGTCATTTCATCCGCGCGGTCTTTCATGATACAAGTCCTTTCTGGATAAGCCATTTCAACGTTTTTCGCGCGATGGCCATTTCCCGTTGGGGTATTTCCTGGGTTTTCTTGACATATCCGTGAATGGCATAAACCCGGTTTTCGAGTCCGTAGACATAGAATATCCGGATGTTTCCTGCCTGAATGATACGGATCGCGAACAGGTCCTCTCCCTGGATTTTTTCCGCGTAAGGGTAGGAAAGCGTCCCGTCTCTTTCAAGGAGAAAAACGATCCCGTTAAGCTCTTTCTTGACGTCTCCCGACTGTTCGCGCATGAAATCTTTCACGGAAGGAAACATGATGAACGTCTTTTTCTTTTCAGGTTGCGGATTCATAATATGCCGTTTTTTTCTCGTTTATCTCTGTAAATATATCCTCGAACATATAAAAATCAAGTCGATTTCCACCTCTTTTTGTGATTTTAAGAGAAAATGCGTGGCAACGAATCCTTGCGCAGGGGTTGGGGTATCGGCAGTTTTTTCCGTTTCCGGCTTTCATTTCCTGAAAAATGTAGTATATTATATACTCCGTTATCATTCAGAGAACAAACCATAGAGGAGACCCTGCTATGCTGGAAGATGAAGAAGATAAAAAGAAACTGATCCTCGGCATCCCGAAAGGAAGCCTCGAAGCCGCCACGACCGCGCTTTTCGCGAAAGCCGGCTACAATATCAAGATAGATTCCCGCTCGCTGTATCCCGAAATCAATGACAAGACGATTAAGTGCATGCTGCTGCGCGCGCAGGAAATGGCGATGTTCGTGGAGGAAGGCATGCTCGACTGCGGCCTGACCGGATCCGACTGGATCCGAGAGACCGGGGCAAACGTGGTGGAAGTGTGCGAGCTGGTTTACGGCAAGGTCGGACGCAACCCGCTGCGCTGGGTGCTTGCCGTGCCGGAGCATTCGGACATCAAGAATGCTTCCGACCTGGAAGGCAAGCGCATCGCGACGGAAGCCGTCGGCATGACGAAACGCTATCTGGACGAACACAACGTGAAGAACGTGCGCGTGGACTTCTCCTGGGGCGCGACCGAAGTTAAGCCGCCTCGTTTCGCCGACGCGATCGTGGAGATCACGGAAACCGGCAGCAGCCTGCGCGCGAACCACCTGAAGATCATCGACGAAATCTGCACCTCGACGACGCGCTTCATCGCGAACGAGAATGCCATGAAGGATCCCGTCAAATCAGCGAAGATCCAGCGCATCGCCATGCTGCTGAAAGCGGTCCTGAACGCCGAAGGCAAAGTCGGGCTCATGCTCAACGTGCAGGAAAAGGACCTGGACAACATCCTGAAGAAACTTCCTGCGCTCCAGCGCCCGACCGTGTCCCCGCTCTCCGAAAAGGGCTGGTTCGCGCTGAACACCATCGTGGACGAAATGGTGGTGCGCGACCTGATCCCGCAGCTGAAGGAGCTGAACGCTACGGGCATTGTGGAATTCCCGCTGAACAAGCTGGTCGACTGAGTGCAAAAAAGCAAACATGGAGCAGACCTTCAACGGCCTGCTCTTTTTGTATAAGCCGGAAACAGGCTGTTCCGAACAGAAAAACATCATCATTTCCGCCATGAAAACAATCCCACAGACAGTCCGCGACCTGCCGCCCGTTGTACGGTTCCTGGGCATAATCATTCTGCTCCAGCTCGTGCTGTGGACGCTCGTGCCGAGCCTGCTGTATACCGTCCTGCCGCTGGACTCGCTCGAAGCGGCGGCGTGGGGCAGCGGGTTCTCGCTCGGCAACGCGAAGCATCCGCCGCTCACCGGGTGGATCGCCGGGCTGACGGCGTCCGCGACCGGGCACGCCGACTGGCCGTTCTACCTTTTGAGTCAGCTGTGCGTGACGGGCGGGATGGCGTGCATCTACTTTATGGCGCGCGAGTTTTTCGGGCGGGAGGAATCCGCGCTGGCGGCGCTGGCGCCGCAGTTCATTTTCTACTACAACGTCACGACACCGGAGTTCAACGTGAACCTGCCGATGCTGCTGCTCTGGCCGGCGGCGGCGCTGTGCTTCGTCCGGGCGTACAAACACGACCGGATCCGCGATTGGATCCTGCTGGGCGTCTGCTCCGGGCTGTGCTTCCTCTGCAAATACTATTCCGTGCTGCTTTTCCTGTCGTTCGGGGTGTTCCTGCTGATCTCGAAGGAACGCCGCCGCCTCATCCTGGGCGCGGGTCCGTGGATCGCCGCCGCGAGCGCATGCCTGGTAGTCCTGCCTCACATGATGTGGGCGCTGACCGGCGGCCTCGCGATGATGGAGGAATACGTGGAGAGCCGCATGACGTTCTCGCCGGACGCCTCGTGGTTCCATCGGCACATCGCCGGAGTGCTGGTCATCCTCGGCAACGCCGCATTGGTCGTTCTGATCCCGTTCGGGACGTTTCTGCTGGCGCGGGCGGGCTTCCGTCCGGCACAACTGGAGCGTCCCCGTTTGCCCGCCGATCCGTCATGCCGCGAAGCCGCGCTTTTCTCCGTCGTCATGATGGGCGTGCCGCTGCTCGTTCTGACCGGGATCGGACTCTCCGGCAACGCGGTCCGCGCGATGTGGCTGGTGCCGCTCTTCTTCCCGCTCGGTATCCTGATGACGGCGCTGTATCCTGCGGAATGGACGCCGAAGCAGACCTGGTGGTTCCGCCTGGAAATCGCCGCGTTCTTCACCGCGTGCCTGATCGGCGTCGCGGTCGCCGGGACGGTGCACTCCACCAACCGCAAGAACTTCCCCGCGAAACGGTTCGCGGCGGACGTGTCGCGCCTGTACGAGGAAAAGACGGGTCGCAAGCTGGAGATCATGATCGGCGACGCGTGGGCGTCCGGGCTGATGCGCCACTACGCGCCCGGCCATCCGCAGGGGTGCATCTGGGACAACCGCGGCGAAGTGGAACGTCTCGGTCCGATGCTGAGGCGGTGCGGCGGGCTTGCCGTTTCGGACGATCCGAAGGACATCGAATTTGCCGTGGAGCATTTCGGGACGCCGGACTCGCCGCGCATGTCGCTGGAAATCGAATACAGCGCCCTGCTCGGGCAAAAACGCACGAAAACAATCAATCTGGCGTTTTTAGACAGTTCGGCGGCAAAATAATTGCGAATCCGGGTTGATTCCGACGCAGGAGTGTGTTATATTATATAGATATACCAAACCGGCGCATGAGTTCCTTGCGGCCGGGTCCCGGGTCCGGAAACTTCAACCAATGCCAACGATCATCAGGAGTCCCCTCCTTTGAATACTCTGCTTATTGTCCTGAGCTGTCTTACGGCGGTCCTGCTCGTGTGGGCCGTCCTGCTGGTCTGTTTTCCGTACGAAGTCTTCAAGTTCATCATCATGATCCTGCGCCACACGTGCTTCGTGGAGCGGTTCGACGGGGAGGAAAATGTTCCGAAGACGGGTCCGGCGGTCTTCGTGGCAAACCATGTCTCGATCTTCGACTCGTTCATCATGATGGCGATCACGAAGCGGAAGATCCACTTCATGATGCACACGGAGTTCTACCACATGAAGTTCTGGGGACCGCTCTTCCGCCGGATGGGTGTGATCGAGGTGCCCGGTCCCGGTCCCAAGAAGATGCAGGCGTTCATGCAGCGGACCAAGCAGCTGCTCCAGGACGGCGAACTGATCTGCATGTTCCCCGAGGGCGGCGTGTCCGGCAACGGCCTGATTCTGCGGTTCAAGAAAGGTCTTTCGCGGATTCTTCCCGCGGACCGCGACGTGCCGGTCCTGCCGGTGCGCATCGGCATGCTCTGGGGCAGCATGTTCCCGTACTACAAGGGGCATTTTCACTTCATCATGCCGCGCCAGTTCCCGATCCCGGTGGCTGTGGCAATCGGCAAGCGCATCAGCCCGGACATCACGCCGTTCCAGCTCCGCCAGCTCATCTCCGAGATGGGCGCGGACGTGGAGAGCGAGGGATTCCCGAGCGAACGCACCATCCACTACGCCTTCGCGCGCCAGGTGCGCCGCCACCCGTTCCACTGCATGTACAAGGACGCGGACAAGGAGGGGCCGAAGGACCTGGACACGCTCATCAAGGCGCTGATTTTCTCTCGCGTGATCCGGAAGCTGGACGAGAAGAACGACAGCAAGTACATCGGCGTGCTCCTGCCGAACTGCGTGAACGCCGCCATCGTGCTTTACGGCGTGCTGTTCGCCGACCGCATCCCGGCAATCCTGAACTATTCCGTTGGCGAGGCGGTGCGCCGGGCGTCCGTCGAGAAGGCGGGCATCAAGCTCATCCTCACAAGCCGGAAATTCCTCGACAAGCTGAAACTCCAGCCGACGCCGGAAATGTTCCTGCTGGAGGACATCCGCCCGTACATTACGAAGGGCATCAAGTACACGGCAATCCTCGACGCCATCCTGCTGCCCTCGCGCCTTCTGATGTGCCAGTATGCGCCAAAGACGTGGCGCGACAGCCTGAACGACGCCGTGCTGCTGTTCTCCAGCGGATCCACCGGAATGCCGAAGGGGATCATGCTGACCCACCACAACCTGAACTCGAATTTCTTCAATTTCTGGCGCACCGTGAACTGGACGCCGCACGACACGACCGTCGGCAACCTGCCGCTCTTCCACGCGTTCGGGTTCATGATCGGGTTCGTACTGCCGAGCCTGTGCGGCACGCGCGTGACGTTCCTGCTGAATCCGCTGGACGCGCAGGGCGTGTGCAACGCGGTGGAGAAAGACAAGCTGACGCTTCTGATCGCCACGCCGACGTTCCTGCAGACCTACATGCGCAAACTGAAGCCGGGCCAGTTCAAGTCGCTCCGCTTCATCATCACCGGCGCGGAGAAGCTCCGCAGCGACATTTCCGAGAAGGTCAAGGAGATGACCGGGCTGACCGTGACCGAGGGCTTCGGCTGCACCGAACTCTCCCCCATCGTCGCCATCAACCTCGCGCCGTCCATCTTCACGCTCGGCCGCGAGTGCGGCCGCCCCGGCAGCATCGGCGCGCCTCTGCCCGGCATCCACGTGAAAATCGTCGATCCCGACACGTTCGAGGAGCTGCCGGAGAACACGCCCGGCCTGATGCTCGTGAAGGGGGGTCTTGTGATGAAGGGCTACCTCGGCGAACCCGAACTTACAGCGAAAGTCATCAAGAACGGCTATTACAACACGGGCGACATCGCCACGATGGCGTCGGACGGCTACATCACGATCACCGGCCGCCTCTCGCGCTTCTCCAAGATCGCCGGCGAAATGGTCCCGCACGAGCTCGTCGAAATGACCGTGAGCGAGATCATCGGCAGCGAATCGCACGACGTGGCTGTGACCGGCGCGCCAGACGCGAAACGCGGCGAACGCCTTGTGGTGTTCTATTCGAATCCGAATCTGGTCCCGGAAAAGGTCATCGAGGAGCTTCAGAAGAAGAACGTGCCGCCGCTCTGGATCCCGAAGGTCCCGGATTTCGTCAAGCTCGAACGCATCCCGCTGCTCGGTTCCGGTAAGCTCGACCTCCAGACCATCAACAAGCTCGCCCGCGAACACGGCGACAAGATCTGAAGGAGACGGGGCAGCATGGACAGCCGGTACGCGCTCGTCGTTTTCTCAGGCGGGATGGACAGCACCACGGCGTTGCTGTGGGCGCGCCGCGAGTTCGCCGGCGTCTCCGCGGTCTCATTTTCCTACGGCGCCAAGCACAACGCGCGCGAACTGGCGGCGGCGAGCATAATCTGCCGCAAGCTCAACATTCCGCGCCTCGAAATCCCGCTCGACTTCATCGGAAAATACTTCCATTCGTCCCTGCTCAAGACGGGCGGCAGCATCCCGGAGGGCGCGTACAACGAGGCAAACATGGCGTCGACCGTGGTGCCGTTCCGCAACGGCATCATGCTGGCGGCGGCCGCGGGGCTCGCGGAGGATTCCGGGTATTCCGCGGTTATTCTCGGCAACCACACCGGCGATCATGCGATCTACCCCGACTGCCGTCCCGAGTTCATCGACGGCATGGCGCGCGCGATCGGGACGGGGACCGCGGGCAAGGTGAGGCTCCTGTCGCCGTTCTGCAATATGACGAAGGGACAGATTGCTTCGCTCGGCGCTTCGCTCGGCGTCGATTTCTCCCTCACCTGGAGCTGTTACAACGGCCGCGAGAAACACTGCGGCAAATGCGGCACCTGCCGCGAACGCAAGGACGCGTTCCGCGAGGCGGGAATCCCCGATCCGACCGAGTACGAGGACTGACGCGCCATGTACAAATACCGCGTCAACGAGCTTTTCTATTCCATCCAGGGCGAAGGCGAGTTCGCCGGGGCTCCCGCCGTCTTCGTGCGGTTCTCCGGCTGCAACCTCAGCTGCCCCTGGTGCGACACCGACCATTCGCACGGCGAGGAAATGACGCGCGACGAGCTGGAATCCGCCGTGCGCAAGCTTCTTGCGGGGCGCGACGGCGCGATCATCGTGCTGACCGGGGGCGAACCCGCGCTCCAGCTTCACGACGACGAGCCGCTCTTCCAGGGCTTTGCCCGTTTCCTCTGCATTGAAACGAACGGCACGCTGCCCGTGCCCGGCTGGGTCGACTGGGTCACGGTTTCCCCGAAAAATGAACTCAAGCCCATCGTCCCGCGCCCAAATGAACTGAAATTCGTGTTCGAACCGGAACACATCCCGTATTATCTCTCCATGCGGGAGGCTGACTGCATCCTGAACATCCAGCCTCTCGCCCGGAAGGACGGCACCAGCAACCTGCCCGAAGCGATTGATTTCGTGCTCGCCCATCCGCGTTTCAAATTATCCGTGCAGCTGCACAAAATGATAGGAGTTCGTTGATATGCCCAGAAAGGCAGTTACCCCGCGTCCGGCGGCGACCGAACGCGACCGGCGGATGGAACAGCTCGTGTCGAGCTTCTTCCAGATCATCGGCGAGGACGGTTCCCGCGAGGGGCTCGTCGAAACGCCTGCCCGTGTCCGGCTGGCCGCGGACGAGATCTTCTCCGGCTACCGCCAGGACCCGAAGAAAATCCTGAAGACCTTCACCCAGGACGTGTGCAAGGAGATGGTCATCCTCAAGAACTGCGAGTTCTATTCCACGTGCGAACACCACCTGTTCCCGTTCTTCGGCCATATCTCCGTCGCGTACCTGCCGAACGGACGCATCGTCGGCATCTCGAAGCTCGCCCGCCTCGTGGACTGTTTCGCGCGCCGGTTGCAGATCCAGGAACGCATGACCGCCCAGATCGCCGATGCCATCGAGGACGTGCTTGGCGCGCGCGGCGTGTACGTGATGTGCGAAGCCACCCACTTCTGCATGACCAGCCGCGGCATCCGCAAGCAGGACGCCAGCATGGTGACATCCGCCATCCGCGGCGCCTTCGAGAAGAGTGAATCGCTCCGCCTGGAGTTTCTCGCCGCCGTGACCGGAAGCATCTCCGTCAAATAACTTTTTCTGAACAGAAAAAGGGAGCCGCGCGCCGCGATAATGCGATGTGACGCGGGAACGCCGGACGCCGGCAAAAAGCGGAAAGAACACTTTTCCGTTTTTTCAGCGAAAGAAAGCCGGAAAACGACTTGATTTTGCTCCGGGAAGACTGTATATTGATGCGGAACTTTTTAAAATCGTTTTTTATCTCTTCAAGCGGAAGGATCGACTGAAATGGCTCTGACACATGTGAACGTGCCACCGGAAAACCATGTGAAGGTACTCGACGGACAAGGCTGGGTGGGACTCATCGACACGCTCGGCACCGAAACCACGATCGTGAACGCCGCGCGTGTTTCGTTCGGCAAGATCCGGCAGGAAATGGACGAGCGCGACGTGGCGCTGCTGCACTACCTGATCGAAAACCGCCACACCAGCCCGCTGGAGCACATCGTCTTCACGTTCAGCGTGCACTGCCCGCTCTTCGTGCGCGGCCAGTGGCACCGCCACCGCACCTGGTCGTACAACGAGATTTCGCGCCGCTACACGGAGATCGATATGGAATTCTACGTGCCGCCGAAACTCCGCAAGCAGGCGGAGAACAACCGCCAGGCGTCCGTCGCCTGCGAGGACTTCGACGACGCCGCGCTCCGCGACCTCATCCGCGCCCAGAACGAACAGTCGCTGAAAGCCTACGAATCCCTGCTCGCCGCCGGCGTCTGCCGCGAACAGGCGCGCGGAGTGCTCTCCCAGAACATGATGGTCACGTTCTGGGGCACGGTCGACCTGAGCAACCTGATCCATTTCCTGGAGCTGCGCGACAGCGAACACGCCCAGTGGGAAATCCGCGAATACGCAAAAGCTATCAAGAAGCTGATCAAGCCCGTGGTCCCGCACGTCGCCGAATACTACGAATCCAAGGGCGAAGTCTGGTGACGCCCATTTTCCACGGGGCGGCTGAATGACCGAATATCTGGCGCAGCTCTGCGGCGGAATCCTCCCCGCCATGCTCGTGGCGCTCGCCTTCACGGCGGGATTCGCGGGGACCGGCTACGGGTTCCTGCGCGTCTGCGGCCTCGGACGCGGCATGATGCACAGACTGACTCTTTGGCTGGTCTCGGTCGCCGCCGGATTCGCCGTCTGCGCGTTCTTCTGCGCCGCCGTCCTGATGAGCCTCGGCACGGGCACGCTCCCGTGCGTCCTCTGCCTGTTTCCCGTCCTCGCCGGAGTCGGCTGCCTGGTCCGCTTCCGCAAAGAGATTATTCCGCCTTTTTCCGTCCGGAACCGGATGCCGTTCGCGGTCCTGATCGTCCTGGTCCCCCTGCTCTTCCTGTCGATCGGGGCATTCCAGTATCCCGCGAGCTGGGATGAATGCGTGTACCAGCTCGCCGTGCCGGAACGCTGGCTCGCCGACGGACGCGTCCTGCTGTACCGCGACCTGCCGTATTCCGGATTCCCGATGCTTCCGCAGTTCCTGTACGTACCGATGATGAAGTTCGGCGGGCTTGCGGCGGTCAAGTTCCTGCTGTACGGCGGCGCGGCGAGCTTTTTCGCCTCGCTGACGCTTCTGGCGTGTGGCGGTATCCGGCGTAACCTGTTCGCGGCAAGTGTCTTCGCTGGGTCGTTCCTGATTGCGCCGCTGATGGTCCATGTGCTGATCTCCGGCTATGTCGAGCCTCTGATGGGGTCGCTCCTTGCCGCCGGGCTTCTGCTCGCGGACGCCGCGTTGAAAGCCCCCGGCAAACGCTCCGAATCGCCCGGATTCGCCGCCGCGTGCGGGATTCTGGCGGGAGCAATGGCGGCGATCAAGCTGACCGGAGGATTCGCCGGAGCCGCGCTGCTGCTGTACATCCTGCTGCGGAAACGCTCCGGGCACATCCGGTTCGCGCTCGTTTTCGCGCTTGCGAGCGCGCTCTTTGCCCTGCTCTTCTACCAACGCCCGTGGATTGCGACGGGCAATCCGTGCTATCCGTACCTCGCGAATATCTTCGGTTCGCCGGAGGCGATGACCTCGGAATTCCATCATCAGCTCGGCACGGCAAAGTTCGCCGGTGTCTCCGTCGTGACCGTCATCCTGCTCCTGCCGGGGTTGACGTTTCCCGCGCTTTCCCGGATGTTCGACGGCGTGTACGGTCTCCAGGTGCTGCTGTGGGCGTTCCTCGCCCTGACCGCGCTCTGGCGCCGCCCGAAACGCGTATGTGCCGCGCTCCTGCCGCTGCTGTTCCTCGTCGGCTCATGGATGCTGAGCTCCCCGCAGGCTCGCTTCCTGATCCCCGCGCTGGCGTTACTCGCGCTGGTCATGCGCGACACATTCCCGATCGTTCGCGGACGCGCCGGACGCATCGTCCTGTGGACCGCCGTCGCGTTTTCCGTGTTCTCCTTCCCGCCGTCCGTCGTTTCCTCCTACGGCGCGAATCTGCGCGCGACGGCTTCGGGCGGGGACGGACGGCGCGACGTCCTGTACGGACGCACCGGAGACAGCATGCTGCCCGCCGTGTACCTATTGAACGAACAGCTCGCGGAAGACGGCGGGAAATGCCTGCTGGTCCTGGAGGAGCGCACGCTGTATTTTCCGCGCGTTTGCGAGATCGGCACGCCGTTTTTTCAGGACAAGTATTTCCCCGGCGGCACGATCCCGGACGCCGACGGCATGTTGAAACTTCTCGACGATGGCGGATTCACGTGTCTGTATGTCCGGCAGCCCGAGCGTAACCCGGATTATCTGCCGCAATTCGCGGCGCTTTGGGCGGACGACATGCGGGCGTCGCTGGATACGCTGGTAAAACGCGGCGCCCTTAAACGCGAGGAGATGCCAGGCGGCGCGGAATTGTTCACGCGGATCCGCCGCTGATTCCCACTTCTTTCCCCTCCGGGAACCCGCCGTCAAGTCGGACGGGAGCTCTTCGCGCACTTGCAGGAACGCCCGAGTCCGACGGGATGCTTTGCCCCGAGATGGGTGCGTTTCCCCTTCAGACGGGCGCGGATTTCGTAAACGTAATAAACCAGCAGCATCACGCCGGTGATTGTCCAGGTGATGCCGGACGCGAAGCACGCCCCGGTATAGCCGAACCATTTCGCCAGGAAAACCGCAGTGAAGATGCGGCTGAGCGTCTCCATGGCGCCGCCGAGCAGAGGCACGAGCGAACAGCCCATGCCCTGAAGCGTATTGCGGAAGATCAGGATCATGCCGAGCGAAATGTACGCGGGCGCGACCGTGTAGATGTACTGGCGTCCGGCGCGCAGGATCTCCGGCGACGCCTCCACATCCAGGAACATTTGGAGCAGATGCGCGCTGAACATCATCATCAGAATCGCCCCGACCGCCGAAATAAATGCCGTGATCAGCCAGCCGCTTCGCACCCCGACCAGGATGCGCCGGTAATTGTTCGCGCCGCTGTTCTGCGCAGTGTACGCCGCCAGGGTCGTACCGATCGCGAAGAAGGGGATGCAGATCAGCCCCTCGAGGCGGCCGGCGGCCGTCGTCGCCGCCACCGTGCCGGGACCGAACTGGTTGAACGCGCTCTGCAGGATCACGCAGCCGAGCCCGGTCACGGAGAACTGGAGCGACATCGGCACCGCCACGCGCAGATGCTCCCAGTAGAAACGCCAGTCGATGCGCCAGTCGGACCGTCCGGACGGCAGGAGCTCCGGGAATTTCTTCAGGATGATCCACAGGCAGATCAGGCCGGAGATGAACTGCGACACGATCGTCGCGTACGCCGCGCCCGCCACGCCCATATCGAACTTACAGACCAGAAGCAGGTCGAGCCCCACGTTCAGGAACGACGAGAACACGATCACGTACAGCGGGCGTTTGCTGTCGCCCAGCGAACGCATCAGGAACGACATCAGCAGGTAGAACGTCATGGACGGGGTGCCCGCCACGATAATCCGAAGATACTTCAGCGAATCCTCTTTGATCTCAGGCGGCGTGTTCATCGCATCAAGGATCGGCTCCAGATACGCCAGAAACACCAGCGTCACCGCCGCCACCAGCGCGGAACACAGCACCACCGCCGCGCAGAACGAACGCCGCACGCCGGACGCGTCCTTCGCGCCGAACCTCTGCCCCGTGATGATCGTAAGCCCTGCGGGAAGCCCCCAGAAGAACCCGAGCAGCATGAAAATGACCGACCCGGCGTTGCCGACCGCGGCCAGCTTCTCCGGTCCGCACCAGCGCCCCACGACCATCGAGTCCACCATGCTGTACAGCTGGTTGCAGGCGTTTCCGATTGCCAGCGGAATCGAAAAGAGCAGAATGATTTTCAGGGGATTTCCCCTCGTAAGGTCTTTTGCCATAAAAAAAGCCCCCCTCGTCTTGCTTCTATGAAAGGGCAAATAATAATATACACTCGTTTTCAGTGTTTTTCAAACAGAAACATCCGCTTGCCTCAAAAAGAATCCGGCATTGACTCGCGGTGCGGGAATCCGTCGCTGAAGACATAACCGGGAGGTTTCCACACGATGAGACGCTATTGATTCAAAAAATGTCCGGAAATCTTGAAAACCATTTCCTTTTCCGCTTGCATTTTAGGACAATGCGGAGTATTATACTATAAAGACTAAAATATCCATTTCCAACAATCCCCCAAAACATGGCGGTTTCACCCGCCGGATAAGGATCATCAGCATGAACGTCCGCTCTTGTTCCCTCCTCGTCGCGGCAGCTCTGGTCGCGTTTCCCGTCGTCTATGCCCATGCTCAAGCCCCCGTCAACGGACAGCAGCCGGGACAAGTTCAAACCCAACAGCAGTCCCGGCAGGGGCAGGGTCAGCGCCAGCGGCAGGGTCGCCAGGGACAGGTCCAACGTCAGCCGCAACAGCAGCTGCCGCCGCGTCCCGCTGGCAGGGAAAAGGAACTCCTCCTGAACGACAAGGGGTATTTTGAACGGCAGGGCGTTAATGTCCTGGTGTTCAGCAATGCGTTCACGGGCGGGTTCAACGACGAGAAGAATTCCGGCATCGAGATCATCCACCACGGCGTGCGGACCGTCCAGGGCGGCGCGGTCAGGCTTGGCAAGACGCCCGAGCAGTGGGACCTTGTTCCCGCGTCGCCGTCGCGCAGGGTGAATCCGGAGAACAACTCCATCGAGGTCACGATGCGCTACAACGACTACCGGTTCGATTCCCGCGTGGTCGTGACCGGGAAAGGCAGCGCCGTGGAAATCGCGGTCTATCTGGACCGTCCGATTCCTGAAGAACTGGTCGGACAGGCGGGATTCAACCTGGAGTTCCTGCCGTCCCAGTACTGGAACAAGACCTATGTCATGGACGGCAGGTTCAACCGTTTCCCGCGCTACGCCGCCAGCGATACCCAGGCTGTGCCCAACGAGAAAAAGCCCATGCAGTACCGGGGGTTCCGCACATACGACGACCGCGGTACCGGCAAGTTCGTTGACCCGCTCCCGCTTGAGAAGGGCAATTCCATCATCATCGCGCCCGACGCGCCCGAACGCATGATCAAGATCACGTCGGAGGAAGCCACGCTGGAGCTGTACGACGGACGCATCCTCGCGCAGAACGGCTGGTATGTGCTGCGCAGTCCGCTGCCCGCCGGAAAGACCGGCAAGGTGATCAGCTGGACCGTGGAGCCGCACGCCGTGCCGGGATGGATCCGCGAGCCGAACATCGGGTTTTCCCAGGTGGGATACGTCCCGGACCAGCCGAAAGTGGCTGTGGTTGAGCTCGACAAAAACGACCGGGTGATCGCGAACGCGGCGATTTTCCGGATTGCCGAGGACGGCACGGAGAAGCTCGCATACCAGGGCAAGACCTCCGTCTGGGGCGAATACTACAAATACAAGTACGTGAAGTTCGACTTCAGCGAGGTGAAAAAGCCCGGAATCTACTACATCCGGTACGGCGAGCACAAGACAGGCAACTTCATCATCGACGATTCGGTCTACAACTGGATCACCAACGCCACCAGCGACGTCTGGATCCCCATCCACATGAACCACATGACGGTGAACGAGGCGTACCGCATCTGGCACGGCGAACCGTTCAAGGAAGGCTA
The DNA here is from genome assembly GCA_902802585.1 of uncultured bacterium. Taxonomy (GTDB): domain Bacteria; phylum Verrucomicrobiota; class Lentisphaeria; order Victivallales; family UBA1829; genus UBA1732. Next base: position 27,750 of record CADCMR010000006.1, read on the forward strand.
TCTCCAGGCTCCGCCGAGCAACCACTTCGACAACCATTTCCAGGGGCAGCTTACCGGCATCAAGCCCGACGGGACCCACTACGAGCCATACGAGCTCATCCCCGGGCTGAACGTGGGCGGCTACTTCGACGCGGGCGACTTCGACATTGAGACCGGCGCAAACATCAACGTGGTCTCGACCCTGATCTCCGCCTGGGAACTCTTCAAGAACAGGCGCGACGAAACGTTCGTGAGCGAGGAGCAGCGCTATGTCGACCTGCATCGTCCGGACGGCAAGCCCGACCTGCTGCAGTACATCGAGCACGGCGTGCTGAACCTGGTCGCGCAGGCGGAAAACATCGGGTTCATGTCCTCGACGCTCTCCAACTCGGTCCTCGACAACTACCACCACCTGGGCGACGCCGCCGCCATCACCGACGGTCTGCACTATGATCCCTCCCTGAAACGGTACGAGGTTTCCGAGGACGGCAAGCGCAGTGGCACCCCGGACGACATGTGGGCGTTCACCAACCGCAACCCGGGTCCCGACCCCAATACCGCCGCCATGTTCGCCGCCGCCGCACGCGTACTGAAAGGTCACAATGACGAGCTGGCGGAACGCTGCATGAAACAGTCGCAGAAACTCATGGGCACGAACCCGCGCGGCAACATGAACCTCATCCTCCAGCTGTACCGCACGACCGGCGAAAAAGAATACCGGGACATGTTCGAACAGCAGATATGGCAGTCCCTGGGACGCAGCGCGAACGGCGGCATCCGGACTGCGCTTGACGCGATCCCGTTCATGGACGCCGAGTACAGGAAAAAACTCGAGCCCTACGTGAAGCAGTTCAAGGAGTACATGGACAACTTCGACAGGCTCAACCCGTACGGCGTGCCGATCGGCGAGGGCAACTGGGCGGGCAGCGGATCCGTGGTCAGCTTCGGCGCCACTGCGTGCCTCGCCAACATCTATTTCCCGGAGATCATCGACAAGAGCTACGCCTACAAAGCCGCCGCGTTCATGTTCGGCTGCCATCCGTACCACAACTACTCCCTCGTCGCCGCGGTCGGGGCAGCGCGCCCCAAGGAGGTCTTCTACGGCAACAACCGCGCCGACTTCTCGTTCATCCCCGGCAACGTGGCGCCCGGCGTGCTGTTCCGCAGACCCGACCACTTCGAGAACTTCGACGACTGGCCGTTCCTGTGGGGTCAGAACGAGGGCACGATCGCCGGCAACTGCGGTTATCTGATCTTTGGCGAGGCGCTCAAGACCATGGCGAAGAAAAAATAAGCCTGTGCTTCCGGTCAGGCGCACCGCGCCGTACAGCGACGCAACATCCCGCCTGACCGCCCCTGTTCAGGGCATGCACCGGGGGGACCGGTTCCGGGCAGCGCTCATCGGATGCCCGGCACCGTTTCCCGGTTACCCTTCCCTCATCGTGACACAAAACATGTTCCGGAACAGACAGGACCCTCTGCTTTAGATTGCCTGGATTTGCCCGTTGCGGCGGAATTACAATCGCGTAGCGTCAATCGTGATAAAAGGGATGTTCTTTTATATTTTGCGCTTGACATTCGCGGGGACTGTCGCTATATTAATAGAATAAGCAAAAGCAACCCTGCCGGACTTGAGCGGAACATGGAAAAACCGCGCGGATTTCCGGCATTTCCCGGAGTATACAGCATGAGCAAACAACTGGTTATCGTGGAATCCCCCGCGAAAGCGCGCACGATCGGGCGCATCCTGCCGTCCGAATACATCATCAAGGCATCAATGGGCCATATCCGCGACCTGCCCGAGAATTCGTTCGGCGTGGACATCGAACACAATTTCGCGCCGCAGTACGAAGAGAGCAAGGCGCGCGGCCACAACCTCGGCGAGCTCAAGACCGCCGCGAAGAACGCGGTCGACATCTATTTGGCGTCGGACCCTGACCGCGAAGGGGAAGCTATCGCGTGGCACCTGCAGGAAGTCCTGCGCAAGATCAACAAGAAGGCGCATTTCCACCGCGTCTCCTTCCACGAAATCACCCGCAGCGCCATCAACCGCGCATTCCAGTCGCCCGGCGAGATCGACATGAACCGCGTGGACGCCCAGCAGGCGCGCCGCGTGCTTGACCGCATCGTCGGCTACCAGATCAGCCCGCTGCTGTGGTCTCGCATCGAACGCGGCATCAGCGCCGGACGCGTGCAGTCCGTGGCGCTCCGCCTGGTCTGCGAACGCGAACGTGAGATTCTGGCGTTCATCCCGAAGGAATACTGGGTCTTCGAGGCGCTCTTCCGTCCGGAAGCGGCGCCGGGCCGCTCCTTCCGCGCAAAACTGGCAAAGGTCGACGGCAAGAACGCCGACGTGCCGGACAAGGAGCAGGCGGAAGCCCTTCGCAAGCTGATCGACGACGCATCCGCATGGCATATCGCCGACCTGGAGACGTCGCCGCGCCGCAAGTTCGCGCCGCCTCCGTTCATCACCAGCACACTCCAGCAGGCCGCCAGCTCCGCCATGGGGTTCACCGCGAACCAGACCATGCAGACCGCCCAGCAGCTTTATGAAGGCATCACGCTCGACAACGGACCCGTCGGCCTCATCACCTACATGAGAACCGACGCGGTGAACATCGCCGCCGAAGCCCAGGCCGCGTGCCGCGCCTACATTGAGGCGACGTTCGGTCAGGACTACGTCCCGCCGAAGCCCAATATCTACAAATCCAAGGCGAACGCGCAGGCTGCGCACGAGGCGATCCGTCCGACCGACGTCAACCTGACCCCGGACAAGCTCCGTCCGTTCCTGAATCCCGCCCAGTTGAAACTCTACACGCTGATCTGGCGCCGTTTCGTGGCGTGCCAGATGAACCCGGCGCTGCTTGAGACCACGACCGTCACCGTCGAAAACGCCGCGTCCGCGCCGCATGTCTTCTCGTTCCGCTCCTCCGCGACCGTGACCAGGTTCCCCGGATTCCTCGCCGTCTACAACGTCAAGGACGAAACGCACACGGCGGAGGATGACCAGGACGAGTCCGCGCCCGATCCCGAACTCCTCGGCATGCTCCGCACCGGCACGAAGTGCGAACTCGCCGGATGCAAGCCCGAACAAAAATTCACCGAGCCCGCGCCGCGCTACTCCGAAGCCACGCTCATCAAGGAACTCGAATCCAACGGCATCGGACGTCCGTCCACGTATGCCACGATCGTGAACACCATTCAGGTGCGCAAGTACGTGAACCGCGAGAAGGGCAAGCTCATCCCGACCGAACTCGGCTTCCGCGTGAACGACTACCTCGTGAAGTCGCTGCCCGAGCTCTTCCAGGTCGGATTCACCGCCGACATGGAAAAGAAACTCGACAACGTCGAGGACGGCGAGGTCGAATGGACCGCCATGCTCCGCGATTTCTACGGCGTCTTCTCCGACTGGCTCAAGGAGGCGAAATTCGCCGACGCCCCGGACGACGACAAGGCCGCCGCGCTCATCGGCATCCTTTCCGGATTCCAGGGCTGGGAAAAGCCGGTCGCGCAGCCCGGCGCAAAGCGCCCGTTCAACGAAAAGACATTCTTCAACTCGGTCGTCTCCAAGAAGCAGTCCGGCGTTCCGGTCACGGTCAAGCAGTGGAACGCCCTCCTCTCCATCGCGGCGAAATACCGCGACAGACTTCCCGGTCTGGAGAAAGCCGCCGCAAAGTACGGCTTCACCGGCGAGCTGGACGAGGCGCAGGCGAAACTGAACGCGCATCTTCAGGCGATCCGGGAACGCCAGGCAGAACAGGTCGAAACGCCGAAGTTCGAGGCGGATCCGCGCCTGGAAGCAGTGTTCCAGGCGGCGGAGAAGGTCAAGTGGAACAAGGCGGAGCGCATCCGCGGACGCGTTTACGACGATGCCGCGTTCGTGGAATCCCTCCGCAAGCAGTACAAGGCTGGCAAGACGCTCAGCGCCAAGCAGATCGCCGCGCTCGTCCGCGTCATCCGCAAATACCCGGGACAGTTCCCCGAAGGCGACCTCACCGCCGCAGCGCCCGCGCCCGAGCAGAACCCCGCCGCGAAGGCGCAGATCGACGCCCTGCTGAACGCGTTCAAGTCGTTTGAAAGCTGGAACGAGCCCACGGTCCGCCGCGGACGCACGTTCAGTGACCGCGACTTCATCGCGTCGCTCGCAAAACAGCACGCATCCGGCAAGGTCCTCAGCGAAAAACAGGTCGCCGCGCTCGAGCGCATGGCCGCCAAGTACAACCTGAAACCGGTATGAGCCGTGTCCGCCGCATCAGCCGCACCAGGATAATCGTTCTCTTCTGGACAGCGGCGACCCTGCTCGCCGCACTGGAGGCCGTCCTGGTCGCGAACTGGCTGGTCGGCAAAACGTCTCCGCGTATTTATTCCTCTGTGGAAGACATCCCGGCACGCGAGATCGGGATGGTCCTCGGCACACCGGAGTTTTCCGGCGGACGCCCGAGTCCCGTGCTCGCCGGACGGCTTCAGGCGGCGGCGGAACTCTATCACGCGGGCAAGGTGAAGACGCTGGTCGTATCCGGCGCAAGCCGTCCGGAGCAATTTTACGACGAGATTTCAGCCATGACGCGGGGGTTGATCGCGCTGGGCGTCCCGGAGGACGCCATCGTCGGTGACGGCAAGGGGCTCCGGACGCTTGACTCCATTCTCCGCATGAGGGACGTCTTCGGATACGACGACTTCATTTCCGTCTCCCAGCGGGACCACCTCGAACGCGCGCTTTATCTGTCGGACCACCACGGCATTTCGACGATCGGGTTCGAGTCGGGGATTCAGCCGCCGGGACTATATCCGGATGAATGGCTCGGATCCGCAATCCGCGCGCCGCTGTCCAACGTGAAAGCGATTCTGGACATCGCGGTCAACCGTCGTGCGAAATACCCGACCGAACGGTAAACCAGCAAACGGACAAGGAGCGGAAAAATGAATCCTGTTTCCGATACGGCATTGATCCTGGCGGCGGGCGGAGCCTCCACCCGGTTCGGCGGCGGCTCCAAGCTCTTCGCGGAACTCGACGGCATTCCGGTTTTCCTGCACGCCGTCCGCACCGCCGCGTCCGTACTCGCGCCCGGCTCGATCATTTTATCGGTTCCGGCGGCGGGCGAAGCGGATTTCCGCGCCGCCGCGAAAACGCATCTTCCCGACGTTCAGCTTCATTTCACACATGGCGGAGCGACCCGCACGCTGTCCGTCCTGAACGCCCTCGAAGCCGCCGCGAAACTCGGCGAAACGCGGTTCAAGCTCGCCGCCGTCCACGATGCCGGACGCCCGATGCTCACGCCGGAACTCCTGCTGGCGTGCCTGGATGCCGCCCGCATCCACGGCGGTGCGATGGCGTGCCGCAAAGTCGCCGAAACCGTCAAGCGCATCACCCCGGACGGATTCCTCGGCGAGACCGTCCCGCGCGACGAACTCCGCACGGCGGAAACACCGCAGGTCTTCCGGTTCGATGCTCTCCTGGATGCCTACCGCCGCGCCGCCGCGTCCGGCGAAGTCTTCACCGACGACGCGCAGGTCATGGAACGGTTCGCCCCGGTCCGCGTGTTCCCGGTCGAACACGAATTCCCGAATCCGAAGATCACATACCGTCCCGACCTGGAGCTGTGCCGCACCCTGCTGCGGCTCCGCCGCGAGGAATCCGGCGCATGAAGCCGAAGGCAAAAGCCGCTAAAACCTCCTCCGGCATCCCGCCCGTACGCCGCCGGAACACCCTGTATTTCCCGGTCGTCCTCGCAATTCTAGCACTTGTCGCCGTTGTGCTCCGCATCGTCATGTCGGTCCAGGTCGTCAACACGGATCCCTTCGCGTACAATCCGCCGGACGTCACGGACATGGCAACGTACCACGCGCTTTCACGCGGCATCCTGAACGGCGTTTTCCCGGCGGAGTTTGTCTACCAGCCGTTCTATTATTCGGTCTTTCTCCCGGCGGTGAAATTCCTGCTCCGCTCCGAATACCTGGGCGTGGGCATCGCACAGTCCGTCTGCGTCGGCGTCATCGTGTGGTTTGCGGGGCTCACCGGGGCGATGCTGAGGTCGCGCATGACCGGTCTCGTGGCGGCGGCACTGTGCGCGTTCTCCACGATGCTGTTTTTCTACGTGCCGTACGCGCTGATCGAGATCCAGCAGGCGATGTGGTTCACGCTGCTGCTGTATTTCACGCTGCGGGCGATGCGGACCGGGCGCGCGGGTTTCTTCGCGGCGGCGGGTTTGATCCTGTCGTTCGCGATCCTGTCGCGCGGCAATGCCTGGTGCTTCCTGCCCGCGCTGGGATTCGCGTACTGGACGGCTCTGCGCAGAAAACGCTTTCCCTCGCGCCGCAGAGCCGTTCTGGCGGCGGTTCTCTGTCTTGCCGCGATTCTGTTGCCCCAGGCGCCTTTTGCCGTCAGAAATACCCTTGCGACGCATTCGCTGTCCGGCCCCTCGACCGCTGGTCCCGCGGTCCTGACGCTCGGCAACAACCCGGAATCCGCGCCCGGCGGCCTCCCGATCCCGTATCCGCCGACCTACGACGAGTGGATGGACCACGAATCCGAGTATTCCATTCCGTGCCGCATCCTAGACTGGTTCCGCGCGGAGCCAATGGCGTTCCTTCAGCTCCAGGCGGAGAAGTTTTTCCTGTTCTTCGATTCGGGCGAAATCCCGAACAACATCCAGCTGGGCGTGAACGCAAAAGAAAGCGGCGTCTTCCGCTTGTTCGGCTTCGTTCATACCGGGTTTGTCATCGTCCTCGCGCTCGCCGGGTTCTTCCTGTATTTCCTCCGCCTGAAGTCGCACCCCGGACGCCTTCTGCTGTATCTGTTCCTTTTCCTGTACGCGCTCGCTACCGTGGCGTTTTACGTGCTGGCGCGTTTCCGCGTGCCTGCCATCCCGTTCTTCGCGGTCGGCGCGGCGCTGTTCGTCATGGACTACATTCGGGCAGTGCTTGGCGGATGCGGGAACAGACGCCGGATCCTGTTGCGATTCTGTCCGGCGCTGCTCGCGGGCATTTGTTTCACGGTGTTTTTCTATCCGGTTTACAGGGATTCGTACGAACCCGGTCTGACGAAACTGACGCGGCCGGACGGCGTGCGGCTGGAGACGGCTTCAATACTGCTGGCACATGACAACGGTCCGAACTATCTCGACGGCTGGGCGGCGGCGAAGCTCGACGGCGCCGTGACGTTCACCAAGACGTTCTCACCCCATAATCTTGACCTGAGCAAATACGCGAAAGCATACGTGACGTTGTCATTTTTCACGGAACAGCCTCGAGAAATCGAGGTCGTCTGCAACGGCAAACGCGAAACCGTCAATCTGATTCCATACAATCTGTATCGTCTGCCGCTCATCCCGGTCCGACTCGGACCGTTCCCCGTGCCGGATGACCTGACGTTCACGTTCTCGTTCCCCGGGCTCGCGCCGGACCTGGTCGGACTTGCGGTCGATTTCCACCGCGACTACGGACGCACGACGTATCAGGGGAAAGTCTTCCCCGCGGAGGCGGTCGTAAGCATTGAACTTGAAAAGGACGCGCCGCCACAATCCGACGACGCGCCCAAATAATCACCATCTCAGTTTTTCTCTTTCACGCACATCACGTGGTACACGCCGTCGATGGTTTCGGCGCCCTCGGTGACGTGTTCGAATCCGGGGAACTCGGCGTCCCACGTTTCGAGCTGGCGCAGATACCGGATCTGCGGGCAGTTTTCGTCGCCGAAGACCTCGCCGGACATCAGCATCGGGATCCCCGGCGGATACGGGATCACGGCGTTCGCCGCGACGCGTCCCGCGAGGCTGTGCGACGGGACAGCCTCCACGTCGCCAGTCACGATGCGGCGGTATGCTTCGCGCGGCGTGAGTTTCTGGCGCGGGAGCTCGTTGAACGCACGATCGAGCATGGCTTCAGGTGTCTTCTCGCGGATGTAGCGGAACATGCGTTCGGAGAGGGTGCGGACGCCGTCTTTGCCGTAGTGCCTGGGATGCGCGGCGGCGAGCTCGGGGAAGACCTCGGCGACGGGCGCGTTCGCCTCGTAGAGCCGTTTGAAGTTCAGGAGCGTGTTCAGGAGCGTGCCCCATTTGCCCTTCGTGATGCCCATGGAGAAGAGGAACATGATTTGGAAATCCGTGGTGCGCGTGGGGACAATGCCCTCACGGTACAGGTAATACGACACGAGCGCCGCCGGAACGCCGTGTTCCTGAACAGTTCCGTCGTCGCCCATGCCGGGCGTGAGGATGCTGACCTTGATGGGGTCAAGCATGACCCAGTCTTCCTCAATACCGGAGAACCCGTGCCATGCCGCGCCCTCCTCAATCCGCCAGCAGCGCTGGTCGGTCGCGAGGAGCTCGCGCGGCGCGTCGGCGAAGGCGTACGCGCGCCCGGTCTTCGGCTCCGTGACCGTGTCGGCGTTCCACGGCCTGAAAAACCAGCTCCCGTCCTTTTCCGCCTGGCGGCAAATGCGCGCGAGCGCCTGCCGGAAGTCCACCGCCTCCTCAATGACCTCCTGCGTGAGGGAGCGACCGCAGCGCGCCATCATGGCGGCGGAGATGTCGTTCGAGGCGCAGATGGCGTAGAGCGGCGAGGTGGTGGCATGGAGCATGTACGCCTGGTTGAAGCTTTCGAACGGGACAGGGCGGCGTCCCTCGCGGACGTGGATGTAGGACGCCTGCGAAAGGGCGTTCAGGAGCTTGTGCGTGGAGTGCGTGGCAAAGACGGTCGCGCCCTTGTGTCCGGCGGGATCGCCGCGCATGGCGAAATGGTCCGTGTACATGGGGTTGAAGCGCGCGTAGCCGTACCACGCCTCGTCCATGTGGATCACGTCGACCGACTTGTCAAGCTCGGTCTCGACCTTCGCGCTGTTGTAGCAGAGGCCGTCGTAGGTGCAGTTCGTGACGACCGCGTAGGCGGGACGCGCGCCCTTCGGCACAATCGTGCTGGCGGCGATCTTCGCGCAGATTGCGTTGGGCGTCATCTCCGGGCGCAGGATCGGACCGATGATGCCGTAACGGTTGCGCGTCGGGACCATGTAGATCGGGGCCGCTCCGGTGAGGATAAGTCCCTGTTCGATGGACTTGTGGCAGTTGCGGTCGCAGACCGCCACGTCGGCGTCGGTCAGCATGCCCTGGATCACGGTGCGGTTGCTGCCGGAGGTGCCGACGACCACGGAGTACGACCGGTGCGCGCCGAACGTCTTCGCGGCGAGCGCCTCGCTCTTCTCGAACGCGCCCTCGTGATCGAGCAGGGACCCGATGCTGCCGCGTTCGATCCCGGTGTCCGTGCGGAAGAGGTTTTCGCCGTAGAAATCGAAGAATTTCTTGCCCTCGGGCGACTTGGTGAAGCCGACTCCGCCCTGGTGGCCGGGCGCCGCCCAGGAGTACTCGTGGCTGGACTCATTGTAATCCCAGATCGCCCGCATGAGCGGCGGGAGCAGGTTGTCGCGCCAGCGCCGGATCGCGGCTTCGATACGCCCGGCGATGAACCGCGGGCTGTCCTCGAAGATCCAGACGAACTCGTTGGCGAGCGCCATCAGGGATTCGCTGAGGTTGCGGCTGGTCGCGGCGCGATCGGCGAGCAGGAAGACCGGAACGCCCGCCTGACGTTCCCGGACGTGCTTCAGGAAATCGAGCGTTCGGCGTTCGGCGGTCTTCCCGAACTCCATGTCGGTGGCGACGAGGAAAGCGTCGAGGTCCATGTTCGTGGCGGCGACCGGGAACGCCTCGCACACGCTCTGCGCGAACTGGACGGCGATGCTCCGGTCGGCGAGCGCGTCGGCGAGGCGCATGACGGCGTTGTGCAATGTGGAATCGTTTTCGGAAACAATGTCCTCGACGACGAGGACCTGCCTGAGCTGCAGTTCGGACTTGTTCATGGTATGTGCCCTCCTTTTTCGGCTTGGATGAACGTGGTGTCAGATTTTGATCTTTCCGGTCGCGGCGAGCACGACGGCGATGATCGCGACGACGACCATGGCGATCGCGCACACGGCTTCCGTCGGCGTGAACGACGGCTTTTCCTTCAGTGCGCGGTCGGAGGCGTCCTCGCGTGCCTGGGCGCATGCGCGGATGTACACCGGGATGCCGAGCACGAGGAAGCAGAACGCCATCAGCAGGTACGTCAGACCGGCGGCGTAGATCATCCAGAGCGCGTACAGCGTGCCGGCGACGCCGCAGAGCATCGCGAAGGGGCGTTTCACGGGCAGGTTGTTCGGGTATTCCCCGGTCATGCAGAGTTTCCACAGGTACGCCGTACACGCGAGGTAGGGCGGCAGGATCATCACGGATGTGACCGAGAGCATCGTGTTCCAGGCGTTGTTCTCGAAGTAGACGAAGACCATGGTGAGCTGCATGAGACCGCTGGTGACCCAGAGCGAGGCGGACGGGCTTTCGTGCGCGTTTTCGCGGCGGAAGAACCTCGGGAACGTACCGTCGAGCGCGGCGGCGTACGGGATCTGCGCGATCATGATCGTGAACGCCAGCCAGCTCGTCAGGAGCGCGACGATCACGCCGAGGTTCATCACCCAGCCGCCCCACGAACCGACGACTTTCGCCAGGATCGGCGCGGTCGAAGGGTTCTGCAGCGCGGCAAGATGACCCTGCGACATGTAGCCGAACGGCAGCATGGAGAGCAGGAAATAGATCGTGAGGCACGAGAAGAAGCCGAGCACGGTCGCCCGCCCGACGTCGCGCTGGCTTTTCGCCCGACCGGAGATCACTACGGCGCCCTCGATGCCGATGAACGCCCACAGCGTGACGAGCATGGTCGACTTGATCTGGGGCAGGATGCCGCCCAGCGGCTTGTCCGCGAGCGCCTTCGAGCACGCGCGCCCCCAGAAGTCGAACTTGAACGTGTCGAACCGGAAAACGAACAGCATCACGACGATGAAGAGGACGATCGGGACGAGTTTGCAGACCGTGCCGACCACGTTCAGAAACGCCGCCTGCTTCACGCCGCGCAGCACGAGGAAGTTCATGAGCCAGATCACGCAGGAGCCGCCGATGATCGACGGGATGTTGTTGCCGTGCGTGAACGTACCGGGGAAGAAATAGTCGAGCGCGTCCATCAGCAGTACGGCGTACGCCACGTTCCCGAAGACGTTGCAGAGCCAGTAGCACCATGCCATCTGGAATCCGGCGAACCTGCCGAACCCGAGGCGGGCGTAGGCGTAGATGCCGGCCGTGGCGTCCGGACGCGCGTCGGCGAGGATCCGGAACGTGTTGGCGAGGAAAAAGATGCCGACGCCGGTGATGATCCACGCGACCAGCACGGCTCCGGCGCCCGCCCCCTGCGACATGTTCTGCGGCAGGCTGAATATACCGCCGCCCACCATGGCGCTGACGACCAGCGCCGCCAACATCATCACGCCAAGTTTCTTCGATTGTTCTCCCATAAAAGCCCCTCCCGGTTGTGTTTGTTTTTTTGAGCCGGGAAAGGACATGCGGACGCAATCGGATGCGGACGCCCCTCCCCGGAAGTCCGTTGTCAGATTAACATAACACGGTCCGGGAGAAAAGCAAATGGCGAAAAGGTCCGGCGGAACCCGAAAAAAAGCCCGGAATGACGGGAAAATGCGCTTGCTTTTTGGCGAAGATGATGTATAATATTCCGCATAAAATCAAGCACCCTGTTTTTTTCTAAATTTCATCCCACCCCCCATCCTCAGCCGCCGCCATGCTCTATTACCTCGTCTCCCTCGTCCCCGACTTCGAAAAGACCCCCCTCCGCCTGTTCAACTACTTCACCTTCCGCGCCGCCGCCGCGCTCCTCACCGCCACGCTGCTGGGCATCCTGCTCGGCCCGCTGACGGTGCGCCTGCTGAAGAAGGCCGTTGCGCCGCCGCGCCTGGAGGGGATCGTGGAGGAGAAATTCATCGACCACTCGAAGGACAAGACGCCGAGCATGGGCGGACTGCTGGTGGTGATGTGCATCATCTTGGCGACGCTGCTGTGGGGCGACCTCACGAACCGTCTGCTCCTGCTCTTCCTGTGCACGCTCACGGCGTTCAGCGCCATCGGGTTCGTCGACGACTTCACGAAGGTCAAAAGCAAGAAGGACGGCGTGTCCGCCAAGTACAAGCTCGTCTGCCAGTTCGCCGTCTCCACCATGGCGATCCTGATTTATTCCCACCTCACGCCCGAGATTGCAAAGACGTTCTGCCAGCTCTACGTGCCGTTCATCAAGGAGCCGGTCTGGACCATGCCCTACTCCGTGGCGGTCGCATTCGCCGTGATCGTGCTGGTCGGCACGTCCAACGCCGTGAACCTGACGGACGGGAAGGACGGTCTCGCGACGGGCTGCACGGTCTGGTGCATGCTGACGTACGCGCTGATCGCGTACCTGTGCACGAACTCAATCTTCGCCTCGCACCTGGACCTGCCGTTCATCCGCAACGGCGCCGAAATCGTCGTGTTCGCCGCCGCGATCATCGGGGCGTGCGTCGGATTCCTGTGGCACAACTGCAAGCCCGCGTCCATGTTCATGGGCGACACCGGCAGCCTCGCGCTCGGCGGCATCATCGGGTTCATCTCCATCCTCGTGAACCAGGAACTCCTGCTCATCCTCGTGGGCGGGGTCTTCGTAATGGAGATCGTATCCGTCATGATTCAGGTCCCGGTTTTCAGGCTGACCGGAAAGCGCATCTTCAAGTGCACCCCGATCCATCACCATTTCGAACAGCTCGGGTGGACGGAAACGCAGATCGTGACGCGGTTCTGGATCCTTGCGGGGCTCTTCGCGCTCGCCGGAGCCGCGACGATGAAACTGCGCTGAGGGCGGCGGCGCCTCCTGCGGTTGTGCCGTGCTTCGCGACGGCACAGGGAAAACAAATCAATCGGACCGTTTACAAACGGTCAATCAAACAACGCCCGACGGTTTTTACTTTCCGAAATCCAAAATGGATTTCGAGGAAGAAGGGGACTGGTCTGGACGTTTTTCGTAGTCCGGACAGTCGTCCATCGGCTGAACCTCGCAGTGTTTGCGCGTGCAGATCACGGCAAAGGCGTTCACGAGCGAATGGGCGCAATCCCGGCAGAAACGGTGTTCCGACGGGGTGTCCATGTCCAGAATCGAAGTTTTCTTTTCTGCGGATTCATCGTTGCCGAACAGCGCGTCCAGCGCCTTGCGTCCGGCGGAAACCGGGGCGGAGTCTTCGGACTTCGGAGCGTCGGGAGCGCCCGCGTCCGCGCCGCAGACCGAGCAGACCAGATGCTCGCCCTTCACGTCCCAGCCGTCGAGGATCTTTTCGAGCTTCGCGAACGCGGTGAAGCCGCAGGCGGGACAGGTGAACTGTTCGCCGGGTTTCATGCGCCGGGATCCGTGCTGCTCTGCGCCTGCATCGCCTTACGGCGTCTGCGGGCGTTCAAGGTCTGGTAGAAGAGCGGGACGAGGAGCTTCAGGAGGGCGGCGGCGGGCACGGCGAGGATCATGCCGGAGATTCCTGCGACGACCGCGCCGAGCAGGACCACGATGATCGTTTCCACGAGCGTCAGTCCGATCGCCTCGCCGACCAGCACGGGGTACAGCAGGAGCTGTTCCAGGATCACATGGATCAGCAGGTAAGCCAGCGAGATACCGATGATGGGCATCACGATGCCTTCCCGCGCGAAGATGATCGCCACGACAATGGACAGGATGGCGGCGAGCACGGGTCCGAGGAACGGCAGCAGGATCGTGGAGCCCGCGATGAGCGAGAGTACGGGCCAGAACGGGACGTTGAACGGGATGAAGAACAGCGCGTACAGGATCGTCTCCAGCACGATGATCCAGAAATAGCCGACCAGCCACGCCCGGAACATCTTGTAGATATGGTTGATAATGTGCGCGGCGCCGGTGCGTTCGTGTTCAGAGGCGTCCGGGAGCCAGCCGCTTTCGTAAATGCTGCTCACGGTCCATTCGCCGAGGTTCTGCCCGGAATCCGCGCTTCCGGCGGCGAAGAGCGCCATCCTGAGCAGGAAATAGTAGTAGAAGAACAGGAACATCACGAGGTCGAACGCGAATGTGCCAACCCAGCCCGTGATACGGAACGCGTTTTTGACCAGTTCGTTGCCCGCCTTGAGCGTGTATTTCGCGAAGTCGGCGTTGTGCTCCTCCATCGCCTCGGTGATCCGGTTCCGCAGGCGTTCGCGGACGTTCATGCCCTCTTCCTCTTTCGAGGGCGGGTCGAGGCGGTCCAGCAGTTCGCCGAGCTTCTGCTCCAGCTTCTCGACCGCGTGGTTGTTCTGCGCCCACTGGGACAGGGAATCGCCGGACATGGCGGCGAACGGGCGGATGAAATGAACGAGCGTCCAGGAAAGCAGGACGGTCACGATCACGACGAGGATGACCGCCAGGGCGGAGGACTGGGTCGCGATGCGGCGGCGTTCACCCTCGGAGAGCCCGCCGGGCTGTTCCGGCGGACACACCTCCTCAGCCTCGGACGGCTGTGCCGATTCGTCGCCGAAACGGCGCGTGATGCGCTTACGGAAGGCGGTGAACGGGGCGGTCAGCCTCACGAGGAAGTCATGCAGGCCGAGCATGCACTTCGTCCCGAAGAAACGGCGTTCGAGGAACTGCTCGAACTGGAACGTCAGAACGGCGGCCAGGATGCCGAAGAAAAGCGACTTGACGAAAACTGCGGCCAGTACAAACAGGACCAGGATCACGAAGACCGGGATGAACCCGTGCGCGGGCGCGACGAACGTGTCCGCCTTCGGACGGCGGAGGAACTTGCGCGCCCCGGAACCGGAAGAGACGGAAGCCGCCTGTTCCTCGGGCCGTGCCGCTGCCTTGTCCTGTTCGGCGTCCATGCGCGCTTACTCGGTGACGACGGACTTGCCGGAGCCTTCCGTGACCTCGCCGACGACGAACGCGCGGATGCCGGCGGATTCGGCGGCGTCCATGGCGGCCTTTGCGGCGTCGGGACGGACGAACCAGACCATGCCGACGCCCATGTTGAACACGCGGTAGGCTTCCTGCACGGGGAGGCTTCCGATCTTGACCATAAGGTCGAAGATGGCGGGACGGAACGGGATCATCGCGGTGTGGAAGACGGCATCAACGGTCTTCGGCAGGATGCGCGGGACGTTGTCGATGAGACCGCCGCCGGTGATGTGGGCGATGCCGTTGATCGCGACGCCCGCGGCCTTTGCTGCCTTGATGGCGGGGAGGTAGCAGGTATGGGGTTTCAGGAGCGCTTCGCCGACGGATTCGCCGCCGAGCTCCGACGGAGTGGATTTCACCGTGTATCCGGCTGCATCGAAAAGGAGCTTGCGGGCGAGGCTGAAACCGTTGGTGTGGAGACCGTTGGACGCGAGCCCGATGGCGACGTCGCCGGGGGCGATGTTCTCGCCGGTGATAATCTCGCTCTTCTCGACGATGCCGGTGATGATGCCGACCAGGTCAAAGTCGTTGCCGTACATGCCGGGCATTTCCGCGGTCTCGCCGCCAAGCACGGCGCAGTTTGCGGCGCGGCAGGCATCGGCGATGCCGCCGAGAACGTCTTCATAGAGCGGGCTGCGGAGTTTGCCGATGCCGATGTAGTCGAGGAAATAGATGGGCTCCGCGCCCTGCACGGCGATATCGTTGATGCAGTGGTTCACGATGTCGAAGCCGACCGTGTCGTATTTCTGCATTTCCGCGGCGACCATGAGCTTGGTGCCGACGCCGTCGATGCTGGCGACGAGGACTGGTTCGCGGTAGCCGGGGAAACCCGCCTGGAAGAGACCGCCGAAGCCGCCGATAGGGGCGAGCATTTCGGGGCGGCGCGCGGCAGCGAGACGGGGCTTGACGCGGCCGAGGAGTTCAGTAGCGAGGTCGATGTCGACGCCGGCTTCTTTGTAGGAGGAAGGAGTTTGCATGCGGCAGGGGTGCTTTCGTGTTGTATGTGAAGTTATTTGAGTTTGAGATTGGAGAACGCGGCTCCGAGGCTGCCGAAGGGTTCGTTGCTCGACGGAAGCGGATAGGCGGAAAGGATCTTGTTCTGCGCCTCGAAAACCGGGGCGAGCCCGACCTGCGCCAGCTCAAGGATTTTGTCGAGCTGTTCACGGTCGAACGGGACCTCCTCGGCGGTGCCCTGAAGCTCGATGAACTTGCCGGACTCGGTCATGACGACGTTGAAATCGACGTCCGCGCCGGAATCCTCCTCGTAGCAGAGGTCGAGCAGCGGCACGCCGCCACGGATGCCGACACTGATCGCGCCGACGTTCTCGCGCATGGGGAACCGCTGGATCTTTTTCCCGGCGAGGAGCTTGCGGAACGCGATCTGGAGCACGACGCTGGCGCCGCAGATGGAGGCGCAGCGGGTGCCGCCGTCCGCGTCGATCACGTCGCAGTCGATGTACAGCGTGTTCTGACCGAGCGCCTGCAGGTCGATGACGGAACGGAAGGAACGCCCGATGAGGCGCTGAATCTCCATGGTACGTCCGGACTGCTTGCCGCGGGAGGCTTCGCGCGCGACGCGCGTATTGCCCGCGCCGGGGATCATGCCGTATTCGCTGGTGACCCAGCCGCCGGAAACGCCCTGCTGGCGCATCCAACCGGGGACGCCCTGTTCGAACGAGGCGGAGCAGATAACCTTGGTACCGCCGACTTCGATGAGCGCGGAGGCGATCGGGTGGGCGAGGTAGTCCGGGGTGATGCGGAATTTGCGCGGCTGGGACGGCGCGCGACCGTCGATGCGTCTGGTGTTGTTCATGCGGAATCCATTGGTTCAAAAGAAAAGCCGCCGCCCGACAGATGACCTACGCGCAAGGTCTTAACGCTTAGAGCTGCTTTGTTCCCAACCTGACTCGGTTCACGCAATTCCATCGCACAGGGTCCGGCGGACGACGGCAAATATTATGCTGGTTTCTGTTTGCGGGAAGATTTTCCCGCCTTATTTACTTTACACCGTTTTGTGAAATATTCAAGGCAAAGTGTGAGTTCCGCCCGTAAATTTTTCCGTTCGATGATCCGGTCGACGAAGCCCTTCTGGAGCAGGAACTCCGAAGTCTGGAATCCCTCCGGAAGCTGCGCCTGCGTGGTCGCCTCGATCACGCGGCGTCCGGCGAAGCCGACCATCGCGCCCGGTTCGGCGAGGATCAGGTCGCCGAGCGAGGCGAAACTGGCGGTGACGCCGGCGGTGGTGGGATGGGTCAGGATCACGATGTACGGCAGACCGGCCTCCTTGTGGCGGTACAGAGCGCCGCTGGTCTTCGCCATCTGCATGAGGCTGATGAGCCCCTCGTACATGCGCGCGCCGCCGCTGGCGGTGACGATCACGAGCGGGAGGCGCTTCGCGGTGGCGGTCTCGATGGCACGCGTAATCTTCTCGCCGACGACTGCGCCCATGCTGGCTCCGAGGAAGCGGAAGTCCATGACGGCGAGGACGTACGGGATGAAGTTGATGGCGGTAACGCCGGAGATCACGGCATCGCGGAGACCGGTCTTCTCGTGGTTGGCGCGGAGCTTTTCGACGTAGGGGGACACACCCTCGAACTTGAGCGTATCGACGGATTCGAGCTTCGGGTCGAGCTCCTGGAAACTGCCGAGGTCGGTCAGCAGGTCGATGCGCTCCAGCGCGGTCAGCGGGTAATGGTAGCCGCACTTCGGGCAGACCTGCAGGTTTTCCTCCTTGCGGCTGGAGAAGATCAGTTCATTGCAGTTTTTGCATTTTTCCCAAAGCCCCTGCGGGATGTCCTTCCGTTTCGCGACCTCGGCCTGTTTCTGGATGCCGTGATGCGCGATGACGCCGACCGGAACCGCGGAGGTCGTCGGCAGAGGTTTGACTTTTTTGGTAAAAGCAGCCATGGCAGCACCTTATCTTTAGGTTGATTCCGGCTTGTAATTCATATTTCTCAGCGGCGGGCAGCCGAAACGGCGAAGACCCTGGCGGCTCCCGCGTCAAGCAGGACAGACGCCGCGGTGGCAAGCGTGGTGCCCGTCGTCAAAACATCGTCTACAATTAATATAGCACGTTTTTCGCATTTTGTCGAATCCGTCGGCGAAAAAGCGCCCGTTAAATTCAAAATTCTTTCCCTGCGGCTCAGACGCGCCTGCTGGCGGGTGCGCCGGACACGTCGGAGCGCCCGGACCACCGGGATGCCGAGCTCCGCGGAAATGCCCTGGCTGATCAGGTCCGCCTGATTGAATCCGCGCTGGACGAAGCGCGTCCAGTGGAGCGGGACGGGAGCGATCATGTCGGCGGGGCAGGGCAGCTCGCGTTTCAGCTTGGACCCGAGCAGTCGTCCGAGCGAACGCGCGAACTCCGGGCGGTTGCGGTATTTCAGCATCATGACCGCGAGGCGCGCGTTTCCCTCCATGTGGAAGAGCGAAAACGCCTGGCTCCAAGGACGCTGCGGCTGGTGAAGGCATTTCGGACAGACGTCCAGGATGCCGTCCATCGGACCGCCGCAGCCCGGGCAGTACGGCGGCGCAATGAAGGGCAGCGACTCCAGACACTCCGCGCAGAACATCCCCGGCGTGCCGTCGAACGGCGGTTTCCCGCAAACAGGACAGCGGAACGGCGCGACCGCGGAAAGGCACGGCATGAGCAGGGATTCGAGGCGGAACGGCATGGCGCTGCCTCAGCGTTTTTTCGAGTAGGTGCCGTCCGGATTCTTGCGGACGCGGTGGAGGATCTCAAGGCCGATCATCGTGGAGATCACGGTGGACGGTGGGATGTCCGTCGATTCGGAGATCGCGTCGACGTTCGCCGGGCCTTTCGCCAGCACGTTCAGGATCGCCGTCTCCTCCTCGGAGAACATGGAGTCGTCGAGCGCGTCCGGTTCGCACTGCGAGGCGTCGGCGTCGTCCGCGCCGAACGGGCTGACGGGCGTTTCCTTGAGCGCGGCGGGATGGAATCCGGGCAGGAAATCGAATTCGTCCAGGATGTCGTCGAAGTTCATGACGAGTTTCGCGCCCTGCTTGATGAGTGTGTTGCATCCCGCCGCCGAGGGGTTGTCCGCCTCGCCCGGCACGGCAAACACGTGACGGCCCTGTTCCAGCGCCTGCGCCGCCGTGATCAGCGAACCGCTGTTGACGCCCGCTTCGACCACCAGCGTGCCGCAGGACAGCCCCGCGATGATGCGGTTGCGCATCGGGAACGTGTGGCGCGTGGGCACGGTGGTCATGGGGAACTCGGAAATGACCGCGCCGCCGGACCGGATGATGGCGCGGGCGAGGTCGAGGTTTTCGACGGGGTGAAGCTTGGCGAGGCCGCCGCCGAGCACGGCGATGGTTTTGCCGCCCGCGTCGACCGTCGCCTGGTGCACGATCGTGTCGATGCCGACCGCCAGTCCGCTGACAGTGGCCCAGCCGCCGTACGCGGCGGATTCCGAGAGGTGGCGCGCCATGCGTGCGCCGTAGTTCGAGGCGTTGCGCGTGCCGACGATGGAGATGGAGCGGACGGCGAGGTCGGCGGGCAGGCTTCCGCGCATGTAGATGCAGAGCGGGGCATCGCGGAGTTCGCGCAGAGCCGCCGGATACTCGTCGTCGGTGCGGCAGAGGATGGTCACGCCGCCGTTCCGCGCGATCTCAAGCTCGCGGTCGAACTCGACGAAATCGCGCCAGCGGAGGATGCGTTCGGCGAGTCCGGAACTGATGCCGCGGATACGGGAAAGCGAGGCGGCGTCCGACTCGAAGATGGCGGAAACGGAGCCGCAGAATTCGATCAGGGCATTGGCGCGGGAACCGCCGATGCCGTTCAGCATGTTCAGGATAATGCAGCCGTCATGGTCGTTCACAGACTTCCTCCCAGACGGCTTCGATCGCCTCGCGCGGCACATCCGTGCGGACCTCGGCGTGCCCGATTTCGAGCGGCAGGACGATGCGCGGCACCCCGGAAACAGCCTTCTTGTCCGACGCCATCGCCGCCAGCAGCGCGGCGGGTTCGCAGCCGGAGACCGTGACGGGCAGACGGTACTGGCGGAGCAGCGCGGCGATCTTTTCGGCGGAATCCGCGTCGAGTTTGCCGAGCCGGACCGAGAGCCGGGCGGCGGCGGCGGTCCCGACCGCGACCGCTTCGCCATGCTCCAGCCCGCGGTAGTCCTGCACTTTTTCGATCGCGTGTCCGAAAGTATGCCCGAGGTTGAGCAGCATGCGTTCGCCGCGTTCCTGTTCGTCACGGGAAACCACGGCGGCTTTCAGAGTGCAGGAACGCGCCACGAGGGACGCGAGGCGGGCATGGTCATGGAACAGGGAATCTCCGGCGGCTTCCAGTTCGTCGAAGAGTGTGCGGTCGAAGAGAACGGCGTGCTTGATGAGCTCGGCGAAACCGTTCGCCATCTCGCGGGGCGGGAGCGACGCCAGGAACGAGGTGTCCATCAGGACGGCTTTCGGCTGGTAGAACGTGCCGACCAGGTTCTTTCCCTCGGGCAGGTCCACGCCGGTTTTGCCGCCGACGCCGGAGTCGATCATCGCCAGCAGAGACGTCGGGACCTGCACGCAGCGGATCCCGCGCATGTAGACCGACGCGGCAAACGCAGCCATGTCGCCGGCCACGCCGCCGCCCAGTCCGACGATCAGCGAACCGCGGTCAAGCCCGGCGCGTGCAGCGTCCTGGCAGATGTCCCCGATCGTGGCGAGGTGCTTGGAGGTCTCGCCGGCGGGGAAGACGGATTCGGACACGCCGGAAGCACCGGCGTCAAGAAGCGTACGGGACAGGAGTCCGCCGTACAGCGGAAAAACGTTGGAATCGGAGACGACCAGGACTTTCACGCCCTTCGCGAACGGCGCAAGCAGTCCGGAGGCGGCGCCCGAAGCGAAGAGGTCCCGCGCCACGGAAATATCGTAGGAGCGCGCACCGAGGCTGACTTGCACGGTCTCCATGTCAGCGGGCGTCCTTGTCCTGCGCGGCGGCGAGAAGCTCGGCGTAGGTGGTACGGCCGTCGTAGAGCGCCTTGCCCACGATCGCGCCTTCGAGGTTTGCGCAGCCGAGCGAGACCAGGTTGCGCACGTCCGCGGACGAGCTCACGCCGCCAGACGCGATGATCTTGCAGTCAGGGAGCTGTTCGCAGAAGCTCCGCATGAACGGGAGGTTCGGCCCTTTCAGCGCGCCGTCGGTGGCGATGTCGGTGAAGATGAAGCGCTCGATACCGAAGAGGAACAGCGACCGTGCGAGCGCCGCGGCGTCGACCGTGGAGGTCTCGACCCAGCCGCGCGTCGCGACCTTGCCGTCGCGGGCGTCAATTCCCGCCACGATCTTCTCCTGCCCGAACGCGTTGATGAAGTCCTCGGCGCTCTTCGGATCGTCGCAGACCGCGGTCCCGAGGATCACGCGGGACACGCCCAGGTCGAACGCCCGTTTTGCGTCGTCGACGGTGCGGATGCCGCCGCCGAGCTCGCACGGGATGGAGACGCGGGCGCAGACCGCGCGGATCGCTTCGGAATTGGTCATCGCGCCGGATTTCGCGCCATCGAGGTCGACGAGGTGGATCAGCGGCGCACCGGCCTGTTCCCAAACAGCGGCCTGGTCGGCGGGCGTGCTCTCGTAAACCGTCTCCTTCGCGTAGTCGCCCTGGAAGAGGCGGACACAGTTGCCGTGAAGCAGATCAATGGCGGGGAATAATTTCATGGCTGATTCTCTCCTTTGCACAGGGCCGAAAATCCGCGCAGGATCGCCAGCCCGTTTTCCTGGCTTTTCTCCGGATGGAACTGCGTCGCCGCCAGGTTGCCGCGCGACACAGCCGAAGTGAAACCGCAGATATAATCCGTTTGTCCGGCGGTCACGGACGCGTCATCCGGCACAACATAGAACGAATGGACGAAATAGAACCATTTCGGTTCCTTGAACGAAGCGAAGCACGGGTGCGCCGAACGGAAGGAAACCGTGTTCCAGCCCATGTGCGGCACTTTCTCCGTCGCGGACTCGAACTTGCGGCAGCAGCCCTTCAGGATCCCGAGCCCCGGCACGCCCGGTGCTTCCTCGCTGGATTCGAACAGCATCTGGAGCCCCAGGCAAATCCCGAGGAACGGCTTGTCCGCCGCGGTCCAGTCGCGCAGGAAGCCGACAAAACCGGCGCGGTCGAGATTCTTCATCGCGTCGTGGAAATTCCCGACGCCCGGCAGGACCACGCCCGCCGCACCGGCGGCCTCGGCCGGCGCGCGCACGATGCGGACTTCGGCGCCCGCATAAATCAAGGCTCTCTCCACGTTGCGGAGATTGCCCATGTCGTAGTCGATGAGTGCGATCAATGCCATATTGATCCATCCTTATTTACAAAATAGAACCGTCATTTAATATACGCCTTTTTCTTAAAAAAGTCAAATAACACCCTCGATTTCGCCGTGAAGAGCTTTCCATCTCATTGTCCAGGGACAGTCTTTTCCTATGTTTTTTCAAGTTTTTCTGAAAAAGTGTATCTTTTTTTAAATTTTTTTTGATTTTCGGCTTTCTTTTTTTAAAATCGGGGTTATGTTTACGGTAAGGGTTTTTGCCATTCGGCAGGAACGTTCACATATCACATTTGGAATTTGCTGCGAAAACGAGGCCGCGCTCCTGAAAAAAGCGCCGCCCGAAACAACCGCGCATTGCGGATCGAACGGGAAATATGACTTGGAGTTTGGACAAATCAAGGCTGACGGCAGGTCGGAACGCATCATCGGCGGTCCGACGCCGCCGCTGTCGCATTTGATTTGATACCGGGAAGTCGGGCGGAATGCCGTCCGGTCCGGGTTCCTTTTCCACATGTTCCCGCCCAGTCCCCGGCGCGGATGCCATTCGTTTTCGCCGCTTCGCAGAAAACGCAGTGGTTCATGTACGACGAACAGACAGTCGATCATGCCGGTCCGGTCTGCGGCACGCCCTCCGCGGCGACCACGGATGCTGTAACATTGCATGATCTGAAAAAAGCCGTCCGGCGCGAGAAAATCGCGCTGCGCCGCGCGATGCCGCCCCACATACGTTCGGCGGCGGACGACGCGATCAACGGCACGCTTCTGGACATCGTCCGGACGGAGAAACCGTCCGGGCTCGTCGCGTATGTCAGCGACGGCACGGAACCCGATCTCGCACCGGTCATGCGGTACGCGCTTCAGGCGGGCATCACGCTCTGCCTGCCGCGTTTCGAGCAGTCCGGCGCATATTCCATCGTGACGGTGCGTTCCCTGGACTTTCCGGTGTCCCACTGGGGCATCCCGGAACCGTCCGCCGATGCCCCGGCGGCTCCATCGGAACTGCTTGCGGAAGCCCTTTGGCTGGTACCCGGCGTGGCATTCGATCCCGCCTGCCGCCGTCTCGGACGCGGCAAAGGCGTTTACGACCGCCTGCTTGCCCGGGGAGCCGGAAAAACCATCGGTATCTTTTATGAACTCCAGAGATGCGCGGAGCTGCCCTGTGAGCCCACGGACCAGCCCGTCGGCCGCGTCGTCACCGAATCCGGCGTCTTTGGTTGCAAAAACAATGTCAGGAGTTAATTCCCATGTTTTCCAATGTCATCATTGCCGCCTTCGCATGGAGGGAGCCTCTGGAATTGATCGCCGGTTTTCTTATCGGCACCGCCCTCTATCACATCATCGTCGCCATCCTTTCCAAAAAAGGAAAGACCAAAGCCACCCGTGATGCCGCAAAAATGAAAGAGGACGCCGAGCGCGAAGCCTCCCAGATCCTCCGCGAAGCCCGCGTCACCGCCAAGAGCGAGGCTCTCAAGATCAAGGACGACGCCCTGAAAATCAAGGATGAAGTCGAAAACGAGATCAAGGAACGCCGCCGCGAGATCGCCCAGCAGGAAAAACGCCTCACGCAGAAAGAGGAAAACCTCGACCGCAAGAACGATTCCCTCGACGCCAAGATTAAGAACAACGAGCGCAGGGAAGCCGAACTCGTGCAGCAGCGCGAACGCCTCGTCCAAAAGGAGGAGGAGCTCAAGAGCACGATCGACCGACAGATCAACGAACTGGAACGCATCGCCGAGCTCGACCGCGAGACCGCGCGCGGCATGATCCTCGACAAGCTCAAAGGCGAGGTCGAAAACGAATCCGGTCTCCTCATCCGCAACATCGTTGAGGACGCCCGACAGCGCGCCGAACGCGAATCCCAGAAGCTCCTCGCCTACGCCATCCAGCGCTACGCCGGCGACTGCACCTACGAACGCACCACCGCCACCATCCCGCTCCCCAACGACGAGATGAAGGGCCGCATCATCGGCCGCGAAGGCCGCAACATCCGCGCGCTTGAGGCGGCGACCGGCGTCAACATCCTCATTGACGATACCCCGGAAGCCGTCGTCATCAGCTGTTTCGACCCCGTCCGCAAGGAAGTCGCGCGCCGCATGATGGAGAAGCTCATCGGCGACGGACGCATCCACCCGACCCGCATCGAGGAGCTCGTGAAGAAGATGCGCAAGGAGGTCGACGAGGAAATCTTCAACGCGGGCGAACAGGCGGTGCTGGACTGCGGCCTGCAGGGCGTCCCGAAACCGCTCATCACCCTCATCGGCACGCTCCAGTTCCGCTACAGCTTCTCCCAGAACGTGCTCAAACACTGCATCGAGACCTCGGCGTTCATGGGCGCAATCGCCGCCGAGCTCGGACTTGATGAACAGCGCGCGCGCCGCATCGGACTCTTCCACGACATCGGGAAGGCGGTCGACCACGAGATCGAGGGCACGCACGCCCAGATCGGCGCCGATCTGCTCCGCAAATACGGCGAGAACAAGGACGTCATCAACGCCGTCGCCGCCCACCATGGCGAGGTCGAAGCCACCAGCATCTACGCCATCCTCGCCAACGCCTGCGACGCCCTCAGCGCGTCACGCCCCGGCGCACGCAGCGAAACCACCGAACTCTACCTCAAACGCCTTGAACAGCTCGAATCCATCGCCAAGGACTTCCCCGGCGTGGACACCTGCTACGCCCTCCAGGCGGGTCGCGAGGTCCGCGTGGTCGTCGAGCCGGAGAAGATCAACGAGGCGCAGGCGCAGGTCATCGCCCGCGACATCTGCAACCGCATCGAGAAGGAAATGACCTATCCCGGCCAGATCAAGGTCACGATCATCCGCGAGACCCGCTCCGTGGAATACGCCAAGTAAACACGGTATGGAAACGGATACATTCACACTGGCACGTGCGGCATTCGAGCGTCATGTCGCGAGATTCCGCGACGACGTCGGCACGTTGCCGTTCGCGCTCGAAGCCAAGTTCAAACACACCGGCGAAGTCTGCGAGATCACGGAGAAGATCGTGGCGGGAGAAGCCCGTTTTTCCCCGCGCGACACGCTCGTCTTCCGCCTCTGCGCGCTCTTCCACGACATCTCCCGTTTCGAGCAGTTCGCCCAGTTCAAGACCTTCCTCGACCGCAATTCGTTCGACCACGGCGAACGCAGCGCAGCCCTGGTCGAAGAGCTCGGGCTCGTGCCGGAACTCCTCGCCGAAGACCGCGCGTGCATCATCGACGCCGTGCGCGTTCACAACAAGTTCGCGATCCCGGCGGACTTCCCCTCTGCGCACCTCGACGCCGCGAAGATGGTCCGCGACGCAGACAAGCTCGCCATCCTGCGCCTCATCATCCGCTTCTTTACCGGCGACTATTCCGACCCGACCATCAAGCTCGAACTCCCCGACACGCCCGGCTGGACACCATCCATCCTCGAAACCGCCATGCGCGGGGAATGCGTGGTCTACACCGACATGAAGAACGTCAACGATTTCAAGCTCGGGCTCTTCGCGTGGTCCTGCGACATCAATTATCCCGCGTCCGCCGCCCTCGCGCTCGACGAGGACCTCTTTGGACGCATCCGCGCCACGCTTCCCGAATCGGACCAAGTCGATTCCCTGCTGAAATCCGCCCGGATCCGCCTCGCCGCGCTCCGGGATTCCAACCCGTCCCTCCGACAGAATCCCTGACCGATGCCGCTCCTCACCGCCTCCCACCTGAAAAAATACTACCCCGTCGCGCGGGGCTTCTTCGGCAAGCCCGACTTCGTGCGCGCCGTGGACGACGTCTCCTTCACGCTGGAACAGAGCGAGACGCTCGGCCTGGTCGGCGAATCCGGCTGCGGCAAGTCCACGCTCGCGCGGCTCCTGCTCCGACTGGAGGACCCGACCGAAGGCTCCATCCTGCTCGACGGCGTGGAGATGACCGGCATCCGCGGCGAGGAACTCCGCCGGATGCGCGGGAAATTCCAGATGATCTTCCAGGACCCGTACGGCTCGCTGAACCCGCGCATGAGCATCTTTTCCATCCTGGAGGAGGCGCTGAAGCTCCACACGAAGCTCGACGCTGCCGGACGGGACAAGCGCATCCGCGAGCTCATGAAGCTCGTCGGGCTCAATCCCGACTACGCCATGCGCTATCCGCACCAGTTCAGCGGCGGTCAGCGCCAGCGCATCGGCATCGCCCGCGCGCTCGCCGTCAATCCGGCGTTCATCATCGCCGACGAACCCGTCTCCGCGCTCGACGTCAGCGTTCAGGCGCAGATCGTGAACCTCCTGCAGGACATCCAGAAACAGACCGGCGTGGCATTCCTCTTCATCGCGCACGATCTCGCCGTCGTGGAGCACATCTGCCACCGCATCATGGTCATGTACCTGGGACGCATCATGGAGATCGGTCCGTCGGAGGAAGTCTGCTCCAATCCGCTCCATCCGTATTCCCTCGCCCTCCTCTCCAGCGTCCCGCAGATCGACCAGTCGCGACGCCGCGACCGCATCATCCTGAAAGGTGACGTCCCGTCTCCGCTGAATCCGCCGTCCGGATGCCGTTTTCACACCCGCTGTCCCTTCGCACAACCGCGCTGCGCCACGGAAATTCCCGCGCTTCAGGAGGTCTCGCCAGGTCGTTTCTGTGCCTGTCACGCTCCCGGCGTCTTCCGGAAGTTGGAAACCGCACAACAAGATGCAATATATTGATAATCATGGATATGACGGAATAACGAATAGATTTGACGGTTCGACGGCTGATCGGTTCTTTCCTGGTTTTGCGACAATTCGCTACAAATAAATTCAGCTCATAAAAACAAATAATTGCAAGTGTCATTCTGACACATTCAAACATTATAAAATACCGGATTCATTCCATGGACCAGCCTGTTTCCATCATCCTGCCGAACTACAAAACCCCGGAACTGACGCGCCTTTGTCTGCGTTCCCTCCGCAAATTCACGCCGCACGACGCCATCCGCATCATCGCCGTCGACAACGCGTCCGGCGACGAATCGGTGGAGTATCTGCGGTCGCTCGGCTGGATCCGGCTGATCGAACGCACCCCTGCGGACATCGCCGGCATGGCACCCGCGCTGATGCACACCACCGCCATGGATCTGGCGCTGAAAGAAGTCGACACGCCGTTTGTCCTGTCGTTCCACACGGACACCATCGTGTACCGCCCGGACTGGCTGGATTTCCTGCTCGGGCGCATCAACCGCGATGAAATGATCGCGGGCGTCGGCAGCTGGAAACTCGAATTCGTGCCGCCGCTGAAACGCTTCGGCAAGGAAATCGAGGACGGAATCCGGCAGCTCCTCGGCATAAGGAAGAAGGAATACCGGTTCCTGCGGAGCCATTGCGCGCTGTACCGTACCGAGCTGCTGAAACGGCACACGCGCGGATTCGGCGACGGCGAATGCGCCGGCAGCTCCATCCACAGATGCCTGACCGCCGCCGGGTACGATATGGAGTTCATCCCGCCGGAAGTCCTGATCAAGTACATGGACCACCTGAACCACGCCACCATGATCCTGAACCCGGCAATCGGCTCCCGCAAGACCGCCGCCCCGAAGGCGCGCCAGTCGCTCGAATCCCGCCTGGCACGCTACCGCGCCGTCCTCGCCGACGATTCCCTCGACAAGTGACGAAGACAGACGCAAATAGATTGATACAGAGACTGTTATGGAATTGGATGCTTTGCGAAAGGATTGTGCCCGGAAACAGAAAAAGGGGCTGCCGTTCATCCTGACATCCGTGCCCATCTGGACGGGGATCCTCTGCGTCCACCTGACCGGGCTGCCGATCGTGACCCAAAACCTGCTGACATTCTGCTGCGCCGCGCCGCTGGTCCCGATTGCATTTCTCGTCTCGAAGCTGATCGGGGTGGATTTCCAGGGGAAGGACAACCCGCTGACCAAACTCGGGCTGATCTTCACCGTGAACCAGATCGTATATCTGCTGATCGCCATGTGGGTTTACAATGCCATGCCGGAGAAAATGCTCATGGTCTTCGCCATGATCTTCGGCGCGCACCTGATGCCCTATAGCTGGCTTTATCTGTCAAAGAGTTACTTCGCATTTTCCATCGTCGTGCCGCTCCTCTCCCTGATCGTCGGACTGATGTTTCCGCCGTTCGTGCTCGCCGCCGTGATGATCGGCGTGGAGATTCTGTTCTGCATCCTGCTCTGCCTCGAAGTCAGGAGCTTGAAACATGACAACGCCAAATGAATCCGCCCCTCAGACCGCCCCGCTGAAAAAGCGCATCGCGTTCTTCTGCATCCCGGCGCACGGCCACACCAACCCGATGCTCCCGGTCGCCGCCGAGCTGATCCGGCGCGGAAATACGGTCAGGTTCTATTCATTCGGGGGCGCAGGCGGTCTGCCCGATTTCTCGGAGAAGATACGGAAGACGGGCGCGGAGTTCGTCTCCTGCGACGCCTACATGCCGGCGGTCTCGGCGGAGGAGGTCGCCGGGCTGAAACGCGTCTCAATCACGGAAATGACCGTGCAGGCGATTCGCATCACACTCGCCATGGACGCGTTTCTGGATGCGGAGTTCAAATCGTTCCTGCCGGACGTCGTATACACGGACTCCGCGTGTTTCTGGGGCAAGCTGAACGCCTGGAAACATCATGTGCCGATGGTCGTCTCCACCAGCACGTTCGCGTTCAACCAGCTGTCCTCGACCTACATGAAGCATCCCCCTGCGGAGCTCGTGGACATGATCTTCGGGTTGGCGCGCATCGGGAAGGCGCTGAAGTCGATGGAACCGTACGGGTACAAGGTGAAAAACCCGCTGACGCTGGTCCAGAGCGACAACAAAACGGATTCCGTGGTCTACACCTCGCGGCGGTTCCAGCCGTACGCGGAGAGCTTTTCCGGGCATTACGTGTTTGTCGGCCCGTCGGTGTTCTCGAATGCAGTCCCAAATAAGATTAAGAAACGTCCGCTCATGTACATCTCCCTCGGCACGGTCATCAACGACCGCCCGGATTTCTACAACAAGTGCATCAAGGCGCTGAAGGACATGGACGTCGACGTCCTGATCTCCTGCGGCATGGCGCTGAACCGCGAAAAGCTGGGCGTCCTGCCGGAGAATGTCCGGGTGGAGCCGTATGTGGACCAGCTCGACGTCCTGTCCCGCGCGGACGTCTTCCTCACGCACTGCGGCATGAACAGCGTGTCGGAGAGCCTGTACATGGCGACGCCGATGGTGCTCTATCCGCAGACCGGCGAACAGTACGCCGTGGCGAAGCGCGCCGCCGAGCTCGGCGCGGGCGTCCTGCTGAAGGACGATTCCGTCGCGGGAATCCGCGCCGCCGTGCAGAACGTGCTGGAAAATGCGTCGTACCGGGACGCCGCGGCGGAGTGCAGCCGGGATTTCCGGGCGTGTTCCGGGGTCGCCGGCGCGACGGAATTCATCGAAAACGCCCCGCATGAATGGGATGGCATCGACGTCCTGAAAGAGCTGAACAAAACCAATATCAGGTTCCAGATCGTTTACTGGAGCATCGTCTCCGTCCTGATCTTTCTTGCTGGTTTTTATGTCGACAGAAAATACCTCTGGATCCTCGGTCTCGCCGCCGGAATCATCTCCAAGCCGATCGGCAAGCGCTTGCAGAACCGCCGCTATGCCCAGCTTGTCCCGGATGAAAAGTAGCTTTTCAGGCAGGGAAACAGACATGACAACGGACGCGACGAAAATGAACTGGAAGCGGATCCTCTTCTGGGGATCCATCCTGGTGCTCATCATCCTTCTCCCGTTTTTCATCGACGAGCCCGTCTGCGTCCGCACCTATCTCAATACCAGAACGTTCGAATACGAGTCGTATGTCCGGGTCGGACCGCTCGTGTTCAAACAGGACAGCGCATCCTTCTTTCAAGGCGATCTCGAACCGTACCGGAACGCGGTACAGCAGGAACGCCTCCCGGAATACTGGCTCCTCATCTACATGCAATCCTACACTCTTCTGGGCAGCCCGGTCTTCTACGACATGAGAGGCGGCAAATACCCTGTCAAAGTGAAATACTTCCTTTGGGAACACTATCAGGAGATGTTTGACCCGGATTATAAAGAAACCGAGGAGGAGTTCTCCAACCGGTTTACCGACTTCATCCTGTCCCTCAATGCGGATGAAAGATTCAAAGGTGCCCTGCTCCCCGCGGACACGGATCTCCGTGCCCGTTCCAGAGAGTTCTGACCACCCTTGATTCTCCCTTTTTTGAACGCGAAAAACCCGGATGGCTTTGAGGTCCATTCCGGGTAATTTTTTGCTCGCGGGGCGCACTCTGTCAGGTTCGAGTCCTGACAGGGTACGCTTTGTCCGGGGCGCCACGTTTTACGGTGACGCCCGGTTTACGCCGCCTCAGAATTTCTTGCGGGCGGTGTAGGATGTGTGGAGGAGCTTGTGCGCCAGGTGGCTGCCGGGCTCGCCGAGGTATTCTTCGTAGAGCTTCTGGATGGACTTGTTCTGGTGGGACTTGCGAATCGGGTGATTCAGGTCGTCCTGGTAGAGCGCTTCCATACGCTTCTTGATGATCTCGGTATTGCCGTGGTGGTAGGGCTGGCCGCCGCCATCGATGCAGCCGCCGGGGCAAGCCATGATCTCAATAGCATGGTACTTGGCTTCGCCGGCTTTGATCTTCTCGAGGAGCTTGCGGGCGTTGCCGAGACCGGAGCAGATCGCAGCTTTGAGCTTGATGCCGCCGACGTCGACTTCGGCTTCCTTGATGCCTTCGAGGCCGCGGACAGGCGTGTAGTCGATCTCCTGCACGTCCTTGCCGGAGAGGATGTCGGCCGCGGTACGGAGCGCGGCTTCGAGCACGCCGCCGGACGTACCGAAAATGGTGGCGGCGCCGGTGCCTTCTCCGAGCGGAGAATCGTATTCGGAATCCTCAAGCTTGTCGAACTGGATGCCGGCTTCGTGGAACATCTCGGCGAGTTCACGGGTGGTCAGGACGATATCGACGTCGCGGACGCCGTCGCGGGTGAACTCGGGACGGGCGGCCTCGTACTTCTTGGCGAGGCAGGGCATGACGGAGACGACGATGAGGTCTTCCGGCTTGATGCCGGTCTTCTCGCAGTAGTAGCTCTTGGCGATCGCGCCGAACATCTGCTGCGGAGACTTGGCGGTGGAGGGCATGTAGGTGAGTTCGGGGAACTGGTGTTCGAGGAATTTGACCCAGCCGGGGCAGCAGCTGGTAAGGATCGGGAGGTTCTCGTTCTTCTTGATGCGTTCGATCAGCTCGGTACCCTCTTCCATGATGGTGAGGTCGGCGGAGAAGTTGGTGTCGAACACCTTGTCCGCGCCGAGCATCTTCAGGGCGGTGACCATCTTGCCGGTGCTGATGGAGCCGGGCTCCATGCCGAAGGCTTCGCCGATGGCGACACGGACGGCGGGAGCGGTCTGGAAGACGACGGTCTTGGTCTTGTCGTTGAGGGCGCGCCAGACATCGTACTTGTAGTTGATCTCGGTGAGCGCGCCGACGGGGCACGCCTGGACGCACTGGCCGCAGAAGACGCACTGCGTGTCGGCAAGCTTCTTGAGACCGGCGGGAGCGACGACGGCGTGGAATCCGCGGCCGACGCCGGAGAGGACGCCGACAGTCTGGATATTGTTGCAGGCGTTTTCGCAGCGGCGGCACATGATGCACTTGTCAAGGTCGCGGCGGATGGCGGCGCTGCTCTCGTCGAGCTCGTACGTGGACTGCTCGCCGCTGTACTGCAGGTTGTGGACGCCGAGCTCTTCGGCGATCTTCTGAAGTTCGCAGTTCAGGCTCTTCGGGCAGGTGAGGCAATCTTTCGGATGGTCCGAAAGGAGCAGGTCGAGGATGGCGCGGCGCGCGTTGATGGCGCGGAGCGTGTTGGTGTGGACGACCATGCCTTCCATGACGGGCGTGCAGCAGGCGGGCGCCAGGTTGGGGCGCTTTTCGACCTCGACGACGCAGATACGGCAGGAACCGCATCTGTGCTCGACGTGGAATGCATCCATCTTGAAATGGCAGAGAGTCGGGATTTTGATATCGAGTTTTTCCGCGGCTTCGAGGATGGTGGAACCGGCCTCGACAGCAACGGCTTTATCGTTGATGGTAAGATTGACGGTGCTCATAGTAGTATAATGCTCCTCTCGGTCAGATCTTGGCGATGGCATGGAACTTGCAGGCGTTGAAGCACGCGCCGCACTTGATGCACTTTGCCTGGTTGATGACGTGTTTCATCTTCTTCTCGCCGGAAATCGCGCCGACCGGGCAGCGCTTGGCGCAGAGACCGCAGCCGACGCACTTGTCGGTCACGTTGAACTGGATGAGGTTGGCGCAGACGCCGGCGGGGCAGCGGTGGTCCTTCACGTGCGCGAGATATTCGTCTTCGAAGTTCGCGAGCGTGGAGAGCACCGGGTTCGGGGCGGTCTGGCCGAGGCCGCAGAGGGCGGTGTCCTTGATGGTGGCGGAGAGCGTCTTGAGCTTTTCGAGGATCTCCATGTTGCCTTCGCCGGAGGTGATCTTGTTGAGCAGCTCGAGCATACGGCGGTTGCCAACGCGGCACGGGGTGCACTTGCCGCAGGATTCGTCGGCGGTGAAGTCGAGGAAGAACTTGGCGATGTTGACCATGCAGTCATCCTCGTCCATGACGATCATGCCGCCGGACCCCATCATGGAGCCGATAGACTTGAGGGCTTCGTAGTCGATCTGGAGGTCGAGGTTCTTCTTGGTGATGCAGCCGCCGGACGGACCGCCGGTCTGCACGGCCTTGAATTCGCGGCCGTCCTTGATGCCGCCGCCGATCTCGTAGATGATCTGGCGGAGGGTCATGCCCATCGGGACTTCGGCGAGACCGACCTTGGAGATCTTGCCGGCGAGGGCGAAGACCTTCGTGCCCGGGGAACCGGCTGTGCCGAGGCCCTTGAACCAGTCGGGGCCCTTGCGAATGATCGCCGCGATGCAGGCGTAGGTTTCGACGTTGTTCACGACGGTCGGGCGCTTCCAGAGTCCCTGGATGGCGGGGAACGGGGGCTTGAACGTGGGTTCGCCGCGCTGGCCTTCGATGGAGTGGATGAGGGCGGTTTCCTCGCCGCAGACGAACGCGCCCGCGCCGAACTTGATCTCAAGCTTGAAATCGAAGCCGCTGCCGAAGATGTTCTTGCCGAGGAAGCCCTTTTCCTCCGCCTGTTTGATGGCGTTTTCGAGGCGCTTCACAGCAAGCGGATATTCCGCGCGGATGTAGATGACGCCGTTGTGCGCGCCGATCGCGTAGCCGCCGATCGCCATTGCTTCGAGGACGGCGTTCGGGTCGCCTTCGAGCACGGCGCGGTCCATGAACGCGCCCGGGTCGCCTTCGTCGGCGTTGCAGATGATGAACTTTTCGCCTTCGGGCTGGGCAGCGGCGAAGGACCATTTCTTACCGGTGGGGAAGCC
The DNA here is from genome assembly GCA_902802585.1 of uncultured bacterium. Lineage (GTDB taxonomy): Bacteria > Verrucomicrobiota > Lentisphaeria > Victivallales > UBA1829 > UBA1732. The sequence goes on from CADCMR010000006.1 coordinate 61,209, forward strand.
CGCGCCGCCGCGACCGCGGAGGTTGGAGGCGGAGATCACGTCGATGACATCCTGGGGCTTCATGGTGGTAACGACCTTGGCGAGGGCGGAATAGCCGCCTTCTGCGACGTACTGGTCGATGTCTTCGGGATTGATGCGGCCGGTGTTGCGGAGGACGATGCGCGCCTGGAGTTCGCCTTCGGCGGGGGATTCATCTTCGGGATAGTACCAGCAGCGGTCGATGGTGTGAGTGCCGGTGGCGGGGGCTTCGAGTCCGGCCTGCATGATAGCGGGGATCTGGTGCGGAGTCACGTCGCCGTAGATGATGCGCTTGCCCTTGTCGTCGGTGAGCATGATGACGGGCTCGGCATAGCAGAGACCCATGCAGCCGACTTCAACGACGTCGAAGGCTTCTTCGAGCTTGTTCTCGGTGATGTAGTCGTTGATTGCCTTCAGGACTTCGCCGGTACCGGCGGCGATGCCGCACGTTCCCATGGAAACGAGCAGTTTGACGGGCGCGTGCTTACGCGCCTTGAGGGCGGCCGCGTAATCCGCGAGCGCCGCGGGAGACTCAATTCTCATATTGGTTATTCTCCATGATTAATCGGTGGAAGGGGGTCGATCAGTCTTTGCAGTCGTCCAGGAGTCCCTGGACTTTTTCCGGGGTCATGTGGCCGTAGACTTTGCCGTTGACCATGACGACGGGAGCCATGCTGCATGCGCCGAGGCAGCGGAGGACGCCGAGGAAGTATTTTCCATCGGCAGTAGTCTCGCCCTCGGAGACGCCGAGCTTGCGCTTGAGTTCGTCGACGACCTGCGCCGCGCCCTTGACGAAGCAGGCGGTGCCGGTGCAGACGTTGATGGCGTAGCGGCCGATTGGCTTGTCCGTGAAGAAGCTGTAGAAGCTGATCACGCCGTAGACTTCCGCGAGGGAGATGCCAAGGCGTTCGGCGACGAACGACTGGACTTCGACCGGGAGATAGCCGAAGAGGGACTGTGCCTTGTGAAGCGTCTGGATCAGGAATCCGCGCTTACGGGTCGGGTTGTCCGCGAGAGGCAGACTTTTGATGTAGGCGTCGAGTGCCTCCATCTGGGAGGATTTGCGGGAGGACATCTCGCAAACTCCGTTCACGCAATGCATTTCACCCATGTTTGAATGAGCCTCCAATGTAGAGAGTTAGGGATATGGTTTAAGGTTGTGAAAAGGGTCTCACGATAAATCGTTCCGTAATATACTCCGCACTTAGGATAAAAGCAAGCCCAATTCGATAAAAAAATATTGAATTCTTCGACTTTTTTATTTAATATTTAAAATGCGAAGATTCCGGAATACCTTCCAGAACAAAAGAATCGCGACGGAAGGGGATGCTCCGCCGTGAACATACGGGAAAATGCGTTAGGACACCTAAATACCGGATTCTGTTTCTCCGTTTTCGTCCAGGATCTCGAAATTCGGCTCAAGGAAAGCGTAGAGGTAATCCACTTTTTTCTTTTCCATTTCCATCGTGCCGTCTTCCCACGCCGCGACATTCTCTTCTGTCTCGTCCATCATGGACGCCGCTTCTTTTCTTGTTTTGCCCCCTTCATACATCATCGCCATGATTTCTTTCGGACTCGGCCTGATTTCCCTTTTCCTGATGGCAAATGGGATTTCGACCGGCTCCAGCACATCGCCCAGAACAACCCTTAAACGGGGCTTTCCCGAAATTGATGAATACCGGATATCCAACACTTCCGTACAAAGGTTCGGATAATTCCTGTATTTCCGGAACATGAGAGTGAAAACGACGAGATTTTCTCCTTTCTGGTACTCGTCCGCCGTCGATTCGGATTCATCATCCAGTATTTCTTCGGGTACGGGGAGACCGCGAACCGCATAGTTCCAAGCGGTCATACCCATTCTCCAAAGATTCATGCGCCCATTGAAATCAAGCCTGAATTTGTCATTCACCAGCCTATACTCCAACGGAGCACAAATATCCATAATGGCATCGGCTATGTGATCGACCCTTGCCTGCTCCAGTTTCGCCGAAGCAGCCTTCTGTGCCTTCAGTTTTGCCCGGCGTTTTGCTTCCCTGTCGTGTCCGGATTTTGGCATGATAGCTCATTTCATTCAGCTTGTTTTTGTACGGAAGTACGTCGCATTCCGCCTACTGAAGCTGGTTCAGGAAGGATTCGCTCAAATTGCGGATTGCCTGGACCGTGCCGCCGAGCGTCTGCCGCTCATCGTCGTTCATGTCCGGGATCACTTCCTGTTCGATGGCGCTGATGTTCTGCAGGGCGGACTGGGCGCGCGCAACGGCGTCGGCGCGTTGCTGGTCGTTCATTCCCGCGGCGAGCTGCCCCGCGTTGGCGGTGACGGCGTTGAGGATGACGTTCACGATGCCGAGCGCGAACTTCGTCTTGTTCTTGTCCTCCTCGGACTGTTCGCGGTAGGTATCGAGCGCCTGCCAGGCGGATTCGACCGCCTCCTCGGGGGTCTGATTGTGGAACTCCTTGGGCTGCTCGCCTCCGTTGTCCGCGGCGTTGTTCTGCTGGACGGGAGCCATGCCGGAGAACGTGGAGCCGATGTCGACTTTGCGGCGGACTCTCGGTCCGTGGCGGCGTTCGGGCTCGGGCTGTTCGACCTCCGCCACGGTCTCTTTCTCCGCGGGCGGAGGCGTATTGGTGTTCTGGAGGATCTTGACCGTGGCGACGGCGAGGAAGGCAATGAGGATGACGCCGCAGACGGCGACAAGGATCGTGTTTCTCTTTTCCATGGGGGTTCTATGTCCTTTTCCCGATAGGTTCGACTCAGAAAAGCGCGGAGTTCATGAGGGATTCGTTGAGGTTGCGCATGGACTGGAACACGCCGCCGAACACCTGCATTTCCTCGTTGGTCACATCGTACATCATCTCCTCCTGAATGGCGTCGAGGAGGTCCAGCGAGCCGCCCGCGGCCTGGAGGAGCTGGTCACGCTGTTCCGGGGTCATCCGCTGAACGAACTGGCCGGCGTTCTGCGCGATACCGTTGACCATGTATGAAGCCATGTTCATGACCATCGCCATCTGCTGTTTTTCCTGCGGAGACGCTTCGCGGTAGGAATTGAGGATGTCCCTGGCGGCATCGACGGCCTCCTCACGGGTGGGCATGCCCTGAACCTGGTCGCCCTGCATCGGCATCATGCGGTTGATGCTGGAGTTGACGTCGCGTCTGCGGCGCGGCTTCGGCTGTTCTTCTGGCTCGGGTTCCGGTTCTTCGACGACGGGTTCTTCGACGACCACGACCGTCGGCGCGACGGTGTCCTTGTGCTTCTTCAGCAGGATGAAGCCTCCTACGACGAGCGCGGCGGCGAGGATGAGGACGACGGGCAGGATGATGTTGTTCTTATTCATGATCGGGTTCCTTAAATGTTGGTTTTGATCTAATATGTTACTAAATCACGCTTTTCGCGGATTGTCAAGCAGAAATGACGTTTTTTTTCGGAAAAAAGTCGTTCGGTTTTTATGAGAAACAGACGGATTTTTTGTTTGGGCAAGTGTAATTATTTCGAGTTCAGGCGAGTTCGGCGGCATCGGCTTCCGGGTCCGGTTCCACGCCCTCGCTGGCCTTGATGTACTGGCCGCAGAGGTAGCAGTTGCAGAAGAGATAGCAGAAACACAATGCGAGCAGCGAGAAGATGATGCCGACCGAGAGCAGAATCCACGCGATGAGTGGCGGACACTGCCTGGAGATGAACGTGAAAATCGCGTTGGAACCGAAAACAAGGCAGAAAAGCCAGTACAGGATCACCAACATGCCGACGATCCCGAGCAGGAACTCCTTCCATATCTTCAGCAGGAGCAACAGCGAACGCCAAAGCATCTTAAACGGGTTGACTGTCTTGTCTCGAGTCAGCACCGGGATCACGATGCACATGGAAGCGACCCACATGAAATTAAACGGGGTAATCAGCAGGGACCAGGTCACCAGACTCCAAAAATGGGAGGCGGCAGTGCACCAGCCGCGTTTGAAGTCGGCTCTCTGACCATTCCACACACGGATGATCTCGCTGTCCAGCGTGAGCAGCAGGAAATTCGAAATGAACGTGCCGAAGAACTGGATGGTCAGTGCGACCGCAAGCAATATGACCTTGTGCTCCTGTTGATTGTAAAATGCATTGAATTCCTCTTGCGTGCGGCACGGCTGCCCCATCATAGCGGGGTAGAGAAAGAAGCCACCGAGGAACAGTCCGATGTAAAACACCTGAAGCATGAGGTTCACGGAGGCGAGGTTGAGCAGTACGGAGTCGCGGACGGAAATCTGGAGCGCGTTTTTCAGCATTCTGCGGACGGAGGCAACTGTGGATTCGGATTTGACGGGCGCGGACGCGTCGGCGATCAGAGTATCGGAGGAAATCATGGAAGAAGACCTTTCATTCATTTGCTGTTTATCGTGATGACGGCGTGTTTCGCGGTCAGGTAGTCGGAAACGTCCTGCTCCGAGATGCCAAACATCCCGGCGGACGTGACCAGTGAGGCGAATAGTGTGTCCAGATGGCGCTGTTTCTCCTCATCGGTGAGCGTGTGGCGGGCGTCGGCGCGTTCGGCGACGAAACAGCCCATGCCGCGGCGGGTTTCGATCAGTCCCGCGAGTTCAAGTTCGCGGTACGCCTTCGCCACCGTGTTCGGATTCACGTTCAGCTCGGCGGTCACGTCGCGAATCGACGGGATCTTTTCGCCCGGGGAAAGCGCCCCGGAGAGGATCTTCCCGGAGAGCAGCTGGACGATCTGCCGGTAGATCGGGACCCCGGATGAGAAGTTCAAGGTCAGTTCGGAAACATTCATGGTTCGGAAAAATCTCCGTTGGGGTTAAAGTGTATTTGTTTCGCAGTGTACTATTAAAATAGCACACCATAACACACTTGTCAAGCCATGTTCTGGATTTTTCTCAAAAAAAGTTGGAAACAGAACCGACGGGAATGAGGCGGAACAGAAAAATGCTTTCGCGCACACACGCTAGTTTCAGTTAAAACTACCATCTTTTAACTGAAACTAGACTTGATTTTCCGGTTTTGTTCTCCAAGTTCGGATTGTTTTGCGAAAAAAACACTGGTTTCGGGACTGAGGGAATGAGGCGGAACAGAAAAATGCTTTCGCGCACAAGCGCTAGTTTCAGTTAAAACTACCAACTTTTAACTGAAACTAGACTTGATTTTCCGGTTTTGTTTGCTGTTTTTTCCAGAGAGGATTCTGAAAGGGGGAAATGGGCGGATGGCGGAACGGAATCCTATCCAACGCCGTCCGGATACGGTTGCGCCATTTTTCCATCGTTTTCCTCCGAAATCCGGTCTTTTTCGGGTTTCATATTTGAAAAAAACCCGTTTCGGCTGTATTATAACTTTGTACTGCTTTAGTATGGACACGCGCGCCTTCCGCCGCGTACCACAAGGATAAACCAACGCAAAACGGTCAGGAAACGGGAATTATGGCTACGGATTTCGTGCATCTGCATTTACATACGGACTACAGCCTGCTGGACGGCGCGTGCGCCATCTCGTGGGCGAAACTGAAGAAGGAAGACGCCGTGGGCAAGGTGGACTTGGTCACGATGGCGCAGGAATACGGCATGAAGGCCTGCGCGATCACGGACCACGGGGTCATGGGCGGATGCTACGAGTTCCACAACGCCATGAAAAAGGCGGACATCAAGCCGATCATCGGGTGCGAGACGTACATCGCGCCCGGCAGCCGCCTGGAGAAACAGCCCGGCATCCCGAACATCAAGGGATTCCACCTGATCCTGCTGGCGAAGAACAACGTCGGCTACCACAACCTGTGTAAGCTCAATTCCGAAGCGCACATGACCGGGTTCTACTACAAGCCGCGCATTGACCGCGAACTCCTCGCGAAATACCACGAGGGCATCATCGGCATGAGCGCGTGCCTGCAGGGCGAGATCGACGTGGCGATCCTGCGCGGCGGCGTGGACGCCGGCCGCAAGGTGCTGTTCGACTACCTCGACCTCTTCGGCGGGAAGGAGAACTTCTGCCTGGAGCTCATGTACCACGGGATTGAGGACCAGAAGACCGTCAACCGGGGTTTGATCCAGCTCGCCCGCGAGAACGACGTCCGGCTGGTCGCCACGAACGACGTGCATTACCTGAAGAAGGAACATGCTCGTTCCCACGAGATCATGTTGTGCATCCAGACGCGGACCACACTGGACGACGAACGCCGCATGAAGATGGAGTACGACGAATTCTACTTCAAATCGGGCGACGAGATGATGCAGGTCTTCGGAACCGAGGTCCCGGACGCGATCACGAACACGCTCGCGGTCGCCGAACAGTGCGACGTCGAGATCGGCTACGAGAACCACTATCCGGAATACACGCCGCCGCAGGAGTTCGTTGACACGCTCGACCTGAGCGCCATCCGCGTCGAAGCCGAACAGGAGATCGCCGACGAGATCGTGAAGGAGCATGAGAAGGAACCCGACAAGCCGCTCCCGGACGACGCCAAGCGTGCCAACCTCATCGAACGCCGCATCGTCATGAAGAAATCCGCCGCCTACCTCCGTAAAATCTGCCTGTACGGCACGGGTCGCGCGGACAGCGTGTGCGGCTACGAGAAGAAATACGGCTACGACCCGTTCAATCCGCCGGAGGACAAGAAGGAGGAGGCGAAACGCAACCTCGAACGCATGGACTTCGAGCTGTCGGTCATCAACCGCACGAAATATCCGAGCTACTTCCTCTGCGTGTGGGACTTCATCAACTGGGCGAAGGAGCACGGCATCCCGGTCGGGCCGGGGCGCGGCTCCGGCGCTGGCTCCATCGTGGCGTACCTGAGCGGCATCACAAACATCGACCCGATGAAATACGACCTGCTGTTCGAGCGATTCCTGAACCCGGACCGCGTGTCGCCGCCGGACTTCGACACGGACTTCTGCGAACGCCACCGCCAGGAGGTCATCGACTACGTGATCCGGAAGTACGGCGAGGACAGCGTCTCGCAGATCGGCACGTACGGTACGCTGAAGGCGAAAGCCGTCGTGAAGGACGTCGCGCGCGTTCTCGGGCGCACCCCGGCGGAGGGCAACATGATCACGAAGCTCATCCCGGAGGACCCGAAGATGACGCTCGCGAAAGCAGTCAAGGAATCACCCGAGCTCAAGGAACTGCTCGAAAAAGAGTCCTGGGTCCGCGACATCTTCGCGTACTGCGCCCCGATCGAACAGCTCAACCGCCAGATGGGCATCCACGCGTGCGGCGTCATCATCTGCAACCAGCCGCTCGCCGACCTCGTCCCGCTCGGACGCGGCGCGCACGAGGAAGTCATCACGCAGTACGTCGCGCCGCTCTGCGAGAACATCGGACTGCTCAAGATGGACTTTCTCGGCCTCCGCACACTGACCGTGATCCAGGACGCCGTGGACAACGTGAAGCGCACGCGCGGCATCACGCTCGACATGGACACGATCCCGCTGGATGACCAGAAGACCTACGACCTCATCAACCGGGGCGACACCGTCTCCGTGTTCCAGCTCGAATCCGGCGGCATGCAGGACCTCTGCCGCAAGTTCGGCGTGGAGAACCTCCGGCACATCATCGCGCTCGTGGCGCTCTACCGCCCCGGTCCGATGCAGTTCCTCGACCTCTTCGTCGGGCGCAAAAAAGGCACCATCCCGCTCGAATACGACCATCCGCTCATGGAGCAGTACCTGAAGGAAACGTACGGCATCATGCTTTACCAGGAGCAGATCATGCAGTGCGTGCAGGTGCTCGCCGGGTTCTCGCTCGGCCAGGCGGACATCCTCCGCCGCGCCATCGGCAAGAAGAAGATCAAGGACATGGAGGCGCAGCACGACAAATTCATCGACGGCTGCTCAAAAACGAACCAGATCCCGACGGCGCAGGCGGAACGCATCTGGGAAAACATCAAGAAGTTCGCCGAGTACGGGTTCAACAAGTCGCACAGCGCCGCCTACGCGCTCCTCTCCTACCGCACCGCGTACCTGAAAGCGAACTACCGCCCGGAATTCATGGCCGCCGTGCTCACCAGCGAACTCTCCAACGCCAAGAAGCTCACATTCCTCATCAACGAATGCCGCACCACCGGGATCCGCATCCTGCCGCCGGACGTGAACACCAGCGACGTGAACTTCACTGTGGACGGCGATGCCATCCGCTTCGGACTCGGCGCGATCAAGGGGTTCGGACAGGGCATCTCCGCCGCCATCATTGAGGCGCGCAAGGAAGGACCGTTCACTTCGATGGCGGACCTGGCGGAACGCACCGAGGGGCTGAACGCGAAGGGGCTTGAGGCGCTCATCCGCTGCGGCGCGCTCGACTCCACCGGCCTCAAGCGCTCCCAGCTCATCGCAATGATCGACTCCGCGCTGACGGCGGCGGCCGCCGCACGGCGCGACCGCGAATCCGGTCAGGCAAGCCTGTTCGACATGCTGGACGACCCGAAGGACGCGGGGCTTGAGGAGCAGGCTCCGCCGGATATCCCGGAGTTCCCGGACAACGAAATGCTGGAGGACGAGAAACAGCTCCTCGGATTCTATGTTTCCGGGCATCCGCTCTCCTCCTCGAAAAAGACCATCGACACGTTCTCCACGGCAAACCTCGCGGAAATCTCCCGGATGCCGGGCGACATCGGCGTCAAGTTCGGCGGTCTCGTGACCTCGGTCGCCAAGAAATACACCAAGAGCGACAGCAAGCCGTTCGCAATCGTCCAGATCGAGGACCTCACCGACACCATCGAGTGCGTCTGCTACAACCGCCTCTACATTGAGGTCAACCAGCTGCTCGCCGAGGGCGCTAAGGTGTTTGTCCGCGCCGTCACCAAGAGGAGCGGCGAGGAGGACGCCGAAGTCTCGCTTCAGCTCGAAGACGTGATCCCGCTGGAGGACGCGCCGTTCTACAACGCCAGGACGCTGCAGGTCAATCTTTTCGAGGACGGCATGAAGCCGGACACCTGCGAAAAACTGCGCGCCCTGCTCGCGCGCCACGCCACGCCGCCGCCCGAGCTTTTCCCGACAGGAACCGGGCAGGACGACGCGGAGGGCGGCATGAAGCGCAAAGGCGCGAAACAGAAGCAGGGGCCGGAGCCGGTTCCCGTGCTCATCTGCGCCGCCACGGCAGACCGTCTGGCGGCATTCATCGAACTTCCGCAGTCCGTGCGCGTCTACGTGTCCAGGGGGCTCCTGGACGACCTCGACGCGCTGCTCGGGGCGAACCACTACACAGTCAAACCAAACGACGACGTCCCGCAACCGCGCCGCCAGTGGCGCCGGGACAAGGAATCCGAACCGGCTTCCGCCTGACGCACATGGAGAGCCCCGCATGACCAGTACGATCCGCACCATCCTGATCCTTCCGCTCTGCACGGTCCTGTTCGCCGCATCCGGCGTCCTCCTTCACGCCGCCCCGATCAAAAAGCTCCCGGACGAGCCGGAGGAACCCGCGTCCGCCGTCAAAAAGCTCCCGGACGGGGAGGAAAAGCCGTCCGCCGGAGCGGAGGGGCGGACGGAGGAAAGCGAAGCGAAACCCGCGAAGACCGAAGCCGAGGCGATCAGGGAGATTACGAACCGCCTCGACAAGATGATCTATCCGTACAAGCCGCTTCAGCGCAGCCGCGAACCGATCCTGAACCGCGCGCTTTCCGACGAGGTCATCCCGTCCTGGCGCCTGATCTACGTGAAGCCCTTCGACAAGCCGCAGGACGCGAACACGGCGGAGGCGCCCGCCGCGCCTGCGGAAACGGCGGACGACGACGAGGACGAGAAGGAGGATTTCGCCGCGGTCACGCTGATTCCGGTCAAATCCATCCGCCTGTCCAACGCACTGCGCCTCAGCGCCGTGGGGAAGCCGGAGGAGACGAGCCTCCAGCAGCTTTTCTTCACGAAGTACGGAATCATGTGGCGCAAGCTCCAAACGCAGTACGAGAACTACACGCTCTACCTCGGCGCCACGGATGACTTCCACGTGTTCGCCTCCGCCAACATCGGCGTCATCTACACGCTTTTCCGCAACGTCAAAATGAGCGGCGGCACCGATCTGATCACCCTGCTCGTGGATTGCCTGGACATTGAGGACGAGGAGTATTTCACGAACCGGTTCGCGCTCGTGCACCTGGCGGAGTTCAAGGACGCCTCGATCCCCGCCCTGCAGCGCGCCATCAAGCGCATTGCGGCCTCGGGTCAGCCCCCGATCCAGCAGTTCCTCGGTCTCACGAACATCGCCTCGCCCAAGGCGTTCGAACTGCTCAACGAGGCGGCGGATTCCGCGGACGCCCAGATCCGCGACGCGGCGTTCACGGCGATGATCGGAATGCCGACCGTGTACAAGGAGCTGAAGCATTCGTACGTCCGTATGGTCGAATCGCGCGAAAAGGTCTGGGCGGGATTCGCCGCCTGCGACCTCCTCGGCTGCGCCAAGGAGCTTTCCCCGATGCTGGACGCCTACTACGCGAAACCCCGGTCCGTGGCGGAATTCGAGGCCGTCGCCCGCGCCCGCTGGCTGCTCAAGGACCCGGACCTGAACCTCGTGCACACCAGGGCGCTGAACGAGATCACCATCGCGTCCATCCGCGGCGGCGAAATCGCGAACTCACCGCAGTTCCGCAACGTGCAGGAGACGGACGCCTCCCGCAACGCGCGTCTTCAGGTCGAAGACGAGAAGCGCATCGCGTCCGCGAAGGAAGCCATCCTGAAAGCTCCCCAGACCGACCTCAGCGTCTGCGCAGGAATCGAACTCGTCATGTTCACCACCAAGGACAAGCGCGTCTCCACGCAGTACATCCGCCGCGTGAACCAGGTCGGCATCGACATCCTCCGCGCGCTCCCGCGCCAGGAGACGCTCCGCTACTTGGACGCCATGATCCGCTACAATGAATCCGTCCCGGAAGCGGAAAAGCTGTCCGACATCCGCGCCAGGATGGGGAAATAGGCTTTTTTTCCATGTGCTTTAGACATTTATCTAAAAAAACCATCCGGCGCGTTTGAAAAATAAAAAACAGCGTGTAAAGTATTAAGATATTTTATATACGTCAACCACTATCAAAACAATCAGGAACGGAGCGAATGATTCCCGTCGTCATTACAGGCCGTGGTCTGATCACCCCGATCGGGCTGAGTCTGGCCGAAAACTTGGAGTCGCTGAAAACCGGAAAAAGCGGAATCAGGCGCGATCCGTACTGGCAGGAACTTAATCTGGACTCGCAGGTCGCCGGAACGGTGAACCTCGACGGATTCGAATGCCCCGCGTTCGACCGCAAACAGCTCCGCTTCATGCCGCACAGCGCACGCATGGCGGTGGCGGCGGCCTACGAGGCGATCACCGAGGCTGGCTACACAATGCAGGACCTCCCCGGCTCGAAAATGGCGGTGATCACCGGATGCGGCGGCAGCAGCTACTCCGAGTATTTCCACTCCATCCAGACCTACGAAAGAACGCACTCCACGCGCAAGATTTCCCCGTTCAGCATTCCGCGCATCATGCCGTCGTCCGCCGTCGCAAACCTCTCGCTCGTCTACAAGATCGGCGGCGAAAGCTACGACGTCAGCTGCGCCTGCACCAGCGGCGCCGTGGCGCTCATCCAGGCGTTCCGCCTGATTCAGTCCGGCGCATACGACATCGTGATGGCGGGCGGCTGCGAGGAACTCTGCTGGCAGCAGGCCGTCGGGTTCGGCGCGATGCACGCGCTGGCGCACAATTTCAACGAAGAGCCGGAGAAGGCAAGCCGTCCGTTCGACAAGCAGCGCACCGGCTTCGTGCTTTCCGAGGCAGCCGGCATCATGATCCTGGAGAGCGAAGCCCACGCGAAGGCGCGCGGCGCAAAAACCTACGGCAAGATCAGCGGCTACGCCTGCAACAGCAACGCCTGCGACATGGTCGCGCCCAGCCGCGAAGTCTCCGCCGCGGTCATGTCCGACGCCATCGCGAACGCCCACCTCAAGCCGTCCGACATCGACTACGTCAACACGCACGGCACGGGCACGCCGGTCGGCGACCCCGTCGAAGTCGACGCCCTCAAGACCGTGTTCCACGACTGCGGCGCATCCCCGATGGTCAACAGCACCAAGTCCATGACCGGGCATCCGATCGGGGCGGCGGGCGCGATCGAGCTTATTTTCTGCTCGCAGATGATCGAGCATTCCTTCGTCAGCCCATCCATCAACGCGGACGACATCGAGGAGTCCATGCTTTGGGCGGACATCGTGCGCACGCCGCGCATGAACGTCCCGATCCGCCACGCGCTCAGCAACAGCTTCGGTTTCGGCGGCACAAACGCCGCGATCATCATTTCCCGCGACGACGCCTGAGGCCGGTTTCATGCCCCCGGGGCTTTATCCGCCGGGCGCGGCCGTCATGGCGCCAATCGCCGGGCACACCGACATCCCGTTCCGCCGCATGGTACGGCGTTTCGGCTGCCGCCATGCGTTCACCGAAATGATCGATACCGGGTCCCTCGTGTTCCAGGGGGAGAAAACGCTCCGGCTCGCGCAGCGCGGGTCCGACGCGGGCTTCCTCGGCATCCAGCTGGTCGGCTCCGACCTCCCCACGCTCAAACGTGCCGCGGAAATCATTAACGATATGGATTTCGACGTGCTGGATTTCAACCTCGGCTGCCCCGCGCCGAAAGTCGCCCGCAAATGCGAGGGGATCCGCTTCGCGCTGGAGAATCCGGACGGAGCCGTCCGCGCGTTCGAAACGCTCGTTTCCGCCTCGCGCCTGCCCGTCACCGCCAAGACGCGGATTCAGGACGAATCCGATCCCGCTCCGACCGTCGCGTTCTGCCGCCGCCTGCGCGACGCGGGCGCAAAAGCCATCACGATCCACGGCCGCCTCATGCGGAATTTCTATTCCGGACCCGTGTTTTATCAGATCATTTCCGCGGTCCGCGAATCGCTCGACATCCCCGTGGTCGCCAACGGCGGAGCAATGGACGGCGCATCGTTCCGCACGCTTCTGCGGGAAACGGGGTGTTCCGCCGGCATGGTCGCGCGCGGCGCGCTCGGCAATCCGTGGATTTTCCGGGAGATCGCCGACCCGTCCGCGCCGCCGCCGGACGTGGCGGAGTTCACGGAGACCATCCGCGTGTACATGGAGGACATGCTGGACTGCTACGGACCGGAGTTCGCGTACGTCGTGGCGCGGAAATCCCTGCTGGAGTTTCTAAGGGGACGCGGCTACCCCGGCGCGCTTCGGGCATCTATTTCTTATCTGGATTCCGCCGACGCACTGCAACGGCTGCTCGACGCGGTCGCGGCGGGTCCGACCGAACGCTACCTGGAGAATCTGGTTCTTCATCCAGAGTCCGTCGAACGGAAACTCGTCCGAAGCCATTCGTAAAAAACTGGGAGACGAAGAATCGATATTCCGCACCGCGGCGTCTGTTCCGGCTCAGCCGCGGCGTCTGTTTGCGATGGCGCGCCGCATGTCCATGTCGTCCTGTTTGCGGCGGAGCGTCTCGCGTTTGTCGCCGAAGGTCTTGCCTCGGGCGAGACCGAGCTCAACCTTCACGTGCATGCCCTTCAAATACATTTTCAGGGGAATGAGCGCGTAGCCTTTTTCCTTGACCTTGTTTGCGAGGCGCAGGATTTCCTTTTTGTGCATCAGGAGCTTGCGGGGGCGTTTCGCCTCGTGGTTGAACCGGTTGCCGAACGAATACAGCGAGATGTGGATCCCGTAGGCGAGGAGCTCGCCGTTCTCGATCCGGGCGAAACAGTCCTGGAGCTGGACGCTGTGGCCGCGGCAGCTTTTGACTTCGGTCCCGACTAGCACGATCCCCGCCTCGCAGGTCTCGATGATCTCGTAGTCATGGAACGCCTTGCGGTTGCGCGCGATGACGGGATCGTTGCTGTTTTTGTCTTTGTTCTTTGCCGAAGCCATGGTGCTTGTCCGGTCCGGTTATGTGTGCAGGAACTTCGCGGCTTTCGCGCGGAATTCCGCCTGTTTCGGGTAGTTCGCGCCGGTCAGGCCGAGCGACGCGATCGTCTTCTGCTGTTCGGGGGTCAGCCCGGACGGGATTTCCACGAGGATGCGGACGATCTGGTCGCCGCGCGCTCCGCCCTTCAGCGCGGGCACGCCCTTGCCGCGCAGGCGCAGCATCGTGCCGTTCTGCGTGCCGGGGGCGATCTTCATGCGGGTGCGACCGGAAACGGTCGGCACGTCCACGACGCCACCCTGGAGCGCGCATTCGAGCGTGATCGGCAGTTCACAGACCAGGTCCTGCCCCTTGCGTTCGAAGACGGGATGCGGGCGCAGTCCGATGATGACGTAGAGGTTGCCCGCCGGACCGCCGCCCGTGCCGGGTTCGCCCTGCCCCGCAACGCGCAGCTTGGAGCCTTCATCGACTCCGGGGGGGATGTGAATCTGGAGCTCCTTGTCCACGCGCATCACGCCGCGACCGCCGCAGCGCTTGCACGGATGCAGGATCACGCTGCCGGTGCCGTGGCAGGCGGGGCATGCCTCCTGCTGCTGGAAGAATCCCTGACCGGACACAATGAAGCCGGATCCGCCGCACGACGGACAGGATTTGCGCGTGGAGCCGGGCTCCGCGCCGGATCCGCCGCACGACGGACAGGTCTCGTCCTTGGCGAGGCGGATCTTCTTGTCCGCGCCGAGGATGGCGTCCTCGAGGTCGATTTCCACACGGCAGTTCAGGTCCGCGCCCTTGCGTGCACCGGACGCCGAACGGCGCCGCGAGCCGCGGCCGTTTCTCATGCCGCCGAGCAGGTCATCGAACGAGAATCCGCCGTCGCCGCCGCCAAACACCTGGCTGAAGATGTCGCGCGGGTCGGAGAATCCGTTGAAATTGAAGTTGGACGAAGAGAATCCGCCCGGACCGCCGCCCCCGCCGAATCCGCCGGCGCCGGGTCCATAGCCCTGGCCTCCGGTCCGTTCGAAGAGATCGGGTCCGAACTGGTCGTACTGCTTGCGCTTCTTCTCGTCGCTGAGGACTTCGTAGGCGCGGGAGACTTCCTTGAACTTCTCCTCGGCAGTCTTGTCCCCGGGGTTCTTGTCGGGATGGTATTTGACGGCGAGCTTGCGGTACGCCTTCTTGATCTCGTCCGCGGACGCCGTTTTCGCGATTCCCAGTATGTCGTAATAATCCTTTGCCATGAATGTTACCTCAAATTGCCTGAATATGAGGATCCGTCGGCGGCGTCCGGCATCCCGGAGCGTCCGGCGGATCCGTCGTGCCTGTACTTACTCTTCGTCCTTCTGTCCCGCGGCATCTTCGGCTTCGGCGGGACCGGAGCTGACCACGACCGTCGCGGGTTTCAGCAGACGCGATCCGCACTGGTAGCCGCGGCTCCACTGGCGGATCACGACACCGTTCGGTACGGTGTCGGAGGGCTCCTCGGCGACCGCCTCGTGCAGGGCGGGGTCGAACGGCTTTCCGACCGCGTCGATCACGGTCACGTCGAGGTCGGCGAAAGCTTTGTCGAATTCCTTCTGGATGATGTCCATGCCCTGGAGCAGCGATTCGAGCGAGCTGGATTTCCCGGCCGCCGCCACCGCCATGGTGAAATGGTCGAAGACCTGGAGGAACGGGAAGATGGTATCCTGCGTGGTGTTGTAGCGCACGTTCTCCATTTCCTTGGCAAGGCGCTTGCGCTGGTTGTCCATTTCAGCGAGGGCGAGGAGGCGGAGACGCTCCGCCTCCTTCAGCTTCTCCTCGGTTTCCTTCAGTTTGGCTTCCAGCTTTTCGATCTTGGCGCATTCCGCCTCGTACTCGAAGTTCGCGTCCGCCATCGCGGACGCCGCGGCCTGCGTAGCCTCGTCGAACGCCGCCTCGCCTTTCGGCTCCATGGTGGGCATTTCGCGCGCCTCGGCGGCGGCGTCGGCTTCTATTTTTTCGGCATGGTCGATACCGTGTTTCTTATTATGCATGTCTTATCTCCGAATCTGAATCATTTGACGTTTTAATATAGCGCGGGAAACGTTTTTTTCAACCTTTATCCGCGCACGTGAACTGAAGTTCGCCGTCTTTTTTCACGCCGACGGTCAGGACCGAGCCTTCGTGGAGTTCGCCGGAGATCAGCATCCGCGAAAGCGGCGTCTCCAGGTCGTTCACGAGCACCCGTTTCAGCGGACGCGCGCCGAATCTCGGATCGTAGCCGCGTTTCGCGAGCAGCGTGCGCGCTTCCTTCGTGACTTCGAGCGCCACGCCCTGCTTGTTCAGGCGTTCGCGGAGCAACGCGATCTGGATGTCAAAGATGGATTCGATCTGGTCGAGCTCCAGCGGCTTGAAGAGCAGGATACCGTCGATGCGGTTCAGGAACTCCGGGCGGAACTGCGCGTGCAGGAGCTTGTCGATTTCGGGGCGCGTCTTCTCCACGTCGCCGCCGCTCTCCAGCAGCAGGTCGCTGCCCAGGTTCGACGTCATGATGATGATCGTGTTCTTGAAGCTCACGGTGCGCCCGTGCGAATCGGTCAGCTGCCCGTCCTCCAGAATCTGCAGGAAGAGGTTGAAGACGTCCGGATGCGCCTTTTCAATTTCGTCGAAGAGCACCACCGCGTAGGGCCTGCGGCGGACCGCCTCGGTCAGCTGGCCGCCCTCCTCGAACCCGACATATCCGGGCGCGGCGCCGATCAGGCGCGACACGCTGTATTTCTCCATGTACTCGGACATGTCGATGCGGATGATCGCGCGTTCGTCGTCGAACAGGTCTTCCGCCAGGGCGCGGGCGAGCTCCGTCTTGCCCACGCCGGTCGGTCCGAGGAACAGGAACGACGCGATGGGGCGTTTCGGATCCTTCAGACCGGAGCGCGACCTCAGGACGGCGTCGGAAACCGCCTCGACCGCCTCGTCCTGGCCGACGACGCGAAGGTGCAGGTGCTCGGACAGGTGCAGCAGCTTGTCGCGTTCGCTGCGGACGAGCTTGGCGACGGGGATGGACGTCCAGCGGCTCACGATGTCCGCGATGTCCTCCTCGGTCACTTCCTCCTTCAGGATGCGCTTGCCGTTCTCGTCGCCCGCGAGAGCCTTTTCCGCCGCGGCGATCTGCTTTTCGATGCCGGGGATGATGCTGAACCGGAGTTCGCCGGCGCGCTGGAGGTCGCTGTCGCGTTCCGCCTTTTCGAGCTCGCTTTTCGCCGTGTCACGGCTTTCGCGCAGGGTCTGCAGCTTCCCGATCGCGTCCTTTTCGGCGTTCCAGGAGGCGCGCATCGCCTTCGCCTTTTCCTTCATGTCGGCGAGTTCCTTCTCCAGTTCCTCGCGGCGCGCGGCGCTCGCCTCGTCCTTCTCCTTGCGGAGCGCGGAGAGTTCGATCTCCATGCGCATGGACTTGCGTTCCGCCTCGTCGATCTCCTGCGGGCAGGAGTCGATCTCGGTGCGGAGCTTCGCCGCAGCCTCGTCGATCAGGTCAATCGCCTTGTCCGGCAGGAACCGGTCGGCGATGTACTGGTCGGACAGGACCGCCGCCGCAACAAGCGCGCCGTCGCGGATCTTCACGCCGTGATGAAGTTCGTAGCGCTCCTTCAGACCGCGCAGGATGGAGATGGTGTCCTCGACGGACGGCTGCGGCACGAGCACGGACTGGAACCGGCGTTCGAGCGCGGGATCCTTTTCGATGTACTTGCGGTATTCGTTGAGCGTGGTCGCGCCGATGCAGTGCAGTTCGCCGCGCGCCAGGGCGGGCTTCAGCAGGTTGCCCGCGTCCATGGAACCTTCGGACGCTCCCGCGCCGACGACCGTGTGCAGTTCGTCGATGAACAGGATCACGTCGCCGTTCGAGCCGGAGACTTCCTTCAGGACGGCTTTCAGGCGTTCCTCGAATTCGCCGCGGTACTTCGCGCCGGCAATCAGCGCGCCCATGTCGAGCGCCACCAGGCGTTTGTTCCGCAGGGATTCCGGCACGTCGCCCTTCACGATGCGAACCGCCAGACCCTCGACGATGGCAGTCTTGCCGACGCCGGGTTCACCGATCAGGACCGGGTTGTTCTTCGTGCGGCGTGCCAGAATCTGCACGGTACGGCGGATTTCGTCGTCGCGGCCGATCACCGGGTCGAGCTTGTTCTGGCGGGCGGCCTGCGTGAGGTCGCGTCCGTATTTCTCCAGCGCCTCGAACGACGCCTCCGGGTTTTCGTTGGTCACGCGCTGGTTGCCGCGAATTTCCACCAATGTCTTTAGTAGTGTGTCAGCCGTGAGCCCCGCCTTTTCGAGCGCGGCGGCGCATGCGGCGTCCTTGTCGATCATCGCCATCAGCAGGTGTTCCACGCTGATGTATTCGTCCTTCATCTTTTCCGCGCGGTCGCGTGCCTCCACCAGGATGTTGCTGAAATCGCGCGACGGATACACGTCGGCGGCGTTTCCGGTCACTTTCGGCAGCTTTGCCAGTTCAGCCTCCACCGCGTCCGATAGTAGCGAGGTCGGAGTGCCGAGGCGTTTCAGCAGCGACGGCAACAGGCCTCCGTCCTGTTTCGCCAACGCGGAAAGCAGGTGGATCGGGCGGATCTCCTGGTGTCCGTATTCGCGGGCGGCGGCGCCGGCGGCTGCGAGGGCTTCACGTGTCTTTTCGGTCATTTTCTGAATGTCCAGCATAATCGCGACTCCTTTACTTTTGATGGTTGATGTGATTGTGTGTTGCGTATGCCGACTTCAATCAAGCAACTTATATGCCAAGAATCAAAACACTGTACAATCAATCTATTACAACAGGTCTGGCAGTCCATTTTGAGACATTATGTCGCATGTTGGTGTCCCAGTTGTCCGTATACATCTTTTGTCTCAATCTTGTCCGATGAAAATGTCTCCGTCGGCTTTTCCTCCTGTTTTCCACTTTGTTATACGGTTTTTCGCTTGATTTTTTTGCGTGCGGGGTGTACATTATTCAGTTTATATGTTTTTTCATACAATACGAAAACAACGGACAGCCCGATACCAAACGAGAGAGGAGGCTGAATGATGGCGAGTGAATTCGCGACATTGTCCGTGAACGGACAGGAGATCAAGCTGCCGATTATTGTCGGGACCGAGGGCGAAAAAGCGATAGACATCACGTCCCTCCGCAAGACGACCGGCTGCCTGACGTTCGACCCCGGCCTGATGAACACCGCGGTCTGCCGCAGCAGCATCACATACGTGAACGGAGAGAAGGGCATCCTGTGCTACCGCGGGATCCCGATCGAGAAGCTCGTGGCGGACGAGAAACTCCGGTTCGTCCACGTCGCGTACCTGCTGGTCCACGGCGAGCTGCCGAGTCCGGAGGAGGCGCGCGCGTTCTCCAAACTCCTGAACGTCAACTCCCTGCTGCATGAGGACATGCGCCATTTCTTCGACCTGTATCCGCGCGGCGCGCACCCCATGCACATCCTCTCGACCATGATCAACGCCCTGGCGGTGTTCTATCCGAACGTCGACCTGCTGTCGTTCCGCGAGGACATCGACACGTCGACGGCGCGCCTGATCTCCACGGTCCGCACGATGGCGGCGTTCGCGTACAAGAAGAGCATCGGTGAACCGGTGGTCTATCCGCGCTACGATCTGTCCTACTGCGCGAACTTCCTGAACATGATGTTCGACTCGCCGGTCATGCCGTACGAGATTTCCGAGGAGGCGGTGCGCGTGCTGAACGTGCTGCTGATCCTTCACGCCGACCATGAGCAGAACTGCTCGACCACGACGGTCCGCACGATCGGCAGCGCGCAGGTGAACCTGTACGCCACGATCTCCGCCGGCGTGTCCGCGCTGTCCGGTCCGCTCCACGGCGGCGCGAACCAGGAAGTCATTGAGATGTTCCGCCGTATCGAGCACGACGGCGACGTGAAGAGGTTCTTCGACCGCGTGAAGGACCACAACAACCCGGAACGCCTCATGGGCTTCGGACACCGCGTGTACAAGACGTTCGACCCGCGCGCAAAAATCATCAAGGCGGAATGCGAAAAGTATTTCTCGAAACGCCGCGTGACCGATCCGCTGCTCCAGGTGGCGTTCGAGGTCGAAAAGGCCGCCCTCCGCGACGACTATTTCGTCTCCCGCAACCTCTACCCGAACGTCGACTTCTACTCCGGCATCCTCTACCGCGCACTCGGCATCCCGGAAAAGATGTTCACCGTGATGTTCGCGCTGGCGCGCCTGCCCGGCTGGATCGCCCACTGGCGCGAAATGATCGGCATGAACACCAAGATCGTGCGCCCGCGCCAGGTATATGTCGGCAAAAAATGTGACATTCAGGCTTGAAAACACCGCGCTTGCGGTGTAAATTACTCACCGGAATACAAATCAAACAATAGTTTTTTGGAATAAAACCGAAAGGAAACAAACATGAAACTGTTCTCCATTCTGACTGCCGCCGCATGCGTCCTGCTCGTTTCGGCATGCGCTTCGACTCCGGCTCCGACCGATGAACGCGTCCATGTGATGGAGGCGAACACGGAAGCGTCGGTCCAGCCCGGCAACATCTACATCTCCGCAGACGCCGCAAAGGTCTTCACGTTCCGCGACGTCGAAAGCGAGATCAACGAAAACGGCTATCTTGCCGTGCGCGTCTCCGGCAAGACCTGCGAGCTCTCCGCCCTGAAATGGGCGTTCTTCGGCGATGTCAACTACGAGTTCTCCTACCGCTTCCTCTGGTTCGACGCGGACGGCAACCCGGTTTCCAAGGCCGATGACTACCGTTTCCGTTCGTCCATCCCCGGCGATCCCGTGCGCTTTGTCGGTCACGCCCCGACCGAGGAATGCCGCAATTACGCCATGTTCCTTTACATGGCATCCGAGAAATCGTCCGCGGACGTGGCTGAACCCGCCGACGCGGAAGCCACGGAAGAGCCAGACGGAACCGAATCCGAAGCCGCCAAGGCGGAGAAGGAACAAGTTGAGAAGATCATCCCCGAGCTTCCGGAGGAGAACGTCACCGGCGACAAGAAGGACGTCAAGGTCATCGGCATTCCTGACAAGGACGCCGAATCCGTTCCGAAGGCGGTCCCCGCCGAATCCAAGGAAGAGAAGTAATCCCGCCGCGCACCGATTTGGACTGACCTGACATGATTGAACTTGATTTCAAGAAGAGCGGGGGACTGATCCCCGCCATCGCCCAGGACTGGAAGACCGGCGAGGTCCTCATGCTCGCCTACATCAATGAGGAATCCTGGAAGGAAACCCTCAGGACAGGACATGGCGTCTACTGGTCCCGTTCCCGATCCAAGCTCTGGCACAAGGGCGAAGAATCCGGCAACGTGCAGATTGTGAAGGAGATTCTGGTGGACTGCGACGCGGACACCGTGATTTTCAAGGTCGAGCAGGTCGGCGGCGCCGCCTGCCACGAGGGCTACCACACCTGCTTCTTCCGCAAAGTCGCGGGCGACACTCTGGAAGTCGTTGGAGAACGTGTCTTTGATCCCAAGAAAGTTTACAAAAAATGAACTGATCGCCGGAGCCGCCAGGGAGTTTCCAGG
Organism: uncultured bacterium; assembly: GCA_902802585.1. GTDB lineage: Bacteria > Verrucomicrobiota > Lentisphaeria > Victivallales > UBA1829 > UBA1732. Next base: position 82,565 of record CADCMR010000006.1, read on the forward strand.
CATTGAGCTGGTCCCGGACGCCGTCTGGGCGGACCACACCTCCCTCGGCGCGGGGTCCGGCACCTTTCTGTACGCCCGCGTCACCGATCCCGGCGTCACGCTCGAATTCCTGCGCTTCGTTCTCAGCGCAGGATGGATCGCGCGTCCGCTCGGCGCGGGCACGAACCTGGTCGGCTCGGACGAACCGACCGACGGCACCGTCTACCTCAAGCCGTCCGGCGTCCTGGCGGAAGCCTCCTGCTCGGACGACGGCATCTGCACGGCGGGCGCGGGCGCGAAGCTCGCAGCCGTCCTGAACGAAGCGCTGAAACATGGTTTCGGGGGCGCGGCGGGTCTCTGCGGCATCCCCGGATCCATCGGCGGCGGCCTGCACATGAACGCAGGAGCGAACGGTCAGACCATTTCCGATTTCCTGCTGGACATGACGCTGCTCGACCTCGAAACCGCGTCCGTGTCCGTCGTCCCGAAGAACGCCTACCTCTGGCGTTACCGCGACTCCGGCATCCCGGAGAACATCATGGTCATGTCCGCGCGGTTCCGGTTCCGCCCGGTCGATCCCGCGGCAGAGAAAGCCGCCATGGACGCGGAGCACGAACGCCGCCGCCAGTCACCGCAGGGGCGCAGCGCCGGTTCGATCTTCCGCAATCCCGCGCCGGAACTCTACGCGGGCCGTTTGCTGGAGTCCGCCGGAATGAAGGGCAAGCGCTGCGGCGCTTTCGTGGTGTCCCCGATTCACGCGAACTGGATCGTACGCGACGCCTCGCCGTCTCCGGAGCTCCTGGAGCATTCCGGACACGACTGCTACGAACTCATCCGCGCCATGCGCGGCGCGGTTTTCCGGCATTCCAACATCATTCTTCAACCTGAGGTCAAATCGATCAACATGAAAGAACAGGCGGCGGCCTTATGCCAGCAGACTCCCCTGGACATCCTCGTCCTCATGGGCGGGGACAGCTCCGAACGTGAAATCTCGCTCCAATCCGCGGCGAACGTCGTCAACGCGCTCCGCGACGCGGGACACAACGTCGATTCGTACGACATTACGAAGCCGGAGATCACCGACCGGATGCGCGCCGCCGACGTCGTCTACCCCGTGCTGCACGGCGGATTCGGCGAGGACGGCACGATTCAGGCGATGATGGAACAGGCCGGAATCCCGTTCGTCGGCGGTTCCGCCGAGTCTTGCCGCATCGTGATGGACAAGTTCGCGTCCAAGCGCGTGATGGACCAGGCGGGAATCCGCAACGCCGCCTATGCGCTGATCGAAGACCCGGAGGCGGAGATTCCCGCCGGGATGAAATTGCCGCTGATCGTGAAGCCGAATTCCGAAGGATCCACGTTCGGGCTTTCGCTCGTGCGCGACGCCTCCGAATGGAAGTTCGCCATCTCGACCGCGCTCAAATACGACAAACGCGTGCTCGTCGAGGAATTCATCGCCGGGACCGAAGCCACGGTCGGTGTCGTCCTCGGCGAGGTCTACCCGGTCATTGAGATCCAGCATCCCGGCACGCTCTACGACTACGATGCCAAGTATACCCATGCGCAGGGCGAGACCAAGTATTACTGCCCGCCTGTCACCATCGATCAGGCGGTCCAGAAGGAGATCGCCGCAGCCGCGCTGAAATTCGCACAGGCGGTCGGCAACACCACGCTCATCCGCATCGACGTCATCGTGCGCGACTCCGACAAGGCGGTGTTCATGCTGGAAGGCAACAGCCTCCCGGGATTCACGGCGTCCAGCCTGCTGCCGAAGTCGATCGGCGTATTCGGACGCACCTCGGCCGAGGTCTGCTCCGCGCTCGCCTACGCCGCGTACGGGCACGGGAAGAAAGCCTGAGGCCAACGGGAGGCGCAATGCCTCCACCGAAAAACCACGGTGTCCGCGTCTGTCCGGACACGGAATTGAGACCTTTTTGGGGGAAAGGAAGAAAAACATGCCGCGGGAACCGAAACCGGATCCGGAATACATTATGCTCGACCTGCCGGACGGCATGCCGCCCGTCTGCTGCATGGTCCGCCGCTCTTTGAAGGCAAAACGCTTCCTCCTGCGAGTCTGCCCGCGTCCGTTTTATGTGGAGCTGGCGATCCCGAAAAAGCGGTCCGTGGCTTCCGCACTGAAGTTTTGCGAAAGCAGGATCGTGTGGCTTGCCGCGACCATACGCCGTTACGGCCCCCGCCCCGAGATCATGTCCCGCAAACCGGCCGAATTGCGCCGGATTCCGGAGAAGATCGAACTGGAATTGACCGGGGAGACATTGCGGATTGCGGTGGAGGAGATGCCCGGCTCGGAAAAAGCCCGGTGCTGGTATGACCCGCTGTTCAAACAGATCACCATTCAGGGCGACCCCGCGAATACAAAAGCCGTCGCAAAAGCGTTTCTGGCTTTGCTGACCCAGTTCGCGGAGCCGGTGCTGAAGGCGCGTCTCCACACACATGCGGCGGTGATGGGGCTGCCGGTTTATCCCTTGCGGGTGCGCCCGGAGAAAACACGCTGGGGATGCTGTTTCTCCGCCGGACCGATCACCCTGAACTCCAAGCTTATCCTGTTTCCGCCGGAGGCCGTGGACTATGTGATCGTCCACGAACTCTGCCATAAGTTCGAAATGAACCATTCGGAGCGATTCAAGAAAAAATTGGAAAAGTATTGTCCGGAATGGCGTCTGGCGGACTCCATTCTGCGTGAATGTGCGAGAAACATTCCGTTTTTCCTTCACTGAAGTTCCTGCGAAAAATTCAGGATATCCGGCGGTTTCCGGTTGAAAAATGGCGCGCCGCCTGTATAGTAAGTTAAGGCGTTTTCACGTCTCCCCTGTTCGAGGAGGAGCTTTTCTGCGCCGTTTCTGTTTGAACTCATTCTGTGGAAAGATTATCCAAGGAGGCAATTATGGATTTTTACGATGTGATCGAAGCCCGGCGCAGCGTCCGCGGCTATCTTGACAAAAACGTCCCGGACGAAGCAATTGCGAAGATTTCGCGCGCCGTCCAGCTCGCCCCGACCGCCTGCAACCGCCAGCCGTTCCGGCTGTTCCTGTTCCGCGATGCAGCCATCCGCGCGAAAATCTGCGAAAAAGTGATGTTCCCGTGGCTGAAGGAAGCGCCCGTCGTGGCGGTGCTCGCCGGGAACGCCTCCGCCGCATGGGTGCGCCCCGACGGCGGATCAATCATCGACGTGGATGCTTCGATCGTAATGGAGCATTTCGTACTCGCGGCGACGGCGGAAGGCCTCGGCACATGCTGGATCTGCTGCTACAACCGCGACGAGGTGGACGCCGCCGCTGGGATCGCCGCGCCGTGGCGCTCGGTCGCCGTCTCCCCGCTCGGATTCGGCAAGGAGAACGCGTGCCGTCCGCGCAACGTGAAACCCGTGGACGAGCTTGTGAAGGTGGTCGGATGAACTACAGGCAATTTGAACAGACGTCCGACGGGCTCTGGAGGCTCGGCGGCGAAGGCGCTGGATTCGAGCTGGACAAGCCCGCCGCCGGACTCTTCACGCTTACGCCGTTCGACGGGCTCACCGTCACCTCGCTGGAAGCCGTTCCGGGCGAGTATCCTGAATCCATGGCGCTCGCCGGGCTCAGGCGTCCGCACCACTCCGACGACGGCGAGGAGGTCTCGTTCGACAGCGAAAGCCGCATCCCGTTCGGCATCCCCACCGTGATCACGCACCGCTACAAGCTGGACGATTCCTCGCTTGCGGTCCAGACCGGATTCGAGCTGCCGCACGCGTTCGAGCTGCGCAGCCTCACGGCGGGCGGACTGCGGTTCCGCGGAGCCATCGCCGCGTATGCGATCGTGAAACCCCCGTCCGCGGAGGGCATCGTGAAGGAACCCGCCATGACGCCGTTCGACGAATCCGACGCCGTGCTCTACAAGGGCGCAACGCCTCCGCTCGCAATCCTGTTCCGCCTCGCCGACGGACGCACCGTACGGTTCGAGACCGGCAAGGACATCTGGCGCTGGGCGAACGCCGCCCGAATCGGCGACGGCACGTCCACGTTCATCGTCCGCGGCGAAGGCGGCGACCTGGTCTGCACCTGGAGTCTGTACGCCTTCTCCCCGTCCGACGCGGACACGCCGCCTCCGCCGGGCCGCAACTGGAACATCACCTGGTCGATTCAGTGGGGCGATCCCGCCGCAGACGACGCGAAATACGCCGACGTGCTGGACCTGCGTGCCGAATGCGATGACTGCGCCTGCGCCCAGCCTGTTGAAAATTACCTGAAAAAATGGGTGCGGACGCGCCTCGCCTCCGCGAAGGATGGCGACGTCTTCGCCGTCGTGATCGGCGGCGGGCGTTTCTGCCGCCGCGCCGGCCACCTTGACCGCGGCCGCAAGAAAGACCTGCCGCACTGGGACCTGCCCGCGCTCCGGGAGTTCGCCCGCTGGGCAAACCGCCAGTTGCGGAAGTCCGGCGCGTCGCTGGTTTTGATTTCAGGAAAGGACGCCTGACCCATGCTGAACGCGGCTTTGGATTTTTCATGCGGCGAGCTTTCGTTCGCGGCCGTGTATCCGTGCGGACACGCTGCCGCCTCGTTCCAGGTCGACCTGCCGGGACGCGATTCCTCCTCGCTCCCGGTCCTCGTCGGCAACGCGCTGGCGGAGGCAGGGTTCACCTACGACGACATCGATACCTGGACGGTCGGGACCGGGCCCGGCTCCTTCACGGCTCTGCGCGTGGCGGCGGCGTTCGTGCTCGGCGCGTCGCGCGGAAAGAACCAGACGGTGCGCGGAATCCCGTCCGCGTGCGGTTTCGAGGGGGAAACGTCGTTCGGCGACCGTGTCCTGGTACTGTACGACGGACGCAAACACGAACTGCTCGGGTTCGGGCTGAAGCTGGACGGCTGTTGCTGGATTCCGGACGGCTGGCAGGGCGTGCTGGACAATCCGGGCAGGCTCGCCGAGCTGCGCGGCTCCTACGACACCTTCACGGCAAGTCCGCACGACATCGACGCCGTCCGCCTCTTCGACCCGTCGCTTCCGGTCGTCCTCTCGCCGCACGTGAACGCCGCCACGCTCGCGAACATCCCGCCCGGCATCTGCGACATGCCGCCCACGGAGCTGATCTACCTGCGCCCGGCGGTCTTCGTCGATCCGAAGCCCATCCGCACATTCCCCGGAGCGTAAACGCATGAAGAACCGCGTCGGCAAAACCCCGTTTTGTTCCCGGATGCCCCGGACCGGATTCCGTTTCCGGGCGCTCCTCCTGCCGGCGCTCTTCCTGACCGCGTTCCTCTGCGTCCGCCTCGCCGGGGCGTCCCTGCCCCTGCCGCATCCGATCCCGCCGCCCGCCGAGGATCCGCCGCCAGCCGTGCGGAATCCTGCGACGACCGCGACGAAGCCTGCGACAACGTCAAACACGACCACGAAACCGGCGGTCACGACGACAAAGCCGACAACAAACACCACATCTTCTCCATCCGTCCAACAGTCCGTACAAGCCGCCACGACGAAACCGACGGCGTCACAAACGGCGGCTTCGACTTCCGCCACGACGAAGTCCGTGCAGACCACGTCTTCCACCTCCGGGCTGATCCTGGTAAATCCGAATCCCCTGCGCGACATCTCCGGCAACCCCGTCGCGATGAACGGCAACTACGGCGGCGGCAGCGTCCTTCTCCCCGCGTCGTACACGGCAAAACCGAACGAATTCCGGGGCATCTGGGTCGCGACCGCGTTCAACCTGGATTTCGCGAAACATGCCACCGCGGCGGAGTTTCAGGCGTCCTTCCGTTCGCTCGTCACCAGGATCGCCGACATGGGGTTCAACACCATCATGTTCCAGGTGCGCCCCAGCTGCGACGCCCTTTACCGGTCTTCGATCAACCCGTGGTCGCGCTGGCTGACCGGGACGGAGGGAAATGCGCTCGACGGCGGATTCGATCCGCTGGAGTTCATGATTGAGGAATCGCACCGGCGCGGTCTGAAACTGTACGCGTGGATGAACCCGTACCGGGTCGGTCAGGTCAACACGTCCGCGGCGTCCACATACCTCAAAACGCTTTCGAGCGGCAATTTCGCACGGAAAAACCCCGGTTTTGTGGTGCGCTGGGACAACAAGAAGACGGACCTCTCGTATTTCTTCCTGGATCCCGGCCGCGCCGAGGTCGTGGCGCACATCGTGAACAGCGTCCGCGAAGTGCTGGAACGCTATCGGCCGGACGGGGTCGTGTTCGACGACTATTTCTACCCGATCGGGGTGGACGACGCGTGCGACGCCGCCACGTTCCGCAAGTTCGGCAAAAAGGGGCAGACGCACCACGACTGGCGCCGCGCCAACACGGAACTGCTGGTCCGGAGCGTGTCCGGCACGGTGCGCGCGTTCAACCGCCTGAACGGGACCTCCATCCCGTTCGGGATCAGCCCGGTCGGGATCTGGGCGAACCGGTCCGAGGCGCATCCGGAGGGATCCCCGTCCAAAGGCGTCGAGGCGTATTCCCAGTCGTTCGCCGACGTCCGCAAGTGGGTGAAGAATTCGTGGATCGACTTCATAATCCCACAGATTAACTGGGGATTCGCCAACAAGATCGCGCCGTTCGCCGGAATCGTGAACTGGTGGTCCGACCTGGTGCGTGGCACGAACGTGAAGCTGTACGCAGGGATCGGCGTGTACAACGCCGGCGTGACCGCGGGCATGGAGTCGCCCAATGAAATCTCCAACCAGGTCCTCTACCTCATTCTGAGGCGGGAAGTCTCCGGCGTCGTCTTCTTCGCGGCGCGGCACTGCCTCAATCCGCAGAACAACGCCCAGCGGACGTCCCTGCGCACGGTATTCACCGGCTACTGGCGACCCGTGCAGCCGTCGAAGTGACCGCCCGGCGCATTCTTTTGCCCGTGACACCCTTTTTCCGCTTGAAAAATCCGTCTTTTGTGGTAAATTACTCTAAATAGAAAAATGTCCCGAATCCCGGAGTCCTTATCATGTTCCACCGTTTCCTTCCGATTGTCCTGATGGTCGCTTTCGCCGTGCTCGCCTCGGCGTGTTCCTCCGTGACGCCCGCCCGGTTCCAGCGCGGATTCACCGTCGGCGGCGTGGTCCACGAGACCGTCGTGGACGCGGACGGCGAAGCCTCGCACTTCATGGTGACCGGCACGCCGATGGAACAGCTCTTCTCGAAATACCTTCCGGAGAATCCGTCCTCCGTGCTCTTCGTGGGCTTCTTCTTCCATCAGGACAAGAACAGCTCCGGCAGCGGGACCGGAACCGCCGACATCGTGAACCGCGCGGCGTTCCTGGCGCTAGACCAGCCGCCCGGACAGGGGATGCAGACCGCCCAGGATCTTCGCGCCTGCCTGCTGAAAAACGATTTCGACCGCGCCACGGAAATCTATGAAAAACTCGCGAAGGACGCGGACGTCACGTCGGAAATGGAGCGTTTCCCCGAAAGCGGCTACCCGAAGACCATTCACGAGTTCAAATACAACGACAAAGGCGAAAAGATCCTGCACGGCCTGACACGCAACTTCCACGAAAACGGCATGATCGCGAGCGACAGTTTCTTCCGAGACGGCAAGCCGGAAGGCGAAGCGCGCACCTACAGCGAACTCGGCGTGCCGCTGGACGCATCCGCACTGGAACAGTGATCCCCCCGAATCCGACACATCAACCCTCACAACGTTTGGAGATAACACCATGATCGACGCAAAAGCGAAAAAGTTCCTCGAAGAACTCCTGATGACCTGCGGACCCTCCGGGTTCGAGTTCGAGCAGGCGAAAGTCTACCGCGACTACCTCAAGCCGTTTGCGCACGACATCCGCACGGACGTCCTCGGCAACACCATCGCGCGCCTCAATCCCGACGCGAAGTTCCAGTTCATGCTGTCCGGCCACTACGACGAGATCGGATTCCAGGTCGTCAGCATCATGCCGCAGGGCCTGGTCTCCTTCCGTCCCGTCGGCGGCATTGATCCGCTCACGCTCCCCGGCACCGGCGTCGAAATCCTCACCGAAAAAGGCCACATCCCCGGCGTGATCGGACGCAAGCCGATCCATCTGCAGACCCCGGACGAACGCAAGGCGGTACCGAAGATCGAAGACCTCTGGATCGACATCGGCGCGGCGGACCAGAAGGCGGCGGCGAAGCTTGTCCAGGTCGGCGATCCGGTCGCGTTCGCGCGCAATTTCGAGATGCTCAGCAAGACCTGCATCCACTCGAAGAGCCTGGACGACAAGATCGGCGCGTTCGTCATCGCCGAAGCCTTCCGCCAGCTCTCCAAGCGCAAGATCAAAGTCGGCGTCGCTTGCGTCGGCACCGTGCAGGAGGAACTCGGCCTCCGCGGCGCGATCACCGGCGCGTTCGGCGTGAACCCGGACGCCGCCATCGCGGTCGATGTCGGATTCGCTACGGACGTCCCCGGCATCAAGCCCGAACTCCTCGGCGACATCAAGCTCGGCGGAGGCGCGGAACTCCAGCGCAACGCCGACAACAATCCGCCGCTCCTGAACCGTATCCTGAAGGCAGCTGCGAAGCATAAGATCCCGTACCAGATGACCACCGGTCACCGCGCCACAGGCGGCACCGACACCGCCGCCATCCAGATGACGCGCGGCGGCGTGGCGACGGCGCTGATCAGCATCCCGAACCGCTACATGCACACGCCCGCCGAAATCTGCGACCTGCGCGACGTGGAGTCCGCGGTCGACCTGATCGTGGAGACCATCGCCGCCCTCACCGGCAAAGAAACCTTCATTCCCGGCATCGACTGACTCCCATGGGCGCTTTCTACCTGATTTCCGGCAACGAGGATTACGCGGTCAAGGAGCGCGCGAACGAGATGATGCGCGCGCTCTGCGGCGACCCGCCGGACGACAATCCGTCGCTGGAGATCATCCGGGGCGACTCGGACAACGAGAAAGCGCCCCAGGTCCTCGACAAGCTCCTGCTTTCGCTGGACTCCCCGGCGTTCTTCTCCAGCGAGAAGACCGTCTGGCTGAAGCATTTCCTGAAGTTCGACGAGGCGTTCTCCGAACCGACGACCAAGAAAAAGCCGTCGCGGCTCGACCGCCTGGCGGCGTTCCTCCAGGACGGCATCCCCGCCGACATCACGCTCGTGATCGACGGTCCCGGTCTTGACCGCCGCAAGGCGTTCTACAAGGTCGCGGCGGCAGCGTGCGAATCCTCCGGCGGCAGGCTCGAATGGTTCGAGAAGGCGGACCCGAAGTCGAAGGGGTTCGCCAAACAGCTCATCCACCGGATCCAGTCCATTGTGATGGACCGCGGGAAACGCATTGAGGACGCCGCCGCGTCGTTCCTGGCGGAGACCATCGGCGCGGACGAGGCGCGCCTCGGGAACGAAATCGAAAAGCTCCTGACCTACGCAGGAGACAAGCCCGTCGTGACGTTCGCCGACTGCCGCGAGGTGTGCAGCCGCGCCACGGAAACGCTCGCCTGGGCGTTTTCGTCCGCACTGGTGGAACGCAACTCCCGCAAGGCGCTGGAGCTGATCCCGAGCATCATGGAGCACCTGGAGCAGGACAAGGGCTCGTCCAAGCCGGAGATCGTGCTGATATACTCCGTCATGGGCGAATTCCGCAACCTCGCCTCCGTCAAGTGCGAGGGCGTCAAGCTCGGCATCCCCGAGGACGCCTCCTCCGATTATTTCTACCGCATGAACGAGCGCTACAAGCAGTCGCCGCCGCCCGTCAAGTCCCCGCTTTTCTCCATGCACCCGTTCCGGGCGTTCAAGGCGTGGGAAAACGCCCGGCGCTTCACCGACCGCGAACTGGTCCTGGCGTTCCGCGAACTGGTCAACGCCAACCGCGCCATCGTGTCATCCGGCGGGAACGCCCGAATCGCGTTGGAACTGCTTGCCATCAAAATCGCGGAGGGAACCCTCGCATGAGCACGAATACGGCAAAAAGCATTTCCGCGCCCATAATCGCGCTCGACATCGGAAACGTCAGCATGAAGCTGAATTTCGACGAGATGTATCGTCGTTTCGACATCGATCCGAGCGATTCCGGAGCCGTGGGGCGGCTGTGGGAGCACGGCGCGGCGATGGAGACCGGACGCATCACGGTCCCGGAGTTTCTGGACCGCCTCGACGACTTCACCGGACACCGCCGCACCCGGCAGTACCTGCTCGACGCCTGGCGGTGCTGCGTTCAGGAACCGATGCCCGGGATGCTTGAGACAGTCCGCGCGCTTGCCGCACGCGGCGCACGGTTCTCGTTCATGTCCGACATCTCCCCGATCCACCTGGATCAAGTCTTCAAATACTGCAAGTTCGTGCATCTGGTCACGGGCGGGATCTACAGTTTCTCGGCGGGCGCGTTCAAGCTTCAGGGCAGCGTCATGTTCGATGCCTTCGAACGCCGCTACGGACGCCCGCTCGTCTTCTTCGACGACCGCGCCGAGATCATCGAACACGCCCGCGGACTCGGCTGGAACGCCGTCCGCTTCGAGTCGCCGGAACAGGTCCTGCGCGACGCCTCGGCGCTGCTTGCCGCCCTCTGATTCCGCGTTTACGCCTCGGGTTTGTCCGCGTTCTTGCGGAAGAGCCAGTTGTTCCGCAGGACCATCGCCATGCCGCCCGCGAAGATCACCCACAGCACCAGCACGAACACGTTTCCGAAGCGCACGTAGAAGGTCGGCGTATAATGTTTCGGCACCTTCACGGTCATGACCGCCGAGGCGGCCTTCTGTTCCGACGGTGTCAGCTCGGTGTCGCCGGTTGCCGGGTCGATCCGCTTCGTCACGCTGTCCACGGTGCGCCCGAACTGGTCGATCAGCACGCTGTAGTTGGAGTTGCCGCAGCGGAGCATGGGCAGGCGCGTTTCGACCGTGCGAAGGACGGAGTTCGCGTAGTGCTGTTCCGGCTCCGTGCTGGTCGGGTACCACGCGTCGTTCGTGATGACGAGCAGGAAGTTCGCGCCGTTGCGGACCAATTCGCGCGCGGCGTAGGCGAAGACGTCCTCGTAGCAGATCATAATCCCGGCGCGCACGTCCTTCGTGAGGTCGACCGGACGGAACTCCTTTCCGGGCGTAAGGTTGCGCCCCATGCCGACCAGCCTGCCGATGGCGGGGAACTTGTCGTTCAGCGGGATGAACTCGCCGAACGGCACGATGTGGACCTTGTCGTAACGGCCCGCTGTGTCCGCATCGTACTTGATGCTGCCTCCGGTCATGGGGAATTCCTTCAGCAGGAGCGCCGAATTGAACATGTCGAACTCGGTGTTGCTGCGGATGTTGTCGTAGGAGAGCGTGCCAACCAGGAACGGCGTGCCGCTTTCGCGGATCATGCGGCGCACACGGGAACGGTACTCCGCGGCAACCGGACCTCCGCCGTAGTAGGCGGTCGGAACGGCGGTCTCCGGCCAGACAATGAGCTGGAGCACGGGCGGCGGACTGACAGCGATGGAATCGAATTCGGCGGAAACGGCCTCCGCGGCCTTTTTGTCGGCGATCAGGTTCTCGGACAGACGCGCACACACGTCCAGCGCCTCCCGCGTGCTTTCGTCGCCGCCGGAACGCCGTTGCGACAAATCCGGCTGCACCACGCCCACCTTGTATTCCGTCACGTTCTCCGGCGCGTACGCCCGGCTGTATTTCTTCCAGACGCCCATGCCGGAAAAAGCGGCGGCGGCAACGATGGCGAGCGCGGCGTAGAGCGTGAAGGGACGGCGGTATTTCGCCCCGCGAAAAACCGACAGCAGGTCCTTCGCCGTGAAGAAGAGCGCGATGTTGACAAGGATGACCAGGAAGCTCAGACCGTAGATGCCCGTGTATTCGCAGATTTGGATCAGGTTCAGGTTTTTCCACTGCGTCGCCGCCAGCAGGTTCCACGGGAACCCCGTGAAGATCCACGACCGGATCCACTCCAGGATCACCCACCACGCCGCCAGCGTGAACATCGCCAGAATCTCGTCGCGGGACTGGTAACGCGGATACGCCGCAACCGCCGCCGCGCCGCGCACGCGCACCTCCGGAGGGACCAGCAGGCTCCGGCACACGACCGGGATCAGCATGGCCCAGAACGCGATGAAGACGCCCAGCACCGCGCCGAAGACGAACGGGATCGCGATATTGATCTCACGCAGGAAAAACGTGCTCGTGAGGCTCCAGAAATACCCCCACGTCATGCCGTAGGCGAACGCGCGGCGTTTCGACACGTCCGCGCAGAGCCACAGCAGCGGCGCGATGCACACCCATGCGGCGGGCTGGAACCCGACGCCGGGGAACGCCGTAGTCAGCGCCATGCCGGTCAGCGCCAGCACCAGCAGGTCGCGCACGGTGCGCTTCCAGGAAACGCGGAACGCCAGTTCCTCCGGCGTCGCGGAATCGGGCCGGAACGGGCGGAAATATATCGAAAAACGGCTTTCTTTCATGAAAAATCGCCTTTTGTTTAAAGTTCGCGTGAAAAAGACTGGAAAAAAACAGGTTTGCAATGTAATTTATATCATGTTTGTTGAAATTAAAAATCGCTTTTGTGATTTTGGACAAAAAAAATGCAGACAGCCAAGGAATGTTATTTCGACCATCTGGTCATAGGCAGCGGCCTGGCGGGCCTTTCCACCGCCCTCATGCTCGCGGAACATCACGCCGGATCCATCGGCATCATCACGAAAAGCTCCATCGACGACTGCAACTCGAAGATGGCGCAGGGCGGTATCGCCTGCGTGACCGACGTCGGCGACACCTTCGAGGAACACCTCGCGGACACGCTGGAGGCCGGGGCGCACCTGTGCAGCCCGCAGGCGGTCATGGACATCGTGCGGCGCGGTCCCGAGCGCATCAAGTGGCTCATCAACGACATCGGCACGCACTTCACCACGCGCGAGGAGATGGGCAAGGCCCCCGCCGAGGCCGGGCACAGCGATTTTGACCTCGGACGCGAGGGCGGTCACCACAAGCGCCGCATCCTCCACGCGGGCGACATCACGGGCGAGGAGGTCGAACGCTCCCTCATCGCCGCCTGCCGCGCCAACCCGGACATCCACGTGCTCGAATACCACGTGGCGATCGACCTCATCAGCACCTGGCACATGGGCTGGATGGGCGAAAACCGCTGCATCGGCGCATACGCGCTGGACAGCCGCGAGAACGCCGTCGTCGCGATCACCGCCCTCTCCACCACGCTCGCCACCGGCGGTTGCGGAAAGGTCTACCTCTACACCAGCAACCCGGACGTCGCCTGCGGCGCAGGCGTCGCCATGGGCTACCGCGCGTTCGCCAGGATCGCGAACATGGAATTCTACCAGTTCCACCCGACCATCCTGTTCCACCCGAAAGTGAGGTCGTTCCTCATCAGCGAGGCGCTCCGCGGCGAAGGCGGCGTGCTGAAGATCTCGCGCGACGGCGGCGAGCCGGTCGAGTTCATGCAGGACTACCACCCGATGAAAAGCCTCGCTCCGCGCGACGTCGTGGCGCGCGCCATCGACAACGAGCTGAAACGCTCCGGGCAGACCTGCGCCTGGCTCGACATGCGGCATCACGACCGCGAGTTCCTGCAAAGGCGTTTCCCGAACATCTTCGCGAAGTGCCTGGAGGCGGACGTGGACATGTCGCGCGACCTCATCCCCGTGGTCCCGGCGGCGCATTTCAGCTGCGGCGGCGTGAAGACGGACGTGAACGGCTATACGGGCATCCCCGGGCTGTACGCCGTCGGCGAGACCGCCTGCACCGGCCTCCACGGCGCGAACCGCCTCGCCAGCAACAGCCTCCTCGAGGCGCTCGTGGTCCCCGCGAACGCCGCCGAGCACATCATGGCGAACCTCGACGACCTCCGCAAGGGGCTCGACAACCACAAGGCCCCGCCGTGGTCCAGCGGCGACGCCACATCCTCCGACGAACAGGTCGTGATCACCCACAACTGGGAGGAGATCCGCAGGTTCATGTGGGACTACGTCGGCATCTACCGCACCAACAAACGCCTCGAACGCGCCAAGGCGCGCATCGTGAACATCCGCCGCGAAATCGACAAGTACTACTGGGATTTCCACCTCACGAAAGACCTGATCGAACTCCGCAACCTCGCCACCGTCGCCGAGCTCATCATCGACTCCGCCATGAGCCGGAAGGAAAGCCGCGGCCTCCACTTCAACGCCGACTACCCGGACCGCGACCCCTCGCTTGATGGCGTCGACACGATCCTCCAGAAACACTTCTCCCCGATCTCCCGCTGATATCCACGCATGTCAAAGCTCCTGAAAAATAAAATCGACCCCTACATCATCGACGTCATCGGACGCCTGCGCTCCGCCGGTTTCGAGACCTACCTCGTCGGCGGCGCGGTCCGCGACATCCTGCTCGACCGTGTCCCGAAGGACTACGACGTCTCCACCGCCGCCACGCCCGAAGAGGTCCGCCGCGTCTTCCGCGACCGCCACACGCTCATCATCGGCAAGCGCTTCCGCCTGGTCCACCTCATCCGCGGACGCGACATCACCGAAATCAGCACGTTCCGCAAGCGCCCCGACCAGGAGGACCAGGCAGACCGCCCGAAACGCTGCGAGAACGCCCCGGAAAACATGATCTTCCACGACAACGCGTTCGGCACCTCGCGCGACGACGCGTTCCGGCGCGATTTCACCGTGAACGCCATCTTCTACGACCCTATCGACGACAGGCTGGTCGACCACACCGGGCTCGGCGTGAGCGACCTCCGCGACGGCATCGTCCGCACCATCGGCGACCCGACGCTGCGGTTCGAGGAAGACCCCGTCCGCGTGCTCCGCGCCATCAAGCTGGTCGGTCAGTACGGGTTCACGATGGAGCCGGAGACCGGGAAAGCCGTGCGCGCCTCGCTGGAGCTGATCCTCCACGCGTCGCCGTCGCGCCTCTCGCTCGAGCTCGAAAAAATCCTCCGCAACTCCTACACCGGCTCCATCCTGAAGGCGTTCCACGACTACGGATTCCTGCACTACTATCTGCCGGAACTGGACGCCGTCTTCGAGACGCCGGAAATGGACTACACGCTTCAACTGCTTGCACTCCGGGGCGAACGCATCCGCTCCGGCGTCTTCCGTGCGAGCCTGTCCACCGCGGTCGCCATGGTCGCGCTGCCGTTCGCCGAGACCGAACTCGGACAGGAGGGGCGCGGCGGCCTCTGGGATTATTATCTGGGCGTCGAGGGCGACCTCCGCCGCATCATCCTGCGGCTGTTCCACCCGCTCGTCCTGACCCACCGCACCACGTCCGACGCGGTCAACAACCTCCTCATGCAGATACGGTTCAAGACGCATCGCCGCCTGCACTCCTTCGCCGACCGCAAGGGCTATCCCGGCGCGCGCGAATTCGCCATCATCCAGAACATCGCCGCCTGGCACATCCCCGATTTCGAGGACAGCTGCCCGCTCCCCGTGCGTTCTTCCGGCGCGCCGAAAAAACGCCGCCGCGGTCATCGCGGGGGACGTCGCGGAGGAAACGGCAACGCGGATCTTCCGGCGCAGGACGCGCAGACCGTGCACGCCGTCGCGCAGGCGGCGGAATCCGAACCGGAAACCGAACCAGAAAGGGACTTCAACGCATGAAACACGCATTCTTTTCAGCCATGCTCGCCGGACTTCTTCTGGCGTCCGCCGCGGGGATTTCCGCCGCGGAGGTCGGCGGCATCGTGACCCCGGCAAAGGATCTCGGCAAGCTCCAGCTCGTGACCGGGACCGTCCCGAAAACCGCGACCTCGCTCCAGGTTTTCCTCTTCTTCGATCCCGCGCTGCCCGGCGCGAAGGACATCCTCCGCATGGTCGACTCCCTCTACGAGCAGTCGCTTGAAAACAAGGCGAAACCCGCCTCGTTCTACGCGATCTCCCGCTCAAGCAAGACGCGCACCGCCGCGTTGGAGCTTTCCAAGTTCCGGATGCCCGTCTACGGCGACGACCACGGCGACGTCTACCCCGAGTTCGCCGGGACCGAGGTCATCATCCCGTTCGTCATCGTGGCGGACGACGGCAAGATCGTGTGGAAGGGCGTGCCGCAGGAACTCGAAAACGTGATCAAGGACCTCCAGTCCGGCAAGTTCAGCTTCGATTCCCAGCTGAAAATCGAGATCATGCACAAAGACCTTCAGAACGCGATCCAGACCGGGCTGCCGTCCGTCATCATCGCCACCGCCGACAAGATCCTCGCGCTGCGTCCCGACGACCAGATCGCGATCCAGGCGAAGCTCTTCGTCTACGAGAGCACGGGTCGCGTCCGCGAAAACAACGCCGCCGTGCAGGCGATCGCCGCGAAGGTGAAGGATAACGTGGACGTGCGGCTGCTCCTGCTCGGCTACTACGAGCGCACCGGCGAGTTGGAAAAGTTCAATGCCGGGCTCAAGGCGGCGTTCAAGGATTTCTCCGCATCCCCGACCGCGCTGTCCCGCCTGCTCGCCTACGCGTTCGAACAGGCCCCGTTCGGCTGGCTCCCCGTGCAGGACGTCGTGTCCGCCGCCGCGTCCGTGAAGAAGTCATTCGCGGGCACGGGCGGCTCCAGCGAGGGGTTCTCCTGCGAGTTTTCCGCGCGCGCCGCCTACCTCGCGCTGGACATCGACGCCGCCATCGCGGATCAGACGCGCGCCGTGTCGCTCTTCAACGGGACCGAGTTTCTCGCCGAGGCGAAGCAGACCCTTGCTTTCTATCAGAGCGTGAAGGCGATGAAGGCGAATCCCTGACCGCCGTATGAGCACGAAGTTCGTCCTTTTCTCCGACATCCACGAACACGCGGTCTTCTCGCCGCGCGCCCTGCTCGACAAGCGTTTCTTCGGGTTGATGAACTCCACGTTCTGCCGGCACGGCGACTACCGCATGGAGCGCATTGATAAAGCCGTCCGCACGATCCTGGATTCCCTGCACCCCGACCTCGTAATCTTCACCGGCGACGCCGTCAGCACGTCCGATCCGCGAGAATTCGAGGCGGCGTTGAACCAGCTCCGCCCGCTGGTCGAATCCGGCATCCCCATCCTGTATTCGCCCGGCAACCACGACCGCTATGTGCGCGACCACGCCTGCTGTGAGGCGTTTGAATATTTTCGCGCCGAGCTCACGAAGCACTGCCCCATGGCGCTTCCCGGCGTGTACGAGACATCCGAATTGCGCTTCGCCGTGATCGACTGCGCGCGACCCTTCACGCCCGTGCTGTCCTGCGGCGAGATGACGCCGGAGACGGCGGGCTTCCTGGAACGCGAGGCGGCGAAAGACGACCCGCGCCCGCTCGTCTGCGTGGGGCATTTCCCGCTTCACGGCAACGAAAAACTGAAATCATACCGGCATCGTCTGATTAACTTTGAACGCGCCGAAGCCCTCCTGAACGCCGGAAAGATCGCGCTGTCTGTGGTTGGACATATTCATGCGCCATTCCAGCGGCTCGACGCACGCGGCTACGGCGAACTCGTGGTCGGCTCGCTTACGAAAAAAGACATCCTGCGCGAGATCACGTTCGACAACGGCGTTTTCACCGTGCGAGACCTGACCTCCGACGGGGAAGCTGCGCCTCCACTGTCGTAGTGTCCGGCTTCGCTCGGACACACATAGTGTATTGAGTAGTACCTTGCTTCACAACGGTACAGGAGAGGATATGTGCGCGAGCGGAGCCGCGCTCTACTTTGACACACGCAGTGTGTTACGCTCCCAGAAGACGCCGTCCTCATACCCCTGGATCGTCCTGTCCGCGTCCGCGCGGCGGAGGCGTTCAAGCGCGAGACAGCAGTAGTCGCGGTCCTGTTCGATGGCGGTGAACATCCGCCTGAGCTTCTTTGCCGTGACGGCTGTCGTGCCGCTGCCGGAGAAGGGGTCGAACACGATGTCGCCGGGATCGGTCGAGGCGAGGATGAGCTTTGCGATGAGCTTTTCGGGTTTCTGCGCCGGGTGGTCGGTGTTTTCCGGCATCGACCAGAACGGCACCGAGATGTCGTCCCAGAAATTCGAAGCGCCGGTGAGGCGGAATTTCCCGCCGGACTCCTCGCTCCAGTCCTTCGGACGGCCGTTCTCGCGGTATGGCGCGATCACCTTGCGTTTCATGCGCACGGCGTCGGCATGGAAGATTGCGGCGTCTTCGGGCGGTGCGACGGCGTACCAGATGTCCTCGCAGGCATTTTTCCAGTTCGATTCCGCGGCGCGCCCCTTCTCGCGCTGCCAGGTGATGCGGTTCCGCACGATGAAGTGCTGACGCAGAATTTCGAAACATGCCGCGCTGCATTTCCAGTCGCAGCAGAGATACACCGCGCCGCCAGGCCGGATCAGACGCTTCACGAGCGGCATCCAGCTCGCCAGATAGTCGCGGTAGGCGTCCTCGGAACGGCTGTGAAAGGTCGATTGGTTGAACGTCTTCGTGAGGTTGTACGGCGGGTCGAGCAGCGCCATCGCGGCGAAACCGTCCGGCAGATGCGGCATGACCGCCGTGCAGTCCCCTTGAAACACGCGGTTCGCGGCCTCAGCCGGGGACAAAGCGGCATCCGGCGCGGGCGTGATCTCCCGCGCCAGAAGCGCTTTCTGTTCGTCGCTCAGGACGATCGTGCGATTGTTTTTCGCGCGTTTTTTTCCGTTCATTGTCAGAACTTGAACGGCGTTTCCTTCACGAAGAAGCGGAAATCCTTGATGCGGCCGTTGGAATTACGGTCGGTGCGCGGCAGGATGCGGAATCCGCCGACGAGCTTGGATTCGCCCATGTCGATCACGACGGAATGCGGCAGCGGCGTCTGCTTCGCGCTCCATTCGGAGTGCCAGAACGTGGATTCCTGCTGATCGATCAGGTTTTCCGCGCTGTTGTTCTCCTTGTCGGTCTCTTCGCTGTCGGCGTAGACGACGCTCCACTTGATGCGGCTGAGGTCCTTGCCGTCGGCGTCGGTCGCGATGAGCTCGGCGGCGGACGTCATGGTCGTGCTGCCGCCCTGTTCGCTGAGGGCTTCGAGGCAGATGTAACGCCCTTGCACCGGCTTGTCGAACTTGACGGCCTGCCAGCCTTCGGCATTCGGGAGCGAGCCCTTGACGGCGGGCGTTTCGCCGGAGAGGTTGAGGTTCTGGCCGGGCTTGCGATGCTTGAGCGAGAGATCAGACTGGATTTGGTCGAGCACGGGGACCTTGGCGCCGGAGAACTCAGGGGTTTCCGTCGGCATGGTGTCGAGGATGACGACCTCGTTTTCGCCCTTCTTCAGCCAGCAGCCGGGCAGGTAGAGCGTCTGCTGCGGTCCGATCTTCCAGTAACGGCCGAGGTTGTGTCCGTTGACCCAGACCATGCCCTTGCCGAACTTCGACATGTCGAGGAACGTGTCGCCGACCTCGCCGAGCTTGATGGAGGTCTTGTACAGCACGGGACCTTCGCCCGTGCCGGACTTCCCGGCGGCGACCTTCATGAAGTCGTAGTCGAACGGGATGCGGAAGACCTGCCAGCCGCGCAGGGCGGTCGCCTTGCCGTCCGCGCCGATCACTTCCACGGATTTCGTGATGCCCTTGCGGTCGATGATCGCCTCGCCGTAGTTCACGCGGCCGTTGTTGTCGACCAGGATGTCGAGCTGAACGGCCTTGTCGAACGCCGGCAGATGCACGGTGTTCTGGTTCAGGCGACGGTCAAGGATCGTCTTCAGCGGCTTGCCGTCGATGAAGAAATGCGCGATGTCATGCAGTTCGGTCAGCTTCAGCCGCTGCCCGGACGCGGACGCCGGAAGCGTGGTGCGGTACAGGATCATGCCGTAGCCCAGGTCGAACTTCTCCATGGGCTTGATGTCGTCGGATTCGACGGCTTTCGGCAGGCTGGCGAAGAGCGGCACGCCCTTGCCCGCGTTCTGCGCCGGAATCTCAATGAGCGGTTTCTGCGCCGGGACTTCGGCGAGCGTTTCGCCGTCGTTCAGGTAATTTTTCAGCAGGTCGCGCACGGCGAAGAACTTGTCCGTGGTCCAGCCCGCCTCGGTGATCGGCGCGTTGTAGTCGTAGGACGCCACCATCGAGGAGTACGGCGGCGCGTTGGCTCCGCCCCACTGACCGAACGTCGTCCCGCCGTGCGCCATGTACAGGCTGAACGAGATGTTGCGATCCAGCATGTCCTTCAGGCTGCCGATGAACGTGTTCACGCCGCGCGTCTCGTGCGGCTTGCCCCAGTGGTCGAACCAGCCGGTCCAGTATTCGCTGCACATGAGCGGGTTGTTCGGGAACTGGCGTTTGAGGTTGCGGAATTCGTTATCGACGTTGGAGCCGGCGCCGAAGTTGATGCACGGGACCACGCCGTCGACCTTGTAGTTGTTGAAGTTGGAGCCCCAGTCGCAGCGCATGAGCGTGACCTTGTCGAATCCGGCGTTGCGGAGCGTGTCGCGCACGCCCTCCATGTAGCTGCCGTCGTTCCCGAAGCACGCGTACTCGTTTTCGACCTGCACGAGGATGATCGGACCGCCGTTCTGGATCTGGTACGGCGCGAGCCGCTTGCCGACCTCGGTCAGCCATTCCTTCGTCTGCTCCTTGAAAAGCTCGTCCCTGAATGTGCGGATTTTCAGGTCGTCCTTCTTCAGCAGCCACCAGGGCAGGCCGCCCATTTCCCACTCGGCGCAGGAGTACGGACCGGGCCGCAGGATGCAGTACATGCCGTTCTCCTGGATCAGCTTCACGAACTCGACGATGTCCTTTTCGCCCTCGAAATCGAACTTGTCCTTCTCCATCTCGTGGTAGTTCCAGAAGAGATAGATGCAGATGGTGTTCATCCCGAGCGCCTTCGTCATCTTGATGCGGTGGTCCCAGTACTCGCGCGGGATGCGCGAATAGTGCAGCTCGCCCGCCCGGACCAGGAAGGGCTTGCCGTCCAGCAGGAACGCTTTGTCGCCCGCTTCGAATTGGTGCGGCCCGGGCGTCGCGGCACAGGCGGTGAGGAACGGTGCTGCCATTCCGGCACAGCAGAAAAGAGTTTTCAGCATGGTTTTCAGCTTCATAGTTGGTTGTTTCCTGTCTGGGTGGGGTGAAAGGTCTTGCGCTCCGGCATGGCATGTTCATCCGGGCGAAGAGACGCAAAAGAAATTACTGCTAATATATACGTCCGAATCGCTTTTTCAACCGCGATTCCGCCGAAAAAACGGAAAAAGGTGGCGGGGGAAACCCCATCTCTCCAAGCCGCACGGGGACAACGGAACCGTTTCCCCGATGAATGAATGCGAATGCACCGAAGAAGAAAAACTTTTGCCGGTGGCGGTTCCTTCGTGTCATTCCGCGCTCCGTATCCCGGACTTTTCCTTGTTTTTCATTTGAAATTTGCCCGGAACGTGTATATATTATGCAACATTATTCATACAACTTTTTCCAAACAACCATATAAACCGGCGATTTCCTCCGCCTTATAAGGACCATCAGCATGAATATTCGCTCCTGTTCCCCCCTCATCGCGATCGCGCTGTCCGCGATCGCAGCTTACGCACAGGCACAGGTTCCGGCCTCGGCCCAGCAGCCCCAGAGCCAGACGCAGCAGCAGAGCCAGGACCTTGTCCTGAACGACAAGGGATACTTTGAACGGCAGGGCGTCAATCTCCTGGTGTTCAGCAACGCGTTCACCGGCGGATTCAACGACGAGAAGAACGCCGGCATCGAGATCATCCACCACGGCGTGCGCACCGTCCAGGGCGGCGCGGTCAGGCTGTCCAAGACGCCCGAGCAGTGGGACCTGGTTCCGCAGTCTCCGTCGCGCAGAGTGAACCGGGCGAACAACTCGATCGAAGTGGCGATGCGCTTCAACGACTACAATTTCGATTCCCGCGTGGTGGTGACCGCGAAGGGCAAAGCCGTCGAGATCGCGGTCTACCTGGACGAGCCGCTGCCCGAGTCCGTGGTGGGAAAAGCGGGCTTCAACCTCGAATTCCTGCCGTCCCAGTACTGGGGCAAGACCTACATCGTGGACGGCCGTTTCAACAGGTTCCCGCGTTATGCGGTCAGCAAGACCGAGGTCCTGCCGAATGAGGAGAAGCCCCGGCAGTACAAGGGATTCCGCACCTACGACGACCGGGACACCGGAAAGTTCGTGGATCCGCTGCCGCTTGAATCGGGCAAATCCTTCGTGATCGCGCCGGATGAGCCCGAACGCATGATCAAGGTCACGTCGGATGATTCCACCATGGAGCTGTTCGACGGACGCATCGTCGCGCAAAACGGCTGGTACACCCTGCGCACCCTGCTGCCCGCCGGAAAGACCGGCAAGGTCATGACCTGGACCGTGGAGCCGAACGCCGTGCCCGGCTGGATCCGCGAGCCGAACATCGGATTCTCCCAGGTGGGATACGTCCCCGACCAGCCCAAGGTCGCCGTAATCGAGCTTGACAAGAACGACAAGCCGCTGGAGACCGCCGAGCTCTACAGGATCGGCGAAGACGGCAACGAGACGCTGGCATATTCCGGCAAGGTCGACGTCTGGGGCGATTTCTATAAGTACAACTACGTCAGGTTCGACTTCAGCAAGGTCAAGGAGCCCGGCATCTACTTCATCAAGTACGGCGACCACAAGGCCGGCAACTTCATCATCAACGATTCCGTATATGACGCGATCACCGACGCCACCAGCGACGTGTGGGTCCCGATCCACATGAACCACATGACGGTCAATGAGGCGTACCGGATCTGGCACGGCGAGCCCTTCAAGGAAGGCTACATGCAGGCTCCGCCGAGCGACCACTTCGACGGGCATTTCCAGGGGCAGGAGACCGCGGTGAAGCCTGACGGCACCCACTACAAGCCCTACGAGCTGATCCCCGGACTGAACGTGGGCGGATTCTTCGACGCGGGCGACTTCGACATTGAGGTCGGCGCAAACACGAACGTGCTCAACAGCCTGATCATGGCGTGGGAACTCTTCCACAACGACCGCGACGAAACGTTCGTGAGCGAGGAGCAGAGGTACGTCGACCTGCACCGTCCGGACGGCAAGCCCGACATCCTGCAGTACATCGAACACAGCGTGCTGAACTTCCTTGCCCAGGCCGAACAGCTCGGGCACTTCGCCATGACCCTCTCCAACTCGGTCCTCGACAACTACCACCACCTCGGCGACGCCGCCACCATCACCGACGGCCTGCAGTATGACCCCAGCCTGAAACGGTTCGAAATCTCCGAAGACGGCAAACGCAGCGGCAATCCCGACGACATGTGGGCGTTCACCAGAGCGGGCGGCGGCAACGACCGCGGCGCGGCAACCCTGTTTGCCGCCGCTGCACGTGTGCTGAAAGGCTACAACGACGAACTGGCGGAACGCTGCATGAAACAGGCAAAACGCCTCTCGGAGAATTCCAGCAACGTGGGTAACGCCGGCGTCGGTCGCGGCGGCTTCGGCGCAGGTGCCGCGGGCGGCTTCGGTGCCGGCGGACAGCGTGCAGGCGGCATGGGCGGCTTCGGCGCAGGTGCCACGGGCGGCTTCGGTGCCGGCGGACAGCGTGCAGGCGGCATGGGCGGCTTCGGCGCAGGTGCCGCGGGCGGCTTCGGCGGCGGCGCCGCGGGC
>CADCMR010000007.1 GCA_902802585.1 uncultured bacterium
TTCATGGCAAGTCTCCTTTGTTTTCGGGCCATTTTTGATTTGACTTTTTCGCGTTTTGCGGGTATAATATATCATAGCTAATTGCCTTCTTACGTCAGTTAACTTCGGGGAGAAAAAAGAAAAATGAAAAAATCTTCACCTCAAAAATCGACAAAGGCCCGAAAAAACGGGGAAAATAGCCCATTTGCCGTGTCACGGAACATGCAGATATTCCGGATAGCCAGGATTGTCTCGCTTTTGAAGAAGAACAGCTGCCCGACAGCGGAGGGGTTGCTTCGCGAATATGATAACTTGAGCACCGGCGACGGGAAGCTCATGCGCGCCAAGTACAGTATTCGAACGGTCTACCGCGACATTGACGCGCTCAGAAACGAATTCGACTGCCCGATCAAGTTCGACCGCCGGACAAACACATATTACCTTCAAGACCGCAATTGGGACTTCAACTGCCCGGCAAATCTTTCGGAATCGGCCATGCTGGCGCTCATTATCGGCGGCCGCATTGCTGAAGACATTTTCCCCGAACCCGTGCGCGGACGCATTTCCAGAGCCGTGGACGAGATTTTGAAGTCGAACAGCCCGGAGTTTCTGGAGAAGACGCTTGTGAAGTCATTGAAGGTGTTTGCCGAGGGGGGAGTTGCGGAGAACCCCGCTGTCTTTGCCACCGTGTTCGAAGCCTGGCAGAAACACCGTCGCCTGCACATCGTGTACGCGGAGCAAGGCGGTGAAGTGGAACGCAACATCGACCCGCACGTCATGTTCCTGTATCTTCATGAATGGCGCACTAAGGCATACTGCCATCTGCGGAAAGCAGAGCGTACTTTCGTGATCAACCGGATCAAGAATGCGTACATGCTTCCGGAATCGTTCACCCCGAAACAAGCCATTATTGATTCCGTTACCCTCGACGAAATCGTACCATCCCGAAAGTTCCTGCAGAAGTCGTCGTGCCGTGGATTCTGTCGCAGAAGGGCGAGGCCGTGCCTCTGGAGCCGCCGGAGATCGTCGAGGCTGTCAGAAAGGGCGCGCAGGCCATTCTGGATGGATTGAAGAAATAAAGAGATCCTCTGTTCTCAAAACAATCAAACACCAAAGATTCCTTAAAACATATGGAGGAACTAATATGTCTCCTAGAATAAGAAAGGCCGATAAGGACTTAAATGAGGACTTGATTATAAAAAAAGACGTTCTCGTTAAGTGTATGAACAAAAGTCTAACATCGGTTGTAGTTCCGGACTATGTTAAGATAATCAACAAAGGTGCTTTTGAAGGCTGTTCCAACCTGAATACGATAGTTTTATCGGACAGCGTGACGGAAATTGGCAGCGATGCCTTTAACGGCTGTTCCAACCTGACCTCGGTTGCTATTCCTGATAGCGTGTGTATAATCGGCCCCGGAGCTTTTTGGGGATGTTCCAGTTTGACCTCGGTTAAGATTCCGATAAGTGTAACAGAAATAGCCCCTGGGACTTTTTGGGGATGTTCCAACTTGGTTTCGGTCGTGATTCCGAACAGTATAGCGGAAATTGGTACCAGTGCCTTTAGCCGCTGTTCTCGTTTGGCCTCAGTCGAAATTCCGAACAGCGTGATGGAAATTGGAGAATATGCTTTTAGTTTTTGTTCACATTTGAACTCAGTCGAGATTCCAGATAGTGTGACAAAAATTGGCGACTACGCGTTTAGTGGTTGTTCCAGCTTGAACTCAATCGAGATTCCTAATGGAACTATAATCGGAACCAATACTTTTAGCGACTGTTCCAGCGGATTCCATTGTCGTCGTGTTGGAGAAAAAGAGATGTTGATAAAAGAACTCCAACATGCTGCGATTTTGGGAAATGTTATTGCACAGTTTACGCTTGGCGATTGTTATTATACAGGTAATGGCGTCGAAAAAAACTATGCTGAAGCCGTTAAATGGTATCGTCAAGCAGCAGAACAGGGCGATTCAGAAGCTCAATTTGCACTTGGCGAATGCTATTATCAAGGAATTGGCCTCAAAGAAGACAAGGCTAAAGCTGCAAAATGGTTCCACAAAGCTGCAACACAGGGAAATGACAGAGCTCAAAACAAACTTCGCAAATGTTTTCATATTGATATAGGTAGCAAAAAGAATGTTATCGAAGCTGGCGTTCCCAAAGAAGAAAACAACAGAAAACCTGAGGTTGAAGAACCAAATGATCTAGTCGAAGAAAGCGATTTGGATTATCTTGACGAAACTGAAGATTGGGACGCGTTCATAGAGGAAGATGGAGATGAGGAAGAGGAATTATTGCATTCCTGTGTTCCAGAATCTGAAGAAGAATCTGAAGAATTTGAAGAATTGAGTGGTCTAGATTATCTTAATGAAATAGAAGACTTGGATGCATTCATAGAGGAAGAAGAATCAGCATTGTTCCGTGAAAAATAAGAGAAAGAAGCTTTTTTCGGCGAAGCAGGTCGGTTCTCCGTTCTCTGTGATGTCGGCATAAAGCCCGACCCCAACTTTTTTTGTGGACTTTGTGTAAGGAAAAAGCCGTAAGGATTCCGATACGCGAATCACCTGGAAGAACTGTTGTTCCTTCCCCGACGTCGATGCTCCGCGAGGTGGCGCACTCCCGTGGCGAAGACCGCTCCGGAAAGGTTGTGCCAGATGCCGAAGAGCGCCCCAGGCAATGCCGCGGCACCGCCGAAGAACTTCAGCGCCAACGCTGCCGCCAAACCGGAATTCTGCATTCCGACTTCGATTGCGATGGTTATGGATGTTCGATCGTCGCACCGGAGTAGCCGCGCACATCCGTACCCTGCCGCCATGCCGGCAAGGTTGTGCAGAATCACCGCCGCAATGACCAAAGCCCCGCACTCGGAAACCTTGTCGGCGTTCAATGCGACGATGATCCCGATTGCGAGAACGATCCCGACCACCGACACGATGGGGCAGACCTTGTTCAACACCTCCGTGTGACGGCGACAGAGGCGATTGATCACGATCCCGAGGCTGACGGGCAACGCGACCACGTACAGGATGCTCCTGAACATAGCCCATGCCGGGACATGCACCGTCTGACCGAGATACAGCGATGACAGAAGTGGCGTGAGGACGATGCCCGCTACGGTCGAGCACGCGGTCATGGTTATGGACAGCGCCACGTCTCCGTCCGCGAGGTAGGTTATCACGTTGGAGGCGGTGCCGCCTGCAACCGTGCCGACGAGGACAAGCCCGATGAACTGTTCCCTCGGGAGTTGGAGCATGTGCCCGATGACAAACGCAAGAAACGGCATGAGCAGGAATTGCAGGAGCATCCCTGTCAGCACAGCGAGCGGACGTTTCTCCGTCAACCGAAAATCCCTGACCGATAACGTCGTTCCCATACCGAGCATGATGATGCCCAACAGCGGCTCGACCAGAATTTTCCCTGGCGTCAGCAGCTGCGGCCATTTGCAGGCGATCATCGATACCAACACCGCCGTGAGCGGAAAGAATTTGACAGTGAGATTTTGCATGGAGTACTCAAAAAAAAGTGAGCGTATTAAGCTTCGTTTTAAGTATAGCGCAACAGAATCGCATTGTCAAACGAATAAACTCATTTTGATAAAAAAAAAACCGTTGCCGTACCATTCGAAGTCATTTTACGGCCTAGTGGGCTTTCTGTTCTCTGTGACGTTGGCATAAAGGCCGACACCCAACTTTTTAAAAAATGCCCCGCGTCAGGACTTGGATTATGCTTAACTGCTTTCACCATACCAGAAACAGGTACGAAATCTTGCAATATAAGCTCAACATGCCCTCTCGCTGGATAGGTTGGAAGCACAATATTAATCCAGGTCATAACGCGAAAACTCATGCTATAATTATGAGCGTTGTTCTGTTGACATCGCAGCACTAAAGTCAAAACAAATAGTTGCGTTCAGATTACACTGTCCGAACTTGGGGACAAACTTATAATATTTGCAAGCATGTTGCGGCGGTTTTATGCCGGTTTGCGATGGCATATCAACTTTTCGTTAGGACTCGGTACCCCGACCCCACAGAGAATCAGAGAATTTAAGGAGCAAAAAAGGCCGAAAAAGGACTGTTTTGGGGTTCTCTGATTCTCCGGCCTTCCTTTTGAAAAGGCGAGAAAAAAGCCCGTTTTGAGGGTGAAATGGTAAAATAAATATCGGGTTACGGATATCAGGACATCCGTAACCCGTCCAAACGCAATGGTGGAGGTGAGGGGAGTCGAACCCCTGTCCTGAGAAGGCATAGCGGCAACGTCTACATACATGTTTTGCCTTTGATGCTTATCGTCGCGCCGGGAGCCGGCAAACGGGCTTCTTTGCGACTATTCCGTCTGAAATCTCGTTCCATGGCGGCGGAAAAACCATGAGAACCAGGACGCGGATTGTCGCCTTGTTCCCCCAGCGCCCGTCGGGGAGAAGACGTCGCCGCAGCTAATCAGGCAGCGAGTGCGTACTCTTCGTTCGCAGTTATTGGATTGACCGATGATTAACGAGGCCAACGATCATCCTCGGTATGCAGTTGACGTTCAGCGCGACCAGTCGAAACCGGGACACCCCCATGCAACAGTTGATATCATTTACTATACATCGTCTCTGGAAAAAAACAATGGGCAAATCTGAAAAAAAATGATTTTGACGGCAAAAAACTTGTTGTCGCTGAATTGCAATCCGGAGCGAAAACCGGTTCGCCGTGTTTTCCCGGCGCTTACTGTTATGGTCAGACAAAAGCTCTCAGCTCTCAACCAGTTGTCTCCGGGAATAACGCCGGGAACATGCGGCGGAGCGTTTCCACGACGACGTTGGAGTTTGCGCCGTCGAAATCATCGTTCACGGATTCGCGCGCGATGATCGTGTCACCTTCTTTCAAGCTCAATATCGCACCGGAAGCTCTGTTCGGACGGAATACGATCGCCCGGGGCATGCGGACAAGCTCCGTCGTGTCGCAGATCGCGCAGAACCGCCGGAAGATTTTACGTCCGCGTTCCGACGAAAGGTCCAGCTCAACTCCCAGTACAAGCCGACCTCCGGCGGGCGGAGCGCAACGATAAACTGTCCGTCATAGAGTTTGTCGAATTCGACGGGCATGGCATCCTCGTACTTAGGGCAGTGCGGAGAGAAGCGGCATCCTTCGAGCTTGTTGACCTCGGCGCAGAGGGATTCATCGGTCACTTGGCAGATCGGGGTG
The DNA here is from genome assembly GCA_902802585.1 of uncultured bacterium. Lineage (GTDB taxonomy): Bacteria > Verrucomicrobiota > Lentisphaeria > Victivallales > UBA1829 > UBA1732. Next base: position 5,165 of record CADCMR010000007.1, read on the forward strand.
TCCTCCAGAACAGAATGTTCCGTTGAGGAGGATAGAACATCGGCACTCTGCCGGAGCAGAAGCGGATATTTATGGCACAGCGTCTCTTTCACGAGGGTGGATCGGTATGCGTCGAAATGTTCATCAACGCTTTCCCGCATGATGACCGTATCGCGATCCTTCAAGCTCAACGTCGCGCCGGAGCCGCCGCCCGGAGAAAACACCAACGGGATCATCCGTTCCAACACGGAATCCTCGAAACCATAGCAGAACGAATCATAGATTTCGCGGCCGCGTTCCGACGAAAGGTCCAGCTCAACACCCAGTACAAGCCGGCCTCCGGCGGGCGGATGCGGACGAACGCCGGGGACGCCCGGTAAGCATCGTCCAATTCGTCGCGGATGTCATGGAAGATTCCCCTGCTCATCTTAATCGCCGACATGAGTTTTCTTTACAGGGGCAGCAGGCTTTTTCGCCGGGGAAGCAGAGGCAAGGGCGAGCAGGGCTTCGGCAGGGGTGAGTTTGCGCCACTGTCCCATCGGGAGGCCGCCGAGACGGAGTCCGCCGACGGCGATGCGCTTGAGCCTGCGCGTGCGGTTGTCGAGCGATTCCAGCATACGGCGGATTTCGCGGTTTTTTCCCTCGCCGAGGATGAAGATGTAGCGACCGGGCGCCTCGGCGCGGATGGAGAGAGCGCGGAGCGTTTCGCCGTCGTTCTGGACGCCCGTGGTGGTGAGGAGCCGGATGTCGGCGGGGGTGAGCGGCCGGTCGGTGGTCACCTGGTAAGTCTTGCGCGTGCCGTGGCGCGGATGCGTGAGCTTTTCGATCCATGCGCCGTCGTTGGAGAAGAGGATGAGACCCTCGCTGTTCTTGTCAAGGCGGCCCGCGGAAACGAGGCGGACGCCAGGGATATGGATTAGGTCCAGCGCTTTTTTCGGGGCGTGCGGATCGTCGGAGGTGCAGACATAGCCGCGCGGCTTGTGCAGCATGACATAGACGTACGCGCGGACGGGCTCAATGACTTTTCCGTCCAGCGTCACGCGGTCATCGGGTCCGATGCGGATGGAGGGATCGGTGCGGACTTCGCCGTTGACGGACACATGCCCGGTCTTGATGAGTTCGGCGGAATGCCGCCGGGAAGCGGCCCCGGAGGCCGCCAGGAACTTCGTGAGGTTCGGGTTCGGATCGGAATCCGGCATCGGGTCAGTCGTCGTTTTTCTCGGCTTCCACGGCGGCGAGATGCTTTTTTGCGAGCTGGATGATCTCCATGAGCTTCTGGCTCTGGACGTCCGGCGGGAGGCTGTCGAACGCGTCGAGCAGGATCTTCTGGTCGGCGGTCATCTCGATCTCGTATTTGACCTTGTCGCCGTCCTTCGGCAGGTAGGCGGTGAGGAGCGGCTGGAGCTTCAGCCAGGTGTCCTTCTGCATGACCTCGGTCTCGCGGCGCATGTATTTGGAAATGGTGTTGGCGCTGACGTTCACGCGGCTGGCGAAGTCGGCGACGGAATCGTAGCCGTCGGCGATGCATGCGTGCAGCGCCTTGACGATGTCTTCTGTGATCTTCATGCTTGGTTGCCCCCGGTTTGTTCAGGGATTGTTCTGCTTGTTCCAGGCGGACATGGCATTGCGGAATTCGCGCATGGTGCCGTATTTCGCCTGGAGTTCCTCGCGCATCCTCTCGTCGGAATTGTCGAGCGCGTGCTTGAAATAGCTGGCGATGACGTACGCGGTGATCTCCTTGGCGTCGTCGTCTTCCGCGGCGATCGTCTTCGCCCCGGCGAAATCGCCGTAGAGGAGCAGGTAGAAGTAAAGTGCGTCGGAGTGTCCCGCCTCGCCGGCGCCCTTCTTCAGGAGCACCAGGCGCTGTTTCAGCGGCAGGTCGTCGAAATTGAACTGGAACGGCTTGTTGTCGACCATGGTGGCCTTCACGACGCCGTTGTTGATGGACTTCACGGTGCAGATGCCGGAGGGACCGTAGCCGATCTGGGTGTCGGCGAGGATGGTGTTGCCGTTGTAGGTGTTCTCGCGGATCGCCTTTGCGCCGGCGATGTTGTCCAGCACCGCCTTCGCCCAGTCGCGGTACGGGCGCGCGACCTCGGCGACTGCCTCATCGGAATCCTGCGCGAGGCGGTCGAGGTTCTGGAACCAGTCGGCGTAATCCTTTTCCACGCGGTCGAGATGGTCGTGGCGGGTCTGTTCGATCATGCGTCCGGCGAAATACTCCTTCTGGCGGACCAGGCGTTCGGAAAGCTCAAGCGCGGCGCGTGCGCTCTGCTCCTTGCGGAGCTGCGCGGCCTGCTGCTCATATTGCTCGGCCTTGATCCTGTCCTCTTCGGCCTGCGCGGCGCGGAGCTTCGCCTCTTCGGCGGCCTCGGCGTCGTCCTTGCGCTGGGCGATGAGCTTGCGAAGCTTGCGGGATTCCAGGTCGCGCGTGGATGCCATCACGGCCTCGTCGACCTCCTGGAAGACGGCGCGGAACGTCATCAGCGCCTGTTCCTCCTTAGGCTTCCCGGGCTGGTAGTTCTTGGCGATGAACGCCTCGCATTTTTCGAGCAGGCCGCGTTTGTCCGTCGGGTTGGCGCGGGAGAACGCCACGATCTCGTCGACGGCGAGCGTCATCGGGGTGTCGCGCTGGAGTTCGCGCTCGGCGGCCTCGGCGGCCTCCTTGCGGGCGCGTTCCTCGCGTGCCTTGGCGTTGTTGAAATAGAAGAGGATGCCCGCGGCAATGAGCGACACAAGCAGCACGAGGCATGCGACCAGAATCACGGCGCGCGTCTTCCGCGCCTCGTCCTGCTGGCGTTTCTTCAGGTTGTAGATGTTGCGGGCGCGGTCGTTCTGGCGGTCGCCTCCGCCGTCGAGGACGGTTCCGCCGCCGGCAGGACGCGCGACGCGTGCAGCAGTCCTGGAGCCGCCGGAAAGGACCTCGGAATCGGTGGACGGCCCGGCGAGCTTGCCGCGGCGCGCGTTGCGGAGGTCGTCGATGAGCTCGGACGCGTCCTGGTAGCGCATGGACGGGTTCTTCGCCATCATCTTCATGATGATGCGGGAAACGCTCTCGGGGATGTCCTTGTTCACGGAGCGTGGCGGGATCAGCGGTTCGGTGAGGTGCTTCTTCGCGATCTCGGCGGCGGTGTTGCCGTCGAATGCGAGGCGTCCGGTCACGAACTGGTAGAAGGTGGCGCCGAGGCTGTAGATGTCGCTGCGGGCGTCCATCGGGGCGCCGGTGAGCGCCTCGGGGCTGATGTACTGCGGCGTGCCCATGACCTCGTCGTCGTCCGCGTCGCTCATGTCGCCGGTAACGCGCGCGAGACCGAGGTCGGCGAGCTTGGCGCGTCCGGTGGAGGTGAGCATGATGTTGTCGGGCTTGATGTCGCAGTGGATGAGTTTCTGTTCGATCCAGGCGTAGTTCAGCGCCTCGGCGATCTGCTGGATGATGTTCAGCGCCTGGTCCACGGGGATCACGCCCTCGCGCGCCAGCACGTCCTTCATCGTCTCGCCGTCGATGTTCTCCATGGCGAAATACAGCAGCCCGTCGTCCTCGCCCACAGCGTACGCCTGGACGATGTGCGGATGGTTCAGCTTGGCGGCTGCGCGCGCCTCCTTGATGAAGAGCGCCACGAATTCCGCGTTATTCGCGTAGGATTCGGCGAGGATCTTCAGCGCGGCGGGACGGTCGAGCGTGATCTGGTGGGACAGGTACACCGTGCCCATGCCGCCCTGACCGATGGCGCGCCGTATGATGAAGTCGGCGATCACGGAGCCGCGGGAAAGGCGCGTCGGGGGCACCTGCACCACGCTGCCGCAGTGACCGCACTGCACCATGATGCCGGCGTCGATATCGTCGACGGCCACGATTCTGCCGCAGGATGAACATTGGAAACGCATAAGAAACTATTCTCCTGAAAATGGGATTACTGCACGGGATCGAGGAATTTTGTCTTGCAGGTCAGCCAGTTGATGTTCAGCGGGAGCTTCGGCGTCTGGCTCTTGTTCGCCTCGTACCGGTTGGTCTCCACGAAACGCACCACCAGGTTTTTGTTGCCGGTCCCGGCGAGCTGCCCGTTCGGCTTGAAGATGATCGCCGGGGCGTTGCCGCCGGAAAGACCGCTGTTGGCCAGGTTGGAGACTTTCGGGGCGTTGCTTGTTCCCTTGGTGCCTGTCGTGCCGTCGGGGGTCATGCCGAAGTCGTCGGTCGTGACGGGGACCATGGTGTTTTCGGGCAGGAGCACGAACGCCGTGCCGGGGACCCAGCGGCGCCATGTGTAGGAGGTGCTGTCCGGATCGTCGGCGTTATGGTAGACTTCCGCCATGCGGAAACTCTTATATCCGTTTCCGTCTTTCGCGAAGACGAGGGCGGTGTAGACTTTGGCGGAAACCGCGTGTGCACGGGCCTCCATGACCGCGCCGTTCACCTGATTCGCGGCGAGCGTGGTCTTGCGTCCAGCGAACAGCGAACTGTATGCGGGGACCGCGACCGCTGCGAGGACGATCATCACTCCCATGACCGCGATCAGTTCGATCAGCGTGAATGGCCTGGCTATTTTCTGTCTCATGTCGTGCCTCCCGTTGGGATGGGGTTATTTCTTCTTGGAACCGGCCGCTTTGTTCTCTTCCTCAAGCGCCTTCCGCGCGGCCTCCTCCTGCTCAATGATCTGTTTCTTGCGCAACGCGATGTATTCGGCGCGGCGTTTCGCCCGGTTTGCGTCGGTGATCTTTTTGAGCTCGGCGGTGCTGAGGCGGTCCGGCGTCTTCTTGACGAACTTGTTCAGCTCGTTGAGTTTTTCGTCGTAAAGGGTCTTCGCCTGCTCGTACATCTTCGCGTTCTTCAGGCGGATGGCGTTGTCCATCATCTTCGCGGGTTCATTCAGCTCCAGCGCCTTGTTATAGAGGTTCTTGAACCATGTGTCGGTGGCTTCCGTCACCTCCTGGATCTCGGAGTCCTTCACATAGCTGTACAGGTTCGCCATGGCGGACTTGATCTGGCGCGACCCGATGCGTTTGTACTTCTCGGGGTTGCGCGCGAACACCTCGTAGGTGCGCGGCATGTCCGTGTCGCCGAACGCCGCGATGTACTCCTTCAGGATGTCGGACGCCTCCTTCCTGGTGTAGGAGGGTTCCAGTGCTTTGTCCGGGACGTAGATGTCGCTGTCCTTGATGGAGGCGGCGGTCCGGGGAGCGGTCTTCTGCTGCGAGAACGCGCAGAACGGTGCGATCACAGCCGCGGCGATGGCTGCCAGCAGGATCTGTGTTTTGAAAAAATGGTTATTCCGCATATTCTTTCCTCGTAACTTTCCAGGCGCCTTTGTTTTCGTTTGCCGACTCGTCCCATTCCAGGCGGACGATGAGCTTCGCCTCGCCCGTGATCTGGTCATAGAAGTTGTCGTATTGTTTGAGGTCGACCGTACGTTTTCCGTAGGTCGAACGGATGGTCGTGGGGGATACGCTCGAAGGATTGGTCTTCTTGTTCGAGTTGTCATAAGCCTGGAACCCGGAGTCGCGCCAGACGTCCACGTCCTTGTCGGAGAGGACGCGTTCCAGCTGCACGTTGCCGCCGACGTCCTTGATCGTCTGCGCCAGCACCAGGATCGTCGCACGCTTGAGCGGCTGCTTGTTCCATTTCAGCAGGTTGACCACGCGGCAGAAGACCTCCTCGGCTTCCGCGTCCGGCACGTTCCGCTTGATGATGCGGTCCATCTGGGAGCCGGAGGCGGGGTACGAGGTCGGGAAGACGGCGGTGCGGCGCGGCAGGTTGCCGTTCGCGAGCGCGTAGGTCACGGCCTCGGAGAGGTCGCTGGCGTATGCGTCGGCGTCCGAATCCTCGGAGTCGATGGACTTGCCCTGGATCACGCTGACTTTCCCGCTGTCGCCGCTTTTCGCCAGGTTCTCGAACGTCTGGTAGACCGGGAAATTGGTGAAGAGGGATTTGAATGTGAACGGGGCGCTGCCGCCGCCGAACGACGCCACGCAGTTCAGGTTGATCAGGCCGAGCATGGAGTCGGTGGCGCGGTCGGTGCTGGACGCGAGCGCGATCTGGTCAAGCAGATGCCCGTCGCCGTTCTGGTAGGCTTCCATGCGGGTCCCGTTCTTGGACGCGCACTTCAAGTTGATCGTCTGCCACGGAGCGCCGCGGTGGATCGCGCCGAGCTCCCACAGGGATTCCATCTGACCGTGCCTGATGTACGCTGTGGAGATCTTGTTGTTCTCGGGATCCTCGCCCGGGTCGAAATTGTTCGGATCGTTCTTGTTGTAGTTTACGGTGCTGTTGAAAGCGCCGAGCGTGGCGTTCGTGTCGTCCGCCTCCGTGAACGACGGATTGCTCCACAGGTTGCGCGCGAGGTTGTACCGCGGATCGTTGATCTGCGTGTCGAACCAGACGTGCTTGCCGAAATCGCCCGCGCCGGCGACCACGATTTCCTCGGTGAACGTGCGGCCGGTCTGAAGCTGGGACGGCATCAGGGCAAGGTCAGCGTTTCCGTAGTTGTCCTGCAGGATGACGCGGTCGAGACTGACCTTAATGTTCCGCACTTTCAAATACTGGTAGAAATCGGCGTCATGCCCGATCGGACGGTCGTAGCCCTCGCGCTTCGGCGTGGTCACGCTGCCGACCGAACCGTTGTCGATCATGTACGTGTAGACGGTGTAGTTGCCCGAAGTCGTAACGGTTGGAGCGCCCCACGGCTGGCTGCCGGCGTCGAAGCGGATGACCTGCGGAACCGGGGCGCCGGTCAGCGGATCGAGGTATTCGTAGCTGATCTCGCCGATCGGGATCGGGTTTCTGACGGACAGTGGGTTGCTGTAGATGTTCACGGTTTCGATGTTGAGCGTGATCTCGTGGTTGAAGGTGCAGTCGGTATACCACAGGCGCCATTTCCGGACCGCGTTCGGCGGATCGCCGACCGTGTAGGGCTCCTTCATGGGGAAGCCGAGGTTGGCGCCGACCGTGACTTCCGCGTGGACCTCGTTGATGTACGGGGTGCGCTTGTTGCCGGTGTACGAGACCTCGCCGTTGTACCAGTCCCCTTCGCTCACAGCCTGACGGGATTCCGGCGCGTTGTAGTTGATGAGGTTCGCGACAGTCTGGTTGACATTGATGCCGGACGCGGCGTTCCGGAACCACGGGATCGCGTTTCTCAGCGTGTTGACGTCGATGGAGTTCCAGTCATTGCGGATCAGCGGGAACCGGTATTCCTCGCCGCTGGCGAGCTCGTGCTTCGAGAGGTCGCCGATGGCGGCTCCGTCAGGACGGTACTTGTTGTACTCGCCCTGTCCGTTGAGATCGAAATACTGGTCGACCATCATCTTGAGCTGTTTTTCAAGGGCCGCCGGTCCGGTCGGGGTGGCGCTGCCGCCGCCCGCGAGATCGTTTGCGAAGAGGTCGATGTCGTCCCAGTTGTCGGACATCGAAGAGTACTTGCTCTGGATGTTCGTCGGGTTGACGATGCCCTCATAATTCCAGTTGTTGCGCGTGCTTTCAAAATTGAAATCCAGCTCGCTGGTCCAGCGACCGAGGCGTTTCCTGAAAACGTCGTCATTATAATCGGAATAATACTTGGAGCCCTTTCTGCCGATACCGTTCGGGTTCAGCTGGTCGTTCTGTCCGATCGCGACGTAGGCGTAACGTCCGAAGATGCGTTCGGTCGAGTTGTTGGGGTCGCCATAGGCGTTCTTGGTGGTGATGTATTCCCAGGAGGGACAGCGGGAATCGTTGACGTCGTAGTACGCGGTGTTCCTGAAGCGGAGTGGACCGTTGTTGAATTCGAAGAGACCGGACCTCTCCAGTTTCCAGATCCAGTCGGACGCATATTCGCTTATGTTGCTGTTCTTCGGCTTGCTCGTGTTGTAGTTCGAGCAGACGTAGGAGGCGTTTTCCGACTGCATCAGCGCCATCATGGCGCGGCTCACGATGCCGTCCGCGAGGATGCGCGCGGAGGATGTGTCGACGTACGCGGCGGCGACCTTGCGGGTGGTGGATGCGCCGGAGGAGAAGATCATGGCGACGATCAGCGCCATGGAGAGGATGCAGAGCGTGAAAAGGAGGGCGATGCCGTGTTCGCGGCGGGCGCGGGCGGCACGCTTCAGCATACGCTTCGTCACAGGTTTTTTATGCTGTATCATGATGCACTGGCTCCTTTCCGGTCATTTCGGTTTCGGCTGTCCGCGGTCGATGACGACCATGCGGCGGAACTCGCGCTTGTTCGCGTTTTCGAGGATGGACGTCTTTGCGTCCGGGTTTGCCTTGATGCGGCGCAACGTCTTCGCGTCGACCAGCTCCATTTGGATTATGACGAGCGCGGGGAGGTTTTTTCCTTCGGAGTAGGCCTTGACTTTGAAATCGGTCACGCCCTCGACAAGCTCGGTGTCGTTGCCGCAGTTCGCCTTGGTGATGTCGAAATTGTCGCCCTTGCCGTCGTAGGAATAGATGAGCGTCTGCTTGGACTCGTTCCAGTCGTATTTCACGCCCACGATGTTGGTTTTCGCGGTCAGGTTCAGTTTCTCAGGGCGGACCGTGGAAACGGAAAAGCTGGTGGTGCTGCTCTGGAACGGCGTGAGGTCGTCGTCCGTCTGCGAATAGTAGACGCACGTGAGGTCGTTCGCCATCATGTCCATGGCGATGCGCGCGCGTTCGAACATCTCGGAGCGTTCCGCGCCGGAGCTGAGCACGCTTTCGGTGGAGGAATAGAACTGCATGAGTCCGAGCAGGAACACGGAAAGCACGCTCATGGCGATCAGGACTTCAACGAGTGTGAAAGGCTTTTTCATCGGAAATCCTCCTTATTTCTCTTCCTTATAGTAAGCGGGGTCGAGATACTCGCGCACGAACAGGCGGGACTGCCGCGGATAAATCGCCGCCGTGCCGGTCCCCTTCGAGTACGGCTTCGCCATCGGCCAGGTGATTTCAATGAAAACGCGCACGTAGGGCTGCCCGGTTTTCCCCGAACCATCAGGATACTTGATGCTGCTCAGTTGGACCGGCGTCCCGACCTTGCCCGTCTTCGCGTTGACGGTCGTGAACTTGAGGTTGCCGGGCGTATCTCTCCAGCAGGTGACTTCAGCGGCGAAATCGGCGGGCTCGTTCGGCGGACCGAAGAGGAATGCGAAATGTCCGTCCTGAAGACCGCTTGCGGGCTCGATCCGGTAGGACTCGGAATCCATTTTCATGGACGCGTATTCCTTTGCCTTTGCATCGGTGAATTTTGTAGGCTTCGAGGTCTTCAGATTCTGGATCCAGTCGAAGTGTTCCCAGGATGCCCGGTCAAGCTGGGCGACCACGGAATTCGCGACGTCGGTGGCGAGCGTATCGCCGACGGAGTCCGAAGTGGACTTGACGGCAACCGGCAGAAGCGCCATGATGGCTGCGACGCCGATCGCCGCGACCGCCATCGCCACCGCGATTTCAATCAGACTGAAAAAGTTTTTTCTGCCCATGGAGACCTGCTTTCCTGCTTGCCGGATCACTCCGGCTTTTGTTTCCCGTTCGGTTCATGCCCGATCGGCGCGTCTTCCGCTGCAAATGCGAATCCATATCCGCGCCCGCGTAAACGGCGCATACCTCCGGACGCCGCGGAAAGGTCCGGCGGCTGCCGGGGCGTGCACCCCGAAAACTGGCAAAGAGCCTGAAAAGACCCCCGTTGGAAGAACCGCTTTTGAACCGGAAACCCGGTCCGGAGCGGTTATTCCGCGGAGAGGATGTCGAAGATTTTCTTGCGGTCGTCGCCGGCCGCGAGGATGCTGGGGATGACGTTGTCCTCTTTGAGGCGGGAGGAGATGCTGCCGAGGAGCTTCAGATAGGCTTCCGGATCGCGTTCGTCCGCAGCGAAGAAGACAGCGAGGGAGACGGGCTGTTCGTCGAGGGTCTTGTAGTCGGAGACCGGGTTGCGGCAGACGGCGACGATCACGAGCGGGGACGGGAAGCCGTTGATGCGGATATGAGGAAGAGCAAGTCCCTTTCCGACGCCGGTGGTCATCATGCGTTCGCGCTTCCAGATCGCCTCGCGGATCTGGTCTTCGTCCATGGTGCAGCGGGTGCAGGCGTGGGCGATAATGGCGTCAAGCACTTTCTTTTTCGTCTCGCCGTCCACGATCAGGATGGAGTCCTGCTGGAGGTACTTTACGAATTCCGGTTTCATAGTTTTTGCCTTTCTATAGGAGATTGGTGTGTATGCTTAGACGGGATAAAATATCCTCGATTCCGCAAAAATGCAAGCGTATATTTAGAAAAACACGCATTTTTTTTGCCTTTTGCCGCATTTTTTCCGGATTTCAAGGTGTTTCAGCGGGTTGAACCATCGTTTCGCCGCTTTCGCCGGACGCGGAGGAAAGGAGGAGTGTCCGGCGGGAAAACAGCGGAGACGGAATCAGGAATTCATCGCCAGAGCGGCTTTCGTGATGCCGGCGAATTCGGCGGAGACCGCGTCGGAATCCAGGAACCCCTGCGGGAGTCTTCCGGCGTCGCACGCGGCGAGGAATTTCGGATCGAGCGGAATCTGCGCGAGGAGGGCGAGCCCTTCCTGGTTTGCTAATTTTTCGCCGCCGCCGGAGGAGAAGAGGGCGTGCTTCGCGGAGCAGTCCGGGCAGACGTACGCGCTCATATTTTCCACGATGCCGAGGATGCGGACGTCCAGGCGGTTGCAGAAGCTGATGCACTTGCGGCAGTCGGCGAGGGAGACCTCCTGCGGCGTGGTGACCACGATGGCGGCCTTGTCGCCCTGGATCATCTGGCAGGCGGAAAGGGATTCGTCGCCGGTTCCGGGCGGGAAGTCGAGGATGAGGTAGTCGAGGTCGTCGCCCCAGTCCACTTCCTCGAAGAGCTGGCCGAGCAGCCCGATCTTCGCCGGGCCGCGCAGGATCACCGCGTCGTCCGGGTTCTCAAGCAGAAAACCGATGGAGACGAGCTTCACGCCCGCGACGGACAGGGGAATGAGCCCCGCTTCGGTTCCGTCGAGGCGGCGGTCCGCCGCGCCGAACAGCGTCGGCTGGCTCGGACCGTGGAAGTCCACGTCGAGCAGGGCGACCTTCATGCCTTCGCGCGCGAGGGCGACCGCGAGACATGCCGCGACCGTGCTCTTGCCCACGCCGCCCTTGCCGGACAGCACCATGATTTTGTGTTTAATCTTATCGAGACGGGAGGGTTTGCGTTCGCCGCAGGAACCCGCGGAGCCGCAGGTGGAGCAGGAACCGGTGCAATTTTCGGACATGGGATGAATCCTTTAAGGTTTGAGCGTGGGTATGTGCGGAAAGATGATGCCTGGGGGAAAGGGACGGTCCGCCGCGCGGTTTTCAGCCGCGGAGCTTGCGCTGAAGCTGGTTCAGGACGCCTTTGAGCTCCTCGTCCTTGAGCGAGTTTTCCTCGATCTGCTTCACTGCGTGAATCACGGTGCCGTGGGAGCGTCCGCCGAACGCGCGCCCGATTTCCTGGTGCGGCTTGGATGTGAGCTTGCGCGAGAGGTACATGGCGATCATGCGCGGCTCGGCGATGTTCTTCGGCTTCTTCGGGCCGGTGAGGTCGTACACCTGGATGCCGAAAAACTCGGCGACCGCCTTCTGGATTTCCTCGATGGAGATCGCGCGGGATTCGGCTTCCTTTTCGAGCTGGTCGGACAGGATGCGCTTTGCCGCCTCCAGGTCGATTTCCTGTTTCATGGCGGTGGCGTACATGGAGAGGCACATCAGCGCGCCCTTCAGCGGGCGGATGTTCGAGGAGATGCGCTCCGCGATGAAGGACAGGACGTCGTCGCCGAGCTTCATGCGCAGACACTGCTGTTCCTGCTTCAGGATCGCGAGGCGCGTCTCGAACGACGACTGCGTGATCTGCGTGGTCACGCCGGAGACGAAGCGGGAGACGAGGCGCGCTTCGAGACCGGGTATCTCGGAGGGCTGTCGGTCGGACGTGAGGATAATCTGTTTGCCGAGGCCGTACAGCGTGTTGAACGTGTTGAAGAACTCCTCCTGCAGGCTGGTCTTGTTGCCCAGCGTGTGGACGTCGTCGACGAGCAGGTAGTCCACGTTTCGGAAGGTTTCGCGGAACTCGTACATGGTCTTGGTGCGGAGCGAATCGAGGAACTCGTTGAGGAAGTTTTCGCAGGACGTGTAGCGGACGCGCGCCTTCGGGTTGTGGATCCGGACCTCGTGCGCCACTGCGAGCAGCAGGTGGGTCTTGCCCATGCCGGAGCCGCCGTAAATGTACAGGGGGTTGATCTTGCCGGGGTTCTGCGCCGCGGAGAACGCCGCCGTGTACGCGTAGCGGTTTTCCTCGCCAACCACGAAGTTGTCGAACGAATGCCTGCTGATGAGACCCGCCAGGTCGGGGTCGATCCCGTCGTCGTCGGATGGGTTCGTCATGGAGACCTGGGAGGAATCGGGATCTTCGGGCGGGGTGTCCTCCGGGACTTCGGGATCGAAGTAGCCGGACTCGAACGCGATCTTCAGTCCGGGATGCCCGGCTGCCGCCAGTGCCTCGGAAATGAGGTCGCCATAGTTCTTCGTCACGATGTCCGCAAAGAAATCATCCGAGGTGCCGACCACGATCCGGGCGTCATCCATTGAGATCGGCACCATTTTCTTGAACCACTGTTTGTACACTGCTTCGGATTTCGCCCTGATGAATCCGACGGCTGACTGCCATACTTCGGAGGCACTGCTTTCTCCGTGCGACATTTTTCTTCCTCTAACTGTTCTCGGCGTATCGTTTAAGGTTGGTTTTTCAAAACTTATTGACAATGCCTCCGGCAGCCCTTGCGGGAACCGTCCGGAGCCTGTCCGGCGCGGATGACACAACGCCCCGCAAACCACGGGCGCAAAAGGCTTTCCGCAGGAAAAACCGCGGCGCCTGTTCCACCTCGTTTTGAGCATAAACGCTGTATCGTTCCGTTGTTTCGGAATTCCATGCACGACTTTTGAAAAAGTCAAGCAGATTTTCCGAAAAATTCCGCACTTTTTTTGAGCCCGGACAACCCTGCGAAAATCAACGACATACAGCTCTCTTGACAAGTTGTTGACAAGTTGTTGACAATCGCTGTCGTCATCCGGCGTCCCGAAAAACGGCGCGGACATCCTTCCCGGACCGGAATGCCGGACGACCGAACCATACAGGACCGCCGGAGCGGCATCGGGGGATGCGCACGCCGGAGCGATGCAGGGGGAAAGGCCGGACGGGTGCCGGAATCGCGAAGAACGCTATCTTTAATTTGCACCATTTTTCCGAATTAGCAAGTCGAAAACGAAGGATTTTTCGGACTTTTGCCGTATCCTGTTGATTTCATGTTGAAAAAAATTATTTCGGGTGCATATTATGGTATCACTTTTTTTCACGGAGTATATTGGTTATGGAGAAAAAACGTCGCATTCTGTTCCTGCTTGACCATTGCCTGACCCCCTACGAACGGATCGAAAGCTGCGGCATCCTGTGCGAAAAAGACACCATCATCGCCATCGGCGGCGAGACGGCGTTCTCGCAGGACGAGCCGGGCCTTCAGGTCGTCAAGCTCAAGGACGCCTACGGGCTGCCCGGATTCATCGACACGCACATCCACGGCCTCGGGGCGGACGTGGCGCCCGTCTTCGGCGGCGATGGACAGGACCCGCTCCGCGAGATGAGCAGGGTCCTCGCCCGCCACGGCGTCACCACATTCTTCCCCACGATCGTCTCGCTCCCCCGGGAGACCATGATCGCGCAGGTTGACGCCATGTGCGGCTCCATCCAGGGCGGCTACCAGTACGCCGAGCCGCAGGCGCTGCACCTCGAGGGTCCGTTCATCAACCCTCAGAAATGCGGTGACCAGGTCGCGGCGAACATCTCGCACGTCGACCTCGGGTTCGCCCGCGAGCTTTTTGAGGCGGGGCGCGGCCGCATCAAGGTCATGACGTTTGCGCCGGAGATGCCGAACGCCGTGAAGCTGGTCGAGCTCATGCTCGAGCACGGCGTGATCCCGTCCATGGGGCACAGTCTCGCGACCGAATCCGAGACGCTTGAGGCGATCGAGGCGGGCGCGCACCGCTGTACCTATATCTTCAATGCGATGCCCGCCATCCACCACAGGTCGTCTTCCCTCACTGCCATCGCGCTTACGGACGACCGCGTGACCATCGAGATCATTGTCGACGGGGTCCACCTGCATCCGACCATCGTGAACATGATCGTCCGCTGCAAGCCCGCCGACAAGATCGTCGTCATCAGCAACGCCGTCGTGCTGGAGCAAAACCGGGGTGGCGATACGGAGCCCGAGGTCATCCGGACGGGCGACGGCGTGATCTCCGGGTCCACCATGACCCTCGACAACTCCTGGCTTCACCTCCTCAGCTACGGCAACCTGGACGAATCCCTCGCCGCCGCATGCGTCTCCACCAACCCTGCCAAAGACCTCGGCCTCATCACCCGCGGCGAGCTCCGCCCCGGCAAGCGCGCCGACATCACCATCCTCGACGCCAGGACCAACCGCGTCCGCATGACCGTCTCGCGCGGAAACATCATCTATGACTCCGAAAATCCCGACCTCTGATCCGTACCCATGAACACCCCTGACATCCTCCCCTATCTCCTCCTCGACACAGGCTCCTGCCGCAAACTCGAACAGGTCGGTCCGTACCGGATCATCCGTCCCGCGCTCAACGCCTTCTGGCGGCCCACCCTGCCGGACAGGGAATGGAACTCCGCCGACGCGGTGTTCGAGCGGCAGAGCACGGGCGGCGGCGTGTGGACGTGGAGGCGCGGCGTGAAACAGCCTGACGAGGGGAAATGGATCATCCGCTGGGGCGAGGTCAACTTCCTGGTCAAGCCGACCCATTTCGGGCACCTCGGATTCTTCGCCGAACAGATCGGGAACTGGGCGTGGCTCCGCGAATCCTCCGCGCTCCTGCCCGCCGGGTCCGACACGCTCAACCTCTTCGCATACTCCGGCGGCGCGACGTTTGCCATGGCGCAGGGCGGCGCGAACGCCTGCCACCTGGACGCCTCGCGCGGCATCATCGACTGGGCGAACAGGAACCAGGTGCTGAACAACGACCTCAAGGGCAAGATACGCTGGATCTGCGACGACGCCATGAAGTTCGTCGCGCGCGAACAGCGCCGCGGACACAAATACCGCGGCATCGTGCTTGATCCGCCGTCGTTCGGACGCGGCGCGCAGGGTCAGGTCTGGAAGATCGAATCCGATATCGCCGACCTGCTGGCGTCCGTCCGCACCATCCTCGACACCTCGGGGCGGTTCTTCATCCTCCTCACCTGCCATTCCCCCGGTTTCTCCGCGTTCTCCCTCGGGCGGATGCTCCGGCAGGCGTTCCCGGATTTCGCCGCGCAGGTCGAATCGGGTGAAATGCTCATCCCGGAAGCGTCCGCGCCGGACCGCGCGCTTCCCGCCGGGTTGTACGCACGCCTCCGCAACTGACCGTTCTTTCTTCCCCGCGCCATGCTCATCCGTCCTCCAGAATCCCTCCCGCGCCAGACCGCGCCGCGCCGCATCGCCGTCCGCGTCAGGCAGAAGGCGGTGCCCGCGCTCCGCGCCGGGCATCCGTGGCTGTTCGAGGACTCCGTGAAGAAGGCTCCGCCTGACGCCGCGCCCGGCGACGTGGCGGTCCTGTACGATCCCGACGGGAAAAAGATCCTCGGTGCAGGACTGTACGATCCGCATTCCCAGCTCCGCGTCCGCATTCTTCAGAAAGATCCCGCGCAACCGCCTGTCGGCGCCGCGCTCTTCGCGAAGCTCGCCGCCGATGCCGTCGCCGTCCGCGCGGACGCCATTCCCCCTGAAACCACGGCGTTCCGCCTCGCAAACGGCGAAAGCGACGGATTCCCCGGGCTCGTCGCAGACCGTTATGCCGACACGCTCGTCCTGAAGCTCTATTCCGAGGCGTTCGTGCCGTGGGCGGGCGACATCGCCGACGCGTTTTTCGCGGCGAACCACGGGCTGACCCATTGCGTGGTCCGGCTCTCCCGCGCGCTGGAGGACAGCCCGTTCGTCCGGCAGTTTTTCCCGGAGCCCGCGGTCGTCTTCACTGTTAAGCCGGAGTCATTTGCCAATCCGGTCCGTTTTCAGGAGAACGGTCTGATCTTCGAGGCGGACGTGATCCGCGGTCAGAAGACCGGGTTCTTCCTCGACCAGCGCGACAACCGCGCCCGCGTCGGCACGATGTCCGCCGGGCGCGACGTGCTGAACGTTTTTTCGTTCTCCGGTGGGTTTTCGCTGTATGCGGCGCGTGGCGGCGCTTCGAGCGTGTGCAGCCTCGACGCCGACAAGCACGCCATCGCCGCGTGCGATCGCCATTTCGAGCTGAACTCCGCCCATCCGAACGTCCGCCGCTGTGCGCATGAAGGCGTCGTCGGCGACGCGTTCGAGGCCATGCACGATATGGTCCGGGCGAAACGCCGTTTCGGGCTCGTCATCGTGGATCCGCCGTCCTTCGCGAAATCCGCCGCCGAACGCGACCGCGCGCTGCATTCCTACGCCCGGCTCGCCGCGCTCGCCGATTCCCTGCTCAAGCCCGGCGGCACGCTCGTCTTCGCTTCGTGTTCCAGCCGTGTCTCCGCCGCCGACCTTTTTCCCGTCGTCCTCGCCAACACGCACGTCCGCGAGTTCGCCCGCACCGGACACGCCGCCGACCATCCCGCGCTCTTCCCGGAGTCGCACTACCTCAAATGCCTTTACGCGGAGAAACTGCCATGAGCGAACATTTCCCCGCCGAACTCCTCGCCCTGTTGCCCGGTCTCCTCGTGCCGTGGTTCCTCCGCGTGAAACGCGACCTGGAATGGCGCAACGACCCGACGCCCTACCGCGTGTGGATTTCCGAGATCATGCTCCAGCAGACGCGCGTCGAGGCGGTCAAGCCGTACTACGACAGGTTCCTCGCCGAACTCCCGGACGTTGCCGCGCTCGCCGTCGTCGATGAAACGCGGCTCCTCAAGCTCTGGGAAGGCCTCGGCTACTACCGGCGCGCCCGCAACCTTCAGGTCGCCGCGAAGAAGATCATGCAGGACTACGGCGGCGTCTTTCCGTCCGATTACGACGCCGTGCGCGGTCTGCCCGGCATCGGCGACTACACCGCCGGCGCCATCCTTTCCATCGCGTTCGGGAAGCCGTTCCCAGCGGTCGACGGCAACGTCCTGCGCGTCGTGTCGCGGGTGACCGCCAGCCGCGAGGACATCGATTCGCCGAAAATACGCAAGGAGCTGACCGCCGCGCTTGCCGCCGTGTATCCGGCGGGACAGTGCAGCGAGTTCACGCAGAGCCTGATGGAGCTGGGCGCGACGGTGTGTCTGCCGAACGGCGCGCCTCTCTGCCTGACGTGTCCGCTTGCGGACATCTGCCTCGCCTCGAAAAACGGCGTAACGGACGAGATTCCGGTCCGCAAGACCAAGGCGGCGCGCCCCATAAAAGAATATGCGGTGGTCGTCCTGCGGGACGCCGCCGGACGCTTCGCGGTGCGCCGGAGACCGGAAACGGGCCTTCTTGCCGGGCTTTATGAGTTTCCTAACCTGGAGGGGCGTCCCGGCGAAACCGCGCTGAAAACGGCATTCCATGTCGCCAGGATCAGGAAATCCGGCACGACGCGGCATGTCTTCACCCATGTGGAATGGGACATGACGCTGTATCTCGCCGAGACCGACGATCCGCCTGGCGGCTTCGAGTGGGTCCCGCGCGATTCCTTACGCTCGGAAACCGCCATCCCCAGCGCGTTCAAAGCCGCGCTCAAGCTCGCCCTCGACTCTGATTCCTTCCCCCTCACCGGAGGCTAACCATGATATTCCTGCTCGCGATCTACAAATACAACCCGTTCGGCGGTCTCCAGCGCGACACGCTCCGCCTGGTCCTGGAGCTTACCGGGCGCGGCCACGAAGTCGTCGTCTTAACGACCGCCTGGGACGGGCCGGAACCGCCCGCCGGGACGAGAATCGAGATCATCCCCGCCTCGAAGCTGCGTTCCAACCACGCCAATATGCTGAAGTTCGCCGAAGCGTTCCGGCGGCGCCTCGAACAGCGCGACTACGACATTTCCGTGGCGATGAGCCGCATCCCCGGCGCGGATTTCTATTTTGCCGCCGACGTATGCATGAAAACCTACTGGGCGACGCTGCATTCGGCGTTCGCCCTGCGCTTCAATCCGCGCTACGCTGCCTATCTGGGCCTGGAACACGCCGTCGCCGCGCCGCCGTCCCGCACGCGCATCGCCTGCATCGCGCAGAACCAGATGCATGACTACGCCGCCGCATACGGCACGGAGCCGGACCGGATGTTCCTGCTGCCGCCGGGCATGGACCCGTCCTGCCGCCGTCCGCCGGAACCGGAAGCCGAGGCGGTCCGCGCAAAAATCCGCATTGAAAACCAGGCGACGCCGGAGAATACGGTCGTCCTCCTCGTCTCGAACAGCATCTATAACAAGGGGACCGACCGCGCGATCGCCGCCGTCGGGGCGCTGCCCGCCGAAGTGAAGAAAAATATCCACCTGTGGCTCGTCGGCAAACTGCCCGAAAATGAGATACAGAAAGTCCTTGACGACGCCGGGATCGCCGGACAGACCGTCATGTTCGGGCAGACCGACGGCGTCCGGGACCACATGCTCGGCGCGGACCTCTTCCTGCATCCCGCGCGCAACGAATCCGCTGGATCAGCGCTGATCGAGGCGCTTGCCGCCGGACTGCCCGTGCTCACGACGGACATCTGCGGATTTGCGCCGTTCGTACGGAACGCCACGGGGACCGTGCTGGAAAGCCCGTTCAGGCAGGATGAACTGGTGAAACTGCTTACGGAGATGCTGCCGCGCCTGGACGAGCTGAAGAAACAGACGCTCGACTACGCGGGAAAAGAGGATTTCTGCTCGCGCGCCCGCGTGTTCGCGGATATTTTGGAAAAACGCTGACCGCTGAGTTGATTCAGCTCAGTTCAGCTCGATGCGGCGGTCGCAGTGCCGGATGCTTCCGGCGCGGTGGGCGATCATCAGGATCGTGAGCTTGCCCTTCAGGGAATTAAGTGCGTCGATCAGGGCGGTCTCCGTGTCGTCGTCGAGCGCGCTCGTCGCCTCGTCGAGGACCAGGAGTTCAGGCTCGGAATAAAGCGCGCGGGCGATCGCGATGCGCTGTTTCTGTCCGCCGGAAATGCGCGCGCCGAATTCGCCCAGGCGCGTGTTCAGCTTGTCGGGGAGGGACTCGACGAACTCCGCGATCTGCGCCAGTTCGAGCGCCTTTTTCACGCGGGCGTCGTCGATCCGGTCCGGCTCCACGCCGAACGCCACGTTCGCGCGGATCGTGTCGTCGAAGAGGCAGATGCTCTGCGGCACGTAGCCGATGCGACCGTGCCACGAACGCAGATTGGTGCGGATGTCGGTTCCGTCGGCGGTCACGCGGCCGGATTCCGGCTTCAGGAACCCCATAATGAGGTCGATCAGGGTCGATTTGCCGCTGCCGGTCGGTCCGACGACCGCCACGCATTCGAGGCGTTTCACGGACATGCTGAAGTCCTCGAACACCGCCGGTCGGTCCGGGGAATAGCGGAACGTGACATGCTCCAGGGTGAGTTCGCGCTCAAAATGCACGCCCGGAGCGTCCGGGGCGGGCAGGACCTTTTCCGCCGGGATCGTGTTCAGGTCTGCACTGAGGCGTTCGAACACGTACAGCATTCCGCGGACCAGGATCAGGTTGTACTGCATCCGGGAGACCGACGGGATCAGGCGGAACATCGCCGCCAGGAAAAATGCGGCGTACAGGATCAGGCGGGATGACGGCATGCCCATCCAGGTCAGGACGGCGACCAGTCCGCCCGCGGCGGCGACGACGAAGACCTCAAGGGAAAAACGCGGGAGCTGCCCCAGGTCGTGGCGGATTTTGACCGCGTTCACGATGTTGAACTGCGCCTGCTCCAGCCGTCTGCCGAAATACGCTTCGCTCCCGGTCAGCTTCACCTCGCGGATCGCGGCGAAACTCTGGTTCATGGTACGCGTCGATTCGCCATTCGCCGCGAAGAGCTTTTTCGAGGCGGCGTCCAGCACACGCTTGAAGAGTTTGTGGAAGACCAGCACGACCGTGCCGCAGACCACGAACGAAACCAGGGCGATCTTCGGCACGAGCACGAAGATCACGGCAAGGAGCGACAGGAAGACGACCGATTCGGAGAGCGCCACGAGGGACGGCATCAGCAGGATTTCCGCCACCTCGCGCATCTGCATGATGCGACCGATCAGCTCCGATGCGCCGTGCTCCAGGTGGAACGTGTAGTCCGCGCGCATGTAGGTACGGTAAAGGCGGCCAGCCAAATTCACCGAGAGGTCGCGGCAGAACCGGTTCTGGCATTTCGTCAGCACGAACCCGAAGACGTTCTTGACAATGAAGAAAAGCGTGAGGACCGCGACGGATTGCAGCAGGAACGCCTCGCGGGAGGAGGGCTTGACAAACTCGTAAAACGCATGGAGCCAGCGGTTGGATTCCAGAAGATCCGGCGCCGCCAGCGCGGACGCCACGGGCATGACCAGCGCAAGCGCGGCAAGTTCCAGCAGTGCGGAAACGACCATCATCGCCGCAAGCCCCGCCGCCGCGTACTTGTAGGCGGGAGGCAGTGTCTGCCGGATCTCGCGCAGGAATCTCAGCATGGCTTCCCGATTTCGGATTCGGACGAGAGTTCCGCCGCGATCGATTCGGTCGCTTCGGTATCCGCGCCGGACGTCGGAATCTCCGCGCCGGATCGCAGGATTTCAAGTCCGATCCTGGCGGGCTTCTCCATGCCGAACGTTTCGGTCATCATCCGGACGACCGCGGCGCGGAACTGCGCGGACAGCTCCGACACGGAGACGTCCGCATCGGAGCCGTTGAAGTCCATCGCGACCTCAAGCTCGACGGCGTCCTGCCTGCCGTACAGGCCGACGCGCCGGACGTCGAACGCAGGGAAACTCTGCGCGACCGAGCGGACCGCGCCCTGGACCGCCTTCGCGTCGATGCGAAGCTCGCCGCCTTCGGCGGGGATCACGACGCAGCGGAGCTTGCGGGAACGGAAGAGGAAAGCAAGCAGAAGGAATAATAAAATGAGGGCGAGCGCAGCGGCAAGCCCGGTCAGGACTCCGCAGGAAAAAGGTCTTTCCGCGACCAGGGAACTGATTCTTTCCACGAGCTGCCGAATTGACTGGAACATGCCGCATCCGCCTTTCCGGGAGGAAACGCCCTCCCCGGTTATGGGTTATTGAATGACTTCGCCTTCGATGACGTCCTCGTCGTCCGATTCATCTTCCTGAGCATCCTCGGTGTCGGTGACCACCACATCAATGCTCTTCACGTTCATGCCGGTGAAGTCGACGATCTGGTCGTAGACCGCCTTCTGGACCGCGGCCGCGACTTCGGCGAAATTGGAGCCGTAGGCGGCGACGATGAGGATTTCCAGGCTGACGTCGTTGCCGGATTCGGTCACGACGATGGACTTGTCGAAGCGGCGCTTGCTGCCGACGAGGTCGGCGAGGTCGGACACGATGGAGGAACCGGAGAACCGGATGAAGCCGGGGATGCCGACGACCGCTTTCCGGGCGAGGGAGATGATGACGCTTTCGTGGACCGTGTATGCCGCGGGTTCGGCGGCGACCTGTTTGCTGGTGTCTTTTGCCATGGTGGTTCTCCTTTATTCCGTTTCTTTTCCGGCGCTTTCGGACTCGCTGTCCGCCGGACGTTCCTCGATGCCCTTGATGTCCACGCTGACGGAAGCGACCTTGATGCCGGCCATGCCGAGAACGGCGTTGGAGACCTTCTTCTGGATTTCAGCGATCAGGGCGGGGAACTTGTAGCCGAAATAGGGATTGACCGCGACCGTGATCGCGATCGACTGGTCCTTGTGCTCGATCTGGATGGAGCGGTCCTGCATGCGTTTGCTCCGGACGAGATCGGCGAAGTCGTCGATCAGCGAGCTGCCGGAAAGGCGCGCCACGCCTTCGATTCCGAGCACGGTGCGCTTGACGATGGTGGAAATGGCTCCGTCGAGGATCCGGATCGTGCCGACGGCGGCGCCGTTGACCTCGTAGGCGCCGGGGACAGTGGAAACGGACTCTGCCTGCTGCGTATTGCTCATTGTCCATGCCTCCTTGGGGTGATATGGTTATTTCGCGATTTCCTTGCGGATCGCGGTTTGCTGCTCGAAATAGCCGCCCTTCATCAGGCGTTCGATCAGGTTGGTGTCGTAATTGCCCGAAATGAATTCGGGCGTCTCAATCAGGAAATGCTCGAACGGGATCGTGGTCGGAATGCCCTCGATCAGATACTCGTCGAGCGCCCGTTTGCACCGCGCGACCGCCTCCTCGCGGGTGGCGGCATGCACGATCAGCTTCGAGATCATGCTGTCGTAGTGCGGCGGGATGCGGTATCCGGCATAGACGTGCGAATCCACGCGGACTCCGGGACCGCCGGGGGCGGAATAGAACGTCAGGACGCCCGGCGACGGAGCGAAGTTGCAGTACGGGTTTTCGGCGTTGATGCGGCATTCGATGGCGCATCCGCGGAGCGCGACCTGCTTCTGCTGGACGCTGAGGCGTTCGCCCGCGGCGATCCGTATCTGCTCCCTGATGATGTCGAGACCGCTGACCATCTCGGTCACAGTGTGCTCGACCTGGACGCGGGTGTTCATCTCCATGAAATAGAAATTATTGCCGGAGACGAGGAATTCGATCGTGCCGGCGCTGGTGTAGCCGACAGCCTTGGCGGCCTTGATCGCGGCCTCGTAGAGTTTCTTGCGGAGCGCGGGGGAGATCGAAGGGGAGGGAGACTCCTCAATGAGCTTCTGGTGGCGGCGCTGCAGGGAGCAGTCGCGTTCGCCGAGGCAGACCACGTTGCCGAACTTGTCGGCGAGGATCTGCACCTCGATGTGCTTCGGATTCTCGATGAACTTCTCAATATAGACGTCGCCGTTGCCGAACGCGCGTTCCGCCTCGGTCATGGCGGCGTGGAATCCCTGGATCAGGCTGGCGTCGTTGTGCGCCACGCGCATGCCGCGTCCGCCGCCGCCCGCGGTCGCCTTGATGATGACCGGGTAGCCGAGCTTATGTGCCTCTTCGAGCGCCGCGTCTTCCGAGAGCACGACGTTGTTGCTGCCGGGGGTGACGGGCACGCCCGCCTTCCGCATGGTCTCCCGTGCGGACGCCTTGTCGCCCATGGCGCTCATCTGTTCGGCGGTCGGACCGATGAACTCGATCTTGCAGTCCTTGCAAATCTGCGCGAACTGCGGGTTTTCGGAGAGGAACCCGTAGCCCGGATGGATCGCGTCGACGTCGCCGATCTCGGCCACGCTGATGATGCGCTCGATCATGAGGTAGCTCTGGGGCGCGGGCGCGGGACCGATGCAGACGGCCTCGTCGGCAAGACGGACCGGCAGGCTGTCCTCGTCGGCCTGGGAATAAACGACTATGGATTTGATGCCCATCTCGCGGCAGGTGCGGATGATGCGCACGGCGATTTCACCGCGGTTGGCGATCAGGATTTTGTTGAACATGGGGAAACTGGCTCCGGCGGTGGTTATTCAAGCACGAAAAGCGGCTGACCGTATTCCACCGGCTGACCGTTCTCCAGGAGGATCTCCTTGATCACGCCGCTCTTTTCCGCCTTGATCTCGTTCATGACCTTCATCGCCTCGACTACGGCGACGGTCGTGTCCGCCTCCACATGGGTCCCGACCTTCACGAACGGCTCGGCGCCCGGGGAGGGCGAACGGTAGAACGTGCCGACGGTGGGCGATTCGATGACTTTCGCGGGATCCGGCGAGGCATGTCCGGCAGCCGCGGGGGCGGACTGGACCGGCTCCTGGACGGCGGGAACGGCGGAGGGGATGGTGACGGCGGAAGCGGGCGCGGCGGAAACCGCAGCCGGGACAAAAACAGGTGCGGGCGCGGATTGCTGGCGTGCGGCCCTGCGGAGGCAGAGCGTCATTTCTTCCGATTCGATCTTGAACTCGGTCAGATCGTTGTCCGACATGAGCTTGACAATCGTTTTGATTTCATCGATTTTCATAAGGCACCCGGGGTTAGCGTTGAATTTTGGTTGGTTAACGGGTTTGACCGGAAGCGGCGGAGAGGCGGCGGACGAGCGCCCGAAGGGCAAACTCGTAACCGTCCGCGCCCAGCCCGGCGATCTGCGCGATGCATGCCGGCGCGGTGAGCGACGTCCGGCGGAAATCGTCCCGCGCCTGGATATTGCTCATGTGCACCTCGACCGCGGGGATCGCGGCGGCTTCCAGCGCATCGTGGATGGCGATGCTCGTATGGGTATAGGCGGCGGGGTTGATGACGATGCCGTCGACCCCGCCCGAAATCGCTTCGGCGATCCTGTCGCAGATCGCGCCTTCGTGGTTGCTCTGAAAAAACTCGACCGTCACGCCGAGCGAATCGGCGACTGCGCGGAGATCAGCCTCAATCTCCGGGAGCGTCTTCGTCCCGTAGAACTCGGCTTTGCGCCGTCCGAGCAGCTGCATGTTCGGTCCGTTGATGACGAGGATTTTCATGGGAGCGGCCTTTCCGGAATCTTACTTCTTCGCCTTGGCCTTTGCGCGGGAGGCTTTGCGCTTGGCGGGCTGGTAGGCGGCCCACTTCGGGTCGTTGGCGAACTGGAACGCGTATTCTTCCTTGTATTTGAGCTTGGAGGCGGCGTCGGCGTCCAGCACCACGACCGCGTTTTCATGGAGCTGCAGCGCGGTGGCGGAGATCATGTTGGTGACGGGACCTTCGAGGGCGGCCGCCACGATGTTGGCTTTTTCCTTGTGGGTGGCGAGGAGAAGGAGGCGCTTCGCGTCGAGGCAAGTTCCAACGCCCATGGTCATGGCGCGCATCGGCATGTCTTCCGGCTTGGTGAAGAGCGGGGAGTTCTGCTCATAGGTGGTCTTGGTGAGCGTCACCACGCGGGTGCGGCTGGAGAAGGAGGACATCGGCTCGTTGAATCCGATGTGTCCGCTGCGACCGATGCCGAGCAGCTGCATATCCACGCCGCCGGCGTCTTCCATTTCCTCTTCGTACGCGATGGCGGCGGCGTCAAGCTCGTCCGCGGGGGCGAATCCGTTCGGCACGTGCGTGTTGCGCTTGTCGATGTTCACGTGGTTGAAGAGGTGGTAGTTCATGAAGTAACGGTAGGAATCCTTGTTCGTCTCGGCTTTGCCTTTCAATCCGACGTATTCGTCCAGGTTGAACGAGATCACGCGGGAGAAGTCGACCTTGCCCGCCTTGTACATCTTCACCAGTTCGGCGTACACATTTTCCATGGTGCGGCCGGTGGCGAGCCCCAGCTTGTAGAACGGTTTGGCGTTGATGGCGTCGGCGATGATGCGGGCGGTGAGAAGTTCCGCTTCCGCGGCGGTCGGCATGACGATGATGTCCATACTTTTCTGAGCTCCTAAACGTGTTTTTAGTTGTTTGCCCGGGACCGCGTCCGGAATAAGGCGCCACCCGCAAGCGTAACAATCTATATACTATAGCACCCTTTTAATAAAATGCAAACCACAACCCGGAAAAACATGCAGGCGAATGGCAGGATGATGATCAATATGACGGACAACGGGGCGAAATCCGGCGTTCCTTTTGTCAAAGTCGTGATGTAGCCCGCCTCACCGTGTGCGCCGATTCCGGCGCGGACGCCGGTGGACAATCCATTTTCTGTGTTTTTTGTGAAAAAAACGCTTGAAAAAACAGTTGCCGGGTGCAACATTATAGGGCGAATCCGCAGTAAAAAACCGCGGGTTGTTTATACAAGATCACAGCATGAAAGGCTTTTTCACGTGTTATTCAACGGAACAGACTCCTGGTGCGTCGACTGGGACAATCCGGATACCCCGTACGAACTGGATTCGCACGGGCTGATCGCCGCGCCCGGGGAAACCCTGGAGTCGTTCGCCGCACGCATCGACGAGCTGCTCCGCACACGCGCCAGGTTCGATCTCTGCACGGACGGTCGTGCGGGCGCCGAATCGCTGGAAGCCGAAGTCGGATTCAAGGTCGGCGCGGTCGAGCCGATCGATCCCGGAATCGTCTCGGAAGCCGCCGACAGGACGGAAAAGCTGTTCGGGTTCCGCGCCGACTGGGTCCCGGCGTTTTTCCCGACGCGGGGGCTCGGACTGCTGTGGGGCGGATGCACCGTCATCACCGATTCCGGTTTTCCCGTCTTTTTCCTGCGCCGCGGATTCCGCAACAGGCCGAAATGGTTCATCTACCGTCGCGACGAGCTGCTTTCGCACGAGCTGTGCCATGCGGTGCGCGGCTGCCTGGAGGATGAGCCGTACGAGGAGCATTTCGCCTACATGACCTCGGACAGCGCGTTCCGGCGCTGGACCGGAAACTGTTTCCGCCGCGAATGGGACGCGATTGCGTTCCTGATCCCCGTCGTCCTGCTGCTTGTCGTCCAGATCATCGTGTATGCCGGCATCCTGAACCTCCCTCTATGGCCGTTCTGGATTGCCGCGTTCGCGTTCCCCGTGTTTCTTGTCGTGCGGAACATCCCCGGACGCCACACGTTTTTCGCCGCACGGGCCAAGCTCGAAAAAGCCGGGTTCGCGAATCCGGACGCCGCGCTCTTCCGCATGACCTCGGACGAAATCCGCACGGTCGCCTGCACGCCGGAGGACCGGCTCGACGACTATTTCAAAGAGAGAGCCGGCGCGGAACTGCGCTGGCAGATCCTGATTCAACGATTCCACCATCCGAAAACGGAGACCCCCGCATGAAAACAGCATCCCGGAATGACATTGCACGTTTCCTCGACCAGATTCTTGAGCTGGACCAGTGGTGCGACGATCCGTCCAACAACGGACTTCAGTTCGCCGGCGCCGCCGACGTCGCAAAGGCGGTCTTCGCGGTCGACGCCTCCGCCGAGCTCTTCTGCAAAGCCGCCGACCTCGACGCCGATTTCATCTTCGTTCATCACGGCATTTCCTGGGGGTCCGGCATCCGCCGCATCGACGGCATCCTGGCGGACCGCGTCAAGCTGCTCGCATCGAACGGCATTTCCCTCTATGCCGCGCACCTCCCGCTCGACGCGAATCCCCGGTTCGGGCACAACGCGCGCCTTGCGGACATGATCGGGCTCGCCGACCGCGTCACGTTCGGCGAGTACCATGGGAAGATGATTGGATTCCGAGGTGTTCTGCCCGAGCCGAAGAGCGTTTCCGAGCTTGCGCGAATCCTTGACAAGGCGCTTCCGTCAAGCGGTCCGTTCGCTTTCGTCGGGGATCCTTCGCAGGTGGTGGAATCCGTTGGCGTCATTTCTGGCGGCGGAGCCTGGCCGGACCTGTTCGACGCCGACCATGTGGACTGCCTGGTCACGGGAGAAGCCACGCATGAGGTCTTCCACCCGGCGAAGGAAAGCGGGACCGCCATCCTCACGCTTGGGCATTACCGGTCCGAAACGCCGGGCGTGTTCGCCGTCATGGACCTTGTGAAATCGAAATTCGGCATAGATACCGTATTCGTCGACATCCCGACCAACATGTGACCGGGCTGACATGGCGGCTCGGGCAATCCATCAGGGCGGCGGACGGAAAACCACGGTCAGCGGCGGCGGTGGATCCGCTGGACTTCCTGGTAAAAGTCCAGCAGCTTTTCCGTGATGACGCCCCAGGAATAGTGTTCCTGCGCCTCTTCGTCGGCCGCGTCCGTGATCCGACCGCGCAGGTCCGCGTCTTCGTCCAGTTTCCGGACCAGGTCGGCCCACTCATGGGGCGCGCCTTCCGCGGGTGCGAAGAAGCCGGTCTCGCCGTCCCGGATCAGCGTCTTGAGGCCGCCGGTCGGCGACGCGATGACAGGCGTCCCGGCGCACCACGCCTCCAGCACCACGATGCCGAACGGTTCGTACAGGGACGGCAGGAGAAACGCCGAAGAGGAATGGTAGGCGGCGGAAAGGAGCGGGGAATCGGGCGGTATCCCGTTGATCATGGTCACGCGGTCTGTGAGGTTCATGAGGCGGATTTTCTCGCGGAGCTTGTCCATGTACCATTGTTCCGACGGCGCCCCGATGAACACGAGATGCCACGGCTCGCCGAGAAGCGCCAGGATTTCCGGCAGCATGAGCTGGTTTTTCTGGTAGTCGATACGGGAAACGCAGAGCAGCAACTTGCGGTCGGGTCGAATCCCGACCTTCTTGCGGAAATCGCTTCCGTCGTTCTTGTGGAAAAAATCGTAGTCCACCCCGTTCGGGAGATGGATAACGGGCTTGTCGGGGAATCTCTCCTTCGCCGGACTGAGCTCGTTCTCCCCGACGCACACGATGCCGTTTGCGAGTTTCAGCGCGTCGACCCGGCGTCCGAGCAGACGGTCCATGATATTGCCGTAGGGAACCGTTCCGCTCAGCGGTTTCACCATCTGGCTGAGCTCCGCCGGGGGTACGTCGAAGTAGCCGCCGGGAAGCGTCATGACGTATGGAACGCGCATCTGCTTCGCCGCGGCGCGCACATCGGCGGCCATGCGGCCTGTCGTATGGCAGTGGAGGATGTCGAATTCACCTTTCCTGAGCGCGCCCCGGAGTCCGGGCACGACCGGATCGCCGCCTTTTCTGTCGAGCGCCCGGATCTTTTCCTTCGAGAGCGGGAACCGCGGGTATCTGTAGTGGAGTCGATGGATCTGGATGGAGTTTTTCACTTCGTCCTTGGTCGGAGACAGTGCGCGGGTCGCAAAAACCTCGGACGGATTGCCTGTCTCATGTAGCGTGCGGGCTGTATTCCAGACAACGCTTTCCGTGCCGCCCCATTCCGAGAAGGCGAAGCGGCGGATGATTTGTGCCGTCCTCATGGTAAAACTGCAAACTCCGAATACCTAGTGAAAAACTCTTATTCTTGTAATGTACACCGGAATGACGGAAAAAACAAGCGGAATCCGGTTTTTTGGGGTGAAAAAAGTGCTATTTGACGATTGCAAAAGGAAACGCACGGCTGGAAAAAACGGTTTGAGCATTTCCATGTTTGACAAACCGTGAAAACAGGTCTATATTGAATCCGTAAGTTTTCCCGTCGGTATTCATTGCCGCCGCTTCCGCCCTCATTTTATTTCACGATAAAGCAGATGGTCTCCGTATGAAAGCAACCCGTTTTAGATCGTTTGTCGGTTCATGCCTTTTTGTCGCGGCACTGTTTGTATCATGCTGGTGTATCCTTCTGTCGTCGGGATGCGGCACTTCGCGGACGGACACGGATGCGCTTCAGTCGGTCAAGGCGCGCGGCGTCCTGCGGGTCGGCACGACCGGCGATTACTGTCCGATGTCGTACCTGAACCCCGAAACGCGGGCTTACGAGGGATTTGACGCAGCTCTGGCGGAAGACCTGGCGGCAAGCCTCGGCGTTTCGGTCGAGTATGTCCCGACCTCATGGCCGACGCTGATGGCGGACACGCTGGCACGGAAATTCGATCTGGCGCTGTGCGGCATCACCATTACGCCGGCGAGGAAACGGCAGGCGCTGATGTCGGACGGGTATCTGAGCAACGGCAAAACGGTCCTCTGCCGTTCGGAGGATGCGCAGAAATACACTTCCCTGGAGGCGATCAACCGTCCGGAGGTGCGCGTCATGGAGAATCCGGGCGGTCTCAACGAGCAGTTCGTCCGGACGCATCTGCCCCGCTCCACCCTGACGATCCATCCGGTCAACGAGGAAATCCCCGCGCTGGTGGCGTCCGGGAAGGCGGACGTGATGATCACCGAGACCATGGAGGCGGCATTTTACCGCGGGAAGGATCCCCGACTGGCAGCGCCGCTTCTGAACCGTCCATTCACGCACGGCGAGCTTGGAGCGCTGCTTCCTCCGGGGAACGAAACACTGTTGGGCTACGTGAACAGCTTCATCGAAAAGGAGCGCCAAAGCGGACGCCTGGACGAATTGAGCCTCATCTATTTGCATTTCAGCATCCCGTGACCATGGCGGGGTCGCGTTTTCATCGGAATTTGACTGGATGCGAAAGTCGCCGAGACCTAATTGATAGAGTACCCCATAAGTCTCGGTTGGGAAAAAGAGACACGAGTTCAACCATGTCGAAAAAACAAAGATGCAAAACGCAGGGGGAAGGAAGCCGTCAACCTCTGTCCAGCATGATTGCGCCCGGATTTCGGATGGAATCCAGCGTCGGTTCGAGCATGGCGCGTTCCTCATCCGTCATATCAGGACCGATTTCCAGCTCAATCGCCTCGACGTTGTTCAACATGTTCGCGGCGTTCGCGACCGCCTCGTCCCTCTGTTCGGGAGTCATGTTACCCATCCAGTTGTCGGCGGTATTGCCCATCATGTTGATCATGCTGCTCATGAACGTCATCATCATCCGCGTTCTTGCCTGATCTTCCGGCGACATTTCACGATAGGTATCGAGTCCCTGCCAGACTGTTTCCACGGCTTCTTCCGGGGTCTGCTTGTGGAACTCCTTCTGCGGCTCCTGAGGCTGTTCCGCTGGCTGACCGCCCTAACTTTGGTTGGAAGCGCCAAAATCGGAGAACGTCGAGGCGAGGTCGACTTTCTTCTTGACCTTCGGACCGTGGCGGCGAACCTTCGGCGGAGCATCTTCTTCCCCTGATTGATCCGTCTCGGCGGTCGAGGGGGGGAACCTTTCCCGTCTGCATTGTTTTGAACGTGGCGAACCCGAGAATAACCACCAAGATCAGTCCGATCAAGGCGATTCCGGCGATTTGCTTTCTTTCCATGGAGAATGCTCCTTCGTTTTGAACAGAAAAGACCACTGCTGTCCGGGAAAAGTTCAGGGTGGGAAATTACTCCGACAAAAAGAAATATAGCACCTTTCTTCCCAAAGCCAAACGGCTTGACGGATGTTGTCATCGACCGGATGAGATGGATGAGGTGAAAACGGGAAAGATCAGGGGGGTATGGAGAAATGAAGTCCAATTACTCTTTTTTTGAACACGGACTTTGAAATCATGGGGAGGGCGTGTTTTCCGCTCTAATCTTGAGGCTGGAATCAAAAAAATCACGAAAAAAATCAAAACTTAGGCAAAACTAACTTGTAATCTCCAAAAAACGTGATATAGTATTTACAGGACATAAAAGTCCCGGAACCATTCCGCGGCGTATCGGTGCAGGTCCGCCGTTTCCAAAATGGGAGAATGTGAAAAAGGGTCCGGCGTCCCGTCCGGGTTCGGGTTTCAGCCCGGTTTGAACGGGCGCGCTGGTTAGGGTATGCAGGTGCGGATCCGGTTCCCCAACCGGGTTTGCAGGGTGGTTCCGGGACTTGTCTTTTCTCCGAATCCCACGTCGATTCCGCTGGGACGACGTTTTGCTCTTGAAAGTTAGGTTAAACAAAGTTATGCTGTCTACAAGCTGTTGCGATCATCGGAAAGACCTCCTGCGTTTTCTCCTGCTGAAGACCGCCGCCGTCCGGCGTGGCGTGAAACCCGGCGAGCTGCTCCGCGTGAGGCGCTGTTTCACGGAGGAAACGCCGTCCGACGAACCCGTGTGCCTGCACAGGCGCGATATCCTGAACATCCTGGAGCTGGACTATGTCGAACTGCTCGTGGAAAACGACAGCTCGCTGGTGCTGTTCTATCATCCCGATGCCATGGGGTATGCGCTCCATGATCCGGCGAACCGCGCGATCCTGGCACGATGCGGCTATCCGGCCGATGCGGATGTCCGTGCATTGCTGACCGAACTTCAGCGGCGTTTCCAGCATGGAAGTGACTTGCCTCACGAAGTCGGCGTGTTCCTTGGCTATCCGGCAAAGGACGTCGCTGGATTCATGGCGAATCTCCCCCGGACGCCGGTGGAACACGGCCGCTGGGCGGTCTACGGCGACGCGGCGGAATCCGTCGCGCGCATGACGCTGTACCGGAGGATTGAGGCGGCGGCCGAACGTGTCTTGAACGTCTGCGGCGACACGCGGACTTTTCTGGAACATATATCCACTCTCAACCCAACAATAGGAGTCATGTAACATGGCAAACGTAAAAATCATCTTCGGGAGTACGACCGGCGCAACGGAAAGAGCCGCCGCCGAGATCGCGGCGGCGTTCGGCGTCACGGCGCTCAACGTCGCAGACGCGTCGGCGGACGATTTCAACGCCGACCTGCTAATCCTCGGGAGTTCCACATGGGGACTCGGCGAACTTCAGGACGACTGGGCGGCGAAGATCGGACTTCTCGAACAGGCGGATCTCAAAGGGAAGCTTGTGGCGGTCTTCGGTCTTGGCGACCAGAGCGGATTCGCCGACACCTACTGCGACGCGATGGGCATCCTCGCGCAGAAGGCGAAGGCGCGCGACGCAGTGCTGATCGGGCAGACCTCGGCGGAAGGCTACGGTCACAGTTCGTCCGCCGCGGAGGAGAACAAACTCTTCTGCGGACTCGCGCTCGACGACAACAACGAACCGGAAAAGACAGCGTCCCGCATCGGCGCGTGGGTCGAGACGCTGAAACATCACCTCGGCTGATTCTTTCCCGCTGAACATCCCGGGCGGGCGCTGCCGCGATTTGAACCGTGCGGCGGTGTCCCGCCCGTTTTGCGTCATTCGAGGCAATTGCCTTCAGACTGCCACACTCAAAATCTCCTGTGTCGTCTTATCTGCCTGGCTGCTGAGAAACCATCCGATCCAATGAATAGGGTGCCCTTTTTTCTTTCCGGAAGGTGTTCCCGCTTGAAAAAGAGTCTTTGCCGTGATATATTATTTTTTTCGGCGAATTCTTATCTTAAAATATAAAGCACACATCCGAGAGGTATTTTCCATGAAAATGTCCCAGTTGTTCGGCAACCGCCTGAAAGAGGATCCGGCGGACGCCACCACCTACAGCCACAAGTTTCTGGTTCGCGGGGGCTATGTCCGCCCCGTTTCCGCCGGCATCTACTCCCTGCTGCCTGTCGGAAAGCGCGTCATTGCGAAGATCGAGAACATCATCCGCCAGGAAATGGACCGAGTCGGCGGGCAGGAGGTCCTGATGCCGGTCGTCCTGCCGGCGGATCTCTGGGTCGAATCCGGCCGCTACCAGTCCGTCGGCGCCGAGCTGCTCCGGTTCACGGACCGCAACGACAAGGCGATGGTGCTGGGCATGACGCATGAGGAAGCCAGCTGCCAGATCGCCCGCACGGAGATCAACAGCTACAAGCAACTGCCCGTGATGATCTACCAGATCCAGACCAAGTACCGCGACGAGGCGCGTCCGCGCGCCGGCCTGCTCCGCGTCCGTGAGTTCACGATGAAGGACGCCTACAGCTTCCACACCTCGCAGGAGGACCTGGACACGTATTATCAGGAGCTTCACGCTGCCTATGAGCGCATCTTCCGCCGCGTCGGCATGAAGCACGTGGTCTCCATCCTGTCCAACACCGGCATGATGGGCGGCAGCGTGTCGCACGAGTTCATGCTCCTGGCGGACTGCGGAGAAGACAACATCTTCCTGTCGCCCGACGGCAGGAGCTACAAGGCGAACCGCGAGGTCGCGGTGTCCGGATTGAAATTCGAGCGCACCGGCGAAGAGCTCCCGCTCGAAAAAGTCGCCACGCCGCACAGCAAGACTATCGAAGAGGTCGCGACATTCCTGAACGTGACGCCCGCGCAGACCGGCAAGGCGGTGTTCTACAGCACCGAGGACGGCAAGGAGCTGATCTTCGTGCTCATCCGCGGCGATTTCGAGGTCAACGAGTGCAAGCTCAAAAACGTCCTCGGGCTCAACGCCATCAAGTTCGCCGACGACAACCTCATCCGCTCCTGTGGCGCCGTCCCCGGATACGCGTCCCCGGTCGGCATCGCCGAAGTCCCGGGCAAGGTCCGCCTCGTGATCGACCCGTCCGCGGCGGGGACCGTGAACCTGGTGGTTGGCGCGAACGAGGAGGGGTTCCACTACAAAAACTTCAACTACGGGCGCGACATGTCCGGCGGCCTGGTGGCGGACGTGGCGTGCGTCCGCGAGGGCGACCCCTGCCCGGTGACCGGCGAGCCGCTCCAGTTCAAACACGGCATCGAGATCGGCAACATCTTCCAGCTCGGTCTGAAGTATTCGAAGTCGATGAAGGTGAACTATCTAGACAAGGACGGCAAGTCCAAGCCGATGTACATGGGCTGCTACGGCATCGGCGTCGGCCGCACCATGGCGTCGGTCATCGAGGACAACCACGACGACTACGGTCCGATCTGGCCGATGTCCATCGCACCGTACCAGGTGCACATCGTGGCGCTCCAGCCGAACGGCACCGGGTCCGGCGAGAAGGCCGAGGCGCTTTACAGGGACCTCCAGGCGAAGGGCGTGGAAGTCCTTTATGACGATCGCGGCGAAAAGGCCGGGTTCATGTTCAGCGACGCCGACCTCCTCGGCATCCCGTTCCGTGTGATCGTCTCCCCGAAGACGCTCGCGAACGGCATGGTCGAATTCCGCACGCGCGCCTCCCGCGACTCCGAAATGATCCCGGTGGAACAGGCCGCCGAAGTCTTGGCGCAGCGCGTCCGCGCCGAGCAGGAACGTTACCTCTGATGCCGAAGAAAGGAACATGCCCATGAGCAACAGCACATTTTATGTAACAACCCCGATCTACTACGTCAACGACAAACCCCACATCGGACACGCCTACACAACGGTCCTCGCCGACGTCCTCGCGCGCTGGCACCGCGCCGCCGGCGACGACGTCTGGTTCCTGACCGGCACCGACGAACACGGCCAGAAGGTCGAGAAGGCCGCCGCAAAGAACGGTTTGACCCCGATCGAGCAGTGCGACACGACCGTGGTCCGGTTCCAGGACCTCTGGAAGCGCCTCGGCATCACGAACGACGACTTCATCCGCACGACCGAGGAACGCCACAAGAAGATCGTCCGCGCCATCATGCAGGATCTCTACGACCGCGACCTCATCTACAAGGCGGAGTACAAGGGCTACTACTGCGTGGGCTGCGAACGGTTCTTCACGGAAAAGGACCTGGTCGACGGCAACCACTGCCCGGACTGCCAGCGCGAAGTCGACACCATCGTCGAGAGCAATTATTTCTTCCGCATGAGCAAGTACCAGGACTGGCTCATCCAGTACATTACCGACCATCCGGACTTCATCCAGCCCGCGTTCCGCGCCAACGAAACGCTCGGATTCCTCCGTAAGCCGCTGGAAGACCTCTGCGTCTCGCGCCCGAAATCCCGCCTCTCCTGGGGCATCGAACTGCCGTTCGACCCGGACTACGTGTGCTATGTGTGGTTCGACGCGCTGATCAACTACATCTCCGCGATTGGATACGGCGTGGACCAGGCGCGTTTCGAGCATTACTGGACCAGCTGCATCCACCTGATCGGAAAGGACATTCTCACCACGCACAGCGTGTACTGGCCGACCATGCTCCACGCCATCGGTCTCCCGATGCCGAAGACCATCTTTGCGCACGGCTGGTGGCTCACCGGCAACCGCAAGATGAGCAAGTCGCTCGGCAACGTGGTGAACCCGATGGACATGGCGGACAATTACGGTGTGGACGCGTTCCGCTACTTCCTGCTTGCCGCCATGACGCCCGGCAACGATGCGTCGTTCACCGAGGAGGACTTCCTCCAGCGGTTCAACACTGACCTCGCGAACGACCTCGGCAACCTGCTTTCGCGCGTGGTGAAGCTCTCCATCAAGAATTTCGGCGGCACGCTCCCCGCTCCGCCTCCGCTCCAGCCGCTTGAACTGGAATTGCTCTCCAAGGCCGCCCTCGCAATCAAGCAGCTTGAAAGCGAGCTGAACGCCATGAAGCTCGACCGCGGGATCGCCGCCGTCATGAACGTGGTCCGCGAGGCGAACAAGTTCCTGGAGCGCACCGCGCCGTGGACGCTTGCGAAGGAAGGCAAGACCGACCGCCTTGCCGCCGTGCTGTACACCGCCGCCAAGACGCTTGAGATCGTGTCCGGCCTGCTCTTCCCGATCATGCCCGAAAAAATGACGCTCCTGCGCCGTTCCCTCGGCTTGACGGAAGAAGAGATCACCAGGACCGATTTCCAGTCGCTCAGCGAGTTTGCCGATCCCAGTGCGAGTACGAAGCGCACCATGGTCGACATGCCCCCGCTCTTCCCGCGCATCGTGGTCGAGAAGACGGAGGAAGCCGCCCCCGCGAAGCCCGAAAAGCAGAAAAAAATGGAAGTCAAGGCGCCGAAGGCAAAAGACACCGTGGTGCCGGAAGGCATGGTCACGATCGAACAGTTCTTCAAGACGCAGCTCCGCACAGCAAAGGTCCTGGAGGCCGAGCGCATCGAAAACAAGACGCGCCTGCTCCACCTGAAAGTCGACCTCGGGAACGGCGATGTCCGTTCGCTGGTCGCCGGCATCGCCCAGCAGTACGCCCCGGAGGACGTGGTCGGCAAGACCATCATCGTGGTTGCCAACCTCATGCCCGCGAAGATCGCCGGATTCGAGTCCTGCGGCATGCTTCTCGCGGCAAAGAACGACACCAGCCTCAAGCTTGTGACCGTGGACGGCGGCGACGCCGAGCCCGGTCTGACCGTTGGCTAAGGAGGCGACTCCTCCCCTGTGGCAGTGTCCGGCTACGCTCGGACACGGATTGGTTCATAAAAAGACCGCGGCGGTATCCACAACTCGGATGCCGCCGTTTTTTCGTGCCCGGTTTCAGGATTGCCGGGGCGTAAAAAAGCCGCCGTTTTGAGGCGGCGGCTTTCAAAAAACGGTCGAATGCTTCGGAAAACGGTCAGGCGTTGACTTCTTCCTTCAGCGCGATCACGACGGAACGCTTTTCGCCGTCGCCGATGCTGTTGGTGGTCAGACCGGTATCGCTTTCGAGCGTGATGTGGACGATTCTGCGGTCATGGGAGTTCATCGGGGGAAGGGTCTTGGGGGAGCCCCACTGGTGGACTTCCTTGGCGGCGTCGAGCGCCTGCTGGCGGAGGACTTCGTCGTGGGAGAACGACGATCTGCGGCCGCCTTCGAAACGGTCCCTGCGTTCGCCGCGTTCGCCGCGTTCGCCGCGTTCGCCGCGTTCGCCGCGGAACTCCCGGCGGGGACGCTCGCCACGTTCGGAACGCTCGCCGCGTTCAGGACGGTCGGTGCGTTCGATGCGGCGCTCGGTACGGCGTTCGCGCGGACCTTCCATGTCGATGTAGAGTTTCGGGAACTCCGAATCGGTCTTCTGCATGATGCGGTTCACGATAAGCTGGAGATTCTCCAGCGTCTTGCCGTGGTGGCCGATTACGCGGCCGGCTTCCTCGGTGGAGACGTAAAGGTTCACGGAGCGAGGCTTGTTTTCCACGCGGACGTTGGCGTCGACGCCGAGGAAGTCGAGCATGTGGGCGAGGACGCTTCTGGCTTCCTCCATGGATTCGGGGGAGGCGGGCTTGACCGGCGGGGGCGTCCTGCGGGGACGTTCAGAGCGGTCCTGGGCGTCCGCATTTGTTTCGGCGTCCTTGGCGATTTCATCAAAACCGCCGTCGTTCGTTTCGGCGGGGGCGTCCATGGGGACCGCCTTGATCTCATCGGTCGTTACGGTTTCCGCCGCGGTTTCCGTTGCGGCTCCTGAATTTTCCATGGCCTGGGTATCGGCCGCGGCTGTTTCTTCGAGTTCCATTGAATTCTCCGGGGTTGGGGCTGGTTTTATGCCTTCTGCGGTTTACTGGTCTGACGCGCTTCGTCCCGCTTCGCGGCGATTTGCCCGTATTTCATTTGAAGGATGCTGAATATCTGACTGACCGTCCAGTAAAGCGTCAGACCGGACGGGAGGTTATAGAACATGAACAGCATGATGACGGGCATGAGCATCATCATCTTCTGCTGCGTGGAGTCGCCCGTGGTGGGCGTCATCTTCTGCTGCAAGACCATGAGGGCGGTCATGGCAATCACGAGCGGATGGAATCCGACCTGGCCGATGAAGGGCAGCGCGAAGGGCAGCGTCGGACCGACGAGGTCGGGACGCGAGAGGTCGGTGCACCAGAGGAACGGCACGTTGCGGAGTTCGACGGCGGAATCCAGCGCGGAGTAGAGCGCGATGAAGACGGGGATCTGAAGGAGGACGGGGAGGCAGCCGCCGACGGGGTTGACCTTCTCGACGCGGTAAAGCTCCATCATCTTCTGGTTGAGCTCGGCTTTCTTGCGCGCGGTGTCGTCCGGGGTGTCCATCGGGGTTTCCTTGTACTTCTCCTGGAGCTCCTTGATCTTCGGCTGGAGCTTCTGCATGCGGCGCATGGAGCTGTTCGCCTTCTGCGTGACCGGCCAGAAAAGGATGCGGACGATGAGCGTGAGGAGGATGATCGCGACGCCGTAGGAGCCGCAGAGACCTTTCAGCCAGTTCAGCAGCATCACCATGGGACGCGCGATGAACTCGAACCAGGAGTAGTAGGAGATGTGCATCACGCCCATGACGGAGGAGCCGAGCGCGCGGATGCGTGCCATTTCCTTCGGACCGCAATAGGTCTTCAGGGAGAACTTCACGGGTGTCGCGCCGGGCGCGAACGTGACGGCGCCGAAATCGCCGGTCATGGACGGAACGGCGTAGAGATCTTTTTCGTTGGTGCTGCCGGCGGGGATTTTCCAGACGCGTTCGCCGAACGCGGATGCGAAGGGTTTATTGTCGTCCGCGAAGAGCAGAGAAGCGAAATACTTGTTGGAGGAGCCGATCCAGGCGACCGGAACGCCGCACGTGGTCTTCTTATCGAATTTCTCCTGCGACTTGACCTGCGGATCGGCGGAGTCGGGCATGCCGCTGCCGACCTTGCAGAAATCGACGTTCAGGCGTTCGCTGTAGACCTTGTCTCCGGTGAGGTCCTTGACCTGCGGCAGACCGGCGAGGCGGACACCGAGACCGTCGACCGTAATCGCGGCGGACGTGGGATTGGTCCAGGCATACTCGCAGACGACCATATAATTGTCTTCCGGCAGGGTGAACGTCTGGGTGAGCGTCAGGCCGTTTGCGAATTTGCGGATGACTTCCGCGGAGAGCGGGCTTTTTTCCTTTACGTCCAGGGAGACCGGGACGAGAGCCGGATTGGATTTGAGTTCAAACGTGCGATACGCGCCCTCGCGGAACAGTTCAATGGCTTCGCCGGAATCCTTGAGCTTGTAGCGGGGATCCAGCAGTTTGGCGCTGGAAAGCGAACCGGTCAGACCGTCGACCGTCACGCTGAAAAGCTTGTTTTCAAGCGTCAGGGTCTTCGTCTCCTTCAGCGCGGAAACGTTTTCTGCGGCGGTTTCAGCCGCATGACCGGGCTGTCCGGCGTTTGCATCGGTGATGGCGGGCTGGACAGAGGCGGCGCCGGGATTTGCGTTCGTCTGCTGTG
The DNA here is from genome assembly GCA_902802585.1 of uncultured bacterium. GTDB lineage: Bacteria > Verrucomicrobiota > Lentisphaeria > Victivallales > UBA1829 > UBA1732. The sequence goes on from CADCMR010000007.1 coordinate 44,278, forward strand.
CCGGAGCGTTCTGCTGGGTGGTCTCCAGCATCTTCTGGTATTCCGCGGCGCGCTTCGCCTGGTATTTCGGCATGTAAATCAGCCAGCCGCCCATAAGCAGGCAGCCGACCAACACGATGATGACAGTGTCTTTGTCGAATTTGAAGTTCACTCGTTATTCCTTCCTGGAACGTTTCGGAGGAACGGGGTCATATCCGCCCCGGCTCCAGGGATTGCATCGGAGAATCCGCCAGAAGCCCAACGCCAGTCCGCGCAGAATTCCATGAACTCTGACGGCCTCGATCGCATACTGGGAGCAGGTCGGCGTGAACCGGCAGCACGGGGGGTACAGAGGGGAAATCAGGCGGCGGTACAGCCGGATGGGGAGGATCACGAGTTCGCGGGCGGGATGTCCGCGGGATGGTCTTTCCGAATCAATCCGGCTTTTTTCAGCGTCCGAAGCAGATGCCCTTGCACTTCCTGCTGTTTTGCGCCGAAGATGGCGCGGCGCGGGATGACAAGAATGTCGCATGGCAGGATGCTCCCCTTGCACAGCCGGAACGTTTCCGTGATCAGGCGTCTCGCCCGGTTGCGGATGACGGCGGAATGATGCAGCTTGCGGCTGCAGATGATGCCATACCGGGTAATCTGAACCGGGCTGTCCGGCTCCGCCGCCTGCACCAGGACCGTGAAGAACGGGTCCCGGCAGGCTTTCCCGTGTTCCTTGAGCGCATCGAAATCCTTTCGGGTGCGGAGCTTTTCCTGTTTCCTCAGGCTGCTGCGCCCAATTTCCACGGCGTGTTCCTTTCTCAGATGACGGTCAGGCGCTTGCGCCCTTTCGCTCTTCTTCTGGCAAGGACCTTGCGGCCGCCCTTGGTGGCCATTCTGGCACGGAATCCATATTTGCGGGCGCGTTTGATGACGGAAGGCTGATACGTTCTTTTCATGGTTTCACCTTGTTCCCGGAGCTGCAAAAAAGGCGCTCCGGCTGTTCCTCTCTGAGGGGTTGCGGCTTGTTGTTTTTCGTTCGTTTTGTATATGGTGTAATCCATCTAATATAGCATGATTCCGGCGTTATTTCAAACCGGATACCGTCTTTTTTGACTTTTTTTCCGTTTTCTTTCCTTTTTGCCTTATTTCGCATTTGTTTTAGAAAAAAATCATGCTATAGTATTCATCTAGACTGTCGGGACTTTATGCCGGCGGTTTCTTATTCCTTACGCACTACCTGTACATCAACAACATACCTTCAACACAGGAATGCCGGAAAGCATTCCGGAAAGACCGAGTATGAAACACTTGTTCCTTCTCTTCGCGGCGGCCGCGGCTCTCATCTGCACGGCTTGCTCCACTCCGTCCATCACCAACACGGCACGCAACTCCGTGGAAGAAATGCTGCTCAGCGCGGTTGTGGAACGCGGCATCTCGTCCATCGACTTCGAGTCCTACGCGGGCAAGAAAGTCTTCATGGACTACTCGAACCTGGCTCCGCAGGTCGACAAGGAATTTCTCATGGCGTACATTGAGCTGCATCTCGCCCGCTTCGGCACCATCGTGGTGAAGGATGCCGCCGACGCCGACTACGTCTTCAAGGCAACCAGCAGCGTGCTCGCCACCGACATGGACAAGTTCCTCCTCGGCATCCCGTCCCTCCCGATCCCGATCCCGTGGGCAAACCTCTCCATCGTGATCCCGGAAATCCCGATTCTCATGCGTCTCCAGCGCACCGCATGGGGGCGTTTCTTCTTCAACATCATCGACGCCAAGACCAACGAACCCGTCCAGATCGTGGACGGCGCCCGCTCGGAAGCCTCCGTCAACAACTGGGTCGTCTGCTTCATCCCGTTCAAGACGCACAGAACCCCGATCGGCGACGACAATCCTGGAAAAGTTCACTTCATCTGGTTCTGGGAAGACTGAGAAAGGCGGAGCCTCCACTGCGACAGCGCCGTTTTACATCGGCATGTCGTGGCGGAGGCATCTCACTCCAGATCATGATCCGATTCACTGCGTCCGGTTCCATGCGAGCCGGACGTTTTTTATAACGCACTCATAAACGGGCAGGAAAGCGGTATGTAAAAAGACGTGTTGATATGATGAATATTTTTGATTATTGTTCAGTTAAATAATTAAGCATTGAAAAAATTTAAAAAAAATACTATCGGGATACAATTTCAGGGTGCTTCCGCGCGTTATATTTGTTTGCGTGGCCGTATCCGGTCAGGCGATTCGGACTCCAATGCAAGTCTTCCTGGGAATCCGCATCTTCAGAACCATCGAAGACTCACTCGCTGCCCGAAAGACAAAGCCATGCCGAAGCTTTCCATCATTATTCCCGTCCATAATGAACAGCCTCTCCTGAGACGCTGCATCGACTCCATCCTTTCCCAGTCTTTCAAAGATCTGGAGGTCATCTGCATCGACGATGCCTCCTCCGACGGATCCGACGGCATCCTGCAGGACTACGTGGACCATGAACCGAGGGTCCATGCCACGGCGTTTCAGCGGCATCTTGGGACGGTCCTTGCGCGTAAGCTGGCGCTTCTGGACGCACAGGGCAAATACATCATGTTCGCCGACGCCGACGACTTGCTGCTGCCCGGCGCATGCGGTACCGCGGTCCGCCTGATCGAGGAAGCCCGTACCGACATCGTGCAGTTTTCCGTCGATTTCGAGTCAGAGCGGAAAAACGCGAACAACCTCGAATTGTTCGCCCGCGTCTTCCGGGAGAAAGAAATGGAGTCCCATGGTACAAACATCCTGTACGACTGCTTCGTGAACCACAGGTTCATGCATAATCTATGGAACAAGATCTACCGCGCGGAAGTCTGCAAACAGGCGGTCGACGCGATGCCGGACATCCGGCTTCACCACTACACGGACCTGTATCTGAGCTTTTTCATCCTGTTTTTCGCGGATTCCTACCGGAGCGTCATCACGAAGCCGTGCTACCGCTACCATTTCGGCGGCGGCGTATCCACGAAGGTCCCGGACGGCGAACAGTTCAGGGATCTCTGCGAGGTCAGCAGGGCATTTCCGCTGATGGAGAAGTTCCTGCGCGACCGCAACGCGTACGAGACGAACATTTCCGTGCTGGACGCCATCCGAAGCGTCCTGAAAAAGGACATGGTGAACAAACTGCTGACCATCCCGAACTTGACGAGCGAGATCATCTCCGACGCGATCGAATACTGGGGTGGCGACGTCATTTTCGATTTTTTAAGCGAGACCGGCATGTTCAAGTACCCGTGCGAAACCCGTCTGTCACTCGTTTCCGACCTGATCGAACGCTTCAAGGCGGACCAGAGGACGATCGCGAAACTTCAGTCCGACCTGGCCGAGGCTCAGTCAAAGATGCGGAAGATGTCTCCGCGCAGTTCCCAGGTGCTCCGGTCGCCGGCACGCGCCACTTCCCGGCTGGGGCATCCCTCCCCGGTGTCTTCGACGATCAAACAGGAGGTCACCTCCTCGCCGCAGAAAGTGCAGTTCCGGTTCGTCCAGAAACTGCCGAGGATTTGAGGCGGTTTTTTACTGCGGGGAAGACAGTCTCGGAGCGGCGATTGCGTTCACCGCTCCGTTTTTTGCGACAGAAAAATGGCTGGGAAATCAGTCGTCGGAGTTGCGCTTCGAACGGAGCGCCTTGATACGACCGCGGACGGCTTTTTCCTTCAGGCGGCGTTCCTTTGAGGCTTTTGTCGGTTTGGTGGGACGGCGTTTGCGCGGCGTGGGGAGGGCGGCGAGCGCAAGCTCGCGGATGCGCTCGCGGGCGCGTTCGCGGTTCCGGGCGAGGCTGCGGCTGGAACGCTCCATGACGACGAGAAGGTCGTCCTGCATGTACGGCGCGGCGAGGGCACGGAGGCGTTCCTTCTGCTCATCGGTCAGGACCGCGGTCGCCGCGACATTCCACTGCAGGCGAACGCCGTTTTCGGTCTTGTTCTGATGCTGGCCGCCGGGTCCGCTTGAGGGGCGGACATAGTCTTCCTCGAACTCATCTTCCGGAATGGCGAAAGGATTGGCTTCGGACATTGGGACGGGCTCCTCGGAAAAAGACTTTCTCGAATTGAAACGGAGTATTGGCTCGCATATCTTTTTTGTTTCAAAAATCAGGACTGCGCCCCGGATTCCGGGGCATCGGTTTTGCCTGCCGCCTTGTTGTTCGGCAGGGCTTCCGTCTTTTTCGCGTCCGCGGAAGCATCCTTGTTCAGCATGGCGGCGATGGCGTCGACGAAAAGACGGGCGTGCGTGACCTCGTCCGTGTCCTCCGGGGAATAGGAGATGCGGACCTTGACGAGCTTGCCCTTGTAAAGCGCGAGGTACAGCACGGAAACCATCCGCGTGGAGCCGTTCTGAATCCGGTAGAACGCCTCGTATCCGCCGCCCGAGGTTTTGCGTCCGGGGGCGTCAAGATGTTCGACCTTGATCTTCGGGTTCTGGACAGGCAGGTTCAGGATCCCCTGGTCGGTCTCCATACAGTGCTTTTCGTACATGTCCCGGTTGACCGGCTTCGCGGCGTTGTCAAGCGAATAGATGTACACGTCGGCGCAGGCTCCCGATTCGTTTTCATAGCGGACGACCGTGCCGAACACCGGATTCTCGTTTTTGCGGACGCGGACTTTCTGGAACGTGTCGACCTGGGCGGGGAACACCAGCAGGGTGTCCTTGTCGACGAACGCCTCCATGGCGGGACGGCGGAAGATGTCCTGCGCCTCTGCGACGGAAACGCCGCAGAGGCAGAGGAATCCGGCGACCGCGCCGGTCAGGAATGTCCGGTGGAAACACGTCATGACGGGATCCGAAGCTCCTTTTTCCAGAACGCGACCTGGGTGGCGACCTGCTTGAAGCCGGTGGCGCCGTAGACGTCGCGTCCCTCGACCGCATGGGCGGGGGCGAAGAGTTTCAGCATGGAGGCGTCCGCCTCCGGGAAGACACTCTTCATTTCCTTCAGCGTGAGCTCGTTCAGGAGCTTGCCGCGGTCCGCCGCGAACTTGACGAGCGCGCCGACCTTGTGGTGGGCGAACCGGAACGGCACGCCCTTGCGGACGAGCGCTTCGGCGAGGTCGGTCGCCATGAGCCCGGGATCGGACGCCGCCTTCAGCATCGCGTCCTTGTTGACTTTCATGGAATCGATCATGGCGGGGTAGACGCCGAGGATGGCGTGGACGGTGTCGATGGCGTCGAAGAGCGGCTCCTTGTCCTCCTGCAGGTCGCGGTTGTAGGTCAGCGGGAGGCCCTTGCAGATGGTGAGGAGTGCGGTGAGGTCTCCGTAGATGCGGCCGGTCTTGCCGCGGGAAAGCTCGGCGATGTCCGGATTTTTCTTCTGCGGCATGAGGCTGGACCCGGTGCAGAAGGCGTCGCCGAACGTGACGAACGAGAATTCCTGCGACATCCAGAGGATCAGGTCCTCGGAGAGGCGGGAGACATGCATGGCGAAGATGGAGAGCGCGGCGAGCAGTTCACACGCGAAGTCGCGGTCGGCGACGGCATCCATGCTGTTCCGCGACATCTTCGGGAATTTCAGGCGCTTGCGCACAAATTCGCGGTCGATGGGCAGGGTGGTCCCGGCGATCGCGCCCGAACCGAGCGGCATCACGTTGATGCGCCTGCGGGCGTCGGCAAGGCGTTCCGCGTCGCGGGCGAACATTTCGACGTAGGCGAGCAGGTGGTGCGCCAGCAGGACCGGCTGGGCGTGCTGCATGTGCGTGAAGCCGGGCATGATGGTGCGTTTGTGCTCGTCCGCCTTCTTCACCAGCGCCGCCTGGAATGCGCGGATCTCCTTCATCAGGTCGTCGATCTCGTCGCGCAGGTACAGCCGGATGTCGAGCGCGATCTGGTCGTTGCGGCTGCGTGCGGTGTGGACTCGCGCGCCCTCGGGACCGAGCGCTTCGGTCAGCGCGGTCTCGATGTGCATGTGGATGTCTTCCAGCTCGACCTTGAATTCCATTTTGCCTGCGGCGATCCTGCGCTTCAGGACCGCGAGCTTGCGGCAGATGGCGTCGGCGGATTCCTTCGGGATGATTCCGGTGGCGCCGAGCATGGCGGCGTGCACCATGCTGCCGGCGATGTCGTGTTTGTAAAGGCGTTTGTCGTAGGAAATGGACTCGGTAAAGTCCTGGACGCCGCGTTGCGTTTGTTCGGCGAATCTGCCGCCCCAGAGAGCCATGCCGTACCTCGTGATGTCGTGCAAAAAGTGTTTCGGGTTTAGAAAAGTCTATTCATAGAAATATAGCACAGGATTTGGATTCATCAAAGCGCATTTTTCATTTTTCCTCGTTTTTCCTCGTTTTTTCGCCGGTCCGGCGCTTTTCGCGTGCGTTTTCTTTTCTACGGGGCTTGACAAATCACTGTTTCACGGATATTTTAATGCGGAAACGGAAAACAAACCGAAGGGTTTCATGATGAATACGATTCTGCCGATCCTGCAATTCGCCGCCGGAGCACGTGTCTCCGACCTCTTCCTCTCCGCCGGAAAAAAGCCCAATGCGCGCATCCGGGGCGTCGTCGCGCCTATGGGGACGTTCGGTCCGGTCTCCGCGGAGTCCATGGACGCTTTCCGCCGGACGGTCATCGGTGAACAGGGCGAAGCGGCATACGCGGAATCCGGAACATTCGACGCGTCGTGGCGGCTTCCGGACGGCAGCCGCATCCGCGTGAACTTCTTCCGCGCCATCGGCGGTCCTTCGGCGGCGGTGCGTCCGATCCTGAACGGCGACGACATCATGACGGCGGATCTGAACCTGCCGACGCTGCTGGACACGCTCGCGGAGGCTCCGCGCGGACTGATCCTGGTGGCGGGCACCACGGGCTGCGGCAAGTCCACCACGCTCGCCGCCATGATCAACCATATCAACCGGACCATGCCCAAGCACATCCTCACGCTGGAGGACCCGATCGAATTCGTCTACTCCGACCGGCAGTCCGTGGTCTCCCAGCGGGAGATCAACACGCACCGCGAAGGCGGGTTTTCCTCCGCGCTCCGCAGCGCGCTCCGCGAAAACCCGGACGTGATCGTGATCGGCGAAATGCGCGACCCGGAGACGATCGCGGTCGCCATCAACGCCGCGCTCACCGGACATCTCGTCATCAGCACGGTCCACACGTCCGGCTCGGTGCAGGCGGTCGAACGCATCGTCAACATGTTCCCGGAGGACGGGCGCGAACAGACCGCCGCCGACCTCGGGGCGGCGCTGAACGGCATCGTCTCGCAGCGCCTGATTCCGTCCTCGGGCGGCGGCATGGTCCCGGCGGTCGAGATCCTGCTCGGCACGGCGCTTGTCCGCAAGCTCGTCGCCGGGCGTGACTACAGGTCGCTGGACGACGCCCTCCGCAGCAACATCGAACAGGGCATGATCCCGTTCAACCGCTCCATCTTCCGCCTGTACCAGACCGGAAAGGTCGCGCTGGATGACGCCCGGCTCGCGGCGGACAACCGCGACGAATTCGACCTGCTCGTGCGCGGCATGGAAAGCGGCGTGGACGCGTTCCGCAGCTACTACGGCACGAAGCTCGAGGGAGCGACCGACGACACCGTGGTCGACATGCGGACCCTCTTCCTCGCTTCGCTTCAGGTGAAGGCGAGTGACCTCATCCTGTCCACAGGCGTGCGCCCAACGCTCCGCATCAACGGCGAGCTGCGCGAGCTGAACATGCCGGTTCTGGACAACGACGACGTCCGGCGTCTGCTCTTCAGCGTGATCAACCAGCGGCAGCGCGTCGAGCTGGAGGAGAACCGCGAACTCGATTTCGCGCTGTCCGTCGACTTCGGCAAAGAATTGAACATCCCGAACTCGCGTTTCCGCGTCAACGCGTTCTTCCAGCGCGGCACGCTCGGCATGGTCGCGCGCGTCGTGAACGTCAGGATCCCGACGCCCGCCCAGCTCGGACTGCCGGACGTCGTGTCCGGGCTCTGCGAAAAACGCCAGGGGCTCATCCTCATGACCGGTCCGACCGGCAGCGGCAAGTCCACCACGCTCGCCTCGCTCCTCGACGTCATCAACCGCACGCGCAACGCCCACATCATCACGATCGAGGACCCGATTGAGTACGTGCACCGGAACATCAATTCGATCATCGAGCAGCGCGAACTGCATGCCGACACGCACAGTTTCGCCGCCGCCCTCAAATACGCCCTCCGCGAAGCCCCGGACGTCATCATGGTCGGCGAAATGCGCGACACCGAGACCATCTCCGCCGCGCTCACCGCCGCCGAGACCGGACACCTCGTCTTCGCCACCATCCACACGAACAGCGCGCCGCAGACAGTCGACCGCATCGTCGATTCGTTCCCGATGTACCAGCAGAACCAGATCCGGCTTCAGCTCGCGAGCACGCTGCTTGCCGTGATCTCGCAGCGCCTCATCCCGAGCATCGACGGCTCCAGCCGCATCGCCGCGTTCGAGATCATGATCGGCACGCCGCCAGTGCAGGCGCTCATCCGCGAGGGCAAGACGCACCAGCTGCAGACTGTGATCGAGACCAGCCTGAAGGACGGTATGTGTACGCTCGCGCGTTCCATGGAGGACCTCTGCGCCGACGGCCTGATCTCGCAGGACGAGGTGAAACGGTTCGCTGCCGACTACAAGCAAATCAACGCGCACTGAAGCGGTTGAGCTTTTCCGGGCGGGAAAGAGGAAGGTTTCTGTTCAAACCCGGATGATTGCCTACTGCGCCAGGATGGCGATGTTCTGCCAGGAGGCGAGAGTCTTGTTTTCGATCTGCCAGTAGCCCGCGAGGTTAGTGGCGTTGTTGCACCACGCGATGTCGTCTGTGCCGTCGCCGTTGAAATCGCCGACGCCCGAGAGCGTCCACTCCGCGGTGTTCACGGCGCTGAGGATCGACCACGAGCTGAGATAACCGTCGTTCACGCCCCAGATGCCGACCACGCCCTCGGCGTTGATCATGGCGACGTCGTTGACCGCATCGCCGTCGAAATCGCCCGCGCAGAGGAAATTCCATTCGTCCGGGTTCGCCACGCTGACCATGCGCCAGTCGACCGGATCATCCACGATCCAGGTGCAATAGGCGTTGTAGGTGAGGTCGCCCGCGCCGGTGAAGCTGTTGCGCCACAGCATGTCGCACTTGCCGTCGCCGTTGAAGTCGCCGGTCGCAACCATCTCCCATTCGGGCGAGTACCCGTTAATGAGCGTCCATGTGACGCCGCTTTCCCAGTAGCCGAGCAGACCGACCGTGTCGGACGCGCCGGTCGGATTCGCGACGAGCACATCGTCGGAGCCGTTTCCGTTGAAGTCGCCCGCGCCGAGGATTTGCCAGCCAGCGCCCTTTTTATTCAGGACCTGCGGGATGAACGTGCTGTCCTCCTGCGTCATTTCGCCGACCACATAGCCCTCCGCGTCCATGCGGAGGAAATCGTCGCGTCCGTCCGTGTTGAAGTCGCCCGAAGCGAGGACGTTCCAGCCGTTTTCGAGCGAAAGTCCGGCGCCCCAGGTCGTGCCGTCGGCGTAGATCGTGACCGTGCCGTCCGCCTGTTTCGCGAGCATTGCCTGATCGCCGCCCGCGAAGCATCCGGTCAAGTATGGCGGGACGACGACGGGTTCCGGGATCGCGCCGATCGAGAGGGACAGGACGTCGCCGTTCAGCTTCAGCGTGTACAGGTCGTCTCCTATTTCGGCGGGAGCGTCAATCGTGAGCGTGCCGAGCGATTCTCCGAGTTCGTCGACGACCGAAACGGTCCAGGTAAAATCCGAGACGCCCCCGGCAAGCGCATAGTCGCCGTGTTCCTGCGAACCGGAGACCGTAAGCGTGCAGGCGGGCGAGCCGTGCATGAGGGAAAGATCGTTGATGATGGCGTCCGCACCGGGCGCAAGCTGGGAAATGTCGAAGTCGAGGATGGCGCTGCCGTAGACGTTCACGGATGCGCCCCCGGCGAAGCTCATTTGTCCGGTCAGTTTTCCGCCTGCGGAAACGACGAGCCAGCCGCCGGAGTTGACCTCGACGCCGGATACCATGCCGCCGGACTGGACCGTACCCCAGCCGTTGACCTCGACGCCGGACGCCGTGCCGCCGGAGGAGATCGTAAAGAAGCCGTCGGAATCGACCGTGACGCCGCTCGCGGAACCTCCGGACAGAACGGCGTTCCCGCCCGTAAGGACATTGACATTCCGCGCAAGTCCGCTAGAAACCAGAAACCTCCCGCCGTCCGAGACGGTGACGCCCGAGGCGGAACCGCCCACGTAAACTGTCGCGGTGCCGTTCAGATTGACTTTTTCGGCAATTCCGCCGGAGGAAACGGCGAGACGGCCGGTCTCCGCAAGCGTGAGGAAGACGCCGGATCCGCCGGACAGGAGTTCGACGGAGCCGCCGGACACGGCGTTTGCGATGTACGCCACGCCGCCGGACGAGACGGTGACGGTCCCGCCACTGTTCGCGATGAGGGACGTCCTGCCGGACGGCCCTACGGTCATGGATCCGCCGCTCTGGATGCTGATCACGTTGGCGCTGCCGCCGGACGAGACGAGGATGCGACCGCTGCCGTGGACGGTTGTGCTGTTCGCCACGCCGCCGGGGATGTCCAGGAACCCGGCTCCGTCGACCTGCGTCACCAGCATTTTGCCGCCGGAGAAGACGGTCGCGGAACCGCCGGAAAGGACGGATGTGTCGCTCGCCGTGCCGAACACTTCCATGCCGGTGCCGGAGCTTACGGCAAGGCCGGAGCTTGTAACGCCGCTGGAGATGATGACGGTTGCCATGGACGGGACCTTTCTTTGTTTTCGGGTGGCTGCGGACGATGCTCAGCCGAGCTTCAGGACGGCGGAGAAAGCTCCGTCGTGCGTGCCGGTTGGGAGGAGCGTCTGTTCGCGGACGAGCTTGAGATCGGGATATTCGGAAAGCAGCAGCTGGACGCGCCCGAGGTTTTCCTCGAATTCGAGGCTGCATGTGGAATAAAGGAGCGTGCCGCCTGGCTTGAGCATGGAGACCGCGCTTTTCAAGATGGCGTGCTGGAGCACGGCGAGTTCGGAAAGGCGTGTTTTCGAGAAACGCCACGGGACATCGGGTCGACGGCGGATGACGCCGGTATTCGAGCAGGGGACGTCGGCGAGGATGAAGTCGAAGGACTGCGGCGGGAACGGGAGTTCGCGGGCGTCGGCGGCGACGGTCTTTGCCCTGACGCCGGCGCGGCGCAGGTTGACGTTCAGCGTGGAGACGCGTTTCCGGGAACGGTCGGCGGCGGTGATCTTCGCGCCGGGCGCGGCAAGTTCGGAAAGCATGATGGTCTTGCCGCCGGGCGCGGCGCAGAGGTCGAGGATCGTCCCGGACGGCTTGGATTCCAGCAGGCAGAGTCCCATGGACGTGGCGGGATCCTGCACATAAAGCGAGCCGTCCTGCAGCAGAGGGTTGTCGAAAAGTCCGGCGGTATTGTTCAGCGTGAAGAACCGGAAGTCACCCGTGTCGAAGTCGGGGTCGAAGGGCTCGGGACCGCAGTCCGCCAGCAGGGATGCGTCCGCGCCGGGACGGAGCCGCACAGAAATGGGTGGATTGGACGCGAACTGGCCGAGGATGGCGGCCGCGCGTTCCGGTCCGTAGGCGGCGGTCCAGCGTTCCCGGAGGAGCGGCGGACAGTCCGCGGGGATATGCGTGCGGTCGATGGAGTCGTCGCGAACGTATGCGCGGAGGATGGCGTTCACGAACGAGCCGCCGCCGGGACCGCGGAGCCGCTTGGCGGTATCAACCGCGATATTGACCGCGGATTGCCAGGGAAGCCCGGTCTGGAAGAAGACCTGCGCGGCGGCGAGGGAAACCAGAAGGCGCATCTGCTGGTTGACCTTGCCTTTCCTGGCGTGCTTGATGAGCAGGGAATCCAGGAAGTACTTGTGGCGGAAATATTCGAACAGGAGCGAGGCGACGGCGGCTTTCGCGGGGAAATCCCCGGCGCGGAGGTCATCCAGGCAGTCGTCAAGGGAGACGCCGTCGTTTTCCCAGGCGGTCAGGGCGGAGAGCGCGTGTTCCAGGATGCCCTCGGAAATGCGGGATGTCTTCAACGGAGTGCCTTTCTGTCTTCTGTGGAAAGTTCGGATAAATGACGCTCAATTAATATAGCATAGGGACGGCGGAAATGCAACCGCGCGGGGGAAAGATGTTGGCGCGGAATGGAAAGACTTCCGCCGACAGTCCGCGTCCGATGCCAGGAGGTCGGAATCTCAGAAATCGACCGGATCGTCGTCCGCGGGCGTCGTACGAGAGGGAACGCCAAACGGGGCGTCGATCGTTTCGGACTGGCCGGGGAGGATGTTTCCCGGTTTTTTCGCGGAGGCGGACTTGCCGGAAAGCAGACGGCGGAAGATCGGCTCAAGGTCGTCGGAAGGTTTGGAATCGCCTGACAGCGCGGTCTGCCAGACGGAGAGGCGAGCGCCGTACAGTTTCGCGAGCCAGGAACCTTCCGGCAGAACCTGGAAAGCGTTGCGGAGCGCTCCGAACTGCGTGAGGACGCGGTCCGGGATACGGCCGTTCTCAAGCGAATCCGGGGCGAGGTCATACAGGGAACGTACCAGGCGCCCCAGAAGCACGCGGACCTGTTGTTCCGCCGAGAAATAGACGTCCGGCGGATTCTGGTCCGGACGGGAAAGGACGGCGAGGCAGTAGGCATCGGCGCGCGGCGGCTGCGTTCCGGCGAGCGACGCGGCGGACCGGAGATGGTCGCCCATGTCGGCGGCTGAGACGACGGCGGACGGCGCGTCGTCCAGCATCTGGGAGACTGCGGAGACCCAGGCGGCGGCATAGCGCGCTTCAAGGGAATACCCCTGGTCGGAAAATGCAAGTTCGGCGTCGAGCACCGGGGAATCGTAGAAGGAATCGTCCAGGAAAGGGAAGGATTCCGCGGGCAGGTCGCCGTAGATGGCTTTCAGGGCGGGCGCGGCGTCCAGCAGGGCGCGCTGGTCCACGAAACGCGGCAGGAACACCAGGAGGCAGAGCCCGGACATCAGGAAAAGCAGGATCAGCAGCAGCGTGATGTGCGAGGTCCGGAAGGAATGCTTTTTCGACGGGTTGATACGCCCGGCGGGAATGCTGAATACTTTACGGGACTTCGTTCGCGGCGGGGGTTCGTTTTTCTCCTCGGAAACAGGCGGAGCGGGTCGCATGATGGCGCGGAGCGCGTCGTTGATGCGCGTCACGACCTGCTTATAGGATGGGCGCGCAGCCGGATCGCGGTCCATCATGTCGAGGATGACAGAGGACAGCGCGGGCGTGATGTCCGGGCGGACGAGGTCGGGCGGGACAGGATCGGACTTGGTCCGCATGTTGACGAGCTCCTGCACGTCGTCCGCGCGGAAGGGCGGTTCGCCCGTGAGCAGATGGTAGAAGGAGGCGCCGAGGCTGTAGACGTCGCCTTCGGGACCCTCCTCGCCGGTGAGGACCTTTTCGGGGCTGACGTACTGGGGGCTGAGCCACATTTTGGAGGGATCGAGATAGGCGGAGGCGGATTTGCCGGAAACGACCTGGGAAAGCCCGAAGTCGGAAATCTTGGCGTTGGAATCGAGGTCGAGCAGGATGTTCGCGGGCTTGATGTCGTGGTGGACGATTCCGAGCTCGCGGGCTGCGCCCAGCCCCTCGCAGATGTCACGGATCCAGCGGCAGGTCTCCATGACCGGGAGACGGCCTCTTGCCCTGCTGAGACGGCTTTCGAGCGTGCCGCCGCCCATGTACTGCATGACGATGTACGTGGAGCCATCCCATTCCCCGCAGGAGTAGATGGGCACGACTGCCGGATGGTTGATCGTGGCGGCGATGCGCGCCTCGTGCAGGAAAAGACCCGGCGAAACGCCATGCGCGGCGAGATCGGGGTTAAAGACCTTGATGGCGACCTCGCGGTCAAGCGCGAGGTCAAGCGCGCGGTAGACGGCTGCCATGCCTCCTGCCCCCTCGGGCGATTCCAGCAGGTAGTTGTTGAACCACTTCGGGACAATCAGCTCGAAGGAGCACGAGGGGCAGTTGACGCGGGAGAAGGGCGGCATCTCGGAGACGTCGAGCTTCTGTCCGCAGCCGGGACATGCGATCTTGATTTTGCGCGGGGGCTGGTCGGCCATGGTCGGACAAAACTCTCCTTTGGATCAGGATTTCTTCGTTTCCGCTTCCGCGGCAGCGGCGCGTTCCGCCTCCAGTTTCGCTTCCGGCGTGAAGGTCACGAGCTGGACGTTCGCGGGATCGTTTTTCGCCGAGGACCAGAGGGTGGCAAGGAGCTGTTCCGCCTCGGCGGCGTTCTCGGACTTGTAGCCGCTGTCGCCGATGTTGGAAAGGCGTTCCAGGATGGTTGTCGGAATGAAGTCTCCGAGCGGGACTTTGGTCATGAAGGCGTCGTCGCGGCTGCGGTCGAACGTGACCTCGATCACAAGCCCGGCGGTGATCAGGTCGTTCAGCACGGCGCGCGCGATGCGGATCGGGATCTCAAGTTTGCCGGAGATGTCCGTGATGGTCACGGCGCCGGTCCGGTTGTTGAACGCCTCGCCGAGAAGCTTCATGATGCGGAGGGCGCAGATGGAACGGTAGTGCATGCAGAGGGGCTGGTCGCCGGGGTAGTATTCGTAGTAGTTGACGTTTTGGACGGCGAACGAGAACTGCGCGCCGAGAAGGATCACGGTCCAGGTCGCCTGAAGCCAGAGGAGGAAGAACGGCAGCGCGGCAAAGCTTCCGTAAACCTTGTTGTAGCTCGTCAGGATCGTCTGCAGGAACATGTAGATGTACTGTGTGGCAATGAGGAGCGTGCCGGTCAGGATGGCGCCCCAGAGCGCGGCTTTCGGCTTGACGCGGGTATTCGGGATGAAGAGGTAAAGAAAGAAGAACATGACCCAGGAAAGCACGACCGGGAAGACGTAGCGGATGGCGTCCAGCAGATAACTCTTTCCGGGAAGCCACTGGACGCCCTCGATTCTGGCCATGCCGAAGGTGTTGAGGCCGAGGAGAAGGACCGCGAAGACGGGGCAGAGGAACAGCAGCGTGATGTAGTCGCTGAGCTTGCGGAGCAGGGGCCGCCCCTGCTTGATGCCCCAGATGTCATTGAACGAGCTTTCGATGTTGGCAAGCAGTTTCAGCGCCGTGAAGAACAGCATGGCAACGCCGATCCCCGTGATGATGCCGCCCGCCGCGACCTCGAGCGTGGTCTCCGCGAAGTCCAGGATCCATTTGGCGACATCTTCCTGCCCGACGAAGCTCTCGACGAGCTTTTTGCGGAGTATTTTCTCGAAGTTGAAGCCGCGCGCGATGCCGAGGAGAAGGGCGACGAGCGGGACGACCGACATGAGCGTGAGGAACGTCAGCGAGGAGGCCCGCAGCCCGCATTTGTTCTTGATGAAGTTCTTGCCGGTCAGCAGGAGGACGCGTTCGATGGCAAGCGGGATGACTTTGCTCTTCGGGAGGTCGGCCGTGCGGACGTTCCAGACCATCTGTTCGATCTGTTTCAGCGGGGCGGGATCTTTGTCCGGCTGTTCCGCTACGTTGACCACGGACTTTGTGGCGGACGGATTGTCCGTGCGGACATCGGCGGCCGTTTGTTCGGGTTCTTTTTTCGAGGTGGGTTTCATGTTTGATCTCCGGATGTGAGGGGATGAAAAAAAACGAGTTCAGCCCGCGTCGATGGATTCCGGTCCGGGCGGAAGAAGTTCGGCGGGCGCCGTTTCCTCCGCCGGAACGGATTCAGGGTCGGGCGTATTGACAGGCGAGGACGGCCAGAGAAGTTTGACCGCGGAAACGATGACGATGATCTCGATAATGACCTCGAAGAAGCGCTGCGGAGCGCGTTTCACGAAGAGGACACCCAGGAATGCGCCGATCAGGATGAGAGGGAGCATCGGCAGGACGGCGCGCAGGGCGGCGGCGGTGACGCGCCCCTCGAAACAGAACACCGGGAGCTTCGTCCAGTTCATGATCATGAAGAACCAGGCGCATGTGCCGACGTAGCGGTCCTTCGGCAGCTTCATGCTCAACAGGTACAGCGCCATTACGGGGCCGGCGGCGTTCGCCACCTGCGTGGTGAATCCGGCGGCGAGCCCGACGACCGCGGAAAACGCCCAGTGGTTCGGGACGGGCGCGTGTTTGAAGAACGCCACGCGGACCAGATGCACCGCCGCGAGGAGCAGGATGATCCAGCCGATCAGGATGCGGAGATGTTCCGGCCTGTTCAAAAAACGGAGCGTCACGAATCCGAGCGCGAGTCCGAGCATGGTGTAGGGGAGCAGCCTGAGCACGATCTTCCAGTCGGCATTGCGGCGGTAGTACGACACCGCGAAGATGTCGCCCGCGCAGATCATGAGCAGCATCACGCCGGTCGCGAAGCCGGGATTCAGGTCGAACGCCACCGCGAGCAGGATCACGGGGAGCATGCCGAGCCCGGGGATGCCGGACTTGTTCACGCCCACGAGCAGCGCGGAGACGGCGAGGATTGCCAGCTGGAACGCCGTCATGCCGGGGAAGCAGAACGCCATGAAGTCGGAAAGCATTACTTGCGGCCCTCCTGTTCCTCGTTCAGGCGGTCGAAAAACGCCCGCATGAACTCCGCCCGGTCGGCGGCGAACCGCCGCGCGGAACCGGTCAGCAGGTGGTCCGGAAGACCGCGGAGCTTTACGAGGTATTCGCGGTAGGCGGAATCCTGGCTGGAATACGATTCGGAGGCGAGGGCGTCCTGTTCGGAATTGTGCAGGCATGCGCCGATGCGTCCGGCGAAGTGGAATGCGCGCGCCACGCCGAATGCGCCGAGCGAGTCCAGCTTGTCCGCGTCGTACACGATGCGGGCTTCGATCGTGGCGGGCTTCAGGTTGCCGCGGTAACGGTGCGTGCGCACGATCTCCGAAACGTGATGAATGAACTCCGCATCTTCGCAGCCCTCCTCCTCAAGGATGCGCCGGGATTTCTCCGCGCCGAGCGCGGCGTGGCAGAGCTTGCCGCCGGAGGCGAGTTCCTCCGGACGTGCGACGTCGTGGAGCAACGCGCCGAAACGCACGGCGTCCCGGTCGCAACCGGTTTCCTCCGCGGCGATCCGTTCGGCATTTTTCAGCACCCGGAGCGTATGGGCGAAATCGTGGCAGCCGGGCGCGTCGCCGAGTTCGCGGCGCACCCGTTCATAAACACGGTCCCAGAGGCGGAGGGATGCCCCGGAGGAGTTCACGGCAGGTCTCGCAGGGTATTACTTTTTCGCCGTTTGGGCGTCGTCCGCCTTTTCGTCCTTTTCCGGTTCGGTGTCCAGCTCGGCGAGGTCGGCGGAGGGATGAATCACCTGCAGGGAATGGCGTTCCTTCGGGATCACGGTCAGCCACTTCGGGTTGCCCTGTTCGTCGACGCCGAGGTCGACCACGAAATAACGCTTCTCGTCGTCCGCCTTGTCGTAGCCGATGATCGTGCCGCGCGGGATCATGTTGTGCTTGTCGATGATCGCGTTGCGGATGCGGCAGTGTTCGCCGATGTCGACGTCGGAGAGCAGGATGCAGTTATGGACGGTGGCGTAGCTGTGGACGAAGACCTTGTTGAACAGGATCGAGTCGGTCACGGTGCTGCCGGAAACGATGCAGCCGTCGCAGACGATGGAGTTGATTGCCCGGCCGATGCGCGGGAGACCGAATGCGTCGATCTCCTCGTTGTGGATGAACTTGGCGGGGGGCAGACTGTAGTGGTAGTTGTTGATCGGCCAGAGCGGATTGTAGAGGTCGAGGTGCGGCGTAGTGCTGCGCAGGTCCATGTTCGCCTCGAAATACGCCTTCAGGGTCCCGACGTCGCGCCAGTAGGGCTTCGTGGAGAGGTCCTGGCCTGGGATGACGTTCGTGTAGAAGTTGTAGGCGTAGAGGCGCTTCGTCTTCACGAGCGCGGGGATGATGTCCTTGCCGAAGTCGTGGCTGGTCTTGCCCGCCTTGTGGTCGCGGTTCAGCAGCGTCAGCAGGTCGGCGGAGTTGAAGATGTAGTTGCCCATGGAGGCGAGGCACATATTCTTGTCGTTCGGCAGCGGGGTCGGGTTCTTCGGCTTCTCCTGGAACCCGGTGATGCGCCACTGGTCGTCGACCTCGATGATGCCGAACTGGCTGGCTTCCTCGATCGGGATCGGGATCGCCGCCACGGTCGCGATGGCGTTGTTCGCCTGGTGGAAGTCGACCATCTGGCTGACGTCCATGCGGTAGATGTGGTCCGCGCCGAAGACCGCCACGAGGTCCGGATCGAAGTCCTCGATCAGGTTCATGTTCTGGTAGATCGCGTCCGCCGTGCCCTGGTACCATTCGCGCTCGCGCGTCTGCATTTGGGCGGGCACCGGGATGATGAAGTGACCGCGCTGCTGCGCGTTCGAGAGGTTCCAGCCGTTGATGATGTGTTCCATCAGGCTCTGCGATTTGAACTGGGTCAGCACGAAGATGCTGTCGATGCCGCTGTTCACGAAGTTGCTCAGCACGAAGTCGATGATGCGGTATTTGCCGCCGAACGGGACGGCGGGTTTCGCGCGCTGGTCGGTCAACGGGGCAAGGCGGGTCCCTTCGCCGCCTGCGAGGATCATGGCCAAAACGGATGTTCTCATGGTTCAAACCTCCTGGTGGTGTATTTTTTCAAACGGTGTATTTTTCACAAAACGTTTCACTATTTAGAAAATATAGCGCCGTCCGAAACAAAGTCAAGGAGGAAAAGCAAAAAAAGCCGGAAAAGCGAAACGGCATCGGAGCATCGCCATGGCGGGTTTCCGATTTGCAATTGTTTTTTGTGTTGCGGTGTTTCCGCGCATTGTGGCTTCAGGACTTTGAAAATCCTATTTCTTAGTTTTCAAGCTCAAAAACCATTGGTCATTCTCCATATTTCATGAACTCCGTCTGGAATCGTGCGAAAATCTCCTCAACGGCATAGTCGAGGTGCATCGCGGTCTTTTTGAGCAGGCTGGCGATGAAGTTGCTGCCGAGCATGGCGGGGATGACCGCAAACAATGCTGCCACAGTGGTCAGCAGGGCTCCGGAGACGCCTGGCGCGAGCGCCTGGACGTCCGGATGCCCTGTCTGGGCGAGCCTGGAGAAAGCGACGGTGATGCCCCACACGGTCCCGAAAAGACCGAGGAAGGGGCAGATACCGACAGCCGAGGCAAGAAGCATGGTGCGTTTTTCCAGGAGCATCAGCTGGCTTTCCACTTCGCATTCCATTGTGGTGCGCAGCAGGTTGACTTCCTTTTCGGTCAGCGGGCGGCAGGTCCTGTCCGGCAGGACGGCGTCGAACGAATGGAACCGTCCGGCGGCGGCGAGGAAAACTTCCCCCGCCGGAGACGTTGCCTTTTTCGCCTCCTTCCGCATTTCGAACAGGTTTGCCGCGCTTAGCAGATTCTGAAGGAACGCCTCGCTGTTTTTCAATGCGCTTCGGAGAGAAAGGATCTTCTCAATGATGAGCGAGCACGCTCCAATCGAAATCAGGAAAAGAAGGACGCAGATCAACTGGCCGAGCCAGTCGCTCATCTTGAAGGCATAGACCAACTCCCTGAAGCCATTGCCCTGGAAAAACGCAACTCCCATGTCCGGTCCTTTCAGTCGTTTGACGGTTTCAGCCCGGCATCAACCCGGCAATCCTCCGGAAGCTCGTCGGCGGGCTCGTGAACATCGCTGTCAGGATCATCGACATCGTCCATGTCGGAATCATCCGGTTCATCGGCATCTTCAAGATCCTCTTCGTCCAGCTCGAAATCGTCGTCAATGCTTGCGTACGGGTTCTCGTCGTCAAACGGCTTGAACTCCATTTGCATGGCTTCCTCTTTCGCCTCGCGGTAGATTGCCAGGAGATCCTTTGAACTGTACTTGGTGCCGGGTTCATAAAAGGCTTTCGCGACCTGCGCGACGGCATACGTGATTGCGGCTGCGTCCTTCGGGAGCCTGCTGGCTTTGGAATGGCGGAAAACGGTCTCGACGTCGTGCGCTGTCGCGGCATAGCCGTAGCAGGCGGCGATCTCGTAAATCATCAGCTCAATATTGTCTTTGAGCTCCGCAGTATGGGCGAGCTCCGTTTTACAGGGTTTGTCTTCGACCTCTGTGTTGCCCCGGAGGATTTCGATGAGCTCGCCCAGCAGGTCGATCCCCTCTTCAACCAGGTCGGCCAGGCTTACATCCGCCGTCTTGTTGAGGATAAAGTTCGCACGTCCGGCGGCCTGTTCCGTGCAGTCGGACAGGGCATCCTCCAAAGCTTCCTGCCATTCGACGAGCTTATCTTTGTAGAATTCCGCCCAGGCGTCCTCATAGGCTTCCCTCTCCTCGTCCGAGGCGTCCACGCTGTCCAGATACATGGATTTGGTCTTTTCGACCAGGTAACGTGTTCCGGAGGAAATCGCGATAAAACTGTTCCCGGAGCCGGCGGACGGCGCCAGGACAACACGCCTGCTTCCGGCAAGGGCTGTCAGTGCGTCGATTTCCGCTTTGAACGCCGCCCTGTTCAAAACGATTGTCGGTGTGGCGACAATCAGCGCATTGGGGACGCATGCGGCGGAACGAATGAAATCCTTTTCGGGTTCTCCTATGGGGGAGAGATCGCATCCCATATAGAACCAGACCACGTCGACTTTCGCATCGTTGTCAGAAGGATTACTGCCTGTGCGAAGCTCGGATTCGACATTTTTCACATAATCGCCCAGCGAAAGATTTCTGGGAAAACTCCATTCGTTATCGGCGCTGGTGAGTTCGTTCGCCTCGATGAAGTTCGCGACGGGCGTTTCGACGACGCGGCGGACCAGAGGCTTCCGCTTCCCGTCCGGCGCTTCGTCTTCTCCGGGAACCGGGACGTCTTTGGACGCATTGTCGGGAATGGCGCCGGCGGGCGTGGCTTCGTTGAGCAGGTCGGTGTTGGTGAACTGGTCGGGACCGCAAATCAGGATGTTCGGTTTTTTCATGGCTGGAACCTTTCTGTTGATGAAGTTGAGATGTGGATTGGCTGTCGTATGTTATTCGTCGTCGGAACCGCCGTCGTCCTCGAAGACGAACTCCTTTTCGTCCTTGATGGGCTTCCACTCGCGTTTTTTCGCCTCGCGCTCCTCCTCCAGGAATTTTTCGCGGAGTTCGGACTTGTCCAGCTTCATGTCGGACTCGAAATACGCCTGGGCGACTTTTCCGACGGCGTAGGTGATGCCCGCCGCAATCGGAATTTTCAGGATGGGAAGCAGGCTGGCGGCAATCTTCCCGACAATCGAACCTCCGGCGCATCCGAGGATCACGGTGATCACGGTGTCGTCGACGGGGATGCCGTAGAGTTCGGCGAGACGGTAGATCATGTAGGTCTCGTTTGCAATGAGCGGCGCGATGTCGGCGAGGGGGATCGGGATGATCGCGATGGCGGCGGCGCGGCCTGCCGCCCAGTTGATGTAGCTGTCCGCCTCTTCGGAGACGCGTCCGCGCCATTCATCGAGCATAGAGTCGTAATACTCCTGCCAGCGGTCCTGGAACGCTTCGACCTCGTACTCCGCATTTTCCATCGCTTCCATGCTCATGGCGCGCGCCTTGGCGATGAGCTGGGCAAGCCCAGTCTTGTTTTCCGCCGAGACCAGCACGATCTGTTCCCGGGGAAGCAGCTCAAGCAATTCGTTCATCATGCTTTCGATCTGCTCCTGGCGCATGAGCTCGCTCTTCGTGACGACCAGAAGCATGTTGTCGCGGAAGGTCCTGATGAGCTTGGCGTCGGTTTCCTGGACGCGCGCGCCGGAACCGTCGATGCAGTACCACACATTGTGGACCAGGTTGCCGCTCTCCTCGGTTTCGAGGCGGTCCATCATCTCGTCGAGGATGAAGTCCACGTAGTCGTCCACGCTCTGCGTGCCGGGATTCATGCCCTCGGAGTCGATGAAGTTGGCGGCATCGGTCTCGTAGACCTGGAATCCGAGCGTGGTTGCTCGACCGTCTCCGATGGCGCTGTCCGGCACGACGCCGCGGTGTGTGACGGCCTGGATGAGCGAGGTTTTCCCGACGCCGGTTTTTCCGCAGACGAGGATATTCGGCTTCATGTTCATTCCTTCCTTGTAGGTTTCGAGATACTGTTTGAAAAGATCCAGATCGAATCCGAGGCCGGGCAGGGGGGCGCGCCTGATACGGGCGACAGCGTATGCCTCGAAGTTGTTCCGGAAGAAATGACCGAGCGCACCGGCGAGCGTGCCGTAACTGTCGCTTCCGAGGTCGCCGTCGTCGTCGCGGATTGCATTGAGCACTTCGGTGTCGGAGAGGACGGTCTCCACGAAATTGACCGCGGATTCCCGGATTTCCCTGCCGTGGAGACCGTAAAGGGAGGAAAGCTTTGCGAGGAGCTCGACCAGCACGACGGACAGCTGCGCCTTCACGTCATTCCACTGTGCATCCCTTTGTTCCCCGCCGTTCAGTTTCGCTTTGCCTTTCACCGCCTTTGCCTTCTCAACGGCATCGGCGACGATTTCCACGGCGCGGTCTTTCTTGTCCGCGACTCTCGCCGCCTTTGCCTCGCGGTCGATGCCCTGCGCGGCCATGAAGGCGTCGCGGTATGCCGCCGGAAGCATGGCGTGGCTGAGCTCGACCAGTTCCTTGCAGCCCATGGAGCCTGATTCGGAGTCGGACACCTCGACGATGTGTTCTTCAGGGATTCCCGCTTTCATCAGCTCTTCGCGGATCGCCCTGGTCTGCGCGGGCTTCGTGATGTCCTTCTTGCTGACCACGGCGATCACGTCGTCGAACGTGAAAATGTCTTTCATAAGCCCGATGTCGCAGTCCGTCACGCGGGCGCTGTTCCCCTGGATCAGATACCACACCAGGTGGATGTGCTCGTCCACGTTCGGATCGTCCTGGCAGCCCGACACGAATTCGCGCATCATGTCCTTGAACTCGTCTTCCTTCTCGCCGAGCTCAAGTCCCCGCGAATCCCACAGCCGGATGGATTCGTTTTCGTAGCTGTCGAAGTCGATCCGGCATGGCTTGCCGTTGCTGATGCCCGACCGCGGCACGACCTCGTCGCCGAGCACAGTGCGGATGAGGGACGTTTTGCCGCATCCCGTGTAGCCCGCCACGAGGATGTTCGGGCGTTTGCAGAAGTCCGCCGCTTCATCGAATTTGTTCTCGAATTCCTGCTTGAAATCTACACTGTCCATGATAGACCTCCATAAATTCTGATTTCTAGTTTGTATTATTGAAGCTTGCTTCGTTTCACGGGCGCCGGTTTCTCTGCAAAGCTGGTCAAGGATGCGTTCCAGCTCCTCGAACTGGGCATTGTAGATTTCCAGCGATTCCAGTACGGATGCGCTGTCCGGGACCGGGTAGACCCGGACCGGGTTCCGGTAGACCGTGCTGACATCCCGGATGATTGGCTGAAGCTTTTCCCGGTACTGCCCGAGCAGGAGCTGAATCTTCCTGCCGGGCGATTCGGTTTTATCTTCAGGCGTCTGGACCAGGCTCGCGATTGCCGTCTGGCACAGTTTCAGGTAAAGCGTCTCCGCCTCGTCCATTTCCGCCCGGATGTCCTCCAGAATCCGGGCGAAAAGTGTTTGAATGTTCGGTTTCATGGGTTGCGGCTCTTTCCTGTCAGCGAACGCGGCATTGTTTTTCAGTCGTCGAAGAGCTTGTAGAGAAGCGCCCCGAGTCCGACCAGCGCGGCGCCTCCGGCGACAAGTCCGATGGTCTTCCATTCCGGACCCGGATTCCAGTAGTATTCCCCGGCAAACGGATTGTCGTCGTCCTCCTCGTCGTCCTCGTCTCCGATATCTTCCTCTTCTTCGTCCTCCTCGTCCCGGGATACGGCATGGGCGGCGCGTCTTTTCGTCTGGGCGGTTTCTTCTTCTTCATCATCCGAAGCATCTTTGCCGACGCTGGCTTCTTTTGCTTCGGCGACGTTCTTCAGCGCGGCTTCGATCGTCTTGATAATGTCGAAATTGAAGACGGAATCTGTCTTTTCGCCGGATTCCGCGGCATTCTTTTCCGAGAGGTTCCTGAGGAACGCAAGGGCTTCCTGGATGGCTTCCGCAGTCGGGGTGGTCTTTGTGTTGATGGTTGTTGCTGTCATGGTAATTCTCCTGAATGAATTGATTTGAATTGGGGCTTTGGGAAAGTCTTTTAGTCGAAACACGCCCTGACGATGCACTTGGTCAGCTTGAACGCAGCAAGCGCGACAAACACGCCGACGGCGATTTCTCCGGCTTTCGTGGCATTGAAGTCTTCAAAAAGATCGTTCATGGTCCTTCTCCTGGTTAAGATGTTTTTTCCCGATGCGGCGCCCGTCCGACATTAATATGCGACATGACGTGCGACGCGGAATGCTATACCGTTCCATCATGGAAATCATTTGTTCTTTTTCTTGCCATGCCGGACTTCGTCCATGCGGCAGTACAGCATATTGCACATTTCCTTCACACCGACCTTGTCGGCAACGAAATTCGCGCAATAGTTCCGGCTGATGCCGAACGATTCACCGGCGGCGAACGCATCCTGGTTTGCGGCGAGGAACTGGAAAGCCCAGTTGTAGACCTCCTGCTGGTGCTTGATGCGGTCCTTGACGTCCTTCGCAGAGAACTCCCTGCTCGCGTTCTCCAGCCCGTCCGTGATGATCACGCACAGGACGTGCTCGGGACGTTCGGATTCGGGCATCCCGGCGAACTCGTGACCGACGGTGTCGATCGCGGTGCATACGGTGTCGTTCAACGCGGTGCAGCCGGAGCAGTGGTATTTCGCCATGAGGTCGTCGTGGAACCGAGCGAGGTCGGCGGACTTGACAATGCGTTTCGCCTCGTCGTTGAACTGGTAGAGGTCGAACACGGTTTTGCCGGGCTCTTCGCGCTGTTTTTTCAAAAATTCGTTGAAGCTGCCTTTGACGTCATCCTGGATTGAGTTCATGGAACCGGACGCGTCGAGGACGATGAGGATGTGGGTGTAGTCTTTTTTCATGTTTTCTTTCTCCTTGCAGGTTGTTTTTTGTATTTTTTCGGCTGTTCCGGATTTGAACGGAATAATAGTCTCATTCCATTGTTTTACCGGTGCCGGTAGATATACGGATTGACGTATGGACTCGTCCCAACGCGGTTTTCGACCGGAACCGGGGCAATCGGCACGCCTATTTCGTATGCGGAGATCGGGCGGGTGTAGCTTTGAACCATTACGATGCCGGACGGAGACACCGTCTGCGTGGTGATGGTCGTCGTGGACACATGCGGAGTGCGGTAGCATTCCGGCGATATGATCGGCGGCGCAACCACAACCGGAGCGGGCGCGACCACGGCAGGCGGCGGGACAACGACGGGAGCGGGCGCGACCACAGCCGGAGCGGCCGGAACGACGATTCGGGGCGCGACCACGACGGGCGCCGGAGTTGTGACCACGGTCGTGGAACCGGTGACGACATCCTTGACCGCCTCGACTGTTCCGGCGACGATTCCCGTTGCCGCCGCCGCGGGCATCACGACCAGGGCGGTCGCCGCGTTTGCCAGGTCGGTGAAGATGCCCGGACGTTCAATCACAACCGCCTGCTGTGCGTGAACCGCCGCGAACGCCATGCCGCCGAGGATGGAAAGAATGAGTTTTTTCATGGTGTTGTTTCCTTCTGGTTGATTTGAACAATGATCCGACGGGCGGCGTGAACTCTTTTTCCCGCCCGCTTTTCCCGACAACTAATGTACGTCATAGCGTGCGACATGGAATGTCACACCATATTGGCGAGGTTGAATCATCCGCCCGCTCTTCCTGCGGGCGTTCGGATAAACTGCCTTTGATGTTTCCTGCATATTCATCTTCCTGTGCGAATGTGTTTGTCAGTCGTTTTTGCCAATGCCGAGCAGCGTGAGCGTAACGGCGACCGCGCCGATTGCGACCGCTCCGCCTGCCAGAACTCCGCCGATGATCGAAGTGCTGTTGTCAGATCCTTTGGAGCTGCTCTTGAAGCTGACGGGGCCGACGCTGAGCTCGCCGTTATATTCGGACCTGCGCGGAACATAGAAATCGTCTTCGATGCCGTCTTCGACGATTGCGGGGAGGGTTTTCTCTTTTGTGTTCATCTCATGGGAACCTTTCCTGGTTGTTGTTTGGGTTGATTTGTCGGGAACACGTAATTGTCTCTGCGTTTAATGTATGTCGTAGCCTATGACACAATCTGTCATACCGGGTGGTTTCAAACCCCCGCCCGCTCTTCCTGCGGGCGGGTTCTCCCCGTTCCTGTCCGTCCGATGGTTCTTTTTTCTCCATTCTTCCTGAAACCTTCATCCTTGCAATCAGTCCTCAAGCAGACCGATGATCCAACGCAGAAAATCCGCGACTTCCTTGGGTATCAGTTCCATAAAACCGTTCCTTTCCTGATTTGTTGTTTCCCGTTTCAGAGGCTGAACGTGTGGTCGCAATGCGGGCAATGATACATCCCGATCACATTTTCGTCGATCAGTTCCCCGACCTTGTGTCCGATGCAGCCTCCGCCGAAAGCCGCGCTCAGCGCGCCCAGCAGTACGCCGGCCGCGGCGCCGACTCCGATTCCCACGGGACCGAAGAAACTGCCGACAATCGCTCCGGCCTTGCCGCCCGCGGCGGCTCCCGTTATGGTGCTGGCGGCTCCCGCCGCGGCGCCGACGACGGTTCCGGTCGCGCGACCCATGTTTTCGAGATAAGCTTCATTTCCGCATTTAGGGCATTTTACCTGCATAACAATCTCCTTGTGTTAAGTTCGTTTGAGATGATGGATCGGCCTCGGCCGGGGGTCATTCCCCGGCTGCCGTTTTATGGTTCGTAAACTGGGCACGCCTTTCAAGATCCTGTGCCATTGTCCAGCCGGCGGCTTCGATCATGACGACCGAGAGTGCCGGCGCAACGATCTGTCCAATACACGGGATCAGCTTGGACAGCTCTTTTGCGGCGACTTTTGCGGGCTGTTTGAGGAGCGTGCGCTTCAACGCGGCAATCGCCATGCCCTTGGCAACCTCCTCGGTGATGCTCCCGCCAAAGACCGCCGCGAGGCACATGC
This sequence comes from uncultured bacterium, assembly GCA_902802585.1. GTDB lineage: Bacteria > Verrucomicrobiota > Lentisphaeria > Victivallales > UBA1829 > UBA1732. The sequence continues at coordinate 71,137 of CADCMR010000007.1, forward strand.
ACATCGACCCCATGGCCACGACATCCGCGGAGAATCCGAGAACCGGAAGAGGAACCGCATTTCCGGCGCCGCAGAGAACTGCGTGGGAGTGGATGATTGCGTGGCATTCGTTCTTTTGTGTATCAGTCATAATGACCTCCTGGGTTAAGATTTTGGGTTTCCCGCGCCAACCGCGGCGCGGACCGCCTGAGATTTAGCAAAGCACATGCCAACTTCGTCGCGCGATGCGTTGCTTTGCTTTTCATTTATTGATAATGAGCGCATTATGGCGCTAAAAAATCTGGAAACAAAATCCGTGGGATAAAAAAGCGGATACGATTCGGAAAGGAATATAACATTCTTTATGTATCGCATAAAATCCTGTATGTCTTCGATGTGTGTTTCCCGGAGAAGGGTTGAACCGCTGTCCCGTCGCCATGCGGCACGGATCGCTATAGCTGCCTGGTCCATTGTAGAAGGAAAGGCTGTGCTCGTGCGCGTGATAGCGTGACACCTGCGACATAAAATGTCATACTTGATTCCGCCCGCGGGCGCGGCGGGCGGAACCAAGTTCAAAACGGATGTACGGGACATCTGCCGCATCTTTCACTCCTGATTCCGGGTCTGCCGTTCAAGCTGCTTGGCGATGGACCATCCGGCGGCTTCGATCAGTGTGATGGAAAGAGCCGGCGCAACGATCTGTCCCAGCCCCGGAATCAGCTTGACCAGCTCCTTCGTGGCGACTCTGGCCGGATACTTGAGAAGTGTCTGCTTCAACGCGGCAATCGCCATGCCCTTGGCAACCTCCTCGGTGATGCTCCCGCCAAAGACCGCCGCGAGGCACATGCACATCGACCCCATGGTAACAATGTCCGCGGAAAACCCCAGGCCCGGAACAGGAACCATGTTTCCGGCGCCGCATGCCGCGGCGTGGCTGTGGATGATGGCGTGGCACTTCATTTCCTGCGATTCAGTCATAGAAACCTCCTTGGGTTGTTGTTCGACTGACTTGATCCTCCCGGCGCACCATGCATCCGGGATTGATTTGGCAACGCAAGTTTAGCAAATCCCATGCCAACATTCTTTTTGCTGTTTTGATTCAAGGATAATATGCTAGTAATTAGCATGTTGCGGATATGTTTCCGTCGAGGTGTCATGCAGTGTAGAATAAAAAAATACATGCGTCATATAAAAAAAATAATGTTTGCTCCGTTCCGCAATATGATCTCAGACGAAGGTCAGGATTCCTTCATAAACAGTTTGAAGCCGCCCTGCCAAAAATGCGGATGGACCCGTTTTATCCTCGGACTGATGCCCGTAGTTGATATATGATAGTCTTTTTATGGAAGATTTTTTCTAAAATATCGTTTTTTTTATGTTGTGGACTTGCATTCCGGTCTCCCGTGTTTATATTAATGAAAATGTGTCGCATGGCATTCGTTAACCCTCAAATCGACAAAGAAAATGAAGAGATTTTTATTGACTTGGCTTGGAACCGCCGACATGAAAATCCTGACCGCTCAGGATCCATCCGGTGCTGAAACGGGACCCTTGAGGCGGGTGGTGAGAGAAATAGGGTTCGACACCGTCTATCTCATGTCCAACCGACCGCCGGAAATAACGGGCCAATGCGTGGCTGCCCTGAAAAAGTGGGAGAAAAAGATTCAGGTCAAGGTTTTTCAGCATGAAGACTTCGATCCGACGGACTATGAGCTTGTGCTGAAGCATACGGAGGAGGCATTGTGTTCCATCCTGCCGGAAACGGGAAACGAGCGTGGCTCCCTGACTTTTTTTGCGACGCCCGGCACCCCCATGATGGTCGCCGTGCTTTGTCTGATGGCGGAGCGCCTTCCCAATGTGTCCCTGATCCAGACGTCGAAAGAAAACGGGGTGAAATATGTGAAATGGAGCACTCCGAATTTCCTGACCGAGCGGGTGGTGAAGCAAATTGAGGAAGCATCTTCGGCGGAAACGCCGGACTGCTTCCGGGACATTGTATTTTCCTCGGAAACCATGAGGGTGCTGCTCCGCCAGGCGCTCCGATATGCCAGGTTCAACATCCCCGTCTTACTGCTGGGCGAAACGGGGACCGGCAAGAGCATGATAGCGGAAAGAATCCATAAGGCAAGCAGGCGTTCCGGCAGATTTGTGTCGGTCAATTGCGGAGCCATCCCCGAGAATCTGCTTGAGAGCGAATTGTTCGGGACAGTGAAGGGGGCCTACACGGGCGCGGTTGACAAGAAGGGGAAGTTTGAAGAAGCCGAGGGCGGAACGTTTTTCCTGGATGAAATCGGCGAGTTGCCGCTGAACTTGCAGGTCAAGCTGCTTCATGTGCTTCAGGAAAAGAAAGTCACGCGCCTGGGGGCGAATATCCCCAAAGAGATCGATGTGCGCATCGTGGCTGCCACGAACAGGAACCTCCAGCGGATGGTCGGAGAAGGAACTTTCCGGGAAGACCTGTTCTACCGCCTCGCCGTTGCGATATTGAAAATGCCTCCGCTCAGAGATCGAGGCGCGGCGGACATCATCAAGGCGGCCGAGCAATCGCTTCAGAAGGCAAACGAAATGCTTTTTGAGTCCAGGCAAAAAGAATATAAGGTTTTTTCTGAAAGTGTAAGACTTTTTATTTCTTTGAAACAATGGTCGGGTAATTTCCGCGAACTGAACAGTGTCATCCTGCGCGCGGTCCTCAACGCGCCGGGAAAAGAACTGACGGTTCAGGACATCCGGGATGCAATGCTGGATGACCGCGGGATGTCCCGCGAGGATGAGGGCGGTTCCGTATTGCCGCAATACACATCCGACGGCAGTTTCAACATGGAAGACGCCCTGAACCGCGTGGAAAAGCATTATATCGAGCTTGCGCTGAAGGACGCGGGCGGGAAAAAGACGGAAGCCGCCCGATTGCTTGGGATAAAAAACTACCAGAACCTTACACCCAGGATGAAGAAATATGGATTATCAGACTGAAATGAAACAAAACGTGGAGAGTGGCACGAATATTGCTATGACTTCCATGGATGCACAACTGGCATCCAAAGGAGTTGACAGCATGATTTATCACAACTACATTGATTCCTCGGAGTCCGGCTACGACAAGTCCAAGCATGTTTTTTCCGATTGCTCGCGATGCGACTGGTCTCCACGTCTGGCTCTGCGGGACCTTTCCGCCCATTTGAAGACTGGTATCTGGGAAGAGACGCTTCGCGATCCGCAGGGATGCACGATCGTCCTGCCCATCGGATTCGTGTACTATTCCGATCAATTCCTCTCTTTCTGGAAACAGTTGGTGGAAACGGAGCGCATCTCAAAAGTAGACTACATAAAAAATGTGGCGTATGCCTCTCCCGAGGAGTTCAATGCGATGTCCGACGAGGAGAAGGCGCGGAACAGCATGGATTGCGTGAGATTCCAGCTGGCGGACAGTCCCCAGTCTGAAATTGGAATGCGCATCCGGGAAGAAGATGATTTCCACCCTGTCCCGTATGCCGACGTCAGGGAGAGTTACGTCCTTGCGCCGGACCGTTACCCGCTGCTCGAAAAAGAGACCGAGGAGGGGCGGATGTCTCTGTCCGAACACATGGAAATCGTTGAATATACGGGCAATGCACCCGACATTCTGATTATGAAGGGGGATCTGCTGCTGGGAATCGAGGAGCTCCCTGCCGTTCTGGAACGGAAGGAGTGCCCGAAGTATGCCTTGAAAATCAACCTGGCCGTCTGGCTTCCGGAGTATCTGCGGATCCGACTGTTTGCGGCGGTCGACTCTGTAATATACGGCACGATTCCCGGCACGCCGGGCGAAGAACAGCGTTTGAGAAGAATTCTTGCGTTGAAGATGACGCCTCCGCCGTTGTGGAAACAGGCGGAAAAGGTCTTCCTCATTCGCAATGGCGACGCCCTGCCCGTTGCTGGGCAGGAGACCCCTTTGCAGCTTGAAGAAAACATGTCTGCTTCGTCCTTTATGGACAAGACATGTAGCGTCGGGGCGATAACGGGGGGGGCGGCATTGTTGCTTGGCATGGGACCTCTTGCTGCTGTCGGGCTGGGGCTGGGTGTCTTGGGTGGTGCGAAGATCACCAAAGCCTGTCTTGAAGGGCGGGAAGAGCGGTTCCGGGAAAAAGCAATGATCGGGGAGGAACAGCGTGATGATCCCGAAAAGCATCGGATGGAGAGAATCTGGCAGGATAGTACCGAATTGCGGCTGCGACTTGATTCTTTGATTTCGACTGTCATGCGGAATGGGGCAGCCACTTCGCCGGATGATCTCCGGGAATTATCCGGGACGATACGGGATATCCGAAATGACTCTCAGGGATTATTGAAATCATTCCGGAGTTTGAACGCGGATAAAAAAATTGATTTTTCTGTATTTTACAGGCTTGATGCCGACGCGATGGACGAGCTCGGCAGGATGATCGATGTCACTTTCAAAATGAAAGACCTGCTTGGGAAAGACATTTTTGCCCCGCTGGAGAAGGCATGCCCGGAATGCAGGTCCTTCCTGGCCGCGGACGAATTTGCTGCCGGAACGGGTCTTTTTCCGAATATCAGCAATACGTTCCTGAGCATTCTCAATTCGTATTTTCATGAATACACCCAAAAGGAAAAAGAGAATGCGCGGCGCAAAGCCGCGGATGCGTTGCTGAGAAGCAGAAAAGCGGAAAAGGAGAGCGAAGAGGCGAAAAAAGAGAGCGAGGAAGCGAAGATCCGCGCGGATGAACGCCAGGCTGTTCTGTACGAGATGTCACATCATATCAAAAACCTGGTCGTCAGCGTCATCGATCCTCTGGAGAACATGGTCGGCACGGTTCCTGAAAACAGCAAGCATGTCCTGGCGGATGCGATCAACGGGGCGAACATGATCCGGCAGATCGTTTTCTTCATAACGAACTCATACCGTTCCACGGTCGAGGACTTCCTTTATGATCTTTCGAATCCGGAGGACACTCCGCAGACAATGGAAAGTCTTTTCGAAAGCACTCTGCGCGCTTCCGTGGCAAACATGTTCGACAAACAGACCCATGGAAAATACATGCGGGAGTTTTTCCCGTCGCGAGAGATCTTTATGCAGGCAAAAGAGAATTGGTATGCCACAAGGGACCTTTCCGGCGTGATCCGGTTTATGAACGATATGATGAACATCCGGACGGAGATTGCCCTGGATCCTTTCAGGAGCATCAGGATCGGCGACGCCAAAGGCAGCGCGACCAACCTTGCCATTCTGTTCAACGAGTTGATCATGAACATGATGAAGGCGCTGGCTTTCGTGCCGGAAAAAGACCGCGTGTTCCACGTTAATTTGAAAAAAGACGAAGATATGATCGTTTTCCAGTTCGTGAATACAAGCAGAAATGCCGGAACCGTGTCACATGGATACGGCAAGACGATTGTGACAAACATCACAAAGGGATTAGGGGGGATCCTGTCTTCCCGGACAGATGGGAATCAGTATGCCGTTGAAATGAAGCTTCCGTTTTTCAAAAAACTCTAATACCACAAGGAGATAAACATGAAAATTCTTTATGTTGAAGACAACTACAGCGTCCTGAAGGAGATTTTGCCGGAAATCTTCGGCAATATCGTGTCGCCGGAAGAGAGTGAAAGATTGAAGGAGATCATAGCGGACGACTATTATTCCGAAAAAGAGATCAAGGAGCTGTTCAAGGACAGCCCCTACCTTACCGTTGAATATGACTTCCTGGACGCCCTTAAACTGATCGAATCGGAAGATGTGGGGCAATACGACTATTTTGTCCTCGACCGGGATCTGGGAACAAAGGAAAAAGGTCTGACGCCGGATGACATCAGAAAGAGCTACCCTTTCTTCTCCGACCGCGAATTCGACTATATAAGAAACAACGGCGCCTATGGCCGCGAGGGAGACTATCTCCTGAAGCGCCTGCATGTGAAATTGAACGACAAGTTGCGCTCGAAGGTCTTTTTCCTGTCCGCGTTCCCCTCAAAAGACATTTCTTCCCAGAACGAAATCCTGCGGGACATCGTCGGCACCGGCATTTTCACGAAAGAGAACTACATTGACAAGCTGGACAAAGTCGGCAAGAAACGTCTCAAGGATATCCTGAATCCGGAAGACGAAGACAGCCAGATCTATAAAAAATGGGGAAGAGTCCTTGCCTACTATGACAAGTCCGAAATCGGTCCCGATGCCCGGCGGTCGATTGTTGAAGCACTGAAGGTCAATGCATTGGTTGGTTCCAGGGATCAGAGCTATACGGATACGATCTACCTTTATGACAGGCTGATCACCGAAATAAAAAAATACTACGAGAAACTCTTTGGATCGGTGATTCAGAAGCAGAATGCGGCGCTGTATAAGTTCAAAGAGGAAAAGGGGTTCTGGGATTTGGACTGGAATGAACAGGTCAAACTCGAAAATGACTGGTACACGACCGCCATAATCCCGCGCAACATCATTGAGGTCAGTCGCGTAATACGCAAATGCCGCAATGCCTGCGAACACAATGATGTGCCGGATGTCAATGTGGACATGAGCGGCCTGACGGTTTTGGTCTGTGCCTATGCCCTGCTTGAAATCACACGGTTCTGGCAGGACAACAATATGGATGAAAAAAAGCCGGACTCCGCGAAGCCTGCGGACACCGCCGCGGCGGATACGACCGGGGAGTGACCGATGAGCCTTCAGGAACAGGCGCTCCGCCTGATGAAATTCGTCGCGGAGATGCGCAAGAACAATTACCCGAACGCCAGCAGCTTCGCGAAGCTGTTGAGGCAGGCCGACCTCGATGAAAACATCCCGCTGTCATGCAGCACCAGGACCATCATGCGCGACATTGACGAGCTCAGGACGAAATACAATGCCCCCATCGAGTACGACGCCGCAAATCGGGGCTATTTCCTGCTCAATCCGGGCTGGGAGCTGAACGTCCCGCTCATGAGCGACGATGTCCTGAGCATGTCCATGCTCGGCACGCGGCTTGCCTCGGATTTCCTTCCGGAACCGATCCGGGGCAAGGCGAACTCCGCAATGGAAAACGCGCTGGCGGGCAACAGTTCCAAATTCTTCGACGATGCCATGATCGAATCCATCCTCTGCGCCACCGGCATCAAGTCCGCGGTCGATCCGGAAGTTTTCAAAAAGGTTTTCGACGCATGGCGCATGCATCAGGTTGTCGAGCTGACTTACCACAAGCCGAACGAACCGGAATCCGCGCGCCATTTCGAGCCGCACATCCTCGCGTTCCGCAACGGCGTCTGGTACGCCAAGGGGCATGAGTACGAATCGAAAGACGTCAAAGTCTATGCCATACAGCGCATCACCGGCGTCAAGTTCGCGGGTGACACCTTCATCTCCGACAAGAAGCTCATCGAAGACACACGAAAAAACGGTCTTTTCATCTATCCCAGGATCAGCGGCATCCGCCTGCGCTGCGACGCAAGCATCGCGTTCTATCTCCGCGAGCACCAGCACGTGAAACAGTTCAAGGTCGAACCGCAAACGGACGGTTCTCTCATCATCACGCTCAAACCCGCGTTCGAGCACGAAGTCATCCGCTGGATCCTCGGCGAGGGCGGCAGGATCGAGGTCCTGGAGCCGCCCGAACTCCGCGCGAAGGTCGCCGCCGCCGGCAAGCTCATCTGGGAGCGGAACCGGGGAAGAGAAGTCAATTCCACACAGAAAAAGACACGCCCTTCCACCTCAAAAGCCAAAGAAGTTTCTCCAAAGAAGGGGGACACTGCTAAGAAGCCAGGGAAGAACAAAAAAAAATAAGCCCGTGTGCCATTCCGCTATGACATTTCATGGCGCATGTGGCGGCGTACTGTAATCATTGCCGGAACTGAGAAACACGAACAGAAAGGAATAATGTGAATCAGCAAACCATGAGACTTATGAACCGAGCCGCTTTCTGGGCGAGCGCAGTATCCCTGGCGGCGGTATTGGTGTGCGGCGCGCTCCGCTGGACGGGCGCGGTTGATTTCCCGGCGGTAGTTACCGGCTGGGTTCTGCCCGTCTTCACGGCGGCGGCGGTCGGCTACCTCACGAACTGGCTGGCGATCCAGCTCCTTTTCCGTCCGTACCGCCCTGTGAAATGGCTCGGCGGGCTTCATGGGCTGATCCCGAAGAGGCAGCCGGATCTTGCCGAAACCCTCGCCGAACAGATTCCCGCCAACCTGATGCCGGCGGACCGGATTGCGTTCCAAATCCGACGGAAGATACGCGAGACCATGCAGGCTCCTGAACTTACGGACAAAATTCATTCGATGATTTCGGAATATATCCTGGATGAACGCCGGAAGCAGGATCTCATGCGCCGGATTTCCGGAATCCTCGATGCCGCCGGAGCGGCGGGCCTTGAGGCGGGGTTTACGCCATCCAATGTCCGCAAGTTCTACCACACATACGGATCGGGCTTCGTGAAAGAAAAGGTGATCCGTAACAAAGCTCTGCGGAAAAAGATTCTGGATGAACTGAAGAACCAGGTCCCTGCCCTCATGGGGGAAATTCGCGCGCAAATGCCGGAAATGATCATGGAGTACATGAAAGACAATCCTGTGAAGGGTACGGTCCTCGGCATTTTCACCGGCATGAACGGGGAGAATCTTCCGTGGTCAAAGCTGGAGCAATCCCTCCTCAACAGGCTTTCCGGACAGGACGCCGACCGGCAGGTCAAGCAGAAGCTTGCGGAATTCGAGTCCAGGCTGGAAGGATACCTTGTTTCGCCGGAGCTTGACGCGGATATCGCCGAGTTGAAGCAGGACGCGTCGATCGGCGACACGCTTGCCGCCCTGCGCGACGGACTCGCGGAAAAACTTCTGGGGTTTCTGGAAGATGAACTCGTGTGGCAGATCGTCCGGGAACAGATCCTGCCCGGCATCCGCGTCTTCCTTCAGCTTCAAATCCGCCGGAACAAGGATGCGATCATCGACGGGCTCGACCTGCCCGGGCACATTCGCAAGTCAATCCTTGACCTGAAACCGGAAAACGTTCACAAGCTCGTCAACGGCGTGTCCGGCGAGGAGCTCGGCATGATCCAGCTGCTCGGATTCGTGCTGGGCGGCTTAGCCGGATTCCTGCTCGTCTTTGCCCAATAACCTCAAATCAATACGGAGATCATGCAATGGCGCCCTCGGTGATCCAACCTTTGTTCGGAAAGAATCCGGAGTTTTACGAGATGTCCTGCCCGAAATGCGGATGGAAGGAAACGCTCGAACTGGATCCATGTGAGATGGACGTAATCACGCTTGACGGCGAACCTGCCCATGGACCGCGAAGCGTGACCGAACTGCCGAAACGATGCCCGACGTGCGGTGCAAAGTTAACGAAGAAAAAACTCCCCATCCCCATTTTCAACTGAAAGAAAGGACCCGATCATGCTTTTTTCAAAAAATACGCTTCGTCCGAACAGCTGTGCTTCCTGTCAATTCTTCCAGACCAGCCACCGGGTCATCAAGATGTCGGGCTCGACTCCCTTCCTGGAAATCAAGGACACCTGGGGAACCTGCTCCCTGCTCTGCGACGGCAAATACAGAACCACCCCCTACAACGAATGCCGTTACAAGGGAAGCCAGTGTCTGTACAAACGCTGGATTGGAATGCCGCCGACATTGTGATAAGCAATCCGGGCATGTCCCAAACGGCGATAAAACGGATCCTGTCCTGTTTTGAGGAGGCGGTTTCTTTCCAGCCGGGTACTCCGCGGTCCGCTTCCGAGCATCCCGCTCACATTCGTTCGGACCGGCCTTTCCTCCGGCTGACGCGGCGCGGGCGCGATCAGTTCAATCCCGCTCCTGCGTCGTCCGCGTAATATGCCGTCGTTTTTTTTGAGGAAAAAGCCTGAAAAACCGCGATTCGCTATTGAAAAACGTGAAATCGGCGTTAGATTATATGGAATATGAACATCTCACCCGTGTTTACCAGGATCAGCCGTGGATTTCAATACTGACAGTCTGCTTCAGAAAATCATCAATCCGCCCCTCGTGGCGGAAAACGATGCCTATCTGCTCAAGTTCGCGGAAAACGACGACGAGATCTTCGCCGCCCAGAAACTCCGCTACCGGGTGTTCAACTGCGAACAGAACCGCGGGCTCGACTCCGCGAAGGATGCCGAGTTCGACCGCGACGAGTTTGACGAAGGCGCGGCGCACCTGATCGTTTTCGACAAATCGAACGGGATGCCGATCGGGACATACCGCGCGATTGGCCAGCCGGGCAACGACCCGGAAAAAATGTACTCCGCCCGCGAATACGAGGTCAACGGCATCGAGCGCTACGTGCCGCGGATCATCGAAGTGGGGCGTTCCTGCGTGGACAAGGACTACCGCAACGGCGCCGTGGTGGCGTTCCTGTGGAGCGGGATGGCGGCGATTACGCTGCGTTCCGGATGCCGTTATCTCTGCGGCTGCGTAAGCTTGGAAGACGCACGGCCAGCGGTCGCCTGGGCGGTCTACGAATCCCTGCGCGAGAAAGGTCTGTTTTTCCCTGATGTCGGCTTTAAGCCGCGTCCCAAGTTCAGCTTCACGCGCCCGGACGAGGCGGAGGTCAAAAGCATCCTCGACGACCGTACGCGTCTCCGCGCCGCCATGCCGCCGCTCCTGAAGGGCTATATCACGATCGGCGCAAAGCTCCTCGGAGAACCGGCGTTTGACTACGAATTCGGCTCGATCGACCTGCCCGTCATGGTCGACATGTGGCGTCTGCCGGAACGCTACCACAGGCATTTCTTCCCGAACATCACGTTCCCGGGAGACTGACCGATGCGGATTCTGCGCAGGATTTACCGCGTGATTGCGCTTTTCCTGTGGGGAAGCGGACACTGGATTTACTGCCTGCCGATCCGCTACCTCTACAAGGAGGAACACAGCATCCGTCGCATGGCTCTCCAGACGAAATACTGGGGCGGCGGGATCGTCAGGATCCTCGGCATCCGCACAATCATTCACGGCGATCCCGAGGAATACAAGAAGACCGGCGGACTGGTCGTGGCGAACCATCAGAGCTACGTTGACATCTTCCTGCACGCGTCCATCTTCGGGCTGCGGTTCACCCCGAAAAAGGAGATCAAAGACTGGCCGGTCCTCGGCTGGTATACCGACATGATCCGTCCGATCTGGGTCGACCGCGACTCCAAACAGGCTGCCGCCAGCCTCATGGAGCAGTTCCGCGACACCCTGCGGAAGAAAATCCCGCTGATCGTCTACCCCGAAGGGACCACGTCCGACGGTCGGCACGGCCTGAAGGAGTTCAAGACCACTCCGTTCGAGACCGTCTGCGGCACGGACATCCCCATCCAGCCCATCATTTCCATTTACCATCCCGCCGAAGGCGACGTGCACCCGGCGTGGTACGGCGACGCCACGTTCATGCCCCATCTGTGGGCGATCCTCGCGAACCGCAGGTCCACCGCCGATGTCTACATCCTCCCCCTCATTTATCCGGAGGGGCGGAACCGCAAACAGCTGGCGAAAGCCGTCCGCGAGGCGATGCTGAAAGCCTATTGCGAACATACCGGCTGGGCGCCGCCCGATCCGACCGAGCCGGAGCAGCCTGCCGCGCCAAAGGAAACGAAAGAAAAGGATGCCGAACATGAACAACAGCACGCTTGAAAAGCTTTCTTCCGTCTGGACGCTCGCGACCGGGCGTCCGCTGTCGTTTCTGCCGGAACCGAAGGAAATCCCGGAGGATTTTCCGGTCTGGTTCCCGCTGGTCGGGCTCGTCGTCGGCTCGGCGTGCGCCCTGGTTGCGTGGATTGTTGTCTGGCTCTTCGGCGGGTTCGCAGGTTCCCTGTTCTCCGGCATCCTGATCGCGCTTCTGCTGGAGCTCGTCACCGGCTGGCGCGGATTCAACGGCGCGGCGCTCTTCGCCATGCATTTCTTCCCGAAAGCCGCGGATGCCGCCCCGGACAAGTTCACTGCCCAGCCGATGTTTTTCGGCGCTGTCGTCTTCGCCGTTCGCGCCGTCATGCTTGCGGCGGCGGTCCATGAGGACGGCGCGTGCTGGCTGGTCGCGGTCATGCTGTGCGCGTACTTCGCGCGGGAGGAGCTCAGCGCCGCGAAAACGGCATCCGGCACGGAACTGATCCGGTCAAACACCGCGGAACGCCGGAAAGGCGCGGTGGCGGGCTGTGTCCTGATGCTGCTCTTCATCCTGGTCAGCCGTCGCGTATGGGGCGCCGCCGGGATGTTCCTGCTGACATGGCTGACCTCCTGGTATCTGATCAAGCGCTCCGAAAACGGCACGCTCGACTTTGACCGGCGGGCGTTCGATACAGCGGCGTACCTGATTGAAACAGTATTGCTCTTCCTGACTGTGATCTGCCTGAACCGCTGATTTTCAAGGCGGACTTGGCAATCCGCATCTTTTTCCACCCGGCAGGTTTGAATTGTGCCCGTTTCCGGTGTATTTTATATAGATGAACGAAACGGAAAACAATGAAAGGTCCGGATTTGACCCATACCACACTGAATCGACCGCCCGGCGGATTTGCCGGAACAGCCCCCGCGCCGTGGCTGTTTTGCCTGGCGGCGCTCCTGCTGGCTTTGCCGCTGGCTTATTTCGCGGATGTCCCGGAACGCGATATCGCGACCCGGTATGCGCCGATGGCAGAGGCGTTCGCCGCGGGGAAATGGTCCTATGCTTTCCATCCGCGCATTCCGATGCTGTATCCGGCGCTCTGCGGCGTGCTCGTCCGGCTCGGCGGAATCACCGGGTTCACGGCGGCGAAGCTCCTCAGCACGGCGTGTTTCGCGGCGGCGGTCTTCCCTCTCTTCCGTGTCATGAAACGCGTCTTCGGCGAACGGACCGCGGTCGGCGCACTTCTGGTCTACGTCGTCAATCCCTTCATGCTGCGGCTCGCCGGGACCGGGCTCCGCGAAAACATGAAGTGTCTGCTGCTGATCCTGATCGTGCACGCGGTCTTCCTGATCCGCGAGGAACCGGACGCGTTCGCGCGGTATCTTTATTTCGGGGCGGTCACGGGCATCCTCATGATCACACGGTCGGAGATGATCCTCTTCTGCGGAGTCGTCCTGTTCGGCGTGATGTTCTGGGAGGCTCGCTGGAGTCTGGATGCGGTCCGACTTGATTCCGGACTGGATCCTGCTAAAAAGCCGTTCATCCCGGTTCCGCACCGGAGTCTCGCGGGCACGCTGCTTGCCGCCGTGCTTGTCTTCCTGCCCGCCGCCGTCAATCACGCGGTGTTCGGGCTGCCTACGCCGGAAGTCCGGTACCTTCAGATTTTTGAAAGGTTCTTCGGGCGTATGCCGTCCCTGATTGACGCCGCCATGATCGCCGGTCTGACGCCGTTTGCGATGGCGGCCGCGGCAAGAATCCTTTCCCGCGTTCTCGCCGGGAAACCGCTGAAACCGGTCCTGATTGTCTGCGGCGGAGCGTTTGTCGCCTGCCTCGCATTCCTGTTCATCCGCCAGATGCTCAGGGTGGATTCCGAGGTCATGAAAGAGTTCTTCGTCACGTTTGAACGCGCCTTCGATCCGCTTTGGACGGTTCCCGCGCTCATCGGACTGGCGTTCCGCCTCCGCGACCGCGTGATTTCCTCCGGCGAGAAACTCCTGCTCGCGTTCATCGCCGTCCATACCGGCGTCATTGCCGCCCAGCTCCTGATGTACGAAGGCACGCTCACATTTTCCGTGCGCTACCTGCTTCCGGCGTCCCCGCTCGGATTCGGCTGGACCTTCTGCGGCGTCTCGGTCATCGCGGGGCTGGCGGCACGCTATGTCCCGCGCGTCTCCATGCGGGCCGCGCTGTCTGTCCTGCTCGCCGCATACGTCGCCGGGGCGCTGTTCCACTGCCTCGGTCCGATCCTGAAGGACTATTTCGAGCCGCGCCACAAAGCCGTCCGCAACGGCACGCTCCGGCTTGCCGCACTTTTCCGCGCCAATCCGCCCGCCCGTTCCTGCGCCGTGCCGCCGGAGTTTGATTTGCTTGATTACGAAGGCTGCGCCGTGCCCGGCATGTTTTTCGAGCGCGACAGTAAGTACGTCGTTTCCGCCTACCTCGCCGGAGGACGCCGTGTCCGTGACCTGAAAAACGCTGATTTCTACGTCACCGAGCCGGGCGGCGCGTCCGCCGCTCCGCCGGACGCTTCCTGGGCGCCTGCGGGCGAGCCTGTCCCGATGGGGCGGGATACGTTCTGCACGGTATTCCGGAGGAAGGAGGCGGCGTTATGACCGCCGGACGGATCCGCATTCTGTTCCTGATGCTGGCGGATGCGCTGGCGCTGTCCTGCTGCTGGCTCGGCGTCGCCGCGGTCTATCACGCCATGGGCGGCCGTTACGAGATGGCGACCTACATGGCGATGTGGCCGTTCCTGTTCGTCTTCATCCTGTTGGCGGCGGTCATGCGGCTTTACCACGGCAACCCGTTCTGCCCGGGCATGGCGCTGGATCCCGTGGAGGAGATGCGCCGCCGAGTCTACGCGGTCCTGGTCACGTACCTGCTGCTCTTCAGTTACCTCACGTTCTCGCGCAGGACGGAGGAGTATTCGCGTGTGGTCATCGCGGTCAGCGCATGTCTGAACCTCTTCCTCGTCGGGCTCGTGCGCAACCTGGTACGGCGCATTCTCAAATGGGCGGACATCGGTCAGATACCAGTCCTGATCGCCGGTGCGGGAAAATGCGGCCGCAAGCTTGAGGCGGAGATCCGCGACAACGCCCATTTCGGCCTCAGGATCATCGGGTTCGTCGACGACAATCCCGCCCTCGAAGGCCGCCTCGGCGCGCTCTCCGACGCTCCGGCCGTCGCCGCGCGCACCGGCGCGGAGTTCCTCATCTGCTGCCTCCCGCCGCAGGCGATCACGAAGTACCTGCGCGACTACATGAAGCATTTTCGGCAGATTCTGCTCATGACCGACGACATCGGCATCCCGGTCGCCTGGGGCACGCCGGTCTGCCTGCGCGAGCTCGCCGGACTGGAGATACGCAACCAGCTGCTGCGTCCGCTTCCGCGCCTCACGAAATCCGTCCTGGAGTTCATTCTCGCGTGCGTCGGCATCGTGCTGCTGATTCCCGTGTTCCTGGTCCTTGCGCTCGTCGTGAAGCTGTCCGGCAAGGGACCCGTCCTGTACCGCGCCGACCGCCTCGGCAAGAACGGTCGTCCCATCCACGTCTGGAAGTTTCGCACGATGTACACGGACGCCGACGACCAGCTGGAACAGCTCCTCGCCAACGATCCGAAGCTCGCCGCCGAATGGCGCGCCAACTTCAAGCTTGAACACGACCCGCGCATCACGCCCATCGGACGCATCCTCCGCAGGACCAGCCTAGACGAGCTTCCGCAGTTCTTCAACGTGCTCACCGGCGAACTCGCCATGATCGGCCCGCGCCCCATCGTGAAGGCGGAGGTTCAGTATTACGGTGACAATTACGAAGTCTTCTCGCGCGTCAAGCCCGGCATTACCGGTCTCTGGCAGGTCTCCGGCCGAAACGACACAGGCTACGACAAACGCATCCTGCTCGACATGTGGTATATCCGCAACTGGTCCGTCTGGCTGGACATCCACATCTTCTTCGCCACCATCGTCGAGGTCATCCGATGCCGGGGCGCGCGATGATCCGGGACGCGAAAACGGGTATTCCGCGATGAAGATCGCGCTGATTCATTACTGGATGACCTCCATGCGCGGCGGGGAGAACGTCCTCGCCGAATTCTGCCGTCTCTACCCGGATGCCGACATCTTTACGCACGCCTGGAACCGCGAAAAGGTCGGCGAACCGTTTGCTTCGCACAAAGTCACTGAGACCTTCATCTCCCGTCTGCCCGGCGCGCGCAACGGCTGCCAGAAATATCTGGTTTTCATGCCGGCCGCCTTGCGCCGCCTCGATCTTTCGTCCTACGATCTCATCATCTCCAGCGAATCCGGCCCTGCGAAAGGCATCCGGAAGCCCTCCGGCGCTGTCCATGTCTGCTACTGCCACACGCCCATGCGCTATTTGTGGGACATGAGCGACCTGTATTATCAGGCGGCGGGACCCGGCGGCAAGCTCGCCATGAAGCTTTTCCTCCGCCATCTGCGCGACTACGACAGGCGTTCCGCGGATGCCGTGGACCATTTCATCGCGAACAGCGCGTTCGTCGCCGGCCGCATCCGACGTGTCTACGGCAGGGAATCCACAGTGATTCACCCGCCGGTCGATGCCGCTTTCTTCCGCGACCCGGGACGCCCCGGCGCGAATGCCCCGAAACGCGATTTCTATCTATGCGCCGGGCAGGTTACGCCGTACAAGCGCATCGACCTCGCCGTTCTCGCGTGCATCCGGCTCGGACGCCGCCTGGTTGTCGCCGGGGACGGTCCCGAGCTGAAACGCGTCCGGGAGGTCGCCGGGAACTCCCCGCTGGTCACGTTCGAGGGACGCTGTACCAACGAACGACTCCGCGAGCTTTTCACAAATGCGCGCGCCCTGATCTTCCCCGGCATTGAGGATTTCGGCATCGTCCCGCTGGAGGCGCAGGCTGCCGGGACCCCGGTGATCGCGTTCGGGCAGGGCGGCGCGCTTGAGACTGTGCTGCCCGGCCGCACCGGACTTTTCTTCCCGGAACAGACCCCGGACGCGCTTGTCAATGCCATGGAGGAATTCGAGGCGGCTCCGGCATGGGATCCCGCCGTCTGCGCCGCCCATGCCGCCGAATTTAACCCGGAACGATTCCGCGCGGAAATCGCCGCCTTCCTCCGTTCCGTGACCTGAAATTCCAAGGTTCCTCCCTGCAAAAAGAGATAAAAGAAGCGTCCGCTTCCGAACGGGTCTGCCCCGTGGAAGCGGACGCAACTGTTATTGAATCAATTCAGCTTGCCTGTCCGGCCTGCTGTTCAGCTCACTTCTTGGTGAATCGGAAGGAGAAGCCGCCGCGACCCACCATGCGGACGGTGATGACGTCGCCG
Source organism: uncultured bacterium (assembly GCA_902802585.1). Taxonomy (GTDB): domain Bacteria; phylum Verrucomicrobiota; class Lentisphaeria; order Victivallales; family UBA1829; genus UBA1732. The sequence continues at coordinate 87,990 of CADCMR010000007.1, forward strand.
GCTTTGGCTGTGCCTTCGGTGATGTCCCATGCGCGCGGATCGTCGGGCTTTACGTCTCCGTTGATGAAGTAATTGGAATCGACGTCCTTGCCGTCCGCGATCTTGCGGTAGGAGAAGGTCTCGCCCGCCTTGCCTGGGACGGTGAACTTGACTTCGCGCGTCTCGTTCTTGCCGTTGATGCCGCCGACGTACCAGGTGGTTCCTTTGCGGCGACCGAGGATCACGTAGTCGGCGGGTTCGCCGCCGAGGTACTTGGTGTCGTCCCAAGTGGTCGGGAGACCGGCGATGAAGTCCTTCACCTTGTCGGGGAGGGCGCGGAACGCGGACGGACGGTCCGCCATGTGCTGGCAGGCGGATTCGAAGACGACCGGGAGCGCGAGTTCATGCGCGTGGGAGGTGAGGTGCTTGTGCTGGGAGTTGGTGAACGCGGTGGGGGTGTAGTCCATCGGACCGACGACGTTGCGCGTGAAGGGCAGCGTGGTGTTGTGTTCGGCGGCGGGTTCGGTCATGCCGCCGTGGTTGTTGTACTGTTCCGCGCCCCAGACGCACTCCATGGACATGAGGTTGGGGTAGGTGCGGGACCAGCCGCGCGGGAGGGTGGAGCCGTGGAAGTTGACCATGACCTTGTGCGGCGCGGCGTCCTTCAGGATGTCGACGTAGTACTGCATCATGCTCTGCTTGTCGCTCTCGAAGAAGTCGATCTTCACGCCCTTGACGTTCTTGTCCTTCAGCCAGGCGAATTCCTTTTCGCGCGTTTCATGGGTGTTGAAACGGTCGCGCGGGCCGCCGCCGACGTAGTTGTGCTTTCCGCCGGAGTTGTACCACAGCCAGACGCCGACATTCTTCTCCTTGGCGAGCGCGATGGCGTCGTCGATGTTGCCGCCGTTGCCCATCACGTCCCATTCCCAGTCGATCAGGACGTTCGGCCACTTCATTTCAGAGGCGAGCAGGATGTAGTCCTTGACGATCTGGTAGTCCTTGCTGCCGTGGTTGTATGCCCAGTAGACCCAGGACGCCACGCCGGGGGTAATCCAGGAGGTGTCCGGGACCGCGCATTCGGGCGCGAGGTCGTCGATGAGCGTGGATTCCACGATGTTGGCAAGCGTGCCGATCACGACGCAGCGCCACGGGGATTTCCACGGGAGCGTGACGGTCGGGTTGACCGCGCCCTGGTTCGCGCCTTCGCCGGGATCCGGATAATGCGTGGTGAAGCTCACGCCCTTGTCGTCGACGGAGGACTGCAGGTATGTGCCGCAGTAGGTGCCGTCGAACCAGGTCTCGGAGAGGAGTCCCCACGTGGACTTGTCGGCGGAGTTGAAGAGCAGAGGATAGTTCCAGTTCCGGTTTGCGCCGCCGCGTCCGCCGCGTCCGCCGGGACCGCCGGGACCACGACCGCCGGGACCGCCCTGTCCGCCCTGGGGACCGCGGAGCTGGTCCGCCGTGTAGGCGATGTAGCGGTCTTCGTAGCTGGTCACGCGGCGCTGCATGCGGAAGCCGTCGGTGAGCGGGAACACGAACGACGTGGATTCGCCCTGGAACTCGACATCGCCGGAGCCGCCGACGCTGTAGCGGAACGCGAAGGAATCGCTGCCCGCGCGCACGATCACGCCGATCTGGTTCGCGCCTTCGCCGAAGACGAGCGTCTTTTCGTTCATCTGGAAGCTGCGCTCGGAGCGCTTGCCGTTGACGGACGTGTACTTCTCGGTCACGAGCGTGACGCGGTTGCCGGACGGGACCTGTCCCTGGAGCTTCAGCTGCGAGAAATCGTAGTCCGCCTTGTTCGACTTCAGGCCGAGGCGGACCTTGAAGACTTCGGCAGTGTTGCGCTCCACGCGGAGCACATTGCCCTCGTCGAGGTAGACGCGGATGGTCTTGCCGGCGTCCGGCGAGGTCAGAAAGGGATCGGCGGCGGAGCAGAGTCCGGCGGCGATGAAGACCGCGGCGCAGGAGAGGGCCGCTTTCATGGAGAGAGAGAACTTCATGGTCTGTTTTCCTATGGATTAAGGTTAAAAGTCAGGACGAAGATTCCGATTCTCTGTAAACATAGCACAAAATGACGGTTTTTCAACAGGATAAAACGTTTTTTCAACGTTAATTTTATGTTAAAAATGCGTGAAACGATATCGGAACGCGATAGCTTAACCGGCTTTGCCACGCCGGATTCGTCCAATGCGACCGGTGCTTTCCGCCGCAATCATGGACGTGCCGGGGCTGATCAGATGCTGTTGATGGTTCCCTTGAAGCTCGTCACAGTTTTGCGCCCTGCTGCCGGATCATGCCGTTGCCGTCGGCGCCTCCGCGCCCCGGAAAAAGAAAAACCCCGGACCTCAGCGGGATCCGGGGTCAGGTCTTTCCGTTGGTTATTTGCTCTTCGTCATTTTCTTGAAGGCTTCGCCGAAGATGATGAAGTTGCAGTTGCCCGCGATCGTACCTTCGTTTTCACCCCAGAAGAACGGCCAGTCGTCGACGTTCTCGAAGTGGTCGGGTCTGCGGAACAGCAGGCCGGGCGCCACGTTGCCGGGGATGAACGAGAGGTCGGCACGGTTGTTGCCATAGAACATCGCCTTGGGACGCGCGGCTCCGACCGCCGCCACGAGGGAGTAGTTATGGTACGGATGGCAGCCGAACATGAACGCGGCGGCCTTGTATGCGTAGCTCTTGTCGATGATCTCCGGGAAGTAGAGGTTGGCGAGAGCCGCCGTGAGACCCATTTCGACGACGGAGCCGCTGCCCGCCCAGTTGCCTTCGGGGATCGGCACGCCGTACGGGTTCAGGTCCTCATAGCTGTCCAGATATTCTTTATAGTCTTCCACGTATGGGACGAGTTTCTTCTTGAACTCTTCACCCATGTAAGGAAGCGCCTCAAGCGCGGGACGGATGCTGTTCGCGCCGCGACCCAGGGACTGCAGCAATTCCTGTTCGAGCTGCGTCTTGTAGGATTCCTCGCCGGTCGTGCGGTACATCTGCAGGTTGAAGTTGTTGCCGACGCTGAAGCCCGGGCCGCCGATGCCCATGCCGCCGCTCGTTGCGCTGTTGCTGCTGCCCGGCACGAGCGCGGTCATCTTGTACTTCCGCACGAGGCGGTAGAAGTCGCGCATCGCGGACGCGGAATCGGTCTTGTCGATTTCGAGGAGCTTCGCGATGGCGTCCGCTTCGATCTCAAAGAACTCAAGCAGTTCGGACTTCTGCTGTTCCGCCGTATCGGGGAGGTTGACTCCGGCGTCCTTCGCGAGTTTGCGGATGCTGGCGTTTGCCTCAGTGATATTCTGCTGGATTCTGGCGTAGGCGTCTTTGTCCTTCGCTTCGATCTGCTTCAGAGCCTGTTCGCGCGGGGTCTCGGCTTTCAGACGGTCGATGGTCTGCTGGAGCTGACCGGTGCGGGCTGCCGTTCCGCCTATTCCGCCGCCGAAGCCGCCGCGACCGCCCATACCGCCTGCCATACCGCCGCGACCGCCCATGCCGCCGGCACGCTGTCCGCCGGCGCCGAAGCCACCCTGGGCTCCGCCGAAGCCGCCCATACCAGCACCGGGACCGCCCGCGGCACCTGCGCCGAAGCCGCCCATACCAGCACCGGGACCGCCCGCGGCACCTGCGCCGAAGCCGCCCATGCCAGCACCGGGACCGCCCGCGGCACCTGCGCCGAAGCCGCCCATACCA
>CADCMR010000008.1 GCA_902802585.1 uncultured bacterium
ATGAAAATAATGGGAACTTGTCCTTGAGCTTTTGTGCTTGAAAAATCTCCTTGTTCCCATAACATCGTTGTTCTCATAAGCCCGGATTTCGACCGTGCCTGTGGACCAGACGTTGTTCAGGTTGATGGCGCGGTACCTTGCCTCATGGACGTGTTCGAGCCCTCGGCCCGTGTGGCCGAACCATGCTCTATTCAGCGCTTGCGGGGTTTGAGGTTTCGTTTTTTCGAGGCGCTCGATGAACTCGCGGTCGGTCGGGCGGGTGTACCATGAGAGGCGGCTCGGCAGGGTTCCGAGGGCCTTAAGGATCAGCTTTTCCTGCTTGTACCAGATTCTCGCGAAGTTCGCGATTTGTGCCGCGGTGAAGCTTTCCACGGTCGCGTTCTGCTGCGACGGCAGCCGCGAATACAAGCTCCACATCAACGGCACGGGCAAGTTCGTGAAGCACGGCCCCGTTGGGGACTGCGGCGTGACCGGACGTAAGCTTGCCGTGGACTTCTATGGCGGGAACTGCAAGATCGGCGGCGGCTCGCCCTGGACGAAGGATGGCACGAAAGCCGACCTGTCGCTGAATTTGCTCGCTCGAGCTCGTGCTCTGTCCTACATCAAGGAGCACCCGGAGTGCCCGGAGGTGTTCTGCGCGATTTCCTGTCGCATCGGTTCGCCGGAGATTCTCGTCGTGTTCACCGACCGACAGGGCAACGAGCTTCTGGCGTACCGCGAGAGCGTCAGCCCCGATGAACTCATTCGGCACTTCCGCCTGCGGGAGCCGAGGTCCGCGCAGATGTGCAGAAACGGACTCTTCACATGATGGCGGCGTTCACCTGGATCATCACGTTCATCAGCCTCGCAGGAACGGTCTTGAACGTCAGGAAGAACATCCTGTGCTTCTACCTGTGGGCGGTCGGAAACATCGCCTGGCTCGGCTTCGACGTGGCATCAGGTCTGTTCAGTCGCGCTGTGCTGGACACCGTCCACCTGGCGTTCGCCATCTGGGGCATCTTTGCGTGGAGGAAGGACGAGACCCGCCCATCTAAGTGATGGGCGGGGGACATCACATCCAGCCTTTTCCGGCAACCCATTTCGTGAGTTGTTTTTTCCCGGAGGAAACGAACGGAAGAAGAAAGATGCTGATTTTATCAATGGCCTCTCGCAGACTTTCAGGCTTTTGTTTCGGGGATACTTTCTTTAAGAATGCCCGCCATTGGGACTGCTTGATCGGGTCTTCATAAAACTCTTTCGTAAGTCCGATGGGGCGTTCAGCCGGAAGGATGCTGTCACGACGTTGGAACGTTTTTGATATTGCCTGTTCAAGTAACTGGAAATCGAAATCAAATCGTTCCGACAGAAGCCAGATATCGAAGAAATCTTTCAAACGGCTGTTCAACATGCCAAGTGCCGTGATAGCCTCGAATTTCTCGGCAATTACAGTGTAGCGGGAATAGACAAGAATGTTCGGGGGCTGGAAGCTGTCCAAAAGCCTCGGATACTCCTGGAGTTCTGCCTCCGGATAAATGGAATCGCCAGAGCCGATATCAAACTGCATGGGGACTCTTGCGTTCTGTATTCTGGCGTTGAACGCAATTCTTGTGCCGTGATATTTTGCATCCTTTTTGATTTCGCTGGATGAGATGGACGAGGAATCAAAAACGATTCCATCGTCCGGGACAACCGTTTCGCAGATTTCGCGGAAGCATTGAACGAGATATTCGGGATCGGAATTCCCGTGACAAAGCAAATCGGTATCGCGGGTTACGCGAAGCATCGGACCGAACCATACGGAAAAGACGCTGGCTCCCTTCAAGATGAAACGTTTTGCATACGAGCTTTGCCCTAAACGATAGAGAAAACGTTCGTAGGCATACCGCAGAAGAAGATAGTCAAAGCCGACATTCTGTTCCTGGGCCAGTTGTTTCAGGCGGACATTAACAGAATGTCCCATGTTCTTTATTGTGTTTGCGCTCATGAAAGTGCCTCCAGGTAGGGACGCATGACCCGCGAAACCCGACAACGATTTGCGGCCTCCCAAAGATTGTTTCGGTCGACCATGTTATTGTTGAATGCTTCCCGCAGAGCGGAAATGGCAACGTCCAGACCGATTTTGTTTCTGGCCTTGAAACAATCCACAAGCGTTTGCTCCAGGCTGTACACCCGGATTGGAATTCCATTTGACAGGCGGGTCTCCACCTCAGCTGAATAATGTGGTTCACTCCGGTAAACGAAACAGACTGGCGGGTGGGCAACGCGCGGAGGATGGTATCCTCGCTTAATTGCGACATAAAGCTCATGAGGATTTTCATCCGTCAGATTGTACAGCCGAAGGGCGGAAAGCAGACAGAACACTCCCTGCGGAACAGTCATGGCAAGCGTTTCGTAATCCGCCATATCAGAATATCCGGCATTTGCCGATGAATAGATGCCTCTTGAAACGCGCCTGGCTTCGCCGGTCTTAACAAGAGGGTATACAAGACTGATTGGAATTCCAGCCCTGTGTGCTGCCGCGGCATCGACAAAACCTCGTCTGAGCATCCTTCTGAGCCTGTTTGTCTTGTTCATCGTGATCCTCCAAAATTAGAAATCTGCGTCAAATATAACACTATTGACGCACTTTTTCAAATAAGAAACTCACTTTTCTTGATTTTTTTTAAAGACACTGGTGCAGACTCCAAACACACAGCGTCTGTCTGATTCGTTAGAAAGTAGGTCGACGATGCGACCTACTTTCAAGTCTGCGGCTGTCATGCCACGATTACGAACTTGCCCTTGACGTTGGACTTCACGATGCGGGGGTGCTCCTTCGTGTTGATCTCGCGGAAGATGCTGCCATAGAGCGTCTGCTCCGGCGTCTTGCAGTCGGTCGGTGTCCAGAGCTGGCGAGCGAGGATGGCTTCAAGGATTTCCTTGCAGTTCATCGGGCGTTCGGGGCCGGCAGATTTAAGGACTTCGACGGCGGCATTGAGGAGCGACATGCGTTTCTTGGGCATATCGGATTCATGCGCGGGGTTGATGGCGTACTCGTCTTCTTCGTCCTCGCCGGAGGGCGTGAACTCGGCAGCCTCGTCTTCGGGAACGACTTCCACGGTGGCGGGAGTGCCGGATTCGGCATCTGCGGCCGGAGCCTCCGGCTCTGCCGCTTCCTGCTCGGAGGTCTCCACGGCGGCTTCAGCCTGTTCGGCCTGCGGTTCCTTTGCTGAAGCTTCTGCGGATTCCTGCTCGGTCTGCACCGTGGCCTCGGTCTGCGGTTCCGCATTTGCGGGCACGGGCTGTTCCCCGTCGAGCTGAACCCGGCTCTCCGGCACATTGAATTCCTTGTTGTTCGCGAGGCTGCACACGCGGACTGCGCCGTCGAGGATCTCGACGACCTTTGCGTAGATGAGGTTGCGACCGACTTTGACACGGATAAGGCTTCCGACTTTGACTTCGCTGATGCTCATGGATGACCTCCTGTTTGATGTTGTTTGTGAGCTTATTCGAGCGGACGACATTACTTAAAGCGCATGTTTCCGCTTTGTCCAGCGGAAATTGAACTTAAACCCAGATAAAATCGAATTAAAAACCAGAAAGGATGGCTTTTCATGGAAAAACAGCGAAAACTGCTGGCCTTGCAGCCAGAACAGGTGGTAGATGTTCTGGTCAAATCCGGATATCGCGGCATGACCTTGGAACTTCTGCACAGCGACTTTGACGCGGGCGCACCACGCAACGCCGACGGCACAGTCAATTTCATCAGTTATATGGCGTGGATTTTGAAGGAGATCAACAGCAATGCCACTGAACCCGACCAAGCTCAAACCGATTGAAATCGTCCGTATCGTGAACACGACGCCGCTGAATGCGGTGCTGAACGACCGACAGCTCAGGCGACATAGGGACCGTGCAGGATTCCGCATCAGCGATGACGGCGGGCAGACGGTTAACCTGTTCAAGTACGCGGCCTGGCTTCGTTCCGAGCTCATGGTGAGGCAGAGCATGACGCCGTTGACGTATGAAGAAAAGAAGAATGCCGCGCGAAACCGGAACCTCGCTCTTGCGATGGCCGGTCGCGACATCGGCGAGCTGCCGGAGGTGGTGAACCCGGAAAGGAAGAAACGCTGCCGGACGAATTTCCGTGTCTTCTGTGAGGACTATTTTCCGGAAACGTTCTCACTGGAATGGTCGCCTGACCACCTCAAAGCGATTCATAAAATCGAGACGGCGGTTTTGAAGGGCGGCCTGTTCGCTCTTGCCATGCCGCGCGGCTCCGGGAAGAGCTCGCTCACTGAGGTCGCCGCCATCTGGGCCATGCTCTACGGTCACCGCGAGTTCATCATGCTCATCGGCGCAACGGAATCGGCGGCCTTGGAACTGCTGGATTCCCTCATGACCGAGTTCGAGATCAACGAGCATCTATCCGCCGACTTCCCTGAGGTCTGCTATCCGATTCAGCAGCTCGACGGCATCGCGAACAGATGTGCCGGTCAGCTGTACCACGGAGAACGCACCCGCATCACCTGGACGAGCAACGAGATCGTGTTGCCGACTATCAAGGGCAGCGCGGCGAGCGGCATCGTGGTGCGCGTGGCCGGAATCACCGGACGAATCCGCGGTATGAAGTACAAGCGGCCGGATGGGCGCAGTGTTCGACCGAGCCTCGTGGTGATCGACGACCCGCAGACAAGCGAGAGCGCTGGTAGCCTTGAACAGACCCGCAAGCGCATCCGTGTTCTCGCCGGCGACATCCTCGGCCTCGCTGGACCCGGACAGAAAATTTCGGGCATCATGCCCTGCACGATCATTCGTCCGGGCGACATGGCCGACATCATCCTCAACAGGCAGACGCATCCCGACTGGAACGGTGAACGCACGAAAATGGTGTACGAGTTTCCGAAGAACATGAAGCTCTGGGAGCAGTACGCGGAGATTCGGGCGGAGGCTCTGCGGGAGGAAGGCAACTTTCGCCGAGCGACCGAGTTCTACGAAGCACACCGTGCGGAGATGGATGAGGGCGCGAAGGTGAGCTGGGAAGCTCGGTATAACCACGATGAGATCAGCGCCCTTCAACACGCAATGAACTTGAAGTTCCAGGATGAAGTGGCATTCGCGAGCGAATACCAGAATGATCCGCTGCCGGAAGATACTGGCGGAGAAGAGATTCTGTCTGTCGACGCCATCTGCGCAAAAATCAACGGTATCCCGCACAACAAGGTTCCGCTTGCCTGCGACCGGGTGACGCTCTTCATCGACGTCCAGAAGGCATTACTGTTTTATGTGGTAACGGCCTGGGCGGAGAACTTCACGGGAAGCGTCATCGATTACGGAAGTTGGCCGGACCAGCACAGGCGCGAATTCTCCCTTGCGGACGCCAATCCGACCATCCAATCCGAGTTCCCTCGTGCCGGGCTTGAAGGCGGCCTGTACGCAGCTTTGACCGCGCTGACCGACGACTTGCTCGGTCGCGAGTGGGAGCGAGAGGACGGAGCTGTGCTGAAAATCGAACGGGCGCTGATCGACGCAAACTGGGGCCAGTCGACCGACCTGGTCTATGAATTCTGCCGTGAGTCCAGGTTCGCCGGAGTCGTGCTGCCGAGCCACGGACGCTATGTCGGCGCAAGTTCGAAACCAATGACCGAGTACCGCAAGCAGCCGGGCGACCGCCTGGGCTTCAACTGGATGATGCCAAGCGTGGCGAAGAAACGGGCTGTCCGGCACGTCATATTCGATTCAAACTTTTGGAAGAGCTTCGTTCATGCCCGCCTCGCCGTGGCTATCGGCGACAAAGGCTCGCTCACGCTATACGGACGTATACCCGGCGTTCACCAGCTTCTGGCGGAACACCTGACGGCTGAATACCGGGTGAAGACTTCCGGTCGCGGCCGCACGGTGGACGAATGGAAGCTGAAGCCGGAACATCACGACAACCACTGGCTGGACTGCCTCGCAGGATGCGCAGTGTGCGGGTCGATGCTCGGATGCACCCTGCCAGAGTTCGGAGGCGTCGTGCTGAAGAAGAAGGGCCGCATAAAGCTGTCCGAACGTAAGGGGACGCATATCACGACAGCGGAACCCCGGAAGAAGCTCAAGCTGTCAGACATACGGAGAAAATGATGGACGAAAACACCACGTTTATTCAGCTCACGCATTTTTTATCGGGAGTTATGCGAAGAATTCATGGAAAGCCACTGGATAAAGCCGAGGACATGCGCTTTAAGTACATGTCCCCGGAGCAGTGCGCTGAAAACGGGAGCGCTGCCGACTGGGAAACCGCAACCGGAAAGGAGAATCCACCATGGATAAAAACGTCACCTATGAACAGCTCACCCGCCTTGCAGCCTCTGTTGTGAGGCGGGTCGAGGTCAGACGACAGGAGAAAGAAAGGATAGGAGGAGAAAAACATGCAAACCGAACAACTGCTACGGCAGCAGGTTGATGCGATCAACCACAAAAACATGAAGGAACTTCATGACAAATTTCAGGAACTCTATGGATTCGAGTGCGGTGTCACAGCGCCGAGGGGACTGCGGAAGCGGATTATCTACCGGTTACAGGAAATCTACTTCGGCGGCGTCGAGCCAAACGACATGAGTATCCTGAACGACATCGCGGACAAGGATCCGCTGGCCAATTTGAAGGCCGTCGCGACCAGGCGGGCCAAAGTCTGCGGGACGAAGCTGTTCCGTGTCTGGAAGGGCAAGAAGTACGAGGTCACGGTTGGCGCTCATGGCAAATATATCCTCAACGGCGAGGAGTTCAAGTCGCTGTCCGCGGTGGCCAGGAGGATTACCGGCACGAAGTGGAACGGCAAAACATTCTTCGGGGTGAAGAGCTGATGGAAAAGAAAAACGACATAATCAGGTGCGCGATCTACTGCCGCAAGTCCGTGGAGAAGGGGCTGGACATGGAGTTCAACACGCTCGATGCCCAGCGAGAGGCAGCGGAAGCTTACATCGCCAGCCAGAAAGCGAACGGGTGGGTGTGCCTGCCAGAGCATTACGACGATGGTGGCTTCTCAGGCGGCAACCTGAACAGACCCGCGCTCAGAAAGCTTCTGCTGGACTGCGAAGCCGGCAAAGTGGACGTCATCGTGGTCTACAAGATCGACCGGCTGTCCCGCTCACTCTGCGACTTCGCCGACCTCAGCCGCTCGTTCGAGAAATGGAACGTGGCCTTCGTCTCTGTCACGCAGGAAATCAATACGCAGACGTCCGCAGGACGCATGATGCTGAACATCCTCATGACATTCGCTCAGTTCGAGCGTGAGATGATCGCCACGCGCGTCAAGGACAAAATGGCCGCCACGCGCAAGAAGGGCAAGTGGATCGGCGGCAATGTCCCCTTCGGGTATGTGGCCTTCGAGAAAAGGCTCTATGTGGATGCGGAAAAGGCTCCCGTAGTCCGGCGAATCTTCAACCGCTACCTCGAAATCCAGTCGCCGAAGCAGATTGCCTATGAACTCAATCAGGATGGAATCAAAACCGTCGTGGGCAAGGAGTGGTGTCGGCAGTCGATCTATAATGTCCTGAATAACTACACCTACGTCGGGAAGGTGTTCTATGAGGGGCATGTGTACCCCGGCGAGCAGGAGGCAATCATCGACGACGAGACCTGGAAGCTCACACAAGCCATGCTGAAGGCGAACTCCCCCAGAGTGGACATGCGAAAGCAGAGCGCATCCAAGGCGGCATTGAGCGGGCTTATCCGATGCGGCCACTGCAACGGCGCAATGATCGGAGCCAGTTCCAAACGCTGGGGCCGCGTGTACCACTACTACCAGTGTTCGAAGGACAAGCAACGCGACGTGTCGATCTGCCCGGTCAAGGAGATTCGTGCAGGCGACATCGAGACTCTGGTGTGCGAACACCTGATGCCCATAATCAAAGCACCGGAGGTCGTCGCCGCCGTGTCGAAGTTGTCCGGGGTGCGCCCAAAAGCCGTCCTGAACACGTTCGAGGAAGGATTCTGGGATGAGCTCACGACCTTGGAGAAAAAAAGGCTCATGCAGATCATGCTCGAAAGCGTGGTCGTTAACGAGGACGACGTCACAATTGAATTCCGAACCGACAGCATCAAATCAATCCAGGAGGCATACAATGTTCCGCAAAATCCTTGAAAACGGAAACCTGCAGGTCATTATCCCAGTCACGTTCCGCACGATCTCGGCCAGACACAAAATGATTATGCCGGGAACGACCATTGATGGCACGGAACCGCTCGCGCTCGCCCTCGCGCGAGCGTTCCGCTGGCAGAAGTACATTGACGAGGGGAAGTTCAAGAACATCACCGAATTGGCGAAGGCCATCGGGCAGGACAAGGGCGTCGTCGCCAGTATCATGCGGCTTCGGCTCCTGTCCCCGGCTATCGTGCATCGCATCGTGACCGGAAACATCCCCCGGACACTCAACCTGGCGAACCTCAAGACGGCTTTCCCCGATCTATGGAGCGATCAGGAGGAACGGTGGATTGGAGGTGAGGCAATGTCGTGGGGGGAAGGGTAATTCTTATGCCGTGACGGTTTGACCGTTGCGGCTTTTTTGTTGTTGGGGTTCTTCACAAAAAAGCAATTGTCACTTGAAATCTGCTTATTTCCTGCTATAGTATTGAGTAGGAGGTTATACGCACGATGATTCTCTTCCACGGAAGCAACATTCAAGTCAAGGAACCGCGCATACTGGAACGTCTGCGTGCCTTGGATTTTGGTGCCGGTTTCTACACGACATCCAGCCGGGAACAAGCTGAAAAGTGGGCACGTGTTGTAACAAAGCGTCGCAGAATCGGAGAGCCAACGGTCAGTAGTTATTTCTTCGATGATATGAATCTTGCCGATATCAGAATCCTGAAATTTGATTCTCCTTCTGGAGACTGGCTTGATTTTGTGGTCGCCAACCGTAAAGAGCTCCCGGTTCCCGTCTATGATTTGGTTGTCGGTCCGGTCGCAAACGACACAACGCTTCCCGTAATTGATGATTATGCTGATGGAAGATATACGAAGGCCGAGGCCATAGAAAGGCTTCTTCCGCAGAAAATGACGGATCAGTATGCTTTTCTTACCCCCCAAGCGCTCTCCTTGCTGATATTCAAAGAAAGCGAGGTGTTGCCGTGATTCCCGATGCCAGAATGATTGATTTCTATGATCGGCATGTCTCCCGGATGATTTCGGAAAAATACGGGCTTGACGAACGCAGTGCTATCCGGGCATTTCTAGAGTCGGAAACATATCGGATGCTCATCAATCCGGAGCTTGAAATCTACAAAATGAGTCCGGCTATCGTATTTGACATGTGGGAATCGGAAAAGATAACAGGAGACCCCAGGCGCTCCCAGTATATTCGGGGGGCTGACGAATGAGCAAACCCAGCGAGTTTTTCATTTACTTGATCGAGCGCTATGCCGCCTATAAAAACACAAGTGCGGACAAAATACTGGTGCTTTGGGACAAGTTGAACTTGACGGATTTCATCTACGACATGTATGAAATCTATCACAGCGAACGGCTTCAAAACGCTTTTGACGATATCGATTCGCTCATTGCCGAACGCAGCTGAGATTATTCATAGCTGGAGAGCGAGGTTTTAGGTCTGCAAACGGTTTTATGACAAAAATCTTTGAAAAATTTTCCCGCTTCCCTTTGAGGCCAGAATCTCAGCATAAAAGCTGGGAAAAGCGATTCTCCGTTTTTCAACGTCCGTTTTGCCGATTCGGGAAGATTGCAGGATTCCGTTTTCGGGCCATTCCTGATGTCGCCATCGCGGAAAAATGCAGACATGTGACCGTGGTTTCGAGGTATTCAACGCCAGCTTTTATCAAAATCAGCGCGACTTCTTCACGGTATTTTGAGGTCAAGTCCATTTTTGACCCGGCAAAATTTGGAAAACGGAGAAACGCGCTGTTTTTGAATTTTTGGTTGCTTTGCGAGAATCAGCGCAGTTCTCCATCTTGAGTTCAAAAAGCCGTGAAGTCGCGACTTAACGAAAACGGAGAATTTTGGCGGACTTGGGCCCCGGATGGCATGCCGGAGGCACGAAAATAGTATCTCCGTGGAGAGTCTTGGTGACGAACGTGCTTTGCAAAACTCTCTGATTGAACGGGATATAGCGCGAAATAAAAAAGCGTCATCGTGAAGTCGAATGACGCCTGAGAGAAGCAAGAATGGTGGTCGCTGGGAGACTCGAACTCTCGACCTCATCCGTGTGAAGGATGCGTTCTAACCAACTGAACTAAGCGACCATCGAAGAAAAAGCAAATATACTTTACATCCTTTTTCGGAAAAGTCAAGCAGCTTCCGACCTTTTTTCATAAAAAGCACAGGAAAAAGCTCAACAATAGTCCGTTTGTGACCCGTATATGAAACCGTATGCGAAATGGACGAAGGGAAAACCGTCTCCGCCGTGATGGCTTCCGTTTCCTGCCGCGCCCACACCACTCAGACGGGAAAACCTGGAAAAACAGCCGGATTTCCATGCGCTTTGCGCTTGACTTCCCGCGTTCCGCTGTTATATTACATTTTGACGCTGAAGTATCAAATCATCGAAAACGCAGAAAGGATCCCCTTCCCATGTCGAATACAGCACGAAACGCCGCCCTCGGATTGCTCCTCGGAGTCACCGCCGCGATTACCGTCGCCGCTGACGACGGCAGCAAACTCTGGCTTCAGACACCTATTCCCAACAACGTCACGATAGAATCCGAGAAGCCTGTCAGCGACACCCTGCGCATCGCGCTCTCCGAGCTCGCACGCTTCAAACAGCGTTCGTGGGCGACCATGACCGACAAGCACCGCGACGACCTCGGCGACGAGGGGTTCGAGATCCGCATCATGGACGGCGTAGTCAAGATCATCGGGAAGACCGAACGCGGCATCCTGTACGGCGCATACCATTTGCTGCGTCATCAGGCGTGCGGGACCGTGGTCACGGACAATTTCCACGTGAAGGAGGTCCCGTACTACAAGTACCGCATGCTGAACCACTGGGACAACCTCGACGGAACTATTGAGCGCGGCTACGCCGGAAACTCCATCTGGAAATGGGACGAACTCCCCGGCACGATCTCGCCGCGTTACGCCGAATACGCCCGCGCCAACGCCTCGATCGGCATCAACGCGACCGTGCTGAACAACGTGAACGCGTCGCCGAAGATGCTGGAAACGGCGAACCTGGCGAAAGTGAAGGCGATCGCCGACGTGCTGCGGCCGTACGGCATCCGCGTGTTCCTCTCCGTGAACTTCGCCTCGCCCATGGTCATCGGCAAGCTGAAGGACGCCGACCCGCTGAAGCCGGAAGTCGCCGCCTGGTGGAAGGACAAGGCGAAGGAAATCTACAACCTGATCCCCGATTTCGGCGGATTCCTGGTGAAAGCGAACAGCGAGGGGCAGCCGGGGCCGTGCGACTACGGCCGCACCCACGCCGACGGCGCGAACGTGCTCGCCGACGCACTGAAGCCCTACGGCGGCGTGGTCATCTGGCGCGCGTTCGTGTACGGCAAGAAGCCGCAGGAACGCGTCCAGCAGGCGCTGCTTGAGTTCCAGCCGCTCGAAGGCAAGTTCCGCGACAACGTGATCGTGCAGGCGAAGAACGGTCCGCTCGACTTCCAGCCCTGCGAACCCTTCCACCCGCTCTTCGGCAAGATCACGAAGATCCCGCTCGCCATGGAGTTCCAGATCACGCAGGAATACCTCGGCCAGTCCAACCATCTCGCCTACCTCGCCACGCTCTGGAAGGAAGTCCTCGACAGCGACACCTACCAGAACGGCCCCGGCAGCACCGTCGCGAAGAAGATCGCCGAGTCCGGCATGATCGCCGGCGTGGCGAACATCGGCGACGACGTGAACTGGACCCGCCACCCGTTCGCCCAGGCGAACTGGTACGCATTCGGCCGCCTCGCCTGGAATCCGAACCTGAAGGCGGACGCCATCGCGAAGGAATGGCTCGCGCAGACCTTCACGGCGAATCCCGCGTTCGTCGAGCCCGTCTGCGACATGATGATGAGCAGCGTCCCTGCAATCCGCCAGTACATGATGCCGCTCGGGCTCGCCCACATCTTCGCCTCCACGCTTGGCAACCACTATGGACCCGGTCCGTGGCTCTACCAGACGGGCAACGAATCCTTCCTGCAGTACGCCTCGCTCCTCTCCACCAACGAGAACGTCCCCGGCCGCAAGGTCTTCGACGCCACGGAAACCGAGCTCGGCGCCGACCGCACCCGCAAGGGCACCGGTACCGTGATGCAGTACAACGCTCCGCTCTGCGACCAATTCAACGACCTCAAGACCTGCCCCGAACGCTACTGGCTCTGGTTCCACCGTCTCGGCTGGAAACAGAAGATGCCCACCGGCGACACCTTCTGGGAACACCTCTGCGGCCAGTTCGAAACCGGCGCGAAGACCGCCGCCACGTACCCCGGCATCTGGGAATCCGTCAAGACCTACGTCGACCCCGAACGCTATGACCTCGTGCTCGGCCGACTGAAACTCCAGGCGCGCGAAGCCGTCTGGTGGAAGGACGCCTGCATCCTCTTCTACCAGAGTGTCAACCATCTGCCGCTGCCAAAAGGGATTACGCCCCCGATCTACGACCTCGCAAAGCTCAAACGCATCAGCTTCCCCTCGAACGTGCATTTCTGCCCGAAGCCAGAGGACGTGAACCGGGCCCTCGACAACGCCCTCAAGAAATAAGCGCACATCTTAGCTGGATTCCGGCGGATTGTCGCATTCAGACAAATCCCGATTCAGAAGATTCTCTGTGGCTGCCTTCGGACAGCCACGCTTCAAATCTTCCCGCATTGCCCTGTTAAGCTGTCTGATGACAAAACACCCATCGAATCAACAGAGATACTCTTGACTTTTGTCCGAAAGACCGAAAAGTCATCATTTTAACGGATTTTTCCACATTTTTCCGGCATTTCTTTAATTATTTATCGAATCAGCGTTTGAAAACACGGAAAAAGCGTGTATTTTCCTGTATCGGCTATTCTTTCACACGGACAGGACACCCGAACCGCCTGCGCCTGTTTCCAGCCCGGCCCGCGGAGAAAAGGAACTGCAATCATGAGTGACGATACAAAAATCGAAGTGGAAATCTTCTGCGGCATGACCTGCTACATGCTTGGGAATGCCCGAATCCTGAACATCGGGGCGCATCTGCCCGAGAAATGGCTCCCGCACATTGAGCTGATGGTGTCGCAGTGCCCCGTGGACTGCGGATGCCTGGACCTCGCAAAGGCTCCGTTCGCCCGCATCAACGGCCAGCTCATCCAGAACGCCACGCTGGAATCGGTCTGCGCCGCCATCACCGAGATCATGAACCGGGAGGAGGAGGCATGAACATGGAGTATTCCAACAGTCCCGAGCGCCAGCGCCGCGAGCTCATGATCCGCCTGGCATGTGAGTTTCAGAAAGGTACGCTCAAGGATACGATCGACAAGCTCCCCTGCTACGTGAAGCCATCCGGATCCAAGCCGCTCCATTGCTGTCTGGCGCACGATCGCGACGTGATCCGCTGCCGCATCATGGCGCTCCTCGGATTCGACGCCCAGGACGAGGAGGACGACAGCCGGTTCCCGCACGAGTATCTTGAACTTGTTTCGGCGGATTCCGAGCGTCCGGAACGCCCCCTCACGATCGCCCGGTCGGGGTGTTCCAGCTGCCCCGATGCGAAGATCGAAGTCGTCCAGAGCCTCTGCCGCAACTGTTTCGCGCAGACCTGCATCCATGTCTGCCCGAACAACGCGATCAACATCATGCGCGGGAAGGCATTCATCAACCAGGATTCCTGCGCGCAGTGCGGAAAATGCCTCATCGATGTCTGCCTGTACAACGCCATCAAACGGTTCCCGATCCCGTGCGAAGCCGCCTGCCCGGTCGGCGCGATCAAGAAAAATGAACAGGGATTCGCCGAAATCGACTTCAAGAAATGCACCTTCTGCGGCAAATGTTTCCGCGCCTGCCCGTACGGAGCGGTCATGCAGCGGTCCGAGATGATGCCCGTGCTGAAGCTGCTGTCCGAAGGCCGCCAGGCGGTCGCACTCGTCGCGCCCTCCACGCTCAACCAGTTCCCCGGCGGACGCGAAAAGCTGTTCAAATCCCTGCGGAAGGTCGGATTCGCGGAGATCGTCGAGGTCGCCGAAGCAGCGGAGACCGCGGCGGGCATGGCGGCGGAGGAGTTCATCCGCAAGATGAAGCTCGGCGGCAAACTCGTCGCCGATTCCAGCTGTCCCGCGTTCGTCGAACTTGTGCGGCGGCATCTTCCCGCGATGCGTCCATACCTTTCGTCCGTGCCGAGCGCCATGGCGCTTGCCGGCAAGAAGGCGCGCGAGCTTTATCCAGACGCGGTGAACGTCTTCATCGGTCCGTGCATCGCCAAACGTTTCGAATCGCTGTCCTGCCCCGGCGTGGACCGCGTGATCACGGTCGAGGAGCTCGGCGCGATCCTCATCGCGCTCGGCGGCGCCGAACTGGAGCCGCAGGACTACATCCCGCGAGACCCGGACGAAATGGAACACGATTTCTCGCGCACCTGCGCCGCGACAGGCGCCATGCTCGCCGCCGCGCTCGAATCCGAACCGGAGCTTGAGCTTCAGGAGAAGTTCATCGACGGCATCAACGCCCAGACGCTGAAACTGCTCCATCTCTTCCTGTTCGGCAGGTCACACGCAAACTTCATCGAGGTGCTCGGATGCAGCGGCGGCTGCCAGAACGGTCCCTGCTCCCTCGCAATTCCCAACTGACCATTCCGGAGTCCATCATGAAATCCGTTTTTTTCCGGTTCCCTGCTTATTTGCTCGTGAGCTGCGCGGTCCTGCTCTTCCTACCCGCCGGACTCCGCGCCGCCGATCCCGCGCCGAAAACCGACGACGCCGGGTGGATCCTCCCCGGAACGAACGCCGGAACGGGCTGGCATCTCCGGCTGAAAGACGCCCGCGCCGAGGCGGCGAAGGACGAAAAGCCCATTCTCATATTGTTCACCGGACCGGACTGGAGTTCCGCAAGCAAAAAGTTCGAATCCTCGGTTCTCCGGTCCAAGGAGTATGCCGCATCGATCAAGCCGGCTGTGGTCGGTCTGTACATCCAGCATTTCGTGAACACCGGCGCACCGGAGGCGCAACTCGATGCAAACCGGTCGCTGCGGAAGTCGCTGAGCGTGCCGGCGGTCTATCCTTACACGGTCATCCTGGGATCCGACGGGAAAAGGATCCTCGGCGTCATCCCGGGAGCGCCGGACAAGCAGGAATATATTCGGCAGGTTTCCACGCTTGCCGGAATCAAGCTTCAGGAGTAGCCGCCCATCGCGAATCGTTCTTCGCCTTTTTTTCCTTCCGTCTCTTGACATTGTATTTGTTCCATGTTATATTTAAGGGATAAAAACCTTTATCAACTAATATCCGGTCAGCCGGCAACCGAGGACCAGCCGAGAGCGGCCGCCCGGGACAACCTGCAAAACAGGAGCAGACTATGAAACATCGTATCAGCCGCATCGTGCTTGCGGCAGCGGCGGTGACCGCGGGCGTTTTCCTGTCGGCGTGCGGTCTCTTCCGCGACACCACGGACAGCGTGTTCAACGACGCCGAGGACGCCATTGCGTCCGACAGGGTCGCATCCAACATCAAAACCGCGCAGTTTGAGTATGAATTCGGAGAGGAAGGAACTGCCACGATCCGTTTCCAGGCGCCGGGCAATGTCCGCATTGATGTGCTGGACGGTCCTGATTCCGCGGTATTTTGCCTGAACGGCAACGGCACATCCGGCTGGATGTATATGGCAGGAGAAGTCATTGACATGACGGCGGACGACATTATGGAAATGCATGGCGTCCTGCTTCAGACAATCCCGTTCAAAGCGGATTTCCAGGAAATCTTCACCGACGCTGAACTTCAGGACGAGCCCGAAGATGCCTGCGGCGAGGAATGTGACGTGATCGAGGCGGTTTTCCGCCGCGAGCCGGACATCAAGGCGAAACTCTGGATCGGAAAGAAATCCGACCAGCTCCGCCAGTTCGAGGTCACCAGAGAAGACGGCGTCTACACGATGCAGTATTTCGACTACCGTACGTTCGACGACGTCACGCTTCCCTCGGATATGTTCAGATTCGCGCCGGACGGAGCCATGAAGCTGTCGCTGGTCTCGTTTGAAACGAACATCGATATCCCGGAATATGTGTTCCAGAAACCCGAAAAACTCAGCGCCATCGAAGGAGACTGATTATGAACCATACCGCACGTTTTGCAATTCTGGCGGCTCTCCTGTTTGCCGGGACCGCCATGTTCGCCGCGGATACGAAGGACAGCGCCAAGGGACCGACGACGCATACCGTCAAGCTGAAAGACGGAAGAGTCCTTGAGGACGCCTTTATCCTCGACAAGAAGCCGAATGGGATCACGCTTGCCTACAAGGAAGGCTGCATGTTCATCAAGTACTCCGACATGCCGACCGAGCTCCAGAAGAAATTCGGCTATGACCCGGTCAAGTCCGCCCGTTACGAAAAGAAACTCGACGACCAGAAAAAGGCCAACAAAAAGGCCGAGGAAGAACAGAAGGCCAGGCAGGAAAAGCAGAAGGCCGAACAGGACAAGCGCAACAAGGACCGTCGGATCAGCCAGCAGCAGCAGAAAGTCCGCAAGCTCGAACTTGAGCTCGAAGAGGCGAAGAAAAAACTCAGCAACACGGAAAATATCGTCAGCCAGGACCGCAGCGCGCTCGTGTCCACCGTCAACGATTCCTCGCGGGTCAGCATCGACACTCCGTGGGGCGTCGGCCGCATCCGGACCAGCTCGAACAACAGCGCCGTCCGGAACAAGCTCATGAAGGAAGTGGATACCCTGAGCATGAAGCGCGACAACCAGGCGCAGGATGTGATCGACCTGCAGCTGAAGCTCGAAGCCGCGCAGAAAACGCTCGACACGCTTCTGGCGAACAGCAAGTAAATTAATCCGGCGGAAGATTTTTCTTCCGGTGACGTGGGAATGCACCCGCCCGTATGGGTGAAGCGTTCCCCGTCATATTCCGGACATACGCTCCGGTGCAGGGGTGGAGGATTCATCCTCCCCGCGCCGGAGTTTTTTGCGCTTACGTTCGAGGGAGGCGTTCCGTGCGGATCGGGAGCAGGTAGAGCGCCGTCAGGAAATTGACTCCGGCGACAAGCGCGAGTACGCCGACGGTGGAGAGCATGCCGTGCGCCATGAGCTGTGCCGTGACGACCGTGCCAAGCGCGATCGCGAACGAATTGACGATGTTGTTCGCGGCGACAGCGCGCGCGACCTCGTGCGGGTCTGCCTTGTGCTGGAGCAGGGCGTTCAGCGGGACGGAATAGAACCCGCCGCACGCTGCGAGCAGGACCAGATCGGCGCCGATCCGCCAGGACGCGGGGTATTTCAGCAGTTCACCGACGGTGAAGAGCGTTTCCGGCGTCTCCGGCGCGTGCGACCACGAGCGCGCCGCAAAGAACAGGTCGATCGTGAAGAACGCCATGAGGACCAGAGCGGGCGAAACGAGCGGCATCACGGGGCGGCGGCGTCCTGCGGTCTGGCACAGCACGGAACCGATCGCGACGCCCGCCGAGAACAGGAGATAGAGAACCGGAACGAGGTGCGACGTGGCGTTCAGCACGTCCTTGCAGAACCCCGCCAGCAGCGAAACATAGAGCGCCGCCGTCATCCAGAACGTCGAAAGTCCGAGCACGCAGTGCGTCAGGACACGGTCGCGGAACACCGCCCGCAGGACGTCCCACGAGGCGCGGATCAGGTTCGGGGCAATGCGCAGCAAGGGGGATTCCGGCTTCATTTCCGGGATGAGGAACGCACCACAAAGTCCGAGCGCCGCCATGAGCAGGATGACCGCGCCGGTTACAAGCCCGCCGTGCGGGATCGTGATCAGGTAGTTCCCGAGGACCGCGCCGAAGATGACCGCCACGTAGGTCCCGGCGTTCACGTAGGCGTTGCCGCGCAGCAGTTCGCGTTCCTCCAGCATCTGCGGGATGTAGGCATATTTGAGCGGGCTGAACAGCGCGGACTGCGTGCCCATGAAGAACAGCAGCGCGAGAAGCGGCAAGACGCTGCCGCGGATGAAGGCGAAGAAGACCGGTACCATGAGCACAAACTCCATGATCTTGCAGAAACGGAAGAGCTTGTGACGCGGGAACTTGTCGGCGAGCTGGCCGGCGGTCGCGGAGAACGGAAAATACGGGAGCATGAGGAGCGCCATGGCGGTGAAGGTGAGGGCGTTCGCGGTACCGGACGAATAGCCGGACTGGTAGGAGATCATGATGATCAGCGCGCTGCGGAACAGGTTGTCATTGAACGCGCCGAAGAAGAATGTCAGGAAGAACGGAAAGAATCTGCGGGAGAAAAACATGTCGGAACCGGGTCATGGGTGAAGGGGAATTGTGACAGTATAATATAAAACTTTGCGGCGGATTGTCAAGCGGGAGGGCGGTGTTTTCGCCGCCTGCCTGTGCGAAATGGCGGACGGACACGGTTGCGCGAATCCCGCGCCGCCTGTGCGGACCGCGTCCGTCATGCGCGCGTCATGTCCGTCTTTTTGGCGTTTTTTCCGGAAACCGGCTTGAAAAATCCCCCCGTTGCGGCTATTTTATTATTTTCAAAAGCTTTTTATTTCATTTTAACGATAACGAAAACAGGTTTTAATTATGGCGAACTATGATGTCAAGGACGTGAACGGCGTCGAACACCTCAGGCTCGAGGAATCCGACGTCGCCGCTCTCGTCGAGTCCGATCAGGTCACGGCCACGTGCCCCATGAAGAAATCCCCCATGCCGTCCTGGTCCACCGCCGCGAAATTCGACTTCCTCACCAATCTGCTGGACGAACAGCGCAAGCGCCTTGCCATAAATGCCGCGCAGGCTCGCGACATCAGCATTTTCTCCCAGCAGGAGCTCACGAACCAGCAGAAGATCGCGCTCGCCGAAGAGGAGAAATTCGTGGCGAAGCCGGCGGCTCCGGTCGCCCGCCTCAAGGCGTTCTTCCTCGACTTCGTCTTCGCGCTGTTCAAAGCCGTCCCGCTCGAGCTCGCCGCCATCGCCGCCGTCTATCTGCTCGCGACGCTCGGCACGTCCTCCCTGCCGAAGCCGACCTTCGCCGCCGATCCCCAGATCAAGACGCGTCCGGCGACGTTCGCCGCACTCGACAAAGACGCCGGATTCCAGGCGGGTTCGCTCTTCACAGATGAAGCCACGAAAACCCAGTACATCTGCCTCTCCGCCCAGAAAGGCAAGGCCGTCTGGATTCAGTCCGCCGTCGCCGGACGCATCGCAGTCGGCGCCGTGCTGGTCTTCCTCGCATGGGAGTTCGTCATGCTCGGCTGGGGTCTGTGCGCCCACGGCCAGACGCGCGGCATGAGGAAGAACAACCTGACGCTCAGCAACGCCAGGGACGTCCGCGTCGAACTGAACGGCTTCCAGGTGTTCGCATCCGTCCTGGTGACGCTCATGACCTGGTCCATCGCCTGGATCTTCGTGCTGGTGCTCAAACGGTCGCCCGCCGAGCTCGTCTCCTTCACGCGCTGCACCGCGGAATAATCCTTCGCCGCACCGCCTGAACCGGTCCGAACAAGTTTTTCCCGGAAAGTCCCCCCAGCCGCATGAGCCGTCCACGCATCATCGCGTTTTATCTGCCGCAGTTCTATCCGACGCCCATCAACGACAAATGGTACGGCGAAGGGTTCACGGAATGGACTAGCGTACGCAAGGCAAAACCGCTTTTCCGCGGACACGACCAGCCACGCGTGCCCGCCGACCTGGGGTACTACGACCTGCGCGACGCATCTGTGCGTGAGGCGCAGGCGGAACTCGCGCGCGAGGCGGGAGTCGAGGGTTTCTGCTACTACCACTACTGGTTCTCGCAGGACCACCAGGAGCTCACGATCCCATTCGACGAGGTCATCCGCCTGAAAAAACCCGATTTCCCGTTCTGCCTCTGCTGGGCAAACCAGTCCTGGTACTCCAAATTCTGGAGCAGCGCCGCCGACTGCAAACCGAAGCTGGTCGCAGAGCAGATCTATGATGATCCCGCCGGAAACGAGAAGCATTTTCATTCCCTGCTTGAGGCGTTCCGCGACCCGCGGTACATCCGCGTCGAGGGGCGCACGCTCTTCATGATCTACCGCCCCCTGGAGTTTCCCGGCGTGCGCGAATTCATGGCGCAGTGGCAGGCGCTCGCAGAGAAAAACGGTCTGCCGCCGTTCTACTTCATCGGTCAGGGCGGTCAGAAAACCGCCGCGGAGGAGGTGCTGAACCTCGGCCTCGACGGCGCGAACATCGTGCACAAGTTCGACGTCATGAAGCATCCCATCCTGCGGCAGGTCAAACACTATTGCAAATTCCGCCGCATTCCGTTCCACATCGACTACGGGAAAGTCATGCACGACTTTTTCGATCCGAAGTCCCCGGAAGCGCTTTCTCCTCACTACTATCCGGCGCTGATCCCGAACTGGGACCATTCGCCCCGGAGCGGCTGGAAAGGCGCGGTCTACACAAACTCCACGCCGGAGAATTTCCGGAAACACGCGGAAAAGGTCATCTACGGCTGTCGTGGCAAGGACCACGAACACAATCTTATTTTCCTCAAGTCCTGGAACGAATGGGGCGAAGGGAATTACATGGAGCCGGACACCCGTTACGGCAAGGGCTACATCCGTGCGCTCCGCAGCATCCTGGACGGGATGGAAGACGATTGATTTTTCAATTGTGTCGGATTCTTTTTTTACATACTGATCTTGACGGGTCAAAAGAATCCGACGACGGAATTTCTAAAAACGCGGGATGACTTTATCCTCTTTTTGAAAACAAATGACAACCCTATGGTCATTTGTAATCCATTTTTATAAAAAGAGTTGACGGAATGACGGACGGATTTGACGGAATAACCGTCACAATCTAACGGAGGGGGAATAACCGCTTTGGAATCCTTTTTTTTATAAACAGAATAATCTATCCCAAATCAATGCAATGCATTCGCTCTTTTCCCGAGTCAAGTCTGGTGTTCCGGGAAACAAAAAGCCCTCCGCCGCATCAGGACGACGGAGAGCCGGTATCGCTGGCAATTCAGCGTAATGCGCCGTAACGCTTACTCTTTTTTCTTCCAGTCGAGCGCGCCGGTGGGGCATTCCTTGACGCATGCGCCGCAATCGACGCAGTAGTCCGGGAGCCCCTGTCCGAAGGTCGTGTCGACCATGGTGTGGAATCCGCGTTTCATCATGCCGAGGAGGGACTTGTTGATGACCTCGGAGCAGACTTTCACGCAGGTGCCGCAGCGGATGCACTTCTGCTTATCGTGGATGATGTATTTGTGGCGAACGTCGACGGCGGAGATCGGCTTGGCGCCCTTGTAGGCGTCGGGGTTCACGCCGTAGGCGGTCGAATGCTTCTTCAGCAGGCAGTCATGTTTGCCAGTGCAGCTGCATTCGATGCAGCGGTCGGCTTCGCCGGAGACCTGTTCCTGCGTGAACGTCGGATACAGCTCGTGGAACGTGGTCTTGCGTTCCTCCAGCGGGATGTATTCGGGCTGGATGCGCTCGGCGTCGGAGACCTGGCGGATGTAGACGAGGTCTTCCTTCGCGAGGGAACGCCAGTGACCGCGGGAGACGTTGAATTCGTACGGAGCCTTGTGCGGGACGCCGTTGAGGAAATCGACGACGGAAAGCGCGGCCTTGCGGCCGGCCGCGAGGGCTTCCACGACGGTGGCGGGGCCGGACACGCAGTCGCCCGCGGCGAAGACTTTCTTTCTGCCGGAGCAGGTGAAATCATCGGCGGAAATCTCGAAGCCGCGTTTGGAGGCGGCGAAGCCTTCGGGCACGACGGTGCGCTGACCGATGGCGGAGATCACGGTGTCGGCCTGGAGCTTGAACTCGGAGCCGGGAATCAGGACCGGAGAACGGCGTCCGGAGGCATCGGGCTCGCCGAGCTGCATACGGGCGCAGGAGAGCGAGAGGGAGCCGTCGGCGTTCTTCGTGAGCGCGGCGGGCGCGGTAAGGAATTCGAACTTGACGCCTTCCTCCATCGCCTCGTCGACTTCGATCGCCTGCGCGGGCATTTCGTTGCGGGTGCGGCGGTAGACGATGGTCACGTCGCCGCCGAGTCGCAGGGCTGTGCGGGCGCAGTCGATGGCGGTGTTGCCGCCGCCGACGACGATGGTGCGGCCGGGGTTCGGGCAGTCCTTCCAGTTCTTTCCGGCGATGTCGCCGAGCCACTGGATGCCTTTCTGCGCGGCATCCTCGCCGTCGATTCGCATAGAGCTGGACGCCCAGGAGCCGACCGCGAGGATCACGGCGTCAAAATCCTGTTCGAGCTGTTCGATCGTGAAGTCCTTGCCCATGGTCTGACCGGTGCGGATTTCGATTCCGCCCATCTTGCCGAAGTGGGCGAGCTCCTTGCGGAGCGTGTCCTTCGGGAGGCGGAATTCCGGGATGCCGTAGCGGAGCATGCCGCCCGCTTCGGGCATCTGTTCGAAGAGGAACGAGGCGACGCCCTGGAGGCGGAGGTAGTAGGCGGCGGAGAGACCGGCGGGCCCCGCGCCGACGATGGCGACGCGCTTGCCGTTGAGGGCGGGGAGCTCCTCCATGTAGGTGTCGTAGTACATGTCGGCGGAGAGGCGCTTCACGTCGTTGATGGAGACGGGCTTGCCTCCGATGTTGCGGCGGCAGTCGCGTTCGCAGAAACGGGGACAGACGCGACCGACGGACATCGGCAGCGGGATGCGCTGCTTGATGATCTCAAGGGCCTTCTTGAAGTCGCCGTTGCGGCCGGCGCGGACGTATTCCTCGACGGTGGCGTGCGCGGGGCACGCGAGGGTGCAGGGGGCTTCGCAGTCGCCGGTGTGCTCGGAGACGAGCAGGGAGAGGGCGGTACGGCGCATGTCCTTCACCTCGTCGGAGGAGGCGTCGATCTCCTGTCCGGGCGCGGGGCAGGCGGAGCAGGAGGGGAGGAATTTTCCGGTCTTGCAGTCCTTAACGACGCAGACGAAGCAGCTGGTCGTCTTGGAGATTTTCTGGTTGTAGCAGAGCGTGGGGATCTCCACGCCGATGCGGGCGGCAGCCTGGAGGATGGTCTCGCCCGGCTGTGCGGCGACCTCGCGGCCGTCGATTTTGAAGATGATATCAGACATGGGTTTCACCTCAGGCGTTGGCGGATTGCTTACGGACGCGGGAGACCGCCTTCTTCGGGCAGACTTCGATGCAGGAGTTGCACTTGGTGCACTTGGCGTTGTCGACGGAGAAGTTGTTCGCCGGGTCGATCGCACCGACCGGGCATGTCTTCACGCAGAGTTTGCACTTGATGCACTTGGCGGGGTCGATGGCGACGTCGACGAGCGCGGGGCAGGCGAGCGCTTCGCAGACGTGGTCCTGGACATGCGCGAGATACTCGTTCTTGAAGTAGCGGAGCGTGGAGAGCGCGGGGTTCGGGGCGGTCTGACCGAGACCGCAGAGCGCGCCCTTCTTGATCTTCGGGGCGATGTCCTCCAGGAACGCGATGTCGTCCATCGTGCCCTTGCCGGAGGTGATGCGTTCGAGCGCCTCATACATGCGTGTGGTGCCGACGCGGCAGAACGTGCACTTGCCGCAGGATTCGCGGCGGGTGAAGTTCAGGAAGTAGCGCGCGGTCTCAACCATGCAGCGGTTGTTACCGATCACGATGAGGCCGCCGGAGCCCATGATGGCGCCGAGCTTGCCGAGGGAATCGTAGTCGATCTTCACGCCGAATTCGGAAGCGGGAATGCAGCCGCCGGAGGGACCGCCGGTCTGGACCGCCTTCACGGTGCCGGGTTCGGCTCCGCCGATGTCGTACACGATCTCGCCGAGCGTGATGCCCATGGGGACCTCGACGAGCCCCGGGGTCTTCACGTCGCCGGCGAGGGCGAAGATCTTGGTGCCTTTGCTCTTCTCCGTGCCGATGGCGGCGTAGGCGTCCGCGCCGATCTGGAAGATGATCGGGATGTTCGCGAACGTCTCGACGTTGTTGATAGCGGTCGGGAGGGTGTTCCAGCCGCTGTCCGTGGGGAACGGCGGGCGGAAACGCGGAGTGCCGCGCTTGCCTTCGAGCGAGTGGATCATGGCGGTCTCCTCGCCGCAGACGAACGCGCCGGCGCCTTCCTTGATGGTGATCTCAAGCGGGGCTTCGCGGCCCGGGAGCTTGTTGAGACCGGCCTTCTTCATCTCCTCGATGGCGATCGTGAGGTGCTTGATGGCGAGGGGATATTCGGCGCGGCAGTAGATGAAGAGGCGGGTCGCGCCGGTGGCGTACGCGCCGATGAGCATGCCTTCGAGGACCTGGTAGGGGACGCTCTCCATCATCGAGCGGTCCATGAACGCGCCCGGGTCGCCTTCGTCGGCGTTGCAGATCTGGACTTTGTCCGGGACCTTCTTCGCCGCGAGGAAGCTCCATTTCATGCCGGTGGGGAAGCCCGCGCCGCCGCGCCCGCGGAGACCGGACGCCTTGACCGCGTCAACGACCTGTTCCGGTGTCATGGTCAGGACTTTTTCGAGGGCGGAGAAACCGCCGTTCGCCTTGTATTCGTCGAGGGAGACGGGGTTGATGTGCCCGGCGAGGCGGGTCACGAGGAGTTTTTCGAGCTTGGAGCGCTTTTCCGGGAAAACGAACCTGCCTTCTTCGCTCTGGGCGAGGATGGCGGCTGCGGCTTCGTCGGTGCCCTTCACGTGCCCGTAGAAGATGCTGGAGCCGTCGGTAAGTTCGAGCTCGACGATCGGTTCGGCGTAGCAGTGGCCCATGCAGCCGGTTTCGCTGACGGGGATGCTGCCCGCCTGTTTGCGGATGGCTTCGAGAACGGCGCCCGCTCCGGCGGCAAGACCGCAGGAGGCGGTCCCGACTTTAATGCGTTTGATGTCTGCCATGGCGGATCAGCCTTTCGCTTTGTACTCGTTGAGAATCCTGGTCAGGCTCTTGCGGTCGAGCTTGCCGTAGACGCGTCCGTTGATGGAGAGGACGGGAGCGAGGGAGCAGCAGCCGAGGCACGCGACGGTCTCAATGGAGAAAAGCCCGTCTTCCGTGGTCTCGCCGTCGTTGATGCCGAGTTCGGCGGAGACCCAGGCGCGGATCTGCGTGGAGCCCTTGATATGGCAGGCGGTTCCATCGCAGACGCTGAGCTTGTACTTGCCGGGTTTGGTGCGTTTGAACTGGGCGTAGAATGTGAGGACGCCTTCGACTTCCGCGGCCGGGATGCCGAAATGTTCCGCGGCGGCGAGGATGCCGTCGTTCGAGACGTATCCCTCGCGGGTCTGGATGAGCTGGAGCCCCTTGATCAGGTTGCCCTTGTCGGGCTCCACTTCTCCGAGGTAGGAAAAAGCACTGTTCATGATTTCCCCTGTGGGTGTTGATTGGGTGGGTAGATTTGCAGGTTGCTTTAAATGCGCAAACTATAATATAGCACGCTTTTCCGAATAAACAAGCAGGAAAGGCTTTGTCGCGGTCTTTATCTTCCCGAAAAACGCGTTTCTATTCCGCAGGATCGACGGATGATTCGTCCTGGTCGAGGGCGGGATCCCGCCAGAAGGGATCGTACAGGGAATCGTCGGAGGACAGGTAGCCGACGCGGTTTTCCCAGCCGGACGAATCCGCCGGGCGCGGAGCAAATCCCGTGC
The DNA here is from genome assembly GCA_902802585.1 of uncultured bacterium. Taxonomy (GTDB): domain Bacteria; phylum Verrucomicrobiota; class Lentisphaeria; order Victivallales; family UBA1829; genus UBA1732. The sequence continues at coordinate 25,571 of CADCMR010000008.1, forward strand.
GGGCGGCGGCATGGCCGTCCACAAACGCCGCGATGCACGATCCGGAATGCCGGAAATCGGCATAGCCCCCCTTCCCCGACGACGGATTGTACAGGAACGCCGTGGGTGCGGGACGTCCGTCGGTCCCCGCGAGGAAACATGCGGCATCGGCGAGGAGGAGCAGGCGCGACGGCGTTTTCACAGACTGAATGCGGCAGGGACGGTAGTTCGGCGGCGAATCGGACGGGGCGGAGAAGGAAAGCAGGTAGTTCATGCCGTACCCGGCATAACGCGCGGTCCAGGCGAGGTTGGTGTAAAGAGTGGATTTCGCGGCGGGACACTCGAAGACGCGTCCCTTGGAGGCGCTGGAGTCCGGCACGACGCGCGACAGGATGCCCGGTCCGCGATGGTCGGGGGAGGATTCCCAGCTGCTGAACGACGTGTCCCAGGCAAGGCAGAAATACCCGGCGCTCGCGTCGACGTAAAGAAGATGCATCAGCGTGACTTCGCGGATGTTGCCGAGGCAGAGCGCCAGCCGGGCACGGTCCCGCGACGACGACAGCGCGGGCAGAAGCAGTCCGGCAAGGACCGCGATGATCGCGATCACGACCAGAAGCTCGACCAGGGTGAACCGGCGCACCGCGGCACCGTTCTCCGGAAACAAACGGGCATGATTTTTCATTTTTCCTCTTTGCGTGACGGGCACAAATGCCGGAAAAGATCCGGCAAAAAACAAGAAGGCGGGGACCCGGCTCGCTGACACCAGGGTCAGCACACGGTTGCTCGACAGTTCGTGGTTCGCACACGATTCACCCGGCCCTTCCCGCGGAAGACGGAAAATACCATACACCCGAAAAGCGGAAAAAGCAAGTCGAATGTCGTATGCAAAGTACAGATCGTATTCCCGATGCTCGAGCGGCGCAAAGAGAAAGACCGCTCAAGCGCGTACGCTCGAGTTTCAGTTCAGACCCAAAAAGAATCCGCCGGATACTCCCGTCCGTCCAATCGAGGAAGACGCCAATATCCGGCGGAATCCGTATACGGGTTTATGCGACCCGCTGTCTTTCACTTATTTCTTTTCGATGTAAACCACGATCTTGCCCTTCTCCTTGCCCGGGATGACCTTCATGCGGAGGGTGCCGGTGATCTTGGTGCCGACGCCGAGCTTGGTGAGCGGGACGTCAAGGGTGGCCTTCGGATTGTCCTCGTTGGAAATGAGTTCCTTCTCGGTCAGCTCGCCTCTCCAGAGATTGGGACCGTAGGAGTGGGTGAGGTTCCAGTTGCCAGGCGTAATGTCTTCGAACACGTATTCATCGACGCCTTCCTTGAGCATTATGATCGTATTGCCGGCCTGATTGTAGCTGGAGAAACCGCCCATGCCGCCGCGTCCGCCGCCGAGCTGGAGTTCAGCGCCGGTGCCAATGGTTGCGAGGGGATTCTCTTGATACTTCGGAAGTCCGCTGGAGAACGCCTCGACCTCGAAGTAATACTTCTCGGGAGCCGTGTTCAGGCTGTGCATGTAGAGCTTGTTGTCGCCGTAAACGATGTAGCTGTTGTACAGCTTGTTCGGCTCAATGCCGTAACGCACCACGTATCCGTCGGCGCCTTCCACGGGAGTCCAGAGGAGATTGGCCTCGCGGAGGTCGTCGGGATTGCGGACAGCCTTGAAGTCCGTGACCTTCGTGGTCTTCATCTTGTCAGTGGTGCCGAAAACGCGGAGATCCTTGATGGCGAAGAGGGAGTTGTCATAGGTCGCGATGTTGGTGACCTTGACATAACGCGCCTTCACAGGCGTTTCGAACTCGTTGTAGTCATGCTTGAGCTCAAGGTTGTTCTCGGGCTTGTTGATGACCGTGGTCCAGTTGGTCCCGTCGGTGGAGACTTCAACCTTGTAGCACTGGTAACGGGTGTCGGGACCGGTGGAGCGTCCGCCGCCCATGCCACCGAAGCCGCCCATCATGCCGCCCATACCGCCCATGCCGCCGCCGAAGCCGCCCATGCCGCCGGCAGGTGCGCCGCCTTGACCCTGGGGACGGGGACGATTGCCGCCCGCACCCTGCGCGCCGCCGGGAGCAGCGCCAGCGCCGGGAGCGCCGCCGCCAAAGCCGCCGAAGCCACCCATGCCACCGGCAGGAGCACCGCCGGGAGCAGCGCCAGCGCCGGGAGCGCCGCCGCCAAAGCCGCCGAAGCCACCCATGCCACCAGCAGGAGCACCGCCGGGAGCAGCGCCAGCGCCGGGAGCGCCGCCGCCGAAACCGCCGAAGCCACCCATGCCACCGGCAGGAGCACCGCCGGGAGCAGCGCCAGCGCCGGGAGCGCCGCCGCCGAAACCGCCAAAGCCGCCCATACCGCCGGCGGGAGCACCGCCGCCGAAGCCGCCCATAGCGCCGAAACCGCCGCCCATGCCGCCAGCAGGAGCGCCGCCCGCGCCCTGACCGGCAGGACGGTTACCGCCTTGACGGTTGCCGCCGGTCGTCGCCTGCGGGGCTCTGACCTGATCCCAGTTCAGCTGGATGGCATTGATGCTGGCCTCGCCGCCGAGGTCGACCATGAAATATTCGCCGGGATTGCTCGTCTCGGCCGCCCAGCAGGTGAGGAAGTCCTCGTCGAGGGCGTTAACCGCGGGATGGTTGGCAGCGGTGGAGGAGACTTCGGTGCGCTTCTTGTAGGAGAGAAGCTTCCAGTTGGTATAGTTGTCCGCGCCGCCGACCTTGCGGTCAGCCGGGAAATACTGCGGATAATCACCGTAGGCGGTGTCGGAATACATCACGCCGTCCTTGTCCACGGCGGTCGGGAAGATCGCGAGCTCGGAGCCGCGTCCGTTTTCGCCGTAGTGTGCGGGGATCATGCAGATGGTCCAGAGGTTGCCCTTCTTGTCATGGAAGGTGCTGCCGTGTCCGGCGCCGACTTCGAAGCCGCTGGTCTTGAAGGTCAGCGGGTTGTGCTCGGAATAGACGAACGGTCCGGTGGGGCTGTCGGAGACGTAGACGCCGTGGGAGTAGGAAATGAACTCAAGACCGATGGCGGCGTACTGCAGATAATACTTGCCGTTATGCTTGGTCATCCACGGACCTTCGATCCAGGGAAACTCCTCGGGACCGTACTCGCGGCGACCGCCGAAGATGGAGTAGATGACGTCCTCGGGCTTGCGCGCCTCGAAGCCGTGATTTTTGATGTCGCTGAAGAACAGCGGAATCGGTTCGGCTTTTTCCTTGAAGGTCTTGGTGTCGAGTTCGACGACCTGGAACGGCATGATCTGCGACCAGCCGAAATACAGGTACAGGCGGTCGCCGTCGGCGAACAGGTTGGCATCGCCGTAGCGGTCGCTGCTGAGCTCGCCGATCTTCTCCCAGGTGCCGGCTTTGGGATCAATCGCCTTGTAGACGTTGCGGTTGTTCATCGAGCAGCCAATGAGCTCGCCGTTGAATTCCACGACGGAGACGACGCCGGCGGGATAGTTGGGGGCGTCGACATAGGTCCAGTTCTGGAAATCCGGGGAGTACCAGTAGCCTCTGCGGTGCGAGACGAACAGATAGTAGTCGTCTTTGTAGATGAGGACGACGGGCTCGCCGCCGCGAACACCACGCTCATGCCCGACGAGGACGTCGAGGGGGTTAGCGAAGGTGTGTTTCGGCTTCGTCGGCGACTGCGCGTACGCCGTAAGACCGAGGGACAGGGCGCCTGTCATTGCAAGCGCGATCAGCAGTTTGGAATGCTTCATTGGGGAACCTCTATCAATTTGTTTTTGATTGAGTGTTTGGTTGTTTTCAAGGTAGAATCGCCGGATGCGAATCTTTATCACCATATAATAAGCCGTTGTTTTGTTTTTGTCAAGGTACAAAAATGAGAAAAACGGGGTTTTCTATGTTATTCTCTGAAATAACTGCCCGTTTATGCCGTTTGCGTCTCCCGGGCGCGGCGCTGGCCGGGACAGCTGCCGTTATGGAAGATCCCTCAGCCCGAGGAACGACATACGAAACATCTTTATGCGAAATAGTCAAGCCGGATCAAAAAAGAGAAGAAATGCTGTAATCCGAAACCGAAGAGGTCGGCTCAGGATTTATCTGTCGATCCCCCACGTCCCGCCGGAAACTTCCGTTTTGTTCACGCACATCGTGAAGAGCGCCGCGACATAGAAGACGAGCAGAAGCCCGGCTCCGGCAAAAACCGATGCCGGTCCCAGGACGGAATGTATCTTATCCGCATATTTGTCAAGCGGCGTGAACCTGATTGCCATTGCCACGAAGCCAACGCCAAATAAAATGAAGCGATAGAAAGAGCGGGCTATGTCGACGGAGATGTGGAAGTTGGGATATTTGTAGTATGAGACCAGGAACCAGTAATACCGGGCAGCATAGAGCCAGAGCGCGAGCAGGAACAGCGCATGGGACAGGCGTTCGTAAAGCCGGTCTTTCAGCACAAACAGAAAAAGCGCGGCGAAAACCGGCACGGCAAGTACGGGAATCAGCAGGAGCAGACGGTTCAGCCCCTTCGAGAAACGCTTAACCCGGTCCGGGACGAGGAATCTGCATGTAAGAAAGGTGTCGAAGAGAAGGATTCCCGCAGGCAACCCAACATCAAGCAATACCTCCTTCATTTCATCCCATCGAAAGCATCCATGCCGCGGTTCAGGAGGTCAGGGCTGGGGGGAGGTGCTTTTGCCTCTGTATTCCTCGTACAGACCGCCGTACCTGGAGACGAGCAGAACGCCGTCGCTGCGGATCGCGAAACGATAGTTGCCGATATGGTTGACATCTTTGTCTTCGATCAGCACGAACGCCTCATCCGCGGCTTTTTTTCCTCTGCCATGGTAGACGTAGTGGTCGGCGGTGTATTTCGCAGCGGGCGCGGGCTTTTCGGGAAGCTCCGCCGGGAACGCCCCGTCGTTGAGCTCAGCATACTCGATGCAGACGATATGGAAATTGCGGAGGCAGTCGCGACAGGAGCTGCGGGCGAATTCTTCGGCGGGCTTGCCGCCGCCCATCGGGATGGAGAAGACCGCCGCCGCACCGAGCGCGGGAAGCAGTTTCAGCACGTTCCGCTGCCAGTGGCGTTCCGCCTGCTGCATCAGGAACAGCGTGATGCCGACGGAGACCACGAGCGTGAACTGGAACGGGATGCGAATCAGGAACGCCTTGTTCATGACAATGAATTCCTGCCAGCGGTAGAACGTCTCGACGGAGGAGAAGCTGCCTTTGTGCGCGTTGAGCTGCGCGAGCACGATGCCGGAATTCATCACGAACAGGAAAACAAGCGACAGGAAAAGCAGGATGTAGGGATACGAATAGATGCTCTTGAACAATAGTTTGAGGTTGTCGCGGATCCCGGAGGGGGAAATCCTGAACAGATGGAAATGGCGGTGGTGATGGTGGTGGTGATGATGGTGGTGCTTATGCTCGCCGTGCTTGTGCTTGTATTCGGAATCGGTGTCGGCAAGGTTGCCGGTCTTTACGGCGGGGGAATCCGTACTGTCAGCGGCAGACATCGAGGGAGCGGTCTGCACGGATTCGGAGATGTTCTTTTCTTCAGGCTGGTCTGTGGTTTGCGACATGGCGGCAACTCCTGACTGATATGGCGTTGTGCGGAAGCACCCCGGGAAACGGCATCCGCTTCAAAGGTTTTTGAAATATCTTGAGATTATAATATAGATTAAAAAACGGTTTTTACAAGAAATGTAAGTAAGAAAACCGGATTTTTCGCACAGATAACACAGATATCCCTCTGATACTTGTTCGTGACCTTGGCAATGATCAATTCCCCTTGCAACGCTTCCAGCGCCACGCCGTCAATTGTCAAAGAAAACGCATGTTTGTCAGACTAAACGCACCCCCCTGCTCCCCATGCGTTTCCTTTTTCAAACGGCATTCAATCGTCAGTCTCCATCATTTCCAGTTTTCTCCTGTTTCCCGTTTGATTTCCTGCGCATACGGGTGTATATTGTGCTGAAAACCGGCAGACGTCCTGCCGCCGAGCACAAACGAACAGGAAGGATACCGCCATGAAATTTATGGCAATCAATGGCAGTCCCCGCAAGAACTGGAACACCGACACCCTGCTGAAGAACGTGCTGGACGGCGCGGCTTCGGCTGGCGCGGAGACGGAGATGGTCTATCTTTACGACCTGAGATTCTGTGGCTGCAAGAGCTGTATGGCATGCAAGCTGAAAAAGGAGCCGCGACCGAACCGTTGTGTCCTGCGTGATGACCTCACGCCTGTACTGGACCGCCTTCATGAAGCGGACGCAGTGGTGCTAGGCAGTCCGATCTATTTCAGCGAGGTAACGGGCGAACTGCGCTCCTTTTTCGAGCGTTTCCTTTTCCAGTATCTGAACTACGACGATTACAGCAAGCCGCTGAGTCCGGCGAAAAAGACGGCATGGATTTTCACGATGAACTGTCCTGAGGCATGGTTCCCGCAGGTCGGCTATTGTGAGGTCTTCCAGCGCTACGAGAACTGGATGAGGCTGTATTTCGGTCATTGCGAAACGCTGCTTTCCACAGACACCATGCAGGTCAAGGACTACAGTCGGTATCACCTCGGCATGTTTGATGGCAAAGCGAAATGCCAACGCCACGAAACAGCATTCCCCCAGGACTGCAAAAAGGCTTTCGAACTCGGCGTCAGGCTCGCATCCGAAAAGGCATGACAGTATTCTCCGTTCAAAAGCGGAAACAACCGCCTGAATCAAATAAAGCAATTACAATGTAAACCCCGAACAACTCCGAAATCGCCATTGATTTCATTTTTTGGGAGCTTGATCAAATGAAAAGAATAAGCGTCTTGCTGTGTTTCGCAGCGTTCATCATCTGCGCTGCGCTGGCGGCGCAATCCGTTCAATCGGAAGAATCCGCGTTTTACTGTATCGGAGCAGACATATCCGAGATTCCCGGCAATGAAGCCCGAGGAACAAGGTATGCCGATGTAAACGGGCAGCAGGACGATCCGCTGAGGATCATGACCAGACATGGGTTCAATATGATTCGGCTTCGCCTTTTCGTTAATCCCGAAGCTCCCGGCGGATATTCACGGGAAGGATTCTGCGGAACCGCGAGCACCATCGCCCTTGCAAAACGCGTCAAAGCCGCCGGAATGGGGTTCGCCCTGAATTTCCACTACAGCGACACCTGGGCCGATCCGGACAAACAGACCAAACCGTCCGCCTGGGCGAACTTGACCGGGAAGGCGTTGGAGGACCGGCTTTACGCCTACACAAAGGAAACGCTCGAGGCATTTAAGGCCGCCGGAGCGGCTCCGGAGATTGTACAGGTCGGAAACGAAATCAGTCATGGCCTTGTATGGCCGGAAGGGAAAGTGCTGGACAATGCGACGGAGGAGAACTGGGCGGGATGCATGAGGCTGTACATTGCCGGACAAAAGGCTGTCCGGGAGGTTCTACCGGATGCGAAGTTGCAAGTTCACCTGGCGCTCGGCGGGGAAAACATTCTCTGCCGGGAATTCCTGGACAAGATGAAACAGTACGGCGCGGAGTTCGACATCATTGGTCTCTCCTACTACGAAAAATGGCATGAGACCTACGAAGACATGAAGGCGAATATCTTCGACCTGACCGCCAGATACGGCAAACCTGTCTGTATCTGCGAGTATGAGGCTGGTCTGGTCCCGGACAATGTCCGCAAGATCAACGAGATCGTGCGGAGTGTTCCGAACGGTCTGGGCTACGGTTCGATGGCGTGGGCTCCGACCCGTGTGCTCTTCCAGCGGAACGGTTTTGCGGACAGGGGATTCTTTGCCGCCTATGACCAGCTCAAAAAAGATGCTGCCGCACCATTGAAAAAATCTTTGGCCGTCCCGCCCATGAAGCGGCATATCAAGTTGGATGAACCGATCATCGGAGCGGACATTTCATGGGTCCCCTCGCAGGAAGACCATGGCATCGTGTTTTCGGACAACGGGGAACAGAAAGATGTTCTGGAAATCCTGAAAGACCATCATTTCAACTGGATTCGTCTCCGTCTTTTCGTCGACCCGACTGCACGTGGCGGATATTCCCCTGAAGGATATTGCGGTCTGGATCAGACAATCGCGATGGCAAAACGGGTGAAAAGCGCCGGGATGAATCTGCTTCTGAATCTGCATTACAGCGACACCTGGGCCGATCCGTCCAGACAGACGATTCCCGAATCATGGAAAATCCATTTCGGATCCGGTCTGGAGGGCCATATCTACACCTACACGAAGGAAGTTGTCCAGCGTTTCATGGAGGAGGGTGTTTGTCCCGATATGATCCAGACGGGGAATGAGATTAACAACGGTTTCGTCTGGCCGCAAGGAAAAATCTCGGATTCGAGCTGTGAATCGTTCTGCGTGATGCTCCGTTGCGCCACAGCGGGGGTACGGGCCGCCAACCCCGGTATTCCCATCATGATTCATATTGCACGGGGCGGTCAGAATCCCGCTTCCGTCTTCTTCTTCGACAAAATCATCTCCCGCGATGTGAAGTTCGACATCATCGGTCAGTCCTACTATCCCAAACATCACGGATCGCTGGAAGACCTGGAATCCAACCTGAAAGACCTCGCGAAACGCTACGGGAAGCCTGTGGTCGTAGTGGAGTACCAGGATTACCGCAAGGAGGTCAACGAGATTGTTCACAGAATCCCCGACGGGCTTGGTGCGGGAACGTTTATCTGGGAAGCCACCAGTTCGGAATGGGGCGGACTGTTTGACAGACAAGGGCACACGACCGAACGGATGAAACTCTACGATGAATTCTGGAATGAACGCAAATCCAATTCAAAGTGAACCTCGGACCAATCCGAAGAAAGGACCAGAATGAAGAAACACATCCGCATGCTCGGCTGTGTCATGCTCGGCGCGCTGGCGGCATGCTCATCCGATTCCGCCTTCCAATCACCCGATCCGGTCCTCGTGATCGCCGCCGACGCAGCCGTAATCACCGAAAACGAGGCTCCGTCTCCTCAAGTTCAGCGTCAGTTCGCCAGAGAATTGCGGATCCTGAACGACAACAATATGAAGCAGGAAACGATCTCGAATGAGGAAGGTATTCTGCGTTTCTGCCAGGGCGTCTACAACGAAGACCAGCCCGGCAAACCCGCCATCCTCGTCTTTCTGCACGGCATCGGCGAACGAGGCAGCGATAATCTCGCCAACATCCGCCTGGCCGTCCCCGACATCGTGAAACAGATCAAAGCGGCAAAACAGAAGATCGTCCTGCTCGCACCGCAGTGTCCCGGCGATCAGCTCTGGGCTACGCGGCATTTCGGCGGCGCGGAGGCAAAACTGGTCGGGAAGCCCCGACAGGCGCTCGGCATGGTCCCCATCCTCATCCAGAAGAAGATCAGGGAGTTTGACGCCGATCCCGACCGCGTTTATATCACCGGTCTTTCCCTGGGCGGCTACGGCACGTGGGAACTGATGGAACGTTACGGGACCGGTCTCTTCGCGGCGGGCGTAACCTGCAGCGGCGGAGGTGATCCCGCTCAGGCGGAAAAGATGAAGGACCTGCCCATCTGGATTTTCCACGGCGGAGCCGACCAGACTCTGCCGGTGATGCTGTCCCGCCGCATGTATACCGCGCTGAAGGAAGTCGGCAGCGACGACGTATTCTACACAGAGTATCCGAATTGCCCTCACGATTGCTGGACGCGGACCTACCGGAACCCGGAAGTCTGGAAATGGATGTTTTCGCAAAAGCGCGGCGTCAAATCCGGCATCCGTCCGGAACAGGGCGAGGTCGTGATGGTCTCGCAGGAAGAATTCGATTCCGCGGGCCGGTGAGTCCACGGACGTGAACGACCGCATCCGAATCCTGTAACGAATCACAGAAGGACCAAAAGCTCATGCGACGCAAAGACCGCGAAATTACGGACATCAACATCATCCGGGACATTCTCCGTTCCCTGCCTGCCGGGCATCTCGCTATGAACGATGCCGGAAAGCCCTATGGCGTGACCATGAACTATCTTGCCGAACCCGGCCCGGACGGAAGCGCCGTGCTGTATTTCCACGGAGCGAAAGACGGCAGGAAAGCGGAGATACTGGCGCGCGATCCGCATGTCTATTTCTTCGCCGAGCGCGACGACGGCGCAAAGGAGATCGTGCGTCCGGGCGGCGTGCGCAGCGTAACAAACCTTTATGTTTCGGTCGCCGGCGAAGGCACGATGGAACAGGTTTGCGAACCGGAGGAAAAACGCCGCATCCTGCTCGCGCTGGCGAACAGGTTCGCCGGATCGCCGTTTGACTCCCTCCCGGACGCCGTCGTGGAAATGACCGAGATCTGGAAACTCGTTTTGAACAATCTGACCGGAAAATCGAATCCTCCTTGCCGGGATGCCAAACAACAAAGCTATAAAACGCAACGTGGAAAAACAAACGCAGGAGATTAAATGAACAGATTGTTTTTTTCATTTCTTTTTGCCGTATGTCTGCTGATCACGGGATGCCTCCATCCCGCGTATGAAGAGTGGCGGGAATACAGGATCTTCTGCGGGATGTCCCGAAGCGATGGAATCGTCTCGGAAGCGGAATGGGAACAGTTCTGCGAAGACTACGTAACGGCGGAGTTTCCCGTCGGGTACACGACGTTGAAAGCGACCGGCTACTGGAAGTCTGACAATTCCGCCGCCACCCTGCGCGAGGATTCCCGCGTCATCGTGATCCTTGCCTCATCGTCCGATGCAAAGGAGAAAGTCAGGCGGATCGCGAGGCGGTACGGACAGCTTTTCCAGCAGGACGCCGTACTGATCGCGACGTCGCCCGCGGACGTGGAGTTTGTGGATGCGGCTTCCGAGTTGGAACCGTAGCCGGAGAGTATCCGGGGAACGCAATGGCATAACAATGGAACCAAAACAGACACATCAGGGCGAGAGCCTTCCGGTCGCATGTCTTCTGACCTTTGCCGCCGGGCTGCTCGACATCTATTCCTACATGCTCCGGGGGCGCGTCTTCGCCAACGCCATCACGGGGAACATGGTCCTGCTCGGAATGAATCTCGCAGCCGGACACTGGCTGAACTGCGGCAGATACCTGTCCGCCATTCTCGCATACGGCGCAGGAATCCTGGTCGCAAACATCGTCCACGAGAAACTACGCCTGCCCTGGAACCTTTCATGGAAACAGTTTGTGCTGTTTCTGGAAATCGTCGTCCTGCTGCCTGTCGCCTTCATTCCTTCGGGGGACTGGAACCTCTTGGTCAACGGAATGATCTCGTTCATCTGCGCCATGCAGGTCCGGGCATTCCAGCATGTTCATGGACTGCCGTTCGTCTCGACCACGTGCACCGGGAACCTGCGAAAGGGGACCAATGCACTGTTTTCCGGGCTGTTCCACCACAATCCCGAGGAAATCCACAAGGCAAAGCATTACTACCTCGTGATCCTTTCCTTTGTGTTCGGAGCTGTCACCGGGGCATTTGTGTTCAGGGACGTTTCGCCGTACGCCGTGTTCGTCATCCCGGCGGTTTTCTGCGTTGTGCTCTGGATCATTTCCGTGGAAAAGAAGCTCAAAAGGTCATGACGCGGCGGAACCGGACGGCGTCCGAGGCGAATCACGCCCGAAGACTGAACCTTCGAGAGCATGTCTGAACGCTGCCGGATTCTTTTTTTGAACTCAAAAATCATTTTTTTCGAAAAAAGTTTTAAAATCGATTTGACAATGCGAATAGTTCGGAGTATAGTATTATCAGGAAATCAAGATCAGTTTCTCTCTCGAACTCAAAACAAACTCTCAACAACAGGAAACACGACCAAGAAGACCATCAACAAGACCATCGTTATCGGCGTTGCACTCACCGCAACGGTAATCCTCGCTCCGGCAACCTTCGCCCGTGACCACCATGAACCTCCGCGGCCGAGCAACGGCATCCAGCTTGCCGCGGACATCGTGAACCTGGTACGCGCGGTCATCGAACCGCGTCCTGCTCCGGTCATCGTGGAAGCGCCCCCGAAGGTCGTTGAAAAGACGGTCGTCGTGACGACACCCGGAGCGGTGGCGATCCCGGAATACGACTACGTCCTTTACGAGGATGAATACATCCCGTATTATGAGGGCTGGCTCTACATCGGGCACGACTGGCACTGGGCAGGCGCAGACCATCCTCCGGCACACCGGCCGAAATGGACTCCCCCGCCGCGGCCGCGCCACATTGCTCCGCCTCGCCACAAAATCATTGCCCGCCTGGAACATCGCCCGGGGCATGGTCCCGGCCACGGTCCCAAGTGGGTCGTCCATCGCGGGGAACGTCATCCCGAGCCGCCGCGCACGGTCACGGTCCGCCCGGAACGGAAAGAAGTGGTCATCCGTACGGAACATAATGCCGCAGAGGTCCGCCCGGAACGGAAAGAAGTGGTCGTCCGCCCGGAACGCAATGCCGCGGAGGTCCGCCCGGAACGCAAGGAAAAAGAAAAGGTCACGGTCAAACCTGATCGGAAGCGCGAAGCTCCGCCTAAGAAAGACCGTTAACATAGTCCTCCCTGGTTAAGGGTTTTTGATTCGCCCGGCTCCCCCGTGGAGCCGGGCGAACTCATTTTCAGACTTCTTTTCAAAACCTTTTCATGACTCGACTTGATTTTCAGCGGGGAGCATATATATTACCATAATCTGTTTTTGGGCACGGGCAAGAGCATACCGCCGGAAGATGGATGAACAATGTTTTCCGTGCCGGAACCGACGCGCGTCCAATGACGGCGGATGAGCCCGACGGCGCGCCGGAAACCGTGCTTGAAACCAGGTAAGAACAAACATCACAGAGGTCGACTGAAACATGAACATCATCAAAACCGCGCTTCCCGGCGTGCTGATTATCGAGTCGAAGGTCTTCGGCGACGCCCGCGGGTATTTTTTTGAATCATGGAACCAGGCGGTGTTCGAGGCCGCCGGAATCACGAACAAATGGGTGCAGGACAACGAATCAAAATCGTGCTTCGGCGTGCTCCGCGGACTGCATTATCAGGCGGCGCCGTACACGCAGGCGAAAATCGTCCGAGTATTCTCCGGCGCTGTGCTGGACGTGGCGGTCGACATCCGCAAAGGATCGCCCACATTCGGCAAACATATCGAGGTGGAGCTTTCCGGCGAAAACAAACGCCAGCTGTATATCCCGCGCGGATTCGCGCACGGGTTCGCAGTGCTCAGCGACGAGGCCGTCTTCGCATACAAATGCGACAACATCTACATGCCAAGTTCAGAACGGGGCATCATGTTCAACGACCCCGACCTCGCCATCGACTGGCGCATCGCGCCGGAAAACCTGCTTCTCTCGGAGAAAGACAAAAAGCATCCCGCATTCGCCGACATCGCCCCGTGGGAGGAAGCGCAATGAAGCTCCTCATCACCGGCGGCAAAGGCATGCTCGGGCGGACGCTCCAGAACGAGTTCAAGGACTGTGAACTCGTGATCGCCGACCTGCCGGAAGCGGACATCACGGACACCGCCGGATTCGACCGTTTCCTGGCGGCAAACAAGCCTGACGCGGTGATCCACTGCGCCGCCATGACGGCAGTCGACAAATGCGAAAGCGAAATCGAGCTCGCGTACAGGCTGAATGCGTTCGGTACGGCGAACGTCGCCGCCGCCTGCAACCGTCACTGCGTGCGCCTCATCGCCATCTCCACGGACTACGTCTTCGACGGCGATTCCGACCGCCCGTACAACGAATTCGACCCGGCGACCGGCGGCAATACGGTCTACGGCAAAAGCAAGTTCGCCGGCGAGGAGGCTGTACGGAGGCACTGCCCGAACCACGTGATCTGCCGGATTTCGTGGCTGTACGGGCACGGCGGACCGAGCTTCGTCCACGCGATGATGTCGCTCGCAGACGGCACGCGCCCGATGTTGAAAGTGGTAGCCGACCAGCACGGCAATCCGACCTCGACGACCGCCGTGGCGCGCCAGCTTCGCAACATTCTCGCGAAGCCCGAACTCGCCGGCACACTCCACCTCACCTGCGAAGGCGAAGCCACATGGTTCGAGTTCGCGCAGGAGATATTCCGTCTCGCCGGGAAAGCACAGGCGGTCTCGCCCTGCACGACCGACGAATTCCCGCGCCCTGCCCCGCGTCCGAAGAACTCCCGCCTCGACAAGATGATGCTCCGCCTCGCCGGGCTTCCCCCGATGCCCGACTGGCACGACGCCCTCACCGAATTCATGGCAAGCGAATTCCGGTGACCGGAATCCATCCGGCATCTCCAATTCGGAAAACGGCGGATCGTCCAAAAAATCATAACGGCCGGCGGCATTGCATACCATACGATGCCCATTGCAGCGCAATGCGGTTCCCGGCGGCTGGATTCCATTCCGCCCGGCAGCCGGACGCGTGTGCAAAAAGTCTATGCTTTTGAGCAAATAAGCGATAGTTTTTTTGTTGTTCCGGAGTATTTTATACATTAGAAACGATGCGCGGGGGCAATCGTCCCCGTGCGGAACAACCCCCGTTCACACCTCAAGCACCATGGAGGCCGCAGCATGAATTTCACCTCAACCGCCGTTTGTCCCGTCTACACGAAATCCGCCACCCGCGACCGCATCGACCTGTGCGGCATCTGGAAGCATCAGATCAACACCTCCGCCGAGCGCCCCGACGAATCCGGCGCATGGGAGGACTACGAGGTGCCGGGCTGGCGGAGCGCCGTCCGCAAGGACGTGCCGTATTTCCTGTGGTTCCGGCGCGAGATCGAAATCCCGGCGGACTGGCAGGGCAAACGCGTCGTGCTGAACCTGCGCGGCGCACGGAACACCCCGAAAGTCTACCTCGACGGCAAGCTCGCCGGAAGCAAGTTCGACGGCTGGACGCCGTTCGGGCTCGACATCACGGAATTCGTACGGCCGGGCTGCCGCCACATGCTCGAGCTGTGCTGCGGCGACCGGAGCGCGGTCGAGGACCTCACGAAGGGCACGGACGAGATCGCGCACACGATTGCCCCGGTCGGCGGATTCCACGACAACTGCGGACCGTTCCTGCCGGTCTACCTCGACGCGTACGAGCCTCTGCACATTGAGGATTCCCGCCTCGCGATCGTGACTTCGACAAGAAAAATGACCATAACCGTGACCGGCGCGGCCGTGCAGTCCGAGAGCGAACTGCCGGGCGCCTCCACGCTCAAAATCGAATGCGCCGTGCTGGACGGGGAAACGCCCGTACTTGAATTCGGCGGCGTCCCTCAATTCGGCGAGGTCAAACTCTCAGACGAGGCGGACGACGCGCCGTTCAATCCCGGCGCATGGCGCTTCGAGGCGGCGTTCCCGGACGCGAAACTCTGGACGCCCGAGACACCGAACCTGTACCGCCTCCGGATCCGCCTGTACTCGGCCGGCGTGCTCCGCGACGAATCCTTCACCCGCTTCGGATTCCGCGAGGTGTGGTGCGACGGCCCGGATTTCTTCCTGAACGGCGTGAAGCGCCGCCTGCTGGCGTCGAGCACTTGGCCCGCCTACGGCTACATCCCGCGCGACGAGGTCTTCCGCCGCGTCCGACAGTGGAAGGAAGACGGCATCCTCGCGTTCCGGTTTCACAACCAGCCGTGGCAGGAGGATTACCTGGATGCATGCGACGAGATCGGCATCATGACCGTCGACGAGTCACCCGTGTACACCGACGGCAGCGCCATGTACGCGTACAACGAGGACATTTTCTGGAACAACTTCGCCGACGTGCTGCGCGGGATGATCCGGCGCGACCGCAACCACGCCTCGCTCGTGATGTGGAGCGTCGGCAACGAAATCCTTTTCATGGGCTCGGTCAAGTTCTGTCCCGACCTCAACCACCGCCTCGGCGAGATGGGCACGCTCACGAAACGCTTCGACCCGACCCGCGCCACGATGTTCGAGGCGGACCGCGACCCGGACGGCAAGTACGACATGATCGGGCTGCACTATCCGCATGAAATGCCCGCGCTGTACGCGTACCCCGACGCCGCGGAATGGCTCGGCCGCCGCATCGAGGCGGAAGCCGCGGGCGGGATGCTCGGCAAACAGTCCGGCACGTTCTTCTGGGACCGCAAAAAGCCGCTGTACATCGGCGAATACCTGTGGTGCCCGCAGACCGACTACTCCGTCGGATCCATCTGGTTCGGCGAGGAAGTCTACCTCAGCCGCCAGAAATGCAACCATGAGGCAAAGTTCCTCGGCTGGATCGACCAGACCGAGGCATTCCGCATGGCAAACGTCACCGGCATGTGTCCCTGGACCGCCTACGGATTCGGCGGCACGTCCGTCCCCGGCGCCGCCGAGGCGGAAAAGATCTTCTTCCGCAGGGTCGCGTGTTTCCGGCGCGACCGCTCTTCGCGCGTGTTCACCGGAACAAGGAAAAACGTCGCGTTCGACGTGCTCAACGATTCGCCGGAGACACAGGCGCTTGAGCTGACGATCGCCGTCGACGGCATTGATGCGGATTCCGCCTCGTTCACGCTGGAACCGGGTGGCGCGCGCACGGTCTCGCTCGCGTTCACAGCAAAGGATGTGCCGGGGAAAGCTCTGCCCGAATACGAGACCTGCACGCTCGAATTCCGCCTGGCCGCCAACGGCAGCGAGGTCCAACACGAGAGTTTCCAATATAAGATTTATCCCGCTCCCGGCGCCGAAGACGTTGAAAACGTTCACGTCTACCGCGCGCCGGGTGACATCGCATTCGCCTCACTGGACCCGGCGGCGGACATCGTGGTCATCGATGAAAACGTGCTCGGCACGCCGGAAAGCCCGGCCCAATTCGATACGGACGGGTTCCGGCGTTTCCTCACGGACGGCGGACGCGCGCTCGTGCTGGCGCAGGACACGCTCGATCCGCTCGGACTCGGCGTGAACCTCACCGACCACGCGTCGACCATGGCGTTCCCGCTCGCGCCGAACCATCCGCTGCTCGGCGGACTCGAACCCGCCGACTTCAAGTGGTGGGCGGACGGGCACTACATTTCCCGCCGCGAGGTCATCCGCGAGGGTCGCAACGGCCTGGAGGTGCACCTCGTGACCGGCGGATTCAGCGCCCTCGCGCAGGGACCGTTCGCCGACCTGCCGTTCGGGGACGGGCACGCCGTGCTGATGCAGCTTCTCGCCGGGAGCAAGCGCGCCGCCGAGCCCGCCGCGGATATCCTGTACCGCAACGCCGTTTCCTACCTGAAAAAACTCCCGCGCAAGCCCGCCCTCCCGGTCAAAGTGCTCGCATCCGATCCCGACGTCCTCCGCGTGCTGCGGACCATCGGGGTAAACGATTCCGGCACGGACGCCGCGAAGTTCATCGCCGCCGACGGCGCCTGCTCCGGGATGGACATGACGCCGGACCAGCTCGCCGCATGGATCCGCAACGGCGGCGTCTTCTGCTGGCACATGCCCGATTTGAAGACGTTCAGCCGCCTGAAACATGCCATCGGCGCGGACGGGATCGCCTGCGTGAAGGGCGACTGCTCCGGCTTTATTTCCGACCGCGAATCGCCGATCCTCTTCGGCGTCTCCCACGAGGACCTCACGCACTGCCGCATCTACGACTGGGACAGCAAGCTCGACATCCAGCCCGACGCCGTTTCCATGCGGTTCGTGCCGGAAGCGTTCGCGCAACCCGCCCCGGTCTCCGGCGCGGTCAGGCTTAACGGCGGTCCCGTCCCGATGAAAGCGCCGCCCGTCGGAATGCCCGGATTCGTGGACCCCGCGCCGCATTCGGTCTTCACCGTCGTCCGCGAGAAGGCGGGGCTCGTCTGCCTCACGCTCCGCATCGGCGCCCCCGAGCCGCTGCCGGACATCGTCGACATGGGCGTGAACGGCGGGCATTACGTGTTCAAGTTCGCGGAAAAGCCGCTCTGCCGCATCGCGGTCGGCGACACGGAGCAGGTCTGGTTTGTCCCGGACAGCCCCGGCGAATACCGCACGGTCATCCATCTTCCCTCCGGGACTTCGCAGATCGACGTCCGCGGCGCGGGCCGTGCCGGCGTCGGCGCGGGCGTGTTCGCCGAGGCGTACCTCTCCGAGGCAAACTACCCTGCCGGGACAGAAGTCCCCGCCGTGCCGGGTTCGCTCGTGAGCTGGAAGCTGGGCGAAGGGCGCGTAGTGCTGGACGGCGCGAACTGGACGTGCGTGCGCGACGGGAACGGGGTGCGCGGCGAGCGCTATCTGAGCGGACTCCTGCGCAATCTGGGCGCTGGATTCCACGCGGAACGCCAGGACGCGGGCGAAGCCGACGACCCGGACAACCTGATCTCGCAGACACGCATCGCGGGCAAACTCGTCCAGGTGCTCTCCAACAACACGCTCGTCGAGCTGGAAACAGACTTCGAGACGCCGCAATCCGGAACGCATGTCGTACACATCGACGCCGTCTGCTACCCCTACCAGCGCATCTATTCCCAGGTCACAGTCGAAATCGACGGCAAACCCGCCGCAGAACGCGAGGTCCCATCCGACGTCACCGCCGGGTACGACCTCGCCGAAGTCACGCTCGACGCCGGGACACATCATGTCCGCATGACCTACGGCAACGACGGATTCGGCGACGGAGGCGACCGCGCGCTCTTCATCCGCAAGCTGAAGGTCCTGCCGAAATGACCCGCGCCTGAACCTGCCTCACAACCGCATTTCATCCTGCCGCCGCTTCCGTTCCCGCAACGGACGGCGGCGTTTTCCATTCTTTTCCGCCCTTTTTTTTAAAATAAGTCATTTAATCTATGAAAAAAATCAAATAGTGCATTGATTTTCCCGCGTGTGAACTGTATAGTTTAAATGAATGGTTGTAGTTTCCCGTCCGCCTTCCGGTTCCCGCAAGCTCAAGACGGACGGTCTGAACCGCACGTGATTCCGAACCCACAGCTCAAGGAGCAAGTTCATGAAAAAACAAACAGCAGTTTCCCCCGCAAAGAAGAATGAACCCCGCGTCATCGAATCCGACCTCTTGCAGCTCAAGGGGCCGCGTTCCATGGTCTGGAGCGACTGCGTCGGCGCCGGCCGAATCGGCGAAGGTCTCCGTGATTCCTGGCGCAAGCAGCTGGAACACTGCCACAAGGAATTCGGATTCCGCTATCTCCGGGCGCACGGTCTGCTCCACGACGAAATGCGCGTGTACACCGAAGACAAAAAGGGCAACCCCGTCTACAACTTCATGTACATCGACGATGTGTACGATTTCCTGCTCTCCATCGGCATGAAGCCGTTCGTCGAGCTCGGGTTCATGCCCGAAAAGCTCGCGTCCGACAGCTTCAAGGACGAGCGCGACGGCAAGAACGAGGACACCGTCTTCTGGTGGAAGGCGAACGTGACTCCGCCGAAAAAGTACGAGAAATGGGACGACCTCATCAAGACGCTCGTCCAACACTGGACCGACCGCTACGGCGCTGATGAAGTCAAGACCTGGCGTTTCGAGGTCTGGAACGAGCCGAACCTCAACATCTTCTGGCGTCTCGCCGAAAAGGACCGCCTCCCCGAATACCTCAAGCTCTACGAACACACCGCCAAGGCCGTGAAGTCCGTCAACAAAGACTACCCCGTCGGCGGTCCGTCCGGCGCGGGTCCGGTCTTCATCGAGGAGCTGATCGACTACTGCAACAAAAAGAAAGTCCCGCTGGACTTCATCACCTACCATACCTACGGTCTCGGCGACGGTCCCAGCGGTCTCGACCAGTACGGCAACCGCAAGCTCTTCCTCCACGAAAGCCTCCACTACGTCTGCGACTGCGCGAACCAGCCGCTTCCCGCCATCGTCAAGAAGGGCAAAAAGAAACTCCCCGTCTACATCACCGAGTGGAACTCCTCCTATTCGCCCGTCGACCCCGTGCACGATTCCTTCTTCGCCGGTCCGTTCATCCTGGAGCAGCTCCGCAACACCGAGGCGCTCGACTCCATGAGCTTCTGGACGTTCACCGACATCTTCGAGGAAAACGGTCCCGCGCCGCGTCCGTTCCACGGTGGATTCGGGCTCATGTCCTACCAGGGCATCCCGAAGGCCGCCTACTGGGCATACAAATACCTCTCTCTCCTTGGAAACACCGAGATCGTCTCCTCCGACAAGTCGTCCTATGTCTGCCGCGACGAAAAGGGCGGCGTGCAGGTCCTCTTCTGGGATCTCTCCCATCCCACCGACGGCGGCAAGGTCAGTAACCAGGACTTCTTCTTCAAGACCGTTCCCGCCGCAGACAAGGGCGAGGCGTCCGTCGTGCTGCACAACCTCCCCGCCGGCGAATACGACATCAAGGTCCACATGATCGGGTTCCAGCAGAACGATCCGTACACGCTGTGGCTGAACGCCGGCGCCCCGTCCGACCTCACCCGCGAGGACGTGGAGGAACTCAAGAAGAACTCCGCCATGGAACCGGTGTTCCAGGCAAATATGAAGGTCCAGGACATGGTCACGCTCACGATGCCGCTCCAGGCGAACAGCGTGTACTTCATCAGCCTCACGCCGATCAAGCTCGCCCCGGTGAAAGCAGCACCCGCAAAGAAGGCGGAGGCGAAGAAAACAGAAGCAAAGCCCGCGGAAAAGGCTCCTGAGAAGAAGGCGGAAGTCAAGGCTCCGGTGAAACCCGCTGCAAAGTCCGCGCCAGAAAAGAAAGCGGAAGCCAAGGCTCCGGCGAAGCCCGCCGCAAAGTCCGCGCCAGAAAAGAAAGCGGAAGCCAAGGCTCCGGCGAAGCCCGCCGCGAAGCCCGCACCCGCGAAGAAGGCGGAAGTCAAAGCTCCGGCGAAACCCGCCGCAAAGCCCGCGCCCGCGAAGAAGGCGGAAGTCAAGCCCGTCGCCAAGCCCGCACCCGCGAAGAAGGTGGAAGTCAAGGCTCCGGCGAAACCCGCTGCAAAGCCCGTGACCAAAGCTCCGGCGAAACCCGCTGCAAAGCCCGTGACCACGAAGAAGGCGGAAGCCAAGGCTCCGGCGAAACCCGCCGCAAAGCCCGCGCCCAAGGCTCCGGCGAAACCCGCCGCAAAGCCCGTGACCACGAAGAAGGCGGAAGCCAAGGCTCCGGCGAAACCCGCCGCAAAGCCCGTGACCAAGGCTCCGGCGAAGCCTGCCGCAAAACCCGCGCCCAAGGCTCCGGCGAAGCCTGCCGCAAAGCCCGCGCCCAAGGCTCCGGCGAAGCCCGTAGCGAAGACTGCGCCCAAAGCTCCGGCAAAACCCGCCGCAAAGGCTCCGGCGAAGAAAGCTTCCAAGAAATAAGCGGCTCATCTCTGTCCTACTCGCCCGGCATCGGAATCACGGTTCCCATGCCGGGCTTTTCATTGTTTAAGGTTTTCATAGATCACCCGGCATCCGGGATCTGGTTCCGCCGTGGAAAGCGCTGTCATCCGTTGTACCGTTAGATACGGCAAATTTATTTTATTCTCGAAAATACTGCACATCGGATAACAAAAAATAAATGCTTATTAATAAAAAGTACATACTATCTGACGCAAACACCATTTAAATTTCGATTTGATGTGCTATAGTAATACAGTTTGAATCAGCCTCAATCGGAGACTGCCTCTGCAAATCAACCGGGGCCGTTTTTTCCTTTTTGCGGTCCTATAAGGAGTTATACAAATGGAATTCAATCAGTACTGCGTCACCCGCCGTTCAATGCCCTTCTGGTGCGTTGGCAATCCGCTGTCCGACCCGTTCGGAGGCTCCGTCCTCGACAAGATCAGCTCGATCGAAGTCGCAAAAATTCTCGCCTGGGCTGCCGGTGAAGGTCTCATCGAAGCCACCAGCGCGCACGACGACGACCTCGTGCCGTGGGATCCCGCGAATCCGGACGACGATCTGGATCCGAACAGCGAAACCAGCAAGATCCTCCGTGAAATCAAGTCCATCCTCGACGGCGCCGGCATCAAGTTCAACACGATGACCTGCAGCCTCCACGGCAACAAGATCTTCCGCGACGGCGGTCTCTGCAATCCTGATCCCGAACTCCGCAAGCTCGCGGCGAAGAAGGTCGAACGCACCCTCCGCATCGGCGCGTTCCTCGGTGCCGACTACTACACCTACTGGGTCGCCCGCGACGGTTTCGAAGTCCCCGCCATCACGAAGTGGGGCGAAGTCTACACCTGGCTCGCCGACGGCCTCAACCATGTGACCGACTACATCGAAGCGCAGGGTCTGACGAACTACAAGGGCGCCACGGTCGAGCCGAAGCCGAACGAGCCCCGCGGTCAGATGTTCCTCCCCTCCAGCGGCCACGCCGTCGGATTCATTTTCGGAATGCTCAAGAAGCCGGATTTCTGGGGCGTCAACCCGGAACTGCTCCAGCACGAGAGCATGGCGCTGCTGAACTCCGTGATGACGGTCAGCTACCTCTGCAGCATGAACAAGCTCAAATTCCTGCATTTCGGCTGCCAGATCAAGGCGCAGTTCGACAATGACTTCCCGCCGCTGATCGGACCGGAAGGACTCAAGGAAACCGTGTTCATGTTCAACGCGCTCCAGCAGATCGGCTGGAAGGGCATCGTGGAATTCGACTGCCACATGCTCCGCGCCGAAGGCGACCTCAACGCCCAGATCGAATGCCGCAAGCAGTTCATCCGCGACTGCATCCGCGCGCTTTCCATCGCCATCACCCTCGCCGCCCGCATCAAACCCGCCGACAAGCCCGCGTCCCAGAGCGCCGGCGACCTCGACAGCATCATGCAGATGTGCGGCCTCGACAACGTTCAGGTGAAACGGTAACGCGAGCTGGAGGAATTGCAATGGTCATGATGCCGACGGCGTCATGACCGTACATTGAGGAGTTGTCAATGAGAAACATTTACCCATTCGGAAAAGCCCCGTTTGTCATCTTGGTCATTGCAATCATCTCCGGTGTTGTGTTCGGCGTGATGAGACTTCGTGAAACGGAAAGCAGACCCGACCTGATTCTGGCTATCCAAGCCGAAATTCACGTCAAGCCTTATACAAAGGCCATCGAGCAGTTCAACAAGGAAAACTTCGTCATCGACGAAAAGACCGGCGAGCGCCGCAACGCCCGCGTCGTTCTCCAGCGCGTTCAGAAGGAAGTCCTGATGAGCCGCCTCCAGTCCGCCATGCAGACCGGATGCGACGTTCCGGACGTGGTCGAAATTCTCGAAGGCACAATCGGCTATTTCACCCGCGGTCCGCTCGAAAATGTCGGCTTCGTCGACCTGACCGAGCGGCTGCGCGAGGACGGTCTTCTTGATCCCAAAAACATGGTCCAGACCCGCTATCCCCTCTGGTCCAGCCGCGAACATATCTTCGCGCTCCCCCACGACGTCCACCCGTCCTGCCTGTGCTACCGCGTCGACCTGATCAAGGAACTTGGCATCGACGTGACCAAGCTGAAAACGTGGGACGATTTCGTGAAGGAAGGTCAGCGCATCACCATCCCGCAGAAACGGTACATGATCGACATGGCGGACGACAGCATGATCAGCCTGATCATCCTGCTGTCCCAGCACGGGTTCGACCTCTTCGACGCCTACGGCAACGTCGCGTTCGACAAGCCCGGCGTCGCCGACGTGGTAGCCTGGTTCGTCCGCCAGACCAGCGGCAAAACGCGCATCGCGTTCCCCGCCGGCGACGGTCAGAACTTCTACCAAGCAATGAACGAGGGGCTCGACCTGTTCTTCTTCACCCCCGACTGGCGCACCGCCCAGTTCATGCTGGACAACCCGCGCCAGAAAGGCAACCTCGCGCTGATGCCGATGCCCGTCTGGGCGGATGAAAACGGCAACCAGCTGCCCGGCACCTACAAGACCGGCACCTGGGGCGGCACGGGTCTTGCCATCACCAAGCACAGCAAGAACCAGGAACTCGCCTGGAAGTTCGCGAAATACCTCTATACGAAGACCGAGGACCTCGGCGAACGCTTCCTCCTCACGAACATCGTTCCGCCGATCAAGGCGTCCTGGGAACTCCCCGAGTTCAAGCAGAAGAGCGATTTCTACAAGCACATGTTCCACGATCCGGCGACCGGCGAACTCGTTGCGGAATTCGTCTCCATCGGCGAGATGTACGCCTCCCAGGCCGACGGCACGCCACCGCGCTACGTCACGGCATACACCACCCAGGCTGAGACGCAGCTTCTCAACGTCTACTACGCCGCGCGCGAGCATTATCTGAAAAACGGCGAGGAAGGCATGATGGAGCTGATCGAGAAAAAGCTCAAGGAAAATGCCGACTACGTCCGCAGTCTCGTGGCGCGCAACGTCTTCCTCACCCGCGACGCCGAAAAGGCAGCCGCCGCCAGGGCTGACACCGCCGAAACCAAGAGTGAACAGGAGCAATAACAGAAATGTCTGCCAACGTCAAAAAATCGAAAGGCGGTCCCGACCGCCATCCCCTGGCGCCATGGATGTTCCTTGCGCCGTACCTTGTTTATGCGGCGGTGTTCTTCGTGTACCCGCTGCTCTACGCCGGCTGGCTGGCGTTCCACCAGACCGACGGTCCGCAGGCGTCCGTGTTCGTCGGGCTCGGCAACTTCAAGTTCGTCTTCACCGATCCGATGTTCTACAAGGCGCTGTCCAACACCACGATCTACGCCATCGCGTCCATCTGCATCCAGCTGCCGATCGCGCTGGGTCTCGCCATGCTGCTGAACAACAGCAACAGCCGCATGAAGGGTGCGTTCCGCCTGATGATCTTCAGTCCGAACCTCGTCGGTCAGATCTTCGTCGGCGTGATGTTCGCCGTGATCTTCACCCCGCACTACGGTCTCTTCAACAAGGGTCTCCAGGCACTCATCGGCTGGGGTCTTGAAGAACAGTGGCTCCAGAACCCGGACCTGCTTCTGCCCGCCCTCATCATCATCTCCCTGTGGATGTACGTGGGCTACAACATGATTTACTTCCTCGCCGGTCTGCAGTCGGTCGACAAGCAGCTGGTCGAGGCGGCGCAGATCGACGGCGCAAATGGATGGCAGACGTTCCTGCACATCACGCTGCCCCAAATCAAGCCGATCGCCATTTTCGTGGTCATCATGAGCACGATCGGATCCTACCAGCTCTTCGAACTCCCGTTCGCATTGATGAAGGGCCAGGGGTTCGGACCGGACAACTCCGCGCTGACCATCGTCGGCTACCTCTACGACTGGGGGTTCAACGTCGGCGACCTGGGAACCGCCGCCGCCATCGGCTGGGTTCTGGCGGTCATCATCTTCACCATCAGCATTCTTCAGCTCAAAGTCACGCGGGCTTACGACGTGGATTGACGGAATAGGAGACACATCAAATGCATACTGTACATTGGGTATTGATCGCCGCGGCCATCATCTATGTCGTCCTTCGCCTGATCCCGGGCAAGGGCTGGAAGATCGCCCCCGCCTATCTCCGCGTCGTCCTGCTCTGCATCGCCGCCTTCCTCACGCTGACGCCGTTCATCTGGCTCATCTGCAGCGCGTTCAAGGACAAGACCATCATGATGCAGTACACGTTCCTGCCGCCGGTTTCCCACTGGTTCGACGGATCGCTGAACCTGGAAAACTTCCGCCGCCTGCTCACGGAGGTCTACAACTCCCCGCAGGGACCGGTCTATTTCTGGCAGTACATCGTGAACTCGGTTTTCCTGTCCTGCACCATCACCTCCATCAACATTTTCCTCTCGTCGATGGCGGGTTATGCGCTGGCGAAGTACCGCTTCCGCGGCAGGAACATCATCGCGTTCATTATGATCGGTTCCATGATGTTCCCGAGCATGCTCTTCCTGGCGCCCCTCTTCGAAATGATCTACAAGTTCGGGTGGATGGACTCCTATCTCGCCCTGATCATCCCCGGCGCCATCACCGTGTTCGGCATCTTCCTGTTCCGCCAGGCGATGGTCGGCGTCCCGACCAGCCTTCTGGAATCCGCCCGCGTCGACGGCGCCAGCGAGTTCCGCATCTACTGGGAGATCACGCTTCCGCTCGTGCGCCCCGTGACTGCGGCATACTGCCTCATCACGTTCCTCGGCACCTGGAACGCCTTCCTCCAGCCGCAGATTTTCGTGCAGACGCAGTCCAAGCTGCCGCTGCCGGTCGTGCTGAACCAGTACATCGGTCTGTACGTGCAGGAATACGGCATCTTCCTTGCCGGCACGCTGCTCGCCATCATCCCGCCCGCCATTCTCTTCTTCATCCTGCAGAAGGAATTCGTGGCCGGTCTGACCAGCGGCGCGACGAAGGGCTGACCCTCCGCGTTTCACACGCATTCGCAATTCGGACGCACCGGTTTTTCCGGTGCGTCCTTTTTCGTGGACAGTTTTGAGACCTGGATCACTTCGCCGACGTTTTGCCCATGCAGAGCGCTTCACGGCTGGCGTCGATGTCCTCCTTGATCTGGCGGAACTCGAATTCGTGTTCCTCCTCGTCTTCGAGGATCTCGAGGATGATGCGACTGGTCACCGGGTCGCGGTCGCCGATCATCTTCAGAATCCGGTTGTAGACCGCGATCGCGCAGCGTTCGGACGCGATGGACTGGCACATGATCCGGTAGCCGCACGGATCGGACGGAGCCACGAACGCGCAGTTGCAGTTCTCCATGATCTCCTGCGGAGTGAGCGGAATCTCGCCGCAGAGCGTCTGGATGCGGTCCGCAAGCATCCGGGCGTGTTCCAGTTCCTCGTTGGCGTGTTCCATCAGCTCGCAGGTCATTTCCGGGCGCATGACGCCCGTCACGACCTGGGCGGCGGTCCAGTACTGGAGAAATGCGAGCCATTCGTCGCAGTACGCGCGCCGGAGATGGTGCAGGATTTCCTCGCAGGTCTTCTGGTCCAGCCCCATTCCCTTGCAGTTGCATGAGGAATCGGTGCAGATTTGTTTTTCATTGGTGTTCATCGTTACCCCCTTTGTTTTGGATGAATCTCCGGACGCGTCCCGCGATTCGGGCACGCCGGAAGATAACGATACACCGCCGGGACAGGAAATTCAAGCGCTCCCGCCGGGAAAAAGCCGTAAAATAAGCTCAAAAATGATTGGCAGGAAAGAATATTCGCAGCAAAAACGTTTCGCCGTCGCAGGTGTTCGTCTTGAGGTGGACGTGAGGCGGAAACGAGGCGGAAAGACGGATTACTTTTTGTAATCCCTGTAGGTCTTGCCGTTGGCGTCTTCCGCTTTCGGATCGGCGCCGGCTTTCAGCAGGGCGTCCATGACCGCCGTGTTTCCTGCCTCGGCGGCGTACATGAGGGCGGTCTTGTTCTTCGCGCCTTTGGCGTTCGCGCTTTCCCCGACCTTGATGAGCGCCTGCACGACAGCCGGGGTCGTCCTGGCTTTCGAGGCGGCATAAAGCATGGGCGTGAGCTTGGAGACCGGATGCTTGACCTTCAGGTCAAGCGGGGTAGAGGCTTTTTTGCACAATGCGATGAAGACATCAAGGTTCCTGTCGATCAGGTGGAAGACCAGGGGGACCTGGTTGTTGACCTTGATCTGGTTCGGGTTGCCGCCAAGCTTGAGGACAGCTTCGAAGGCGTGTTCGCGTTCCAGCCCGACCGAGGCGATCATCGCCTGCGCGAGCAAAGGCGCGGTCTTGACCTTGCGTGCGGAGGCCGCCTTGAAGATGCGTTCGACCTCGTCGGGACGGTCCTGTTTCGCAGCGTCCTCGATCGTCTCGCAGACGGGGAGCTTCGCGCCGGCTTCCTTCAGCATGGCGGCAATCTCGTCCTGCTTCCCGATCTGCGCGTAGACAAGAGGATTGCAGGTCGTTTCGTCGGCCTTGTTCACGTCCGCTCCCGCGTCCAGCACCAGTCGTACGGCGGCGGCGCGCTCCAGCACGACCGCGCGGATCAGCGGCGTCTGCTTGTACTTGTTGTCGTCGCCGGGCAGAGGATCGTCGACGTCCTTCATCGCGCCAAGATGCTTGCGGATTTCGGACGTGTTGTTGGTGAGGACCGCCTTGTCGAAGGAGAGCGTCGGTTTTCCGGTGAACGGCGGCTTCTTCGAGCTTTTCACGGCCGCGGCGGCGTTCCGTGCGGCTTCCGCCTCGCGTTCCGCCTTATACGCGTTCAGGATCAGGACCGCCTCGTCCTCCTTGTGGGTGCGCATGTATTCCGCGAGGACGGGAGACTTGAACTCGACTTTTTTGTAGGAGAGCATAAGCTTCAAGTCGTCGATGCGGTCCTGTTCGCCAAGGATCTGCACGGGCATTTTTCCCTCGAATCCGGGCAGGTTGCAGTCCGCGCCGCAGTCGAGCAGGAGCTTGATGACCGCGGTGGCGTCGCGCCGCTGCGAGCCGGAAAGGACCGGGAGATGGCAGGCGTAGGCGAGCGGCGTGCAGGAGCCCTCGATGGTCTGCTTGTAGTCGAGCTTCCGCGCCGCGCCCTTCTGGAATTTGCGGAACTGCGTGTCGGGGAGCTGGAAATCCAGGATGCTGCCGTAGCGGATCAGCAGGTCGCAGTGTTCAAGCTTGGATTCGGAGATCGCGTAGAAAATGAGCGGCGTTTCGTAGTAGTTGAGATGTTCGTCCAGGAAGCGCGGCGTGTGGGCATAATTCTGGAGGACGCGTTCCAGCAGCGACGGCGCCCCGCGGCGGATCGCGGCGAGCATTTCCCCGTAGGCGGCGTCCTCGGAATACGCTGCGACCGGGATGTTCGTCCCCGCGCTGAAACCGCCCAGGGAGGCGCCGTTCATCGGCCTGCGGTTGATGATCTGGGCGTGCAGGACGCACGGCGGGACGGCAAGCACCGCGCCGATGACGGCTGCAAGGACATGGAACTGAAAACGTCTGGGCATGACGGATTCTCCTGAAATCAACGACAAAATAATATGATGCGGAACCATCGAAAAATCAAGCGGAAAGACAAAACTTCATGGAAAAAAGCCGGAGTCTCCGCTATGGTCGCCTCTTTGTCTCTCCGATGAGCCCCAATCCGACCGAATGAACAGAGATACCCTTGAAAATGAGGAGAACTGTGCTATATTAGCCATACAGCCATTTCTGGAATACTCTTATATCGCCGGAATTCACGGCGCACCTCCTTTCCTGGACGGCGCAATCCCGTGGGCGAACTCACCGCCCAGCCGACGCCACGCGTTTTTTGGAGAAACCATGATCGACCTTCACATGCACAGCAATTGCTCCGACGGAACCCTGTCCCCGGAAGAACTCGTTGCCGCCGCTCTGGATTTGGGACTGGAAGCCGCCGCCCTGACCGACCACGACACAGTTTCCGGGCTGGACCGGTTTCTTGCCGCCGCATCCGGGACGCCGCTTCATGCCGTGCCGGGCGTCGAGCTGGCGAGCATGCTGTTCAGCAAGGACATCCACATCGTCGGTCTGTTCATCGACCCCGGCAACCCCGCATTGCTGGGCGCGCTGGAGCAGATGCGCCGCTGGCGCGAGGAACGCAACGCGGAGATGGTGGAGCGGATCCGGTCGAAGGGATATGAGATCACGATGGATGAGGTCCTCGCCGAGGCGGGCGGCGAAAGCGTCGGACGTCCGCACATGGCGTCCGTCCTGCTCAGAAAAGGCTGTTTCCAGGATATGCAGAGCGTGTTCAACCGACTGCTCGGGCGCAACGGCTCCTGCTACGTCCAGCGCAAGTATTATTCCGTCGACGAGTGCATCCGCCTGATCCATGAAGCGGGCGGGCTCGCCGTCTGGGCGCATCCGCTCCATGCCGCGCACGGCGCGAGGGCGGCACTCCGCAAAGTCGGCTCCCGACTGGTCTCCTACGGTCTCGACGGTCTTGAATGCTATTACTCGATGTTCGCCGAACAGCAGCAGGCCGACGCGCTGGAATTCGCCCGCGCACGTTCCCTGCTGGTCTCCGGCGGAAGCGATTTCCACGGGGCGTCCCATCCCCAGGTTAAAATGGGCACCGGGATCGACGGCAACCTCGCGATCCCGTTTGAAATCTATGAACGGCTCCTCGCAGCGAAGCAGGGCAGGGATTCCCATGACAGCAAAAAAACAAGTTGACGGCATCGTAATGCTCCATAACCTGTACACCCGGCTGGAGAACGTGCTCCCCATGCCGGAACCCGGGATGCGCGTCGAGCTCGACCTCGGGTGCGGCGACGGCGAGTTCGCACTGGCGCTGGCGGAACGCCGTCCGGACGTGTATGTGATCGCGGCGGACATGCTGCTCGGACGCGTGCGGAAGGTCCGGAAACGTGTCCTGCGCGACGGCCTGGCGAACCTGCACGTGCTGAAAAGCGAGTCGCGCGTGCTGATCTCCCGGACGATCCCGGACGCGTTCCTCGACCGCGTGAACCTGCTCTGCCCGGATCCGTGGCCGAAGGCGAAGCACCGCTGCCACCGCCTCATCACCTCGGACATCATGATGCAGTTCGCCCGCGTCCTGAAGCCGGACGGCGTGTTCCATTTCTCCACGGATAACGCGGAATATCTGGAGATCGCGGACCGTGCCGTCGCGGAGTCCGGGCTCTTCGCTCCGTCCGACCTGGCGCTCATCGCCGACGTCGCGGACATCAAGACCGGGTTCGAGCTGCTTTGGGAATCCGAGGGCAAGACCGTGACGCACCGCGCCTGGCGGAAGCTCCGGCTTCCCGGCGGCCGCGGAAACGCGCCGTAACTCCCCGGCGCCGCGTTTCCGCCCGTCTTTTTTCCTCTTTTTTCAGAAAACTTCGGAAAAACGACTTGATTAAAACGGAGGAGTATGGTATATTGCTTTATAAACTATACGCTTTTATCTGAAACTCATCAATATCAGGAGACAAAATCCAAATGAAAAAGTCCCTCAAACTCGCCGTCCTTTCCGCCTGCGCCCTCCTCGGCGCCCTCTCCGCCACCTCCTGCGCCACGCCGTTCCCGCTCGGATGCCTCTATACCGACGTTGTCCTGCCCGGTCCCCTCGGCGACGGCAACCTGAGCCAGTCCTATAACCGCCGCGGTTCCTCCTCCTGCTACAGCATCCTCGGCTGGGTCGCCGGCGGCGACGCCTCCATCAACGAAGCCGCGGTCAACGGCGGCATCGACAAGATCGGCTGGACGAACATCCATGTGACGAACTACTTCGGCATCTATGGCATCTACAAGACCGAAGTCTTCGGCACCAGCAAGTCCCTCGGTCCCGACCAGACCCTCGCTCCGGCAAAGAGCGCCCAGAAGTAATCGGACGTTCCGGTCTGAACGAATCCTCCGTGCGCGAGCACAAGCCGCGCACTTTTTCAGCACAGTTTGCCGTGTGCTTTGTACGGCGGTTCCACGACTGCGCTGCGGACGTTATTCCCGCGGTGCGCCGGATACCGCCGTTTTTTTGTGGGAAAACAATCTCAGATCATCTTTCCTCAGCCATGACGTTTCTTGAACTGAAAAAGGACCTCGCGGAACGCTTTTCGGAGGCGGGATTCGAGGCAGCCGACCTGGAGGCGCATTATATCGTCTGCGAGGCCGCCAGTATCCCCGACCGCGAGTTTCCCCTTTACGCCCATGAACAGCTTGCATCCGGGGCGCAGGCGCGCGCGGAATCCTTCGCGGCACGCCGCCTGAAGAACGAACCGTGGCAATACATTTTCGGGCACGCGCCGTTCCGAGACCTGGAGCTGGCGGTCGGTCCGGGCTGCCTGATCCCGCGCCCGGAAACGGAATATTCCATTGACCTCATGCTCGACGGCCTGCCGCACGGCGCGTCCGTCTGCGAACTCGGCGTCGGCAGCGGCGCGATCTCGCTGGCGCTCGCCTCGGAACGCCCCGACCTGGCGGTCGTCGGGACCGAGCTGTCCCCCGACGCCCTGAAGTGGGCGGAACTCAACCTGAAGAAACTTGCCCTGCCGAACGTGGCATTCCTGCACGGCGATCTTTTTTCACCTGTCGCCGGACGCAAATTCGACCTCATCGCCGCGAATCTACCGTACATCCCTGAGCATGACCGCGGCAGCCTCCCGTCGAACGTGCGCGATTACGAGCCCGACGAGGCGCTTTTCGGCGGCGCGGACGGCTTGGACGTCATAGCGCGTGCGCTGGAGCATTCTCCCGGACACCTGAATCCGGGCGGGCGCGTCTTTTTCGAGCTTGACCCGTGCAATGCGGACCGGGCGTTTGAACTCGCCTCAGCTCATTTGCACAATCCCGCGCTTCTGCACGACCAGTTCGGCACGGTCCGTTTCCTTACGGCGCGGCATTAAAAAGGCAACGCCCGGACCGTCGCAAAAACAATCCGGGCACACATTGTGTGTCGAGCAGTGCGCGGCTATGCTCGCACACAAACGATCTTATCGGTTGTTCCGTCATTTCCTCAGAGACCAAGCACCATCCTGATGAACGCGTCGCCGGTCATAAATCCAAGCGAGCCGTTCAGCGCGGCCTTCTCCGAGTATTCCGTGACGGAATCGGGCTGGATGTGCGGTCCCCAGATGCAGACGGGCACCGGGGTGCGCGTGTGCTGGCGCATGGAGAGCGGCACAGGGTGGTCCGGGAGAACGGCGAACGTAACGCCGCGCCCCTGGAGCGCTTCGACGACGGGCTTGATGATGCGGTTTTCGAAGTCGCGGATCGCCTGCATTTTGAGGTCGAGACGTCCTTCGTGCCCGGTCTCGTCGATCGCCTCGAGGTGGACGTAAACGAAATCGTGGTCTTCGATCGCGCGGATCGCAGCAGCAGCCTTGCCCTCGTAGTTCGTGTCGATGTAGCCGGTCGCGCCCTCGACGGGGATCACATCCATTCCCGCGCACTTGGCGATGCCGGAGATCACGTCGACCGCCGTGATTACAGCGCCGGTCTTGCCGCCGTAGCGCTCCGTGAACTTCGGGAACGAGGGAGTGCGCCCGGGGCTCCACGGCCAGATGGCGTTGCCTTTCGCCTCGCCGGACTTCACCAGCGGGTGTTCCGCCAGGAACGCCGCAGCATCCGTCCAGAGCTTGTTCAGGAATTCCACCGTGTACGCCGCCTCCTTCGAGTCGTCCAGCGCGGTCCATGGGAGTTCGGCGACCGGGATGTCCTGCGAGGAATCGGGCTTGTAGTAGCCGACTTTCGGAGAAAACTCCGGACCGTGCAGGATCAGCAGGTTGCGGTAGCTGACGCCCGGATAGAACGTGAGCTTGTCCGAACCGAAATGCTCCTGAAGCGCCTCCATCAGGACGCGGGCGTGTTCCTTCGTGATGTGACCGGCGGAATAATCCTTCAGTACGCCATCCTCGACCGTAATCAGGTTGCAGCGCCACGCGACGTCGTCTGGCGCGAGCGGGATTCCCTGGCTGACCGCCTCGATTGGACCGCGTCCCGGATAGTACAGCGACGGCGCGTATCCCAGCACGGACATGTTCGCCACGTCCGAGGAAGTCGGGTAGCCTTCCGGCAGGGTCAGGAACGTGCCGGACGCACCGTTCGCTGCGATTTTGTCCATGGTCGGTGTCGGGACGGATTCGAGCGGAGTTTTTCCGCCGAGTTCGGGAATCGGGAGGTCGGCCATGCCGTCGCCGAGGAAGACGACAGCCTTGCCTTTCAGGTCGCACGCGCTCATTGGTGTTTTTCCTTTCCTGTCATGCTTTGGATTATGTTTTGATACTAATAAGATACCATGCCGGAACCGAAAAGTCAAGGCGGTCCGTGCGTCTTCCCCGTCGGCACAGGGATGTGCCGGTTGTTGAAGAAGCGCTGACAATTGTCAGCATACTTTGAAAATACTTTCAATAAAGTTGCAAAATAAGCTTGAAAATCAATGATCCCTGCTGTATTGTATCTTGTTGGTGCAACACTTCCATTTTTCCTTTCACTCCGCCGGTTTTTCCGTTTGTCCCCCCCCGGCGGCACGCCAATTCCAGCCCCAGGACCCGGCCGAATGAAAAAAATCACAAAACGCCAGTTTGAGATTGCGGTCTATATTCGCGATTTCATCGGTAAAAACGCCATCTCGCCCACGCTTTATGACATAGCCGGGTATTTTTCCATCAAACCGTCCACGGCGGCGGCGCATGTCGCCGCTCTCGAACGCAAACGCGTCATAGTCCGGCAGAAAGGACGTCGCCGCAGCATCCGACCCGTCGGGATGGGGTTTGGCCTCCCGAAGAAAGACCCCGTCTGCGTCCCGTTTTATGCGAAAGGGGCAAACATCTCCGGAGCGCCGTCGTCCTACTACCATGTGGATTCCAGCCTGCTCCCGGACAGTGTTTGCGCCAAAGACCTTTTCGCCGTCCGGCTCGGATTCCTCAACACCTTTCCCACGGGATTCATGATCGACCCCGGTGACATCCTGATCGTGTGGACCCGGCCGGGGCATCTTCACCCGGGCATGATCGTGATGGAGCACGCCGAAGCCGCCCCTGTTTGCCGCCAGGTGAACATGGATACAGAACCCGGTCCTGGGGTCGTCGGGCAGGTGATCGCGCTTTTCCGTCCGCTCAAATAGAAGACGCTCTCCTGGTGTTTTCGCCTTTTTTCTCCATGCAGGCTTGACTTTGCGGAAAAAGATCCTACATTATCTTACCGCGCAATTTTTCAACCGGAAGGGCCTGCCATGCTTAAATCGCTTACCATTCTTTTCGCCGCAGTCTTCATCGTTCTGTGCAGCGGATGCCAGAGCACTGTTGAGAACAACGACCGTACCGCGCTGGAACTCTGCCGGTACATGATGCAGCAGGTCGGCGGCACGTTCGACGGGCCGATGGCGGTCGAGCCGATCCACGCGGACGACGGATTCGCGCTGAAGATCGCGGACCGCCAGGTCGCGTTCTACAAGTTCAACACGAAATACAAAAAAGCGCGTGCGAAGATCGAATACGTGGATAAAAACGGATTCATCTACATCTACGGGTTCAAATACTCCGCCATTTCCCACGGATCGTTCATCATGGTCGATTACGAGACCAATCCGGTGAAGGACAAGCTCCTCGAGGCCTTCAAGAAATTCTGAGGCGCGTTTCTCTTTTCTTCCCGCTTCCGCCGTCAGGGGACGACGGTCTGCACGAGCGTCATATACACCGCTGTGCCCGCCAGGATGGAAACCAGCGGATTGCGTTTCCACAGCTGGAGCGCGACCACCACGACCGCCGCCGCGATCTCCGCCAGTCCGAACATGTGTTCGGCGGGCGCGCGGTCCCGTACATAGCACGCGAAACAGTACACCACCAGCATGGCGATCGCCGCCGGGGACAGGACGTTTCCGATGCGCAGGACCAGCGCGGGCGGGCGTTTGCCCGTGCCGAAGAACAGGAACGGCAGCGCGCGCAGCAGGAAGGTGACGCCCGCCGTCACAGCGGTCAGGACCAGCAGATATTCGGTCGAAGTCCCGTTCATGATTTCCCTCCGGGCTTCCACGTTTCCAGTTTCTCAAGGGGCTTCCGGAATACGACCAGGGCGGACAGCATGAGGATCATCGACGGGATCAGCATCTTTCCGGCGCCGAAGACAAGCGCGCAGACGAAGGACGCCAGCAGCCCGACCGCCGCGTAGACGCGGTTTTTGCGATCCCGGCACTGATCGGTCAGGATCACCAGGAAAAGCGCGGTCATGGCGAAGTCGATGCCTTCGTTCGGGAACGGCAGGGCGGCTCCGGCGAGCGCGCCGGACGTCACGCCGACGATCCAGTAGAAATGGTTCAGCGCGGCAAGCGTGACGCAGTACAGGATGGAATCGCCTCCGGGAGGAACCTTGTTTTCGACTTCGAGCGCGTATGTTTCGTCGGTGAGGGACCAGATCAGGTATATCTTTTTCGCGAGCGGGATCCCGCGGAAACGCTCGATGAGCGAAAGCCCGTACATGGAGTAGCGGATGTTCAGGCAGACGGTCAGGAGCGCCACGTCCAGCATCGGCTGCGACTTCTGGATCCAGTCCACGAGCATGAACTGCAACGCGCCCGAAATGCTTGTGGCGCTGGTCAGGAACGCCCAGAACGCGGGCAGACGGATCCCGCTTTTCGCGGCCAGCAGGACGCCCGCCGCAAATCCCATGGTGGTATAACCCATCAGGACTGGCAGCGAACTGATAAACGCCTGTTTCAGAACCGGTTTCTGGTCCATGGACCGTATCTCCCCGAAAAATGAAGTTACTAATATATCACGGTTCCCGGCAAATTCAAAATCTTTTTCCGCACATTTCTCCGCTTTTCCCATTTTCGCACCGTCCTTTTCTTGAAAACATCACGCTCGCATGATATATTATATGCTGAATCATTACACACTGCACCGCCGCGCTCCGTATCCCTGCATGGGGCCGGCAGAATGAAGGGATTATGTTCATCATGAACGATGAAAAGGCT
Source organism: uncultured bacterium (assembly GCA_902802585.1). Taxonomy (GTDB): domain Bacteria; phylum Verrucomicrobiota; class Lentisphaeria; order Victivallales; family UBA1829; genus UBA1732. Next base: position 61,542 of record CADCMR010000008.1, read on the forward strand.
CCGGTCGCGAAGACCGGGGCGTCGGCACGTTCCGCCGCGGCTCCGGCGGAATGCACCCTTGCGGAGCTCCCCGTCGGTCGGTCGGCCGTCGTGATCAACATGAAGCCATCCCTGCGCGGGAAGAAGAAATTCGCGGACGTCGGAATCGTACCGGGAACCCTGCTCCAGATGGAGGCGCATGCCCCGTTCGGCGGTCTTCTCCGCATCAAGGTCATGGAAAGCAGCCTGTCCATCCACCGCGACGACGCCGCGAACATCATCATCCGCCTCCAGGAGCTCCCATGAGCCGTAAATACCGGATCGTCCTGGCCGGAAATCCGAACTGCGGCAAAACCACGATTTTCAACTGCCTCACCGGCGCGCGCCAGCATGTCGGCAACTATCCTGGCGTGACAGTCGAGAGCAAGACCGGCAAGTTCATGCTCGGCGAGGATGAGATTGAACTCATCGACATCCCCGGCGTGTACAGTCTGTCCTCCAGCTCGCCCGAGGAGGGTGTCGCGTTCGAGGAGCTTTCGAAGCCGGGGATTGACCTCATCATGAACGTGATTGACTCGTCGATCCCGCAGCGCAGCCTGTACCTCTCCACGCAGCTCGCCGAGCTCCACATCCCGATGCTGATCGTGTTCAACATGAGCGACGAGGCGAAAAAGAAGGGGCTCAAGTTCAATATCCAGAAACTCCAGTCCTATTTCGGATGCAGCATCGTCCAGACGGTCGGATCCCGCGGCGACGGCATCGACAAGCTCAAAAACGCCCTCGCGGAAAGCCTCCTGCACCTGGAGGACCACGACGTCCCGAAGCTCACCTACGGCGCGGACGTCGACGACGCCATCCGCGAGCTCGTGGCGTGGATCGAGCCCGCCATGACCGACCGCATCCGCCATATCCCCGCGCGCTTCTTCGCCATCAAGCTCCTGGAAAAGGACACCTGCGTGATGCGGCTCCCGGAATTTCGGAACCTCGACGCCATCATCGACGCCCAGATCACGCACCTCTATGCCCGGCACGCCATCACCGCCGAGACCTTCATGGCGGACTGCCGCTACGCCATGATCTCCGGCGCGTGCCGCGACTCCATCTCCTTCACGCAGGAACGCCGCCGCGAAATCTCCGACAAGATCGATGCCGTGGTCACGAACCAGTGGGTCGGACTCCCGCTCTTCTTTGTCATTATGTATCTCATGTTCTGGTTCACGTTTACCTGCGCCGCGCCCATGACCGACGGCATCGAATGCCTGTTCGGCTGGATCCAGGGGCTCATCGAACGTTTCTGGTCGCCGGACGTCCAGCCCGTCCTCCGCAGCCTCCTGATCGACGGCGTAATCCACGGCGTCGGCGGCGTGATTGTCTTCCTCCCGAACATCCTGTTTCTCTTCCTCGCCATCGCGTTCCTGGAGGACACCGGCTACATGGCGCGCGCAGCGTTCGTCATGGACGGCATCATGCGCAAGTTCGACCTGCAGGGCAAAAGCTTCGTGCCGCTCGTGCTCGGGTTCGGCTGCAACGTCCCCGCGATCATGGCGACGCGCAGCATTGAGTCCGAACGCGACCGCCGGACCACAATCCTCGTTCTGCCGCTGATGAGCTGCGGCGCGCGCCTGCCGATCTACGCGCTGCTGATCCCGGCGTTCTTCGCGGCCAAGTACCAGGCGTTCGTCATGTTCCTGATTTACGCGGTCGGCGTCGCCTTCGCCATGCTCGCCGCCCGCCTCCTCAAATCCACGCTGTTCAGGGGCGACGGCGAGGTCTACCTGATGGAGCTCCCGCCCTACCGCGTCCCGACCGCGAAAAGCATCCTGCTGCACATGTGGGACCGCGGCGTGATGTACCTCCAGAAAGCCGGCACGATCATCCTCGGTGTCTCCGTGCTGCTCTTCATCGCAAACAACTATCCGGAGAAGAAAACGTTCGATGCCGACTACGGCGCACAAATCATGGCGGTCGCCGCCGACACCTCCCTCAGCCCGGAGGAACAGACCGATGCCTTCAAGCGTATCGAAAGGATGCGTCACGCCGAGGCCGCCGAATACACCGTTTCCGGTCGCGTCGGAAAGTTCCTCGAGCCCGCATTCCGCCCAATCGGCTTCGACTGGCGCGTCACGACCGCCGCGATCAGCGCACTCGCTGCGAAGGAGATCTTCGTTTCCCAGCTCGGCATCCTGTACGCGGAGGACGCGGAATCCGCCGGAGACGAGGAGGACGAACAGGAACCGCTCCGCCAGCAGCTCCGCCGCGCCTACACCCCGCTGCAGGGGTTCTGCATGATGCTGTTCTGCCTGCTCTCCATCCCGTGCCTGGCGACGCTCGCGATCATCCGCAGGGAGCTGAACTCTTGGAAATGGATGTTCTTCGAGGCCGCCGGGCTCTTCGTGCTGGCGTATGTGACCACGTTCATCGTGTACCAGCTCGGCATGCTCCTGAAAATCGGGACGGATTTCCTGTCCTGAGACGTATTTTCGCTTTTTGAGAGAGGACGTTCCGGTTCGTCCGCCACCTCGAATCCGCCAGCAGTCCGGTATAATCCCGGAATCACCAAACCCCAAAAGACTTGAATTAGCGGAAATCTGTGCATGTTTCAAAAAAAAAGCGGACACGCCAAAGGCGCATCCGCAAACAAATCAGGCTTAAAAAGTGGCTGCCCGTCCAGGACTCGAACCTAGACTAAATGAACCAGAATCACTTGTGCTACCATTACACCAACGGGCAGTGAATGAGATAATAATATAGCCGGATTTGCGGAAAATGCAAATCAAATTCGCGCAAAACCTTGAAAAAAGGTGAAAAACGGTCGAAAAAGCGGATTCTTTCCCCCTGTCGGCGAGTCCGCAGGCGGCGGTTGATATCACGGGGGATTTCTCCCGGCGGATGCACCGGAACACGGCGCGCGTCCGCCCGGAACAACGGGATAATAACGGAGTAAATACAAATGGCAGTTGACTTTATGCGCGTTCGCGTGTATATTATATGCTCCATGTTTTTTTGAGAAAGGACACTGCTCATGGAAACGAAACCGAAAAAAACATTCCGCTGCGACATCGCGTTCGACGAATGCAAGGGTTGTTCCCGCTGCGTCGAAGCCTGTCCGCGTTCCCTCCTCAAACTCGGCGACGCCATCAACATGATGGGCTTCCCCGCCGCCGTCTACGCCGGCGAAGGCTGCATCGGCTGCGGCGCGTGCTACTACAGCTGCCCGGAACCGGGTGCAATCACGATCGTCGAGATCACGGAAGACTGAAAGGAGCCTCACCTATGAACCGAACCAACCGCGTGCTTCTGAAAGGCAACGAGGCTGCCGTGTACGGCGCCCTGCTCGCCGGATGCGAATGTTACTTCGGATACCCGATCACGCCCGCCAGCGAGATCGCCCACGCCTCCGCCCGTCTTTTCCCCGCCATGGGCCGCGTCTTCATCCAGGCGGAGTGCGAAATCGCCTCCATCAACATGGTGATGGGCGCGTCCGCCGCCGGGAAACGCGTGATGACCGCGTCCAGCGGGCTCGGCATCAGCCTCAAACAGGAAGGCGTCTCCTACATCGCCACGGCGGAACTGCCCTGCGTCATCGTCGACGTAATGCGCGGCGGTCCCGGCCTCGGCAACATCTCCCCCGAACAGGCGGACTACAACCAGGTCGTGAAGGGCGGCGGGCACGGCGGCTACCGCTGCATCGTGCTCTCCCCCGGCTCCGTGCAGGAGATGTGCGACCTGACCATGCACGCGTTCGACCTCGCCGACAAATACCGCACCCCGGTCTACGTCCTCACCGACGGCATGATCGGTCAGATGATGGAAAAGCTTGAACTTCCCGAACCGAAGCCGCGCCGCATGCCGCCCGCCTGGTCGCTCGACCGCGACGTCAGCGCCGACAACTGGATCAGCTCCATCTACATGGATCCGGTCGACCTCGAGGAAACGAACCGCCGCCTCAACCGCAAGTACGATGAGATCCGCGCCAAAGAGCAGCTCGTCGAGGAATTCATGATGGACGACGCCGAATACGCGTTCGTCGCCTACGGCATCGCCTCGCGCATGGCGCGTTCCGCCGTGGACGAGCTCCGCAAGCAGGGCGTGAAGATCGGCATGGTCCGTCCGAAAACCCTCTTCCCGTTCCCCGAAAACGCGCTCCGCAAGGCCGTCAAAAATGGCGTGAAGCAGTTCTTCTCCGTCGAAATGAGCAACGGCCAGATGATCGATGACGTCCGCCTCGCCATAGAGTGTGCGCGTCCCGTCGCCCTCATCAACCGCATGGGCGGCAACGTGCCGACCGTGGAAGAAATCGTGAACCGCACGATGGATGCGATCAAAGGAGGAAAGTGACCATGAGCGAGAAAATCAAACTGGGTCGTCCCGCGGGATTCTTCGACGTCTTCGAACGCCGCCCCGGCGCCATCAAGAAAAATATGCACTACTGCCCCGGCTGCGGGCACGGCGTCCTTCACAAGCTCATCGCGGAAGCCATCGCCGACCTCGGCATCACGCACCGCGTGGTCCTCGCCGCCCCCGTCGGCTGCGCCGTCTTCGCCTACTACTACTTCAAGTGCCGTTCCATCCAGTGCGCCCACGGACGCGCACCGGCGGTCGCGACCGGTCTCACCCGGTCCAATCCGGACGACGTGATCATCTCCTACCAGGGCGACGGCGACCTCGCCTCCATCGGGTTTAACCACATCCTTCAGGCGGCGAACCGCGGCGAGAACATGACCGTGTTCTTCGTGAACAACGCGATCTACGGCATGACCGGCGGACAGATGGCTCCGACCACGCTGCCCGGACAGAAGACACAGACCAGCCCGCTCGGACGCGATGTCCTGGAGACCGGCTACCCGATCCGCGTCTGCGAAATGATTTCGCAGTTCGACGCGCCTGTCTACGTGGAACGCTGCGCGCTCACCAGCTTCAAAAACATCATGGCGGCGCGCCGCGCCGTCCGCAAGGCGCTGCAGAACAGCATGGACAAGAAGGGCTTCTCCCTCGTCGAATTCCTCTCCGGCTGCCCGGTTAACCTGAAGATGAACGCCCACGACATGAGCGAGTTCATCGAAACGAAGATGACGAAGTTCTTCCCTCTGGGCGTCTACCTGGACCGCGCCGCGGAGCGCGAGCCGATCGTGCGCGCCGAAATGAACTACGACGCCGACAAGATCAAGAGCCTGCTTTATCCGGAGGAAATCCAGAGCGAGCTCGGCAACTACAAGTGCTCCTCGCCCGTATTCGACAAGGAGTGCCGCGTGAAGATCAGCGGATTCGGCGGGCAGGGCGTGCTTTCGCTCGGCTATATCCTCGCCATCCTCGGCAAGCAGCGCAACTTCAACGTCTCCTGGCTCCCGTCGTACGGTCCGGAAATGCGCGGCGGCACCGCCAACTGCTCCGTCGTGTTCTCCAAGTCGCACATCGGCTCGCCCGAGGCCGCGGAAAACTGTGACATGCTCGTCTGCATGAACCAGCCGTCCGTCGAGAAGTTCCTGCCCATCCTGAAGCCCGGCGGAGTTCTCGTCTACGACTCCTCGACCGTCAAGCTTCCGGAAGGCGCGGCGAAGAACCACTACGTGTACGGTCTGCCCGCGTCCGACCTGGCGAACCACCTCGGCGACCTCCGCGCCGCCAATACGGTCATGCTCGGCGCCATCGCCGCCGTCATGGCGGACAACTTCCTGGACGACGCGGACAAGGCGAACCTCGACACCGCCATGATCGAAGCCGTCCGCGAGATGTTCGCGAAGAAGGCGAAAGCCGCCGACATCAACATTGAGGCGTATAAGACCGGCAAGGAGAAAATCGAGTTCAAGTCCGTCCCGAACTCCTGAAAACAAAATCATTCCCTCCCCTCACACCCCACGATTCCACGAGATGAAAGCGAGGCGTCCATGAACAGAATCTACTACTTTTCATCGACCGGCAACACCCTGGCGGCCGCGCGCGAATTCGCGGCGATGCTCGGCGACACGGAACTCTGCTCCATCGCCGACCTCGACCGCGCCGGGGAGGTCGACTTCTCCGACGCGGACACCGTAGGCATCTTCTTTCCCGTCTACTGTTTCGGTCTGCCCGGGATCGTCCAGAAATTCGTCTCCCGGATCGTGAAGGGGAGCGGAAAATACGTCTACTCTCTGTGCACCTGCGGCGGCATGAAAGGCTCCGCGGCGTACATCATGGAGGCGCTGCTGAAGGAACGCGACATCAAGCTCGCGATTTCGTTCAGCCTCACCATGCCCTCCAACTACATCCCGCGTTCCATCCCGGTCTCCGAGAACCGCATGGAGAAGCTCTTCGCGAAGGCGTCCCGCGACATCGTGTACGCGGTGCGTGCCGTGAAGAAACGCAAGACCGAGGCGCTCCTGCACGTGTTCCCGTTCGACGTCTTCGGCGACGCCGTGGCGCAAAAGGCGGTCGCGTTCCTCTCGAACTACGACCGCTATTTCTGGGTCACGGACAAATGCGATTCCTGCGGCCTCTGCGAGAAAATCTGCCCGGACTCCAATATCATCATGATGAACGGCATCCCCACCTGGCACGGGCACTGCGAACACTGCCTCGGCTGCCTCCACTGGTGCCCGAAGGAGGCGATCCAGTTCCGCAAGGTCACGCTGAAGTACAAGCGCTACCACCATCCCGCCATCACCGCCGATGATATGATCCTGAAAATCTGCCGCTGAAAAGAAAGGAGCCGGACGATGGACAACGATCTCATTCAACTTATCATGACGCGTACGAGCGTGCGCGTGTTTCTCGACAAACCCGTCTCCGACGAGACGGTCGAACAGCTCCTGAAGGCCGCGATGGCGGCTCCCTCGGCGAAGAATTCCCAGCCGTGGTCGTTCGTCGTGATCCGCGACCGCGCCCTGCTCGAAAAGCTCGGCAGCAGCCTGCCCAACGCGAAGATGACCGCCACCGCGCCCATCGCCGTCGTGATCTGCGGCGTGCTCGAAAAGGCGCTTCCGGGCGAGGCGCGCGAATACTGGATCCAGGACGCCGCAGCCGCGACCGAGAACTTCCTGCTCGCCGTTCATGCGCTCGGACTGGGCGCGGTCTGGACGGGAGTGCATCCCATTTCCGAACGCATCCGCATCCTCAAGGACGCCCTGCGCCTCCCGAACGGCGTCGAACCATTCTGCCTGATTCCGTTCGGGTATCCCGCCGTCCCGTCAGCGGTGAAGGACAAGTGGAATCCCTCCGTCGTTCATCAGGACACCTGGTGAGCACCTGGCTGTTTTTATTCCGTATTTTCAAGATTTACAAGGGCAAAAGCACTGACATTTGTGCGGATTGCCCTTGTTCTTTCTATCCGCACCCCGTCCCTGCAGATGAAAAGGGATTATAGTGAATACGTTCCACCGCAGAATGCAAAATAAAGATAAGCTTATGTTGTATAAAACCTAAAGTATTCAAAGAATGAAACGGCTTTTTTTCTTTCTTTCCTGTTTTTTTGTGTTTCTCTTTTGATTTGCGATACGCGGCTTGTCATTTCTGTATAATTTCCTATTCTTTAAGGCAATTTCACAGGTACTGAAAACAGCTTGTTTGTCAAATAATCCATACTTTGTATTAAATAATACATTTTCATTTTTTGAATACAGCTGTATATTAATAAGAGAAATGCCACATGGTGTGGCTATGTTGTTCAAAACAATATTAAAACATCCGGCTGTGCCCTGCGGAATGCCCCGTTCCCCTCCGGCTCGGTCTGCTGGAACAAATCGAAGGCGTTCAAATGAAAAAACAATTCCTCGCAGTAACATCCTGTCGCAAACTCTTATTTATCGCGGACCGGATTCGCGCCACGTCCGTCGGCGTGTTCGGCCTCGACGGTGACTACTCCTTCGCGCAGTTCCCCATCGTGAAGTACTTCCTGGAAAATCCGGATTCCGTACCGCAGATCAAACGCCTTTCCGAGTACTCCGGTCTCAGCTCCGGCGCGATCTCCCAGGCGGTCGACCTGTACGTCGCGTCGGGCATCCTGGAACGCAAGTCGATCCCCGAGAACCGCCGCAGCACCGGGGTGATGCTGTCGTCGAAGGGAAAAGCCCAGCGGAATGCCACTCTGGCGCTGCTTTCCAGACGTTTCGCCGCCTTTGAATCCTCGCTTGATCCGGACACGCTCGCGAAATTCCGCGAAGTACTCTGCTTCCTCTACCAGTCCCGGACTGGATCCGAGCATCTCGGCGCCAAGCACGTCGCCGACCTCTGCAAGCTTCCCTCCGATCCGATTCCGGTCCCCGCCGGCGAAACAGCGCCCACCAAGCTGCCTTCCTGGCTGCTCCTGATTCACTTCGTCGACGCCCTCCGCTTCCCCGTGATGCACTTCCATTATGCCTCGCGCTCCGGTCGCACCACGCTCGGCAAGCTCCGCATTCTGAACTACCTCTTCGCGATCCACGGCCGCAAGAGCCTCCCGATGATCAAGGATTTCGCCGACCGCTTCCATCTGCCGTCCGCCGCAGTCACGCAGACGCTGAACGCGCTCTATGCCGACGGTCTGGTCAACCGCGTGCCGGGTCCGAAGGACCGCCGCGTCACGCTGATCAGCCTCACGGACAAAGGCGAGCACCTCTACCGCGTCTGCACCGCCTCCTACGTGCGGTTCATGAAGGAAGTGTTCGACAAGCTCCCGCAGGACCAGGTCGAAGCATTTGTCGCCGCGCTTGATGCCATGGCGGCTTTCCTCACCAAGGAACGCTTCGTTTCTCCTTACGCCGTCACGGTCGAATCGCTTTATCCCCCGATTTCCGAGGCGGAGACGGCGGATATCGACGTCGAAGCCGAGGCCGCGGAGATCGACAAGACGCAGCTCGACTGAGTAGAAACAGCTTTCAGGTCCGGAGCGGCCTTCCGTTTTTTCTCCGCTCCGGATGCTTTCCTGTTCGCCCGGATTCCCTTTCACGCGGAATCCGGGTTCGTTTTTTGTTGCGGGGCGAGGGCGGATGAGGAAGATTGCCCGGATCATCAGGGCGCAGGATAGGATAACCGATGCGATGCAGAATCCGGGTCAGCAGGAAATCCGCAGGAATTCGGTTCTGGCGTGCAGCCGGACGTCGGCGGCGCCGGCTGGAAGGAACATGCAGTCGCCTTTGAAGAATTGAAGCATGGCCTCTTCGCAGAACATGGAGCCGCATCCATTGAGGAAGAGAAAGACCTCGAACGACTCCGGGGACACCCGGAACGACGCCATTTCGCGGTGCTGCTCCGTGTTCACCAGCACGCGTTCCACCTGGAAATACCGGCACCGGCAGAGCAGTTCGGAGGCGGTTCCGCCGGAATACCGAAGCAGGCGCATGGGCTGGCGCGGTTCGGGCATGGCATCGAGGTTTGCGACGGCAAGACCTTTTTCGAGGTGAAGCTCCCGTTTGTTCCCGTCGCGGCCGATGCGGTTGTAGTCGTACAGGCGGTAGGTGAGGTTGGAGCTTTGCTGGATTTCCGCGATGAGGCAACCCGCGCCGATGGCGTGGACTGTGCCTGGCGGGATAAAGAAGAGGTCGTTCCTGTGAGCCGGAACCATCTGGAGATACTTTTCCACGGTGCCATCTTCGACCGCCTTCCGGAAGCACTCCCTGTCGATCGAATGGTGCAATCCGTAGGCGATGCGCGTGTCCGGCTCGGCGTCCATCACGTACCACATTTCGGTCTTGCCGTTCTGCCCATTTTCCTGTTCGTGCGCGAATTCGTCGGACGGATGCACCTGCACGGAGAGATCGCGTTTCGCGTCGATAAGCTTCACGAGGACGGGCAGCTCCGTGCTTCCGCGCGCGTGCTCGCCCAAATACTCCGGATGCGCCCGCAGGATTTCGTCCAGCGGCATGCCGATCCATTCCCCGCTCGCGGCGATGCTCACGCCGTCCGGGTGCGTGGAGCACTCCCATGTTTCGGCGACCACGTCGGACGCGACGTCCTTGGAGAAGTCGTCCTTCAGGCGTGTGCCGCCCCACAGGTAATCCTTGGCGGCGGGATGCAGCAGAAATGGATGGGGATGGGACAAATCGGACCTCACAGGGACGGAAGTCTGTGCTTGATCTTGTCGAGCTTGGAGATTTCGCGTCCGACCTGGACTTCGATCAGCTTCAGCTCGGTGTCGGCGAAGACAGTATGGCGGCAACCCGCCTCGATCGTAATCACATCACCGGCGCGGACTTTCTGCTCCATGCCGTCGACAACCGTGCGGCCCTCGCCGCTGATGACCGTCCAGACCTCGTCGCGCTTCTCATGGCTGTGGTAGTTCATGGAGTGCCCGGGATTCAGGACGATCCGGATGGTCAGGCTGCCCTCCTCCACGTTCAGAATCTGGAACGAACCCCACGATTTTTCAGCGAACATGATCTGGTTCTCAAACTTGTCGACAATGGTCTTGATGCGCGCCGAACGATCCTTGTCCGACACCAGGACGCCTTCGGGCGACGCCGCGATCACCACGTTGTGAACGCCCATCGCCAGCACCGGCATCGAGAGCTCGTTCAGCACGTGAACGTTGCTGCATTCCTCGTCGATCACGGCGTTGCCGAGCGTGTTCCCGGGCATGACTTCCGTAAGCGTGTTCCAGGTGCCGATGTCGCGCCACTTCCCGCTGAACCGCATCACCTGGATGTCCGGCTCCTTCTCGACCACGGCGTAGTCGAAACTGATCTTCGGAAGCGTGGCATACTGCTGGAAGAGGTCGTGGTAGTCCGTGTAGGAGATCATTTCATGCGCCTTCTTCAGCACGTAGCCGATCCGGTACGCGAAGACGCCGCCGTTCCACAGCGCGCCCTGCGCGATGTATTTCTCCGCCGTTTCCTTGTCCGGCTTCTCCTTGAATTCGCTCACGCGGCTCAGTCCGGACTTCTCGCACGGGATGATGTATCCGTATTTTTCGCTCGGATGAAGCGGCTGGATACCCATCAGCGTCAGGTTCGCCTCGCCCTTCGACGCCTGTTCGCACAGGCGCTTCAGGAACTCGAAATAATCGTCGTCCACGTACGGATCGACCGGGCAGACCACCACGGCCTCATCTTCGGACGCCCCCTGGACTGTGTGAAGGTATTCCGTCGCCAGCACAATCGCCGGGAACGTGTCGCGGCGGCACGGCTCGACGGAGATGCCCACGTCGTCCCCGAGCTGGTTGCGGAGCGAGGACACCTGCGTCTTCGAGGTCGCGACCGTCACGGTCGAATCCGAATCCGTCGCCTTGATCTGGCGGTACACGCGTTGCACCATGGATTCCGGTTCGCCGTCCGGACCGCGGAAAAATTTGATGAACTGTTTCGACCTTACATCGTTGGACAGCGGCCAGAGGCGCTTTCCCGATCCGCCAGAAAGAAGGATGATGTTCATGATCTGATTCGACCTCAAGATGCGTTATTCAATTTTAGTCGAATTAATATACCGCCTGTTCTTTAAGAAAACAAGCGAACGGGGCATTTTTCCGTGTTTTCTCCGGCGCTTTGCCTCGTTTTTGCTTGACTTTTCCACGAAAACGCAGTATAATACAAGGCATTTTCCGTCATATTTCACCATCTTTCCGAATCCCATACAACCCAAAGGAACAACATGAAACTCCTCAAACTCTTCGCCTGCGCGGCGGCGCTCGCCGTCCTCTGCGGCTGCGCCAGCACCGGCGCGTCCACCCGTACTTCCTTCCCCGACAACGCATTCCAGGAGATTCCGCAGGAATACATGCGCGTCTGCGACAAGGGCGGCGTCATCAAGAACTTCACGTACAAGACGCGCGACAACCAGACCGCCGGCAGCCCCGAGTTCGAGAAATCAGGTCTCGTCTACCTGCCCTACGGCTACGACGAAAACGACACGTCCACCCGCTACAACGTGCTGTACCTGATGCACGGCGGCGGCGACAACCCCGGCTGGTACTTCGGCGGCGAAGGACAGAACACCCGCCTCAAAAACGTGATCGACCACCTGATTGCGAACGGCGAAATGAAGCCGCTCATCATCTGCGCGCTCTCCTACTACACGCAGTACAGCAACGACGCAACCAAGAACTGCATTGATTTCCACTACGAACTCGACAAGGACGTGATCCCGGTCTTCGAGAAGCAGTACCACACCTACGCAAAGGACATCTCGCAGGATGCGCTCGACGCCTCCAGATGGCACCGCGGATTCGGCGGATTCTCCATGGGCGCCTGCGCCACCTGGTCCGTCTTCGAACACTGCCTCGGCGAGATGGGCTACTTCATCCCGATGAGCGGCGACTGCTGGGCCATCGGACGCGGCAAGTCCGCCGAATCCGCAAAGTACCTCGCCGACTCGGTCGTCAAGAACGGCAAGACCGCGAACGACTTCTACATCTACTCCGGCTGCGGCCGCAACGACGTCGCGGAGCCGAACATGACCCCGATGATCAACGAGATGAAGAAGTATCCCGAAATCTTCAAGTATTGCGACAACTTCAAGGACGGCAACCTCTACCAGATGGTCTACGAACGCGGCGGACACGACATCAACTCCGTCATGCGCGTGATGTACAACGGTCTCCCGAAGATGTTCGACTGATTTTTCCGCATCACTCGAATCATGCGTCCGCCGGCTCCGGTTTCCGTCCGGCGGACTTTTTAGCAATAACAACGGAGAATTTCCGCCGGAAAACACGCTGACGGAAGCTCCTTATCTGAAATTCTCCCCCAATGAGCAATATCACTAATCCGGAATCCGCGCGCCTGAAACGGGACTGGCGGATCAAATTCGCACTTCTGATCATGGGCGTGCTCCTCGCCGCCGCCTCGTGCATCAATGCCCCCGCCTACGCCTATAAAGACGGGTGCATCGTCCTGCAGCACCTGGGAACCGTGGTCCTGCTGCTTCCCCTGGCGCTGGAGCTGAAACGCCAGAGGATGGGCATTGGCGCCTGCGTCGGGCTTTTCCTGTTCACCTGCGTCCACATCGTTGGGGCGAGATACCTTTATTCCAACGTCCCGTACGACAGGTGGGCAAAGACCTTCCTGAACCTCGATATCGACATCAAGGGGCAATGGGAGATCAAGGCGGTGGGAACGGGCGTGATACACGGGAACAAATTCGACCGGATGGTCCATTTCTCGTTCGGACTGCTGCTGTTCCCGTTCGCCTACCAGGTGACGAAACGCCTGATGAAGGGAATCAACCCCCTTTATGCGCTTGTGTTCGCCTGGCTGTTCCTTCAGACGTCGAGCATGGTCTACGAGCTGTTCGAGTGGTTCCTCTCCCTCGTCCTGAGCCCGGAAAACGCGGAGAACTACAACGGACAGCAGGGGGACATGTGGGACGCGCAGAAGGATATGGCGCTGGCGCTTGGCGGTTCCACAATCTCCGCGCTCTGGATCTTCATTTCCGGCAGGATGTGGAGGCGGCCGGTTCAAACGGAATCCGCCGGAGAACAAAAAGGCGGGACCGCCGGATAATCTTTTTTTGCGGCGTCAGAAATGGTAAGCGCCGACTCCGGCTCCCGTAAAAACGGCCGGACCGGCGCAGTTTTTATTTACCCGAGGTGTGGCGCGGGTCCAGGGCGTCGCGCAGGGCGTCGCCGGTCAGATTGAGCGCGAGCACAAGCACGAACATGAATCCCGTTGCGGCGGCGATCTCCCACCACGCGCCGCGCCAGAAAAGCGACTGTCCGTTCGAGATCATCAGTCCCCAGCTCGGCTCGAACTTCACGCCGAGACCGAGATAGCTCACGATCACCTCGGTCATCACGGCGGACGCGAACCGCATGGTGAAATACACGATCACGAGGTGCATCAGGTTCGGCAGGATGTGACGGAGCAGGATGCCCCGGTCGGACACGCCGAGCGAACGGGCAGCGGTCACGTAGGGGCGCGTCTTCAGGCGGAGCGTTTCCGCGCGGACCACGCGGCAGAGCTGCACCCAGCCCGTAAGCCCGATCCCGAGGTAGACAGCCATCATGCCGGGCTCGGTGTTCATGGCGCGGCTGAACGCCTGGAACGCGGCTTCGAGCGGCGCGCTGAGGAAGCCCTTCGAGACGAGCAGGGCGAACGCCAGGATGAACAGGAGCGACGGGATGGATGCGAACGTGCTGTAGATCCAGAGGACGAGCGCGTCCGTCCTGCCGCCGTAATACCCGCCAAGCAGCCCCAGCGCGACGCCGACCACCGACGAGATCAGGGACGCCACGATGCCGACTTTCACGGCGGTGCGCGTGGCGAAGACCGCCCGCAGCAGTACGTCGCGTCCAAGGTAGTCCGTGCCGAGGATGTGTCCCTTCGTCGGGGCATGGTTGCGGAGTTCGGGGTTCTGGATCTGATAAACGGGCGTCGCGCCCGTCCTGTGGCAGTATATGGCGTAGCATTCCGAACCGAGCGCGAAGACAAAGAAAAGCAGACAGACCAGGATCGGCACGCGGGCATAACGGATCGCCCAGAGGCGCGCCCATGCGCCGGGTTCGCGGCGAAGTTCCCCGTTCGATTGGATGGCGGCAGCTTCTGCTTCAGATTCGCTCATGACCGCGGAGTCTCCTTTCCCGGAGAAGCTGTTTCCTGTTCGCGTCTTCTGCGGGCGAGAAGCACCTGAAGAAGCCCGATCTCCGCCGGGGTCATGCCGTCGATGCGCGACGCCTGGGCGAGCGTGGCGGGACGGATGCGCGCAAGCTTGAGGCGCGTCTCGTTCTTGAGACCGGGGAGCGGAGCATAATCAAGGTCGGCTGGGATCGCCCATGCTTCCAGTCCGTGCAGATGCCGGATGGAATCCTCCTCCTGCCGCAGATACCCCTCGTAATGCGCCTGTACCGCGAGTTCACGAATAGCGCGGCGGTCGGTGCGTTCGTTCAGATCCAGCCCGATCAGCTCCGGCGCGAACGGCAGCGCATCCAGGTCGGGATCGCCCTGCGCGACGCGGAGACGTTCCCACGCGGTCCCACCGCCCGGCATGGACGCGGCACGCGCGGCGGCTTCGAGTTCGTGCAGACGGGTTTCGTAGCGCGTGAACTTATCAAAATCGGCATCGGAGAGCAGGCCGAGTTCATGGGCTTTCCGGCACAGCCGGAGGTCGGCGTTGTCCTGCCGCAGACGCAGACGGTATTCCGCGCGGCTGGTGAACATCCGGTACGGTTCCTTGATCTCCTTCGTCACCAGGTCGTCTGCCATCACACCCAGATACGCCTCGTCGCGCCCGAACGCGACGCCGTCCAGCCCGGCGGCGAACCGTGCGGCGTTCAGCCCGGCGGCAAGCCCCTGCGCGCCCGCTTCCTCGTATCCGCTCGTGCCGTTGATCTGTCCGGCATGATACAGCCCCTTCCAGGCGCGTACGGCGAACGTGCGGTCCATCTGGGCGGGCTCGACATAGTCGTATTCGATAGCGTAGGCATAGCGCAGGAAGCGGACATGCTCAAGGCCGGGGATGGAACGGAGCATTCCCTCCTGCACCTCGGGCGGCAGGCTGGTCGAAATCCCGTTCACATAGTATTCGTCGGTCGCCTCTCCCTCGGGTTCGAGGTAGATGAGGTGGCGTTCATGGTCGGGGAAGCGCACGACCTTGTCCTCGAACGAGGGGCAGTAGCGCGTGCCGATGCCCTCGATCAGGCCGTTGTACATCGGCGCCTTGTCGAGATTGGCGCGCACGAGGTCGGCGGTGGCTGCGGTGGTCCAGGTGATGCGGCAGTTCAAATTGTGTTCGCTCACATGCGGCGTCACATCCTCGATGCCGAAATGCGAGAAATGTTCCTCCAGGTCGGTTTCCGACGCCTGCACGTCCATGCGGCTGAAGTCCACCGAACTGCCGAGCACGCGCGGCGGCGTGCCGGTCTTGAGGCGACCCATCTTCAGTCCGAGGCGGTCGCGGATGGCTTCCGGCAGCAGGTCCGACGCGGGGTCGCCGGAGCGTCCCCCGGAGAAATGCGTGAGCCCGTAATGAAGCAGCCCGTGCAGGAAGGTCCCGGTTGCGATGACGACCGCCTTGCAACGGTAGGTGTTGCCGAGGCGCGTGACGACGCCCGCGACAGCGTCGCCGTCCGTGACGAAATCGACCGCCTCCTCCTGGCGGATCGTGAGATTCGGCGTCAGCTCAAGCGCATGCTTCATTGCGCGCTGGTAGCAGTTTTTGTCGCACTGGGCGCGCGGCGACCACACGGCGGGACCTTTCGTCCGGTTGAGCATACGGAACTGGATGGATGCCGCGTCGGCGATCTTTCCCATGAGACCGCCGAGAGCGTCAATCTCGCGCACGAGGTGCCCCTTCGCGATACCGCCGATGCAGGGATTGCAGCTCATCTGCGCGATATGGTCCAGATTCATGGTGAGCATCAGGGTCGGCGCGCCGAGCCGCGCGGATGCCGCGGCGGCTTCACAGGCGGCGTGCCCTCCGCCGATCACGATGACGTCAAACGAGTTTTCCATAAATCCTGTTCCGGGGTATAAAACATAGCTTGGCATACAATATACAGCGTATTCGACGTTTTTTCATCTTTTTCATTCGATTTTTTTCACTTTTTGTGCTATATTACCCCTGCGGACGGCGCATTCCCCGCCCGCCTCTTCCGTTCATCGCTCAACAAGGTCCGAAGACATGAATCCGAAAACCGACGACATATCCCGTCCCGCCGCAAACTCGTCCAGCAGGGCGAAATCGTTCTTCCCGCCCGGCAGCACCGGGGCGAGTACCACGCGCCTGCGTGCCGAACTCCAGCACGAGGAGGCGAAAATGCGCATTTTCAAGATCTTCATGGCGCTGCTCGTGGTCTGCGTTGGCGCATTCCTCGTCTACAGCGTCATCTCCTACCGCGCGGAATCCGTCGCGAAGGCAAAGCGCCTGGACGCGGCGAAACAGGCGCTCGCCAAACTCGAATCCGGGCTCGCCAACGCCTCTCTTTCCGCACACAGTCGCGCGGCGCTTCTGGTTCGCATCGTGAACGCGCGCACCGAATCCGTGATGCCACTTCTGCCGCGAAACGAGCTCCACGACGCCGAACAGGCAAACCGGCGCGACGCCGAGGAGATCGCGCGCCTCGCGAATGTGTCGCTTCCAACCGAATCCGCGCGACCCGGAGCGGATTTCATCGTACCGTCCGCGTACCTGGACATGGCGGGAATCCCGGCGGGCAAATTCCGCATGGGCGGGTCGATGGACAATGAAATGCCCGTGCGCGAGGTCATGATCACGCATCCCTTCTGGATGGCGCGGACCGAGGTCACGAACCGTCAAATCCAGATGCTGATCCCCGGCTTCAACTCGCTCAAATGGGGCGATTTCCGCCTCAATCTGCCGTCGCAGCCCGCCGTCCGCGTGCGCTGGGACCAGGCGGTCATGTACTGCCGCAAGCTCACCGAACTCGAACGCGCCGCCGGGCGTCTGCCGTCCGGATACGAATACCGTCTGCCGACCGAGGCGGAATGGGAATATGCCTGCCGCGCCGGGGAACCGTCCGACTACTACTGGGGGAAGGAGTTCGGGAACGAGGGCGCGAAGTACGCGAACGGGCTGGATTACAAATCGGCGGAACGGTTCCAGTGGCGTCTGCCGCCAGTCGCCGGAGCCGCTGCCGACGACGGACACCGCGTCGCCGCGCCCGCCGCATCGTTCCAGCCGAACGCCTGGGGACTCTTCGACATGTCCGGCAACGCCGCCGAATGGTGCTACGACTGGTACGACCCGAAGGCGTATTCCGATCCCGCGATGGCGGGCGTGGATCCCGTCAGGCGCAACCCGGTCAGCGTCGGATTCACGCGCTACCGTCCGTTCGACGCGGGCACCTGGACCACCGAAACGGCGTGCCGCGTGATTCGCGGCGGCGACTGGGGCATGGAGCCGAAGAAACTGCGTTCCGCATACCGATTTTTCATGCCGCCGAACGAAAGCGACACGGCAGTCGGGTTCCGACCTGTTCTGGCGCGCGAAATACGCTAAAAGTCAAAGACTTGACAGAATGTCCGTTATTTCATCCGTCATTTCGTCGAATCTGACGGATGAATCGACAAATCCATGATTCCGAACTATTATCAGGATATCGGCGACCAGTCCGTATCAACGGTCGACGGATCGTTCCGGTGCGCGTACACGCTCTGCGCAATGCCGAGGTAACACAGCATTGCCACCAGGAATGTGCCGCCGTAGCTGATGAAGGGCAGCGGCAGCCCCGTCACCGGGACCAGCCGGATGCACATGCCGATGTTGATGAAAACGTGCGTCATGAGAATAGCTGCGATGCCGACGCATAGGTAGCGTCCGAACAGATCGGGCGCCAGCAGGGCGGTCCGCAAAATCGAAAAAAGCAGCAGCGCGTAGAGCAGGATGAGGGAAAGCGTGCCGGCAAACCCGGTTTCCTCCGCGATGACCGGGAAGATGAAGTCGGAGTCGGCGACTTTCGGCGGAAGATAGCCGAGCATGGTGTGCGTTCCGTTGCGGTAACCCTTGCCCGTCATGCCGCCGGTGCCGACCGCGATCTCCGCCTGGATCACGTTCCATCCGCCGCCGAACCGTTCGCTTTCCGGGTTGATGAACATGTCGATGCGCTTTTTCTGGTAGGGTTTCAGGATCGGGCTGTGGTAAGCGGCGAGAGGCCCCCCAACACAGACTACCGCGAAAAGAACAATGTAGAGCCAGCGGAGGTTGGCGGCGAACAGGATCGCGGCGGTGAGCGGGATCAGGACGATGGCGGTCCCCAGGTCGGGCTCCTTGCAGATCAGGAGGAACGGAACCACGGTCAGGACCATGACCAGCGCGATCCAGTGGATTTTGTTGATGTTCTTTTTCGTGAATGACGCCACCCAGGCGACGACAAAAAGCACCGCCATTTTGCCGAGTTCGGAGGGCTGAAGGCTGACCGGTCCGATGTCGATCCAACGCCGGGTATTGTTGCGGACCGGACCGAAGATCAGGACGAGCATAAGCACCGCGATGACCGCCGGATAGAACAGCATGGAGAATATCCCGAGAAATCGGTAGTCGACCAGGATGAAAATGAACCACAGCGCCAAGCCGACCGCCAGGTAGACGCATTGGCGGCCAAACAGCTCGACATGGTGCCCGCCGACCTGCTGGCCGGTGCTGTGGACGAAGCACATGCCGATGGCAAGGAGAAGCGCCAGCGGGATGATCTGCATGAGGTCGAACCGCGCAAAGAAACGGACGATGACTCCGCGCAGGATCTGCGCGTTCGTCTCTTCGGTCTCTTGCTGTTTGACGATGGTTTTGGAGAATTTCTGACGCCTCTTCTTCTCCGCCATGGCACGCCCCCTCCCGCGGTTCCTTCCTTCGGCCGCCGGGAATCAGACGCGGAAGGTCTGGTTGCGGTCGGGACCGACGGACACGATGCCGATCTTCGAGCCGGTGAGCTCGGCGATACGTTTCAGATAGTTTTGCGCGTTGGCGGGGAGGCTGTTCCAGTCGAGGATGCCGGTCGTGGGGGTCTCCCAGCCGGGCATGGTCTCGTAGACGGGCTCGACGCGGGCGAGGTCGTAGACGTCCTCGGGGAACGCGGTGACGGTCTTGCCGTCGATCCTGTAGGCGGTGCAGATCTTAATTTCCTTGAGCTTGTCAAGCACGTCCAGCTTCGTGATGGCGAGGAAGTCCACGCCATTCACCATGCAGCTGTGGCGGCACGCAACGGCATCCAGCCAGCCGCAGCGGCGCGGACGGCCCGTGGTGGCGCCGAATTCGCCGCCCTGCTGGCGCAGGAATTCGCCCTGCTCATCGAACAATTCGGTCGGGAACGGACCTTCGCCAACGCGCGTGGAGTAGGCTTTCAGCACGCCCCAGACTTCGGTGATGGCGCGGGGCGGCAGACCGGTGCCGGTGCATGCGCCGCCGCTGGTGGTGTTGCTGCTGGTCACATAGGGGAACGTGCCGTGGTCAATGTCGAGGAACGCGCCCTGCGCGCCTTCGAGCAGGACATGCACGCCGTTTGCATTGGCTTCATTGATCGTGACGACGGTATTGGCGAGGTGGGGAACCAGGACGTCGCGCGCGGCGAGGACCTCCTTCCACGCGGCTTCGACGTCGAGCGGAGCGCCGCCCATCGGGACGTATTCGCGGTTGTACGCTTCGGCGTTGTCGCGGAAATGCTTCTCGAAGCGGGCGAGGTCGCGCATTTCGCCGCCGCGGATTCCGGTGCGATCCGCCTTGGAGGAGTACGCCGGACCGATGCCGCGCTTGGTGGTGCCGATCTTCTTGTCGCCCTTCGCGGAGTCTTCCTTGAAGGCGTCGATGAGCTTATGCCACGGCATGATCAGGTGGCAGCGCGTGCTGAGCTGGATCCCGGAGACGTCGATGTCGCGGGATTTGAGCATGTTCATTTCCTTCACGAGCTCGACCGGGTCGACCACCACGCCGTTCGCGATGACGCACGGTACGCCGGGGCGCAGGATGCCGGACGGAATCAGGTGGAGCACGAAATGCTGACCGTTGATCTCGACCGTGTGACCGGCGTTGTTGCCGCCCTGGAAACGGACAACCATTCCCGCGTCTTTCGTTAAAACATCAATGATTTTTCCCTTGCCTTCATCGCCCCACTGGACGCCGACGAGCACGCTGACTGACATGTTGTTTGGTTCCTTATGTAAAAAGTATCGTGTTAAGACATAAACAAATAAATATACTACGCTTCCACGCAAATGCAAACTCTTCCGCGAAAAAACAACGGAAAGACGGGACGCGGAGCCGCGACCGGGGAATCGTCACTCCGAGGGGGCATAGAGCGTCCAGACGTCCGTTTCCATAACGGGACGGCGGAAGCCCTTGAGCGGATGCCTCCTCACTTCGCGTTTCGTGCTGACGAGGTAATGCGGACGAGACGCCGCCTCGCTTGATTCCGGATCCTCTTTTGCGTGCGGAATCACGCGGTCGCCGAGGTAGAAATACGCGGAATACGGCACCTTGCGGTAAAAATAGAAATACCCGTCCGGGACGACCTCGGCGATGTCCTCGAAGAAATCGCCCGGCATCTTGTCGATCCAGTGCTCGCCGACGATCCACAGCGAGGCGAACACCATGCCGGTCACGCACCAGATCGCGGGAAGCGCCGCCCGGAGCGCCGTCCGGAATTTCGCCATGCCGACATAGCCCCAGTCGACCATGCGGTCCGCCAGCCAGACGGAGAAGAACGGCACGGTCGGGAGCACGTATGTGATCAGTACGCGGCTCGTGAGGCACCAGAACAGCGTGATGAAGAGGAATCCGAGCAACGGCAGGTCGTTCGCGAGGGACGGTTTCCGCAGGACGCCAGCCAGCTTGCCGCGTCCTTCCCTCGAACAGAGCGGGAGCAGCACCAGCAGCACACCCGGCAGGTTCGAGATCAGGAACCACAGGAACGCCATTCCGCGGAAGAACTCGCGTCCCGCGCCGTACTGGTCGCCGTATTCCTTGAAGAGGAACCGCTTGAAATTCTCGTTCACGAAAAAGTAATACAGGAAATCCGGGTTCGCCCGCTGCATCAGGATATACCACGGGGCGGCAATCAGGAAGAACACGGCGAATCCGAGGATCCATGCGTGATTTTTGAGGTCGCCCCAGCGTTTCCCGAGCAGGACGAAGAGGAAGACCGAGACGCCCGCCATGACCAGGGCGACCGGTCCCTTAACGAGCATCCCGAGCGCGAGCGCGGCAAAGAATCCGATGCTCGCGAGCTTTTTGCCGCGGCGTGCGGTCTCATGGTCGAACAACATGTAGGCGAAGACGGCGGAGCAGACGCAGAACGCCAGCGCCATGTCCGTCATACACATCCCGGCATACATGAAAAACACCGGACTGCCGAGCGTAAGCAGCACGGCGAGCTGTGCGACGTTTTCGCCCCGGATCCGCCGGACCGCCCAGTACAGGACTGCAAGCAGCCCTGCCGCGAAGAGAGTCGACGGCAGGCGCACCGCGAAGAGGTTGATGCCGAAGATATGGCAGGCGGCCGCGCCCGCCTGGAAGCACAGGGGCGGTTTCCCCTCGAAATTCATCAGGACACCCTCGTGGATGAGCTTCGGCTCCAGGAAATTGTGGCTTTCCTCCATGAGTTTGCAGATCAGGGCGTACCGCGCCTCCGACGGGTCCATGAGCGGCACGACGGCGTTCAGGAGGAGCCGGAGAAGGACGAGCGCGCAGAGGAGCCAGAGAAAACTCCTCCGGTTGAAGAGCGGACCGGATTCGTTGGTTTTTTCGTTCATGATGTCATTTCTCCTTCTTGTCCGCGGTTGCACCTTCAATGACGGGGATCGGTTCCACGCCGACCGTTTCCCACGCCCCGCCCGTGCCGTCATCCTCGAACTCGTCCGCTGTGTCGACGTTCCGCCACTGGTCCAGCTCGGCGTCACTCAGGCCGCCCTTCTGCTTGCCGGACAGGATCTCCAGCACCCACGGCTGGCGTTTTGAGAGCAGGTCGCCGCGCGAGGAGAGCAGGACCACGGTGTCGGACGAAATCGGCCATTCCAGTTCGATCCTGCCATGCTTCTTCCCGCTGTAGACGATGCGGGTCACAGGCTCGTTGTCCTGGATCATTTTCCGGTGAGCCGTGCCGAGGCGGAGGCTTTTATTGGACGCGATGAAGTTCTTTGCGTGCCAGATGATGCTTTCCGTCTCCTCCTTCGTGAGCTTGTCGGCCTCGGTCGGCTGGAAGAACGGATCGGAGGCTTCCCCGGACGATTGGCATGAGCACAGGATCGCGGTCGCCATGGAAAGGAAAAAAAGGATCAGGATGCGGAATATCATGGTTTCCTCCCGGATGTTTTATTGGGAACAGGATAATGCTTTTGCAGATAGCTGCGCAGGGCGTCGCGGATGTCGGCTTTCGGTACGGATTCCTGTGGCTCGACCGATTCCACGATCTCCTTGAGTTTCGGGTAGCGTCCGCCCGCGCCGTGCGCGTCGTAGGTGTTCACGGCGACCTTGATGCGTCCGGTTTCCGGGATCGGTTTCCCCGTCTTTCCCAGCACGAGTGCGCCGTCGATGCCGTCCGGCGCGGTGAATCCCATATACGTCATGCAGTCCGCTGTTTTCTGTTTTGTTTCGAGCTCGCGCAGGATCGTCCGGATCTGGGCGGGCGTCAGGCTGCGCACCTCGATGGCGTCCGTGTACGGCGCCAGCAGGAAAAGCTCGCGTTCGTTCAGCGTGCCGGGTGACACTTTGTAGTTCGAAAGCGTCCCGGAGAACGCCGCGTCCGCTCCGGTCGCCTCCGCCATGGCGAGGCAGATCAGCTCCGCCAGGCGGTTCGGCATCAATCCATTTTTCATCGGTTCCAGCTCGAAATCCAGTTTCGCGATGGTTTTGCGCCCGGTTTCCGCGGCCTGTTTCCGGACAGGGGCAAGAATCGGGAGCAGCTTCTTCGATTCCGGCTGGTCTTTGCCTTCGATAATCTTCGAGGTCACGGACAGCACCTTGTCTCCTTTTTTAGTGGGATCGACCTCGACCGTAATCTGCGCGCATCCGGCGCCGAGCGGCGGCGCTTGCACGAACCATGCGCCCGGATAGAGTCGCTTGCCCGGCT
This sequence comes from uncultured bacterium, assembly GCA_902802585.1. Taxonomy (GTDB): domain Bacteria; phylum Verrucomicrobiota; class Lentisphaeria; order Victivallales; family UBA1829; genus UBA1732. Next base: position 84,916 of record CADCMR010000008.1, read on the forward strand.
CCGTCTGGTGCGAATGCCCCGCCAGGATCAGGTCGATCTGAGGAAATTTCGCGGACAGCGACGCCATGCTGCGGAGCTTGCCGTCCGGGTTGAGGCGCCCCGCGATGAACTCGCCCAAATGGATGGCAAGCACGATCACGTCCGGTTTCGCCGCCATGACCTCCGGCATGACGCATTCGAGCGCGGCGTCCGGCGATTCCAGTTCAAGCCCGGTCAGTTTTTCCGGCTCGATCCACAGCCCGAGGTACGGCGGCACAATGCCGATCACGGCGATTTTCACATCCTGCCGCTCGAATATTTTCCATGCCGCGGTTTTCATCGGAAACGCGTTCGACTTCATGTTCGCCGCCAGCGACGCTCCCCGGAACATGCCGATGCGTTTCGCGAGAATCTCCACACCGTAGTCGAAATCATGGTTGCCGGGCACCCAGACATCGCATCCTGCGGCGTTCATTGCCTCCACCATGGACGCGCCGGCGTCGACGGACGCCGAAAACGATCCCTGCGTGAGGTCGCCGCAGTCGATCCAGAGGTCGGGCTGAATGCGTTCGGCGGCCCCGGCGATCTGAAGCAGCCCCGGGGATTTTTCATCCCCGATGGCTCCGTGGATGTCGGTCGTCTGGAGGATCGTCAGTTTTTTCGGCGCGGCGTCCAATGCCGGGTCAAACACACGGGAAATGACGATCAGCAGGATGATGGGTAGAATCTTGTGCAACATCGGGTCCTTGTGTTTAGACGAATTAAACAATGGCGAATATGCGCGGGCGCGAAAAAACCTTTGTTATAACATACCTCCCATCCCCCTATTTTTCAACCCGGACAGCACGCTTTTTTCCGTTTTGCGGTTTCGCGAAAAAACCGGCACGCTTTCCATGTGAAACGGGAGACCGTTTCCAGCCGCGGTTTTCAAAAAAAGGAAATTCCGCGGCAGTCAAGGACGAGAGCGGCATTGACCGCGATCGACCATGCCGCGCGGAAGCATAATAATAGGGCGGGAAACAGAAAAAATCACAAAAAGTATATTAAAATCTAAACCGATGTGCGTATTTCAGGGGATCAGAATGATTTTTTTTAGTGAAAGCTCTTGATTTTTCCATGCACAGTGCTACATTTATAGAAAATCGCGCCCGGGTGGCGAAATGGCAGACGCAACAGACTTAAAATCTGTCGGGAAACCATGCGGGTTCGAGTCCCGCCCCGGGCATTCAGCCTTTTTGCGAAAAAACCTGAAAAACAGAACGGAAAGAACGGAAAAAAACAAAAAAGCTCCAAAAAACAGCTTTTTTTCGCCGACATGCACAATAAAACGCAAAAAGGTTTCGTTAATCTGTAACGATGCCTCGCACTACAACAAATCAAACAATACAATATGAAAGGAACGAAACTATGAACAAAATGACGGTTGCTATCCTGGCGCTGGCCCTCACGGGCAGTGTTGCATTCGCTCAGGGGCAGGGTGCCGGCGGTGCCGGCGGTCGCGGCGGTGCCCGCGGCAATCGCGGCGGCGGCCGCGGCGCTAACGGCGGCGGTGCAGCCGGTCAGGTTCAGCCCGGCGGAGCCGGTGGCGCCGGTGGCGCAGCCGGAGCAGCCGGTATGCAGGGCGGTTTCGGTGGCATGGGCGGCTTCGGCGGCGGTGCCGCGGGCGCTCCCGGTGCCGGTGGCATGGGCGGTTTCGGCGGCATGGGCGGCTTCGGCCAGGGCGGCATGGGCGGTTTCGGTGCCGGCGGCATGGGCGGCATGGGCGGCTTTGGCGCCGGCGGCGATGCCGCGGGCGCTCCCGGCGCCGGTGGAATGCCTGATTTCGGCGGCATGGGCGGTTTCGGTGCCGGCGGCATGGGCGGCTTTGGTCAGGGCGGCATGGGCGGCTTTGGTCAGGGCGGCATGGGCGGCTTCGGTCAGGGCGGCATGGGCGGCGCGGGCGGAATGCCCGGCATGGGCGGCGCGGGCGGAATGCCCGATTTCGGCGGCATGCAGGGCGGTATGCCCGGTATGCAGGGCGGAATGATGGGCGGCCGTACCGGCCAGCTCCAGCGCACCATCGACAGCCTCAAGGCGGATTCCCCGCGCGACGAGGCCCTGAAGAAGATTGAAGCGAAGGACAAAGACGCTTACGCCAAGGCGAAGAAGGCGCTTGACGACGCCAATGCCCAGCTCGCCGAACTCGCGAAGAAGGCGGAAGTCGAACTCCCGGAAACTGCCGAACAGCAGAAGGAGAAGACCCTCGAATTCCTCGTCAAGGAAAAAGACGCGATCGACAAGCTCCTCGAAACAGATAAGACCGACTCCGTTTCCGCGATGCGTTCCTTCAACGAACTCGCGGAAAAGAACAAGATCACACTGACGCCGGCAGGCGGACGCGGTCCTGCCATGGGCGGAATGGGCGGACGCGGCGGAATGCCCGGCGCAGCCGGCGCTGCCGCACAGCAGCCCGCCGCGGGTCGCGGCGCTAACGGCGCCGCCCGCAACACCAACACGATCCGTCAGATCCAGGAAAAGTTCCCGGCGGAATACAAGGAAGCCCAGAAGCTCCGCCAGACCGATCCCGACGCCTATCGCGAAGCGATGCGCGCCCTTCAGCAGAAGCTCAACGACGCGAAGTGATCTCCGGATCCGGACAGAAACGCCGGTCATCGGCCAAGTAAACCACAACCAATAACAGTTAAGGACAGACAACGATGCGTATCTCAAGCAGGCTTGTGTATCAGATCGTATCATTCTCGCCTGCGGCGATGCGGGTTTGCAAATTTCGCAAACACGGTCAGAAATATCGCATCGTAAGCTGGAACACTGTTCCTTGCGAACAGGGCGGCGAATCCGCCGCCCTCCGCAAGGCGCTTGAAGACAATGGCGGCCAGATCTCGGGCTGCATGGTTCTCACCGGATCCATGGAGTCCGGGACCTTCTTCACCTGCCAGGGGGCGCCGCTCAACGTACGCGCGCAGAAAAATGCCCTCGAATTCGAGCTTCCGCTCCACATGCTGCAGGTCCCCCAGGACTGCGTCATCCAGTTCACCCGCTTCCCCGCGGAAGCCGAGGGTGAAACCGACCGTTTGAACGTTTACGCGTTCGACTCCGTTGCCATCAACCACATGGCGTCTTTCCTCACGATGGCAAAAGTGAAAGCCGATGAGTTCATTTATCCGCTCCTCGGCATCAAGCACGACGACCCGCCCGTCTGCCTCCCCGAGATCGAATCCGGGTTCTGCTGGCAGCACGGCGAGTGGGTCCCCTACCGCGGCAGCGCGGAAGAATGCAACAAGCAGTGGACCAAGGTCCTCGAAAACGATTTCGAGTTCCCGGTCGGCAAGGATTTCTCCATTTCGGACTACCTCGCCTGTCTGCTTGTCATGCGCCTCATCATGTCCAAAGGATTCCCCGCGAACGAATCCTCCGTCCGCATCATGCCCCCCAAGCTTCGCCCCAGCAGATGCCGTTCCCAGGTCATCATCATGATTTTCCTGCTTCTCGTCCTGGGTCTCGGCTGGAGCTACCGCACCGGCATCCGCGCGTACCACCAATACCAGCAGTATAGCGACCTGGTCACGGAGCGCAATGCCATCCGCGACAAGACCAAAAAGATCAAAGCGGACCTCAAAAAGGCCGAAAAAATCAAGAAGGAACTGGAAAAGAATTCGTCGATTTCCGCCGGCGATCCATCTCTCCTCACCAAGCTTTACGACCTCTCCCTCGCCCTGCCGGAAGACACACTGGTGACCACGTTCCGTTTCAACGACGGAAACTGCGATCTCAACATCCAGTCGCAGAACCGCAATATCGACCTCTCGCAGCGCCTGCATTTCTCCTACTGGAAGATCGGCAGGCTGAACCAGAGGATCACCGATACCATCGTCACGTCCACCGTGGCTCTTGTTAAAACCGAGGCGCAGTAATGAAACAGACACCGAAACAATACTTTGCCACTCCGGCGGGCAAGCTCACCCTCGCGATCATCGCGATGGTACTTTGCTGGACGGTTCTTATCGTCTACCTCAGCAAAACCTCGGCAGGCGGCACCTGGTTCCCCTCCGAGAGCGACATTGAGAGCGTCCGCACGGACATCAAGAAGGATACCAACTCGCTCCACGCGGCGGAAGCCGAACTGGATGCGTTCCTGGATCTCCAGGCGAGCTACGAGGATTCCCTCGCGACCTACTGGAACGCCGACCGCGACGGCCAGCCGGAAACCGAGCTCCGCAACCTCGTCAGCACCGCCGCTCAGAACGCCGAGGCCAACCTCCAGACGCTCGGCTCTGTCAGGACCTCCAACATCAACAATGAGCTTTCCTACGCCGACCTCGATTTCACCGTCGTCGACGAATACAGCAAGGTCATCCGGTTCTTTGCGGAAGTCGAAAAATGCACGCCGCGCCTTTCCTGGCGCCGCGTTGAAATCCGCGTCGAACCCAACCGCGCCCGCGCCGTGACCGGGCCCGGTGCGCGTCCCGGTGCCGCTGCGACCACAGCGACCACGACGCCTCCGGCGCAGATGTTCCGCACGACCGGACAGGTTCGTGTCATCAAATACTCGCCTGCCGGCAATACCGCCAAGCTGACGGGTTCGACGACAACGACGAAGACAACGACCACGGCTGCCGCAACGACCAAGACGACGACGCCTGCGACAGGCGGCGCCGCGGCCACCCCGGCGGCAGGAACCGCAACGACTCCCGCCGCCGGTGCGACCGCGCCCGCGGCAACCACGACTCAACCCGCAACAACCAATCAACCGGCCGCCGCCTCCGCGGCAGCAACCCCCGCGCAACAGGGACCTGCGGCCAATGCCACAACCAACTAAGGAGAATGAAAAATGAGAGCGATTCTGATCTTCGCCAATATCCTCCTTGCCGGAATTATTGCGCTGGGAGCAAGCCAATGGCTGAGCGAACCGTCTGTTGACGCGGAAATCGCAACGTCTGTATCGAAGGAACGCCGTTCCTCGTCGCCCCAGCCCAAGAACATCCAGCAGCAACAGGCGCAGGTGGTGCAGCCGCAGCGACGCTATTCCAGCGTAACGCCGGAAAACCAGATCGCGACCACGGTCGCGCTGAACATCTTCGATCCCGAACGCGCCCCGCAGACTACGGCGGCGGGTCGCAGGGCGGCAACACCGGTCAACCGCGGCGACATGACGCTCGCCGGCACCTTCACCATCGGCGATATCGCGGGAGCCATCATCCTCCAGCGCAGTGCGCAGATGATGAGAAACATGCAGGTGATGGGACGCAATAACCAGAACGGCAACACGAACAACGCCGAGGAACAGGCGGCCGCGCAGGAACAGCAGATGCAGCAGGCGCTTGAAAACCGCGCGGAACTTGCCTCCCTGCTCCAGACCCTCCAGCAGACCGAGGGCGTCACGGACCAGCAGGCCGCGCTCCTTCAGCAGCGCCTTGAACGTTCCAACCAGCAGATCGAACTGCTGCAGAACCAGAACCAGCAGAGAAACACCGGACGCGACGGTCTGACAGCCGATGGCACCATGCAGACAGCAAACGCGTCCAACTCCAATAAACAATATATCCGTATCGGCGAAACGCTCTCGAACGGCTACACGCTCGCGGCCGTGACTCGGACGTCCGCCACGCTCACCCGCAACCAGGAAACGATCGAACTGACGATGCAGGACGCCTCCGCGAACGCCGGACGCGCCGGCTTCGGCATGGGCGGCGCCGCCAACCGCATGGGCGGCATGGGCGGCGGCTTCGGCGGCGGCATGGACTTTGCCGGCGGCGGCGGTTTCGGCGGCGGAGCCGGTGGCTTCGGCGGCGGCGGACGAGGCGGCATGGGCGGCGGTGGCGGTCCCGGCG
>CADCMR010000009.1 GCA_902802585.1 uncultured bacterium
TGATTTCCCATGATTTGTGCGCCATGTCTGCCTCCTGTTGATTGGATGCAGATAATATAGCATCATTTTTAAGAAATTCAAGCACTATTTAGGGATAAGCTCTAACTCGATTCTTACAGCACAAAAGGAAACACCCCGTCCCGCGAGCTGTGCGGAAACGGGGTGCGTCTTTTTGTTTTCGGGGCGGACTTCTGAAGTCGAGTTGAAGCCCGCCTCATTTCAGTGGTTTCGGTCATTTCCCGTCCGGCTTCTTTTTCAGCGAGAAAACGATCCGGTACAGGTCCGCGCAGGGATCCGAGTCCATGACCCTGATCTCGACTTCTTTCGCAAGGGAGCTCACTATGGTGTTGCCGCGTCCGCGCGATTCGATGCTCTTCGCTTTTGCGGAATACTCCGGCGTGAAGTCCAGCTCGAACGGCTCGCCCACGTCGGTCCACGGTTTCCCGTTGACGGACATATGGGTCGGCTCCATGCCTGTGACTGCCTCGAGCCGTATGGTGTTTCCCTCGACCAGGAACGTGACATTCCCGTCGATGACGCCTTCCAGCGCCACGGTCTTCGTTTCCAGCGCCGCTGCGCTCGCCTCGCGTGCCTTCTGTTCGGGGGTAGGCGTGGATATGCGGAAACGTCCTCTGCCCATCCGCGGGTTCAGTTCCGTCATGACGTAATGAAGATGGTACGGGCAGGGCGTGCCGCCATCGGATGCGGCGATCTCGCGCGTGGAAAGATAATGCCTGCCGCGGTCGCCGACCATGGAGATCGGTTTGTACGGATAGTTCGCGGCGGGGGAATCCGCGGCATACCGGTACGACAGCGTTTCGTGGGAGTGGTTCACCATGAACGGCAGTTCGAACGGCACGTCGAGGTTCTCCCAGGCTTTTCCGCCGACCTTCACGCCCGCCGGTCTCTGCCCGGATTCGTGCCGGTAGCTGATCCGGTCGCCGAAGAACTCAAACACGCCGGTCCCGGCGATCTCCGCGTCGAAGTCGATGCTCCTCAGGGGACCGCCTTCCATCGCTTCGAAGAACATCTGCATCGTCGCGCCCCAGTTCCGCACCTGTCCGGCGGGCGAGAGACGTTTGGGGTCGTCAAGGGTCAGGCGTTCTCCCGAGTTCGGGTCGCGTTTGGAGTCCGCCAGCTTCTTCATCTCGACTTTGACCGAGTATGTGCCGTTTGAATTCCGGCTCATGTCCAGCGTCCGCAGTTCCATCCGTTTGCCGTCGCGCCGGATCAGGACGGGGTTGTCCGCCAGCCTTGTGAGCTGGGAGCGCCGTTCGAACGACACGGTCACGTCCGCGTGTTCGATATCCGGGATGAAGTTCAGGATGATCGGCTGTCCGAGGTCTTCGACCATTCTGCCGTTGATGGTGATCATCGGATCGTTGTAATCCATGGGCCTGGGCGTCGGGACCTCCGGCACGCTGCAGTGGATCATGTCGTCCTTGAAGGTGAACACGCACGGCTTGTCCGAGGTGACTTCGAACACGACCTCGCTGTCGGGGTCGACCGGCTTCGTCGCGGGGCCGAACGGCCCGATCCCGGCGGGCGTCGCATAACCGATCCCGTTTCCGAGGGCCTCCGTTTCGGTTTTCGGCTCATCGGCGGGCGCGGATCCCGGTTCGGCGTCTTTCCGTTTCTTCATCGCGAGGTCGAACTGATATGTCCTGAACGCGCCGTTGGCGTTCAGATACAGCTCCGCGCGGTCCTTGCCGGGCGTCAGCTCCATGGTGCCTCCCGATTTGACGGACGCGATCTTCGCCGTGGAGAATTCCGGGACGAAGTCCAGCTCGAACGGCCGGTCCAGGTCGGTCCACGGTTCCCCGTTCACTGTGACTTCGGATGGCGGGTTCATCTCGAATATCTTGTAGTAGATCCGGTTGCCGCGGAAGGTCAGGCGTCCGGCTCCGTTCAGTTTCATCCCGATCGAAACCGTGTCCTGCGCACCCGATGCGGCGTCGGACGCCGCCGCGGGCGCGTCTCCGTTCAGTTCCGCCACGACCTCGCACGGATCGGAGCCTTTGTTTTCCAGGCGCAGCACATAGCTGTCCGGGTATTTCATCTGCTCGACCGTGCAGTTGCCGAACCTGTCCAGCAGCTGCGCGCGGAGCGGCGCGACCTCGAACCCGAGCTCGAACGGCTTGTTCAGGTCGGTCCACGGCTTGCCGTTGACTGTGATGCTCTTCGCCGGTTCGTCGCACAGCGGATAATAGAAGACGCGGCTGCCTTCGAACTTGAACGCGGCGGCGCCCCGGAATTCCGTCAGGATCGTCGCCGTGTACCGGGTGTCGGGCGCGGGCACGGGCTTTTTCTCCAGGTTCACGATGAAGCGCGTGAGGGCGGCATTGAATACGGTGGAGTTATCGAACACCATCTCAAGGTCGTCCGCCCGTTTCTCCGTCCGGACGAAGCCGGGGCAGGTCGCCTCCAGCACTTCCGCCGTGCCGAAGCCCGGCAGGAAATCGAGCTTGAACGGCAGGTTCAGGTCGGTCCAGTTTTTGTCATTGACCGTGACGGTCTTCGGATAGGAACGCTGGTTCCGGTCTGTCGGATTGTATACGATCATGTTTTTCCGGAACGAGAACGACCCTGTCCCGCCTCTCGATTCGATCGTGAGCTCGGCGCGGTCCTCGGAAGGCGCGGCGGGCGCCGGTTTGGCATTTGCGTCGAGCCTGATCCGCACCCGCTTCGGATCCTGTTTCAGGTTTCTGAAATACAGCTCCATGCCCTTGTCGCCCTTTGCGAGCGTGAGCTCCTGCATGTCGGGCTGTTCCGCCAGCTCCAGCGCATGGTAATCCGGGATGAAGTCGAGGTCGAAATCCGGGTTTGAATCGCTGCCGCTGGAACTCGCCCAGTACACGCCTCTCCCCCCGGTGACCGACCACGCTTTCCCGTTGACCGTCACATCCTTCGGAGTATCGAACGCGACGTGATGGTAGGAGATCCGGCTCCCGTTGAACTCGAATGTCCCGATGCCGTTGAATATTCCTTCGATGACCACGGCGCCGCCTTTCGTGTTCGTCCTCGGTCCGGCAAGCTCAATCCTGTAAATTCCGCCGCGCGACCGTGCGTTGCCGTCGAGATTGAGCTCCGCCTTGTCTTCGTCGGCGTTCAGTACGGCGGTGATGTTTTGTGCGTCCAGTGCCCTGATCCTGGCGGGGACGAACCGGGATGCGCCGTTCAGCTTGAACGGGACCGCCAGGTTCGTCCATGCCACGCCGTTGATCTTCACGCCGGAGGGTTTCCCGAATCCTCTGTTCCGGTACGAGACGACGTCCTTCCAGAAGATAAACGTGCATTCTCCGTCGAGCTTTCCTTCCAGCACGATAGCGCCCGGCTCGACGGCCTGCGCCGCGGTCTCCGTCCCGCCGATGTACGGCCTTTTCTCCACGGGGATGCTGATCTGTTTCTCTCTCGGCGTTGATCCGCCCGTCCGGGCGTCGACCACGACGTCCGTTCCGCCGTCGTCACGGGGGATCACCTGCGCGGAGAGAACATTGGACGACGAAAGGCCTTTTTTCGGATCGAAAACCGGTTGATAGCCCAGTTGGAACGGTACGTTCAAGTTTTTCCAGGCCCTTCCGTTGATCGCCACGTCGACCGGGTCTTTGCCGTCCTCATGCCGGAGCGTGACGGTATCGCCCCGGAAGGTGAAGACCTCTTTTCCGGCGAATTGTCCGTTCAGGATCACATGGGACTGGTAGGCGGGCTGTTCCTTTGCCGGACCCGTGTGCGGCTTCAGGATTGCGCTGATGGTGAGCCTGAGCCGTGAGTCGGTCCCGATCGTGGCCGAGGGCGACATGGCATCGATGGAGACGGCTCCTCTGCCGTCCTTGTTGCGGAGCAGGCTCACATTGCCCCTGCCCAGTTTTTCGCTGAGCGCCACCGAGGAGAAATCCACATCATTCTCCATGACGAATGTCTTGGTCAGGTCATCCCACGGCATTCCGTTGATCGTCACGCCGGTCGGGAATTTGCCGTCCTCATGCTGGTATACGATCGTGTTTCCGGAAAAGAAAAAAACGCTTTTCGATTCGATCTCCCCGATCCGGATCGAGATGCCGGACATGCCGGGGGGTTGCGCCGCAACGGTTTTTTCTTTCGTTTCCGTTTTCGGCGGGGGCGCCGTTTTTTCGGAAGAGAACTTCGATCCGGGCGAGTGGAACAACACGATCCGCAAATCGTGCGTGATTCCTATATCTTCCTTTATTGAAAGTCTGAAACCGTCTCCTTCGCCGGTCATTTTGATATCTCCGCGCGGGTTCCAGCTGCCTGATTGCTGCTCTGTCCAGGCATAACGCGTTTCGTCGGGTGCCGGGGTGAAACCTAGCTCAAACGGCTCGGACAGGTTCCACCGTGTTCCGTTCACTTTCACGTTGCGCGCCTTTATGCCCGACTTATGCTCGAAAAAGATCTTGCCGTCACGGAAGATGAACGCTTCCTCGCCGGTGATCGACATCTGAAGGACCACGGTGATCTCTCCGTTCACTTTTCCCTCGAAGGAAGCATCCGCGCCGTTCAGCTCTGCGGCTTTCGGGCTTGCGCCGGACGCTTTCGCTTCGGCAGGCCGGAACACCGTGATCTTGTGATGGGCGTCCGAACCTTCTATATCATATACCGTGATCGCGAGGCTGTCATCGGAACGGACCAGCCAGGTTTGCCCGCGCCCTTCGCATGTGAAGCGCGCCGTGGCGGGCGCCGGAGTGAATCCGAGGTCGAACGGTTCTTCCATGTTCGTCCATTCTTCGCCGTTGACGGTGATTCCGGTCGGCATCTTGTATTCCTTATGTTTCAATGTGATCTTGCCGTCGCGGAAGATGAATTCGTCCTCGCCGTCGATATTGCCCTCGATCACCGCGAGGACCTTGCCGTCGATCGCAGGCTCGGCGGGCTCTTTCAGCTGGAGCTGTTCCGGGGTCGGGGTGCGCGTGGCGGTGTGCTGGTCCTGCCTAGCGGTTGCCGGCTGCTGGGTGCGGATGGAAGCGGGGGCGGAACGGTTTGTCCGCGGCTGCTGGGAGGGCATGGTCCCCGGCGCAGTACTCCGCATTGAAGGACCGAAAAGACTGTTCTGCCTCTGCGTTCCCGGCATCCCGTTGTTCTGCATCCCCGGCATTCCGAAGGGCATCCCGGGCATTCCGTTCTGCATCCCCGGCATCCCGAACGACGGCGCGACCGGTCCGTCTTCCGCCGTGGCCTCCACGCCGGGATCGTTGATGCGGCCTGCGAAGAGGATCAGCCCGGTTTTGTTGTCGCGGATGAGCACGAGGAACGGCCGGTCGGCGCGGAAGATGTTGACCGGCGGCGGCTGGGTGTTGATGCCGGTGCCGAATCCACCCATGATGATCGCGGTCGCGGCCGCCGCCTTCGTGGATTCCTCGTCCATCTTCAGCGCGGTCTTGTGGATCACCTTTTCGATCCAGATGTACACCAGGTCGTTTTCGGTGGCGGGGCGGTCCTTCGGCGGTTCCGCGATGCCGTGGAAATTCGCCTGCGTCACTTTGAACGGCGTCGGCATGCCGAGTTCCATGAGTGCCTCCTTGAGGTCATATCTGCAGGTCAGGTCGGTGACGGGCAGCCAGAGCCTTGTTTCGTACGGCGACTTGTTCGAGAGCCAGGAATCGAGCTTGTCCCCGATCTTCGAGATGATGTCATTCATCGCGGCTTCCCCCTGGTCCGCGCCAGGATTGATCGGCATCATGGCGATGAGCTCGAAACGCGAATCCTCGTACGGCAGGGCCACCGCGTGGACATTGTCCGCCTCATTGGAGTAATACCCGATGTCAAATCCGCGCCGGTACATCATTTTGACGCGTTTTTCCTTGCCGTCGAAGTTGCGGAAGACCATGGGCTTGGTGTCGTCCTTCTTGAATTGCGTCCGCCATTTCGCCTCGAAATACAGCGTGTTCAGCAGGATCATGAAGGTTTCATCCGAGATGTCGTTGGTCGTCAGCAGGTCCTTGATCATGTCCTTCGTGCGTTCCTCGACGTAGGCGTTCACCTTCGCGACGAGCGGACCGGGCTTCTTGAAATCCTCCTTGTAGAACGTCCCGTCGTAGTATTTGCCGATCATGGAGAGGAACGAGGGAAGAATAGCCTTTTCATACTTCTGTTCGTACCAGACGGAGTTCGACACCAGCACCTCGACCAGTTTGTTCGCCGCATACTCCTGCGAAACGGCGTGGAAGAACTCGCCGCATTGTTCCGGATCGGCGGGAAGCCCCAGCGTATCGCGGATTTCCTGCGCGGTCTTTTCCTTCGCGCCGCAGTAGACCAGCCCGAACGCGCTGTTGATACTGTACGGGGAGACGAACGCGTTTTCCTTCGTGTCCTCCTCGCTGAGATGCTGGAAGAGGTCGAATCCCTTGCGGTTCATCTTCGCGGCAATGGTTTTCTGTCCGGGATCGTCGGCGGCGCGCAGGGGCAGGGCGGTCAGGGCGGCCGCGGCGGCGCATACGGCTATGCTTAACCTTCCGATCCTGCGGAAAATGGACTTGGGGACGGCATAGAACGATGTCTTTTTCATGGCTGGCTCCTTGTGTTGCGGGAACGTTTTTACAAATATTTCTACTGATTAGTCGGAAAAAGACGTGAAATCTTAGCGATATTTCAGATATTTAATAAAAAAATCTGAAAAAAGTTTTCCGGGGGCGGTTTTACCCCCTGAAAAAGGATGAAAAAGATTCTTTTGCCGGATGCTGTACAGCGGAGCCGGATCATCTGATGAAAAGGCGGCGGATCAGTCCGCGAGCTTCTCAAGGGAACGGGCGAGGGCGATCTGGGTGCGTGCGCGGTCGAGGTTGTGTCCGGGGCGCGCCGTCTTGAAGTAGCGGTCGCCGTCGAGGTAGTCGGAGAGGAACCGCACGGCGAGCTCGAACGTGATGACTGCTCCGGCGACCGGCATAAGCTCAATCTCCTGCTCAGTGAGGTAGCCGTCGAATCCATCCAGGAATCCTTCGGCGCAGGCGTCGTACATGTCGCGGCGTGCTTCGAGGTTCTTGAGTTTGCCGGCGTCCTCGCGTGCCGGATTCGCCGCCACGCGCACGAGGTCGCCGAAATCGTACAGCGCCAGTCCGGGCATCACGGTGTCGAGGTCCACTACGCAGATCGCCTCGCCTGTGGCGGTGTCGAGCATCACATTGTTGATTTTCGTGTCGTTGTGCGTGATGCGTTCCGGAATCAGTCCGGCGGCGGATGCGTCCGTGATGAGCGGCGCAAGGTGCCGCATGGCATTGATCTCGGCGAGTTCCTGCGCGGCGGATGCGGCGCGCCCGAGGCGGTCTTCGGCGGCGATGGCGTCCAGCGCGCGCAGACGCGCCGGGGTGTCGTGAAACGCCGGAATGGTTTCCTGGAGACGTGGCGGCGGCAAGTCGGAGAGGTCGCGGGCAAACCGTGCGAACGCGAAAGACGCGGTCCTCGCCTGGGCGGGCTCGCGCACGGCGTCGACCGTGCCCGCGCCTTCAATCATGCGGTAGCAGCGCCAGCACGCGCCGTCCTCGTCGAACCGGCACGGCTTCGCGTCCTTCGTGGGGACCACGGTCAGCACGCGGCGTCCGGCGTCCGGCAGGATCGCGTATTTCTCCTTCAGATGCCGTGTCACGCGCACGATGTTGTCCATTACCGCGAGCGGATTCGGGAAGACGTGCGGATTGATGCGCTGGAGGACGAACCGCACGAATGCGTCGGACGCGGGCTTTTCGACCGTCAGCGCGAAGGTGTCGTTGATATGCCCGCTGCCGAACGCCGCGGCGGAGACGGCGCGTCCGCCGAGCTCGAAATGAGCAGCGGATTCCAGTGCGGCGCGGTCGGAAACGGGCATGGGTGTTAGCTCCTCGTTTTTGAACTCAGGCGAGGAGAGGCGAGGGATACACGCCGGATTCGACCAGCGCGGCGATGCCCGCCTGTACGCGTGGCTTGTCCTCGCGGTAGGTCACGCCCAGCCAGGAATCCCGGCTTTCGAGGATGCCGACGGAGGCGTGTCCGGCTTCGATCATGGATGCGACGGCGGCGGGGAGATAGAACTCGGATTTCAGCTCGTTGCCGTGCTCGCGCAGAAATTCTTCGAAAAGCCCGCGCAATCCGTCGAACAGCGACGGCATGAAGCCCCAGAAATTCATGGAGACGATCTCGCCGCCGGTGAACGTGAGCTTCGTGCCGGATTCGTCCACGGCAACCGCTCCGTCGGCTCCGTCCGGTTCGATCTTCGTGCGTTCGGTGACTTTCTTCAGCGTGCCGTCAGCGTTGGCGGTGCAGACACCGCGTGAGACGGAACCGAACTTGGAGAGGGTGTTGCGGAGCGGATAGCCGACCATGAAATGGCGTCCGGGATCGCTGTTTTCCGCCAGCGCCTTGCCGAGCTGCACGAATCCGCTGCGACCGTAGAAATCGTCCGCGTTGATGGCGGCGAACGGACCGGCGATCTTGTCGGCGGCGCAGAGAACGGCGTGGCCGGTGCCCCACGGTTTCTGCCTGCCTTCGGGGACGCCGTGTCCGGCGGGCAGGGCGTTCAGCTCCTGGAACGCGTATTCGACGGCGACGCGCTTTTCCCATTTCGCGCCGACCGCCTCGCGGAACGCCTGTTCGATGTCGCGCCGGATTACGAACACGACCTTGTCGAATCCGCCCTGCATGGCGTCGTGGATGGAATAGTCGAGGATGATTTCGCCGTTCGGTCCGACCGGGTCGATCTGCTTGAGCCCGCCGTAACGGCTGCCCATTCCGGCGGCGAGCACCATCAATGTCATTTCTTTCATATGTTGTTCTCCTGCGTATGTGAGGTTGAGTATTTCAGTTTCAGGTTCGGATTTCCGGGAGCGTGGCGGCGGCGACCGCCTGTCCGTGCCGCCGCATGGAGTCGTCCGGCACTGCCACGGTCGTTTTGATCTCGGGGAAGACCTTGGCGAGAATGCGGTTCGCCTCGTCGCGGATGATGTCGCCGCCGACGCCGCTGGTCACGCGCCCCATGATGACGGCGGTTTCGATGACGGGGTAGAAATCGCAGAAGTTCGCGACTGTGTACCCGAATGCCGTTCCGATGCTGCGGAAGACGTTCAGCGCACGTTCATCACCTTGTTCCGCGAGCGCCTGGATTTCCAGCAGGACCTGAGGAATCGGCATGTCCGCGGGGAATTCGATCCCCGCGATTTTAGCCAGGCGCGCCGCACCCTGCTGGGAGAAATAGTTCACGCCGCATCCATAGTCGCCGCTCCACTCGTCGCGCGGCGCCGTTTCGGAATGGTCCACCGGTACGAACGCAAGCTCGTTGAGGCGGCCCGTGATGCACCCCGCGCCGTTCACGTACCCGCCCGCCATGCTGCTGCCGAACGACACTCCGAGGATGCCGTTGCGTCCGAGCTGGACCGAGGCGGCGAGCGCGGCGGCTTCCCCGTCGTTCACGACCGCGAACGGCACGCCATGCCAGTCTTCGCGGATGAATTCGAAAATTGGCGCGGCTTCCTGTTCGAAGCGTTCCGGCGGGACGCTGCGGAAGAGCGACGCCATCCGCACGCGGCTGTTGATGTACACGCCCGCGGCACTTCCGCCGATGGCGTCGACGCGCGGCAGATGGGCGGCGGCACGCCGGATGGAGTCGTTGATGCCTTCGCGGTGCCAGGCGGGATCGGCCTGTTTCGAGGGATCCCACACGACTTCCTCGGAGAAAACGACCTTGCCGTCCTGCACGGCGGCACATTTGCGGTCGCTCGCGCCGAGGTCGAATCCGATTCTACAGCCTTCGAAATGTCGTCCGAGACCGTTCTGCGGTTCGTTTGCCGCCGGGGCGTCCTCGTATGGGACGGCCTCCACCGCGAGCGGCGTCTCGTAGATCTTCGTCATGGCGGCATAATCGAACGCGCGTTCGCCGTCCGGGGCATAGATCTTCGCGAGCGCCGCCGCCAGTTCATTCGAACCTGCGACGACGATCCGGCTTCCCCCGGCGATCCAAAGCAGGCTTTTCACGAGGCGTTCCGCATGGTGCAAATTCATTTTAAATTCATAATCGGACGGATTCCTGAACACGATGGTTTCGAACGTTACGACCTGCCCGGACGGCGTCGCGACCGAGAGCTTCAGCGGATTGCTTCCTCCTATGACATGAAGCACGGAGGGCAGGAAACGGTGTTCCAGCACCGCCGGACAGAATCCGGGTTCGAGACACGGGAGCGGATATCTGTCGTATTTTTCGTTTTCATGCGATTCCACGTTTGTCATGGTGACCTCTTTCTGCAAAAATATGCGGACATCGGCTTGAAGGGAAACCGCTCCGCGTTCAAAACATAATGAATGAAAAATACAATACACGCGCGCCCTGGTTTTTTCAAGCTTCGTTTTGAATTTCTCCGGGTGGGATGTTATATTATTGAAACGTATCGATCCTGAAACCCCGTCATCCGCACCAATCCAAGGAGGCTCCCATGAACTACTTTTTCGCCGACGACCATTACGGCGTGAACCCCGGCAGGCACATTTTCGAACTTCTGCCGGAGGATTTCCGAAGGGAAACGGTTTTCACGGAAAACGAATGGTCCGTGCTCGAATCCGGTGAATGGGAGAAGGACTGCGATCTGCTCGTCCTCCACATGATCGCGGGCACCTGCGGCCAGCCGATGCCGGGATTCGGCGCGGAAAAAGCTGTCCGCGCCTACTGTGAACGCGGCGGCGACCTGCTGCTGCTTCACGGTTCCAGCGCGGCATTCTGGGGCTGGGGCTGGTGGCGCGGCATGGTCGGACTCCGCTGGGTGCGTCCCGAGGACCCGGACGGCGTCGCGCCCTCCACGCATCCGGTCGTCCCCTGTTCGGTCGAGGTCGCCAAGGTGCGCCATCCGCTTGCCTCTCGCCTCCGCCGCGTCGAACTCCCGACCGACGAGGTGTACATTGACCTCGAACAGGTCTCCCCGGTCACGGTCCTGATGGAAACGACCGTAAACGGACACACGTATCCTCAGGCGTATCTGGCATCCACCCCGTGGGGAGGGCGCATCGCCGCGTTCATCCCCGGTCACAAGCCGGAATGCACGGAGAATCCCGACCTCATCGCCGATGTCATGGAGCTGATTCAATGGCTGAAACGCAAGTGACGTCCGAACAGCGCAAAAAGATCAGGCTGGCGTTCGCGCCATGCGCCGATTACACGACGCAGGCGTTGCGTCCGGCGCTGGAGCACATCCTGCAACCTCAGATCGAGGCGGCGGGCGGCGTCTCCGGCAAATCCGTGATGCTGAAACCCAATCTGCTGGCATGGCGCAGAGCCGACGATCCGCAGTCCGTGAACCCGCGGTTCATTGTCGAGACGGCGAAAGTCTTCCTGGACGCCGGGGCGTCGCGCGTCGCCATCCTGGAGAATCCCGCCGTACAGACCGCGCCGCAGGTGCTCCGCGCCATGGGAATCGCGGATGAACTGAAAACGCTCGGCGTCGCGTCCGCCAATTTTAAGAACTACGTCAAACAGCCGCCGCTCGACGCCGTCTTCTTCCATAACCTTGAAATCGCCGATGAGTTCCGTGAATACGATTTTGTCGCCGACCTCGCAAAAGCCAAGACGCACGGTATGATGACCCTGACCTTCTGCGTCAAGAACCTCTTCGGGCTCGTCAACGGCGGCGACCGCCTGGCGTGGCATCTCGCCGTTGGCCGCGACTACGATAAATTCGCCGACATGCTCCTTGATCTCTATCTCGTCGTCCGTCCGGCGTTCAACCTGCTCGACGCCGTCACCTGCATGGAGGGCAACGGACCCGGCGCGGGGACTCCGGCGGACCGGCATTTCGTCGCGGGCGGCACGGACGCGCTGGCGCTCGACGCCGTCGCGGCACGGGTCCTCGGCGTCGATCCCGACACGTTGCACATCATCAAACGCGCGAAGGCACGCGACCTCTTCCCCGCGCCGGAAACGGTCGACAATCCCGACCCGCTGCCCGTTTGCGAGCCGCTGGCGCTCCCGGATCGTCCCGTCATGGACATGGCGCAGTTGCATCTTGGCGTCGGCATTCCGAAATGGATGCAGAAGCCGCTTTACAAGCTGATGGTCGTGAATCCGGTGCTCGACCCGGCGAAATGTGTCGGGTGCGGCGTCTGCGTGAAGATGTGCCCGCCGAAATCCCTGAAGCTTTCCGGCGGCAAACCCGCCTTCGACCTGCCGCACTGCATCCGGTGTTTCTGCTGCCAGGAACATTGCCCGAAGGGCGCGATCGAGCCGCGGATGACGCGGATGATGCGGTTCGTGAAAGCGGTCGACCGGCTGTTCCGCGGGGGCGGCGCGGTGGAAAGCAAATAAACAATGAATCCGACAATTCTCATTTTTTCCCATCCTGGACTGAAAAAAATCGAAAAAAAAGTGCGTTTTTTTGGAAAACGGACTGGAAAATCATGGAATGAGAATGTATAGTATTAACTCTGTTTGCCGCGAAAAAAGCGGCGGCAGCCCAATTTGCTGTTCTAAGCTATCTTTGCCCGGGGACACTCAGCCCGGCTGAAAATGCCCGGTATCAGACGCGGCGGACGGCAGCTCCATTGGAAACCCGTTCCGGGTCCTGCGGTGCATTGCGCCTCGGGACCGGGATGCTCAAATACATACAGTTCGCACTATCTTCAACCCAAAACCATAACAACAAAGCGAGAACAACATGGAAGTTCGGGCAGTAACAAGGTATGTCCGCATTGCTCCGTCCAAGGGTATGGATTTCTCCCGGGTCATCCAGGGAAAGCCCTACGCCGAGGCGCTTGCGATCGCGGAAATTTCCCCGAGAAAAGCCGCCAAGCTGTTCGCCAAGACGCTCAAATGCGCCAGGGCGGCCGCAGCCGAGAGCGGAATGAACGAAGCGTCCCTGATGGTCAAAACCGCAGTCGCGGACCCCGGTCCGATGCTGAAGCGGTTCCGTCCGAAGGCGCGCGGCATGGCGGGCAGAATCCGCAAACGCATGAGCCACTTCACGGTGGTTCTTACCGACGACTGAGATTGAAAGGAAATCACAGTGGGACAAAAAATTAATCCGATCGGGCTCAGACTTGCCCTGAACAAGAACTGGTGCTCCCGTTGGTTCGCCCGCAAGGACAACTTCGGGACGTGGCTTCACGAAGACCGCAAGGTCCGCACCTACATCAAGAAGAACTACAATCAGGCTGCGATCTCCAATATCCTGATCGAACGCTATTTCAACCGCGTTCGCACCACGATCTTCGCCGCTCGTCCGGGCGTGCTCCTGGGCAAGAAGGGCGGGAAGGACGCCGAGATCGACAGACTGCGCGACGAAGTGGGCAAGCTGCTCGACAAGGGGCAGGAGCTCATCGTCGATGTCATCGAGGTCAAGCAGCCCGAGACCAACGCCCAGCTGGTCGCCGAAAACGTGGCGGCCCAGCTCGAACGCCGTATCGGTTTCCGCCGTGCCATGAAGAAGGCCATCCAGACCGCCATGGAACTCGGCGCCGAAGGCGTCAAAATCCAGTGCTCCGGCCGCCTCGGCGCCGCGGAACTGGCTCGCACCGAAACCTACAAGGAAGGGCGCACGCCGCTTCAGACCCTGAAGGCTTTCATTGATTACGGATTCACCGAGGCCAACACGACCGCAGGCAAAATCGGCGTGAAGGTCTGGATCTGCCACAAGGAACTCACGGAGGAAATGCAAAATGCCGTTAATGCCAAAAAGAGTAAAGCACAGAAAGGTGCAGCGCGGTAACAACGCCGGGCTGTCCCAACGCTGCAACAAACTGGATTTCGGCGATTTCGGATTGCAGACGTTTGAGCGCGGCTTCCTGACCGCCGCCCAGATCGAAGCCGCCCGTGTCGCGATCACCCGCCACATGAAACGCCGCGGCCAGGTGTGGATCCGCCTGTTCCCGTACAAGCCCTGCACGAAGAAGCCCCTGGAAGTCCGTATGGGCAAGGGCAAAGGCAACGTCGAATACTGGGTCGCCCCGGTTCAGCCCGGTCGCATGCTTTTCGAGGTCTCCGGCTGCTCCGAGACCCTCGCGAAGGAGGCCATGAGCCTCGCCGCTTCCAAGCTCCCGATCCGCTGCCGCTTCGTCTCCCGGATCCCGGCCGTCTAATGTGAGGAAGGACCTGTCATGAAAAATAAAAAATCCGTCAACAAGGCCATGCAGCAGATCCGCGAACTTTCCCAGGACGAACTCGTCGCACGCGACGGCGAACTCCGCAAGGAAAAGTTCCTCCTCCGCGCCCAGGCCAAATCCGGCCAGCTCGAAAACCCGGCCAAAATCCGCACCGCCCGCCGCAACCTCGCCCGGGTGAAGACCGAACTCAACAAACGCGCTTCGGCCGGCAAATAAGGAATACCTGAAATGGACGAAACCATTAAGACTGATACCGCCGCCGTCGTGCGCGGTCACCGGAAAACGCGCGTCGGAAACGTCATCAGCGACGCCCAGAACAAGACGATCGTTGTTGAGATCGTGACGCGTTCCGCGCATCCCCGGTACAAGAAGGTCGTCAAGAGCCACGTCCGTTATGCGGCTCACGACGAGAACAACGAGGCGAAGGTCGGCGACCAGGTCATGATCGCGGAGACCCGCCCCCTGAGCAAGACCAAGCACTGGCGCCTGGTCAAAATCATCAGCCGCAGCGAATAAGAGGAGACTTGAACCATGGTTCAGATGCAATCCAGTTTTGAAGTCGCCGACAATTCCGGCGCCAAGCGCATCGTGCTCATCACCGTCCTCGGCCAGCGCAAGACCATCGCCTCCATCGGCGACATCTTCACCGCCACGGTCAAGGAAGCCATCCCCGGCGGCACCGTGAAGAAAGGCGACGTCGTCAAGGCCGTCGTCGTCCGCACCGCCGCACGCATCCGCCGTTCCGACGGTTCCTATCTGCGCTTCGACAAGAACGCCGCCGTGATCATCGACGACCAGAAGAATCCGAAAGGCACCCGCATTTTCGGACCGGTCGCCCGTGAGCTTCGCGACAAGAACTTCATGAAAATCATTTCCCTGGCGCCGGAGGTCCTCTGATGAATAACGAACTCAACAAGTGCCAGAAGCACTACCACGTCAAGAAGAACGACAAGGTCCAGGTCATCAGCGGCGGCTGGAAGAACAAGACCGCCAAGGTCGTGGCCATCCTGAAGAAGAAAGACCGCGTCGTCCTCGAAATCGAGAATCCCACCGACCGCGACCGTGAACGCATCACGAAGAAGCGCACCGTCCGCAAGAGCGCCGCGAACCCGAACGGCGGTCTCGTCGACCGCGCCGTCTCCGTGCACGTCTCCAACGTCAAGAAGATCGCTTCCGCCGACGAAGGCGCGAAGAAGGCCGAGTGAGTGGAGGAACTGAACAATGCCCGATATGAGAAAATACTACAATGAGCAGGTCCGTCCCGCTCTTCAGGAAAAGCTCGGCCTCAAGAACGTCATGGAGATCCCGAAGCTGAAGAAGATCGTCATCAGCACCGGTATCGGCACCAAGATGGAAAAGGACGCCTTCTCCGAAGCCCGCACCCACCTCTCCGCCATCGCCGGCCAGGCGCCCGTCGTCTGCAAGTCCAGAAAGAACATCGCGAACTTCAAGCTTCGCGCCGGCATGTCCGTCGGTCTCATGGTCACCCTCCGCGGCGACCGCATGTACCAGTTCCTCGACCGCCTGGTCCACAACGCCTTCCCGCGCGTCCGCGACTTCCGCGGCGCCCCGAAGAAGGGCTTCGACCACGTCGGAAACTACAACCTCGGCATCCCGGATGTTTCGATCTTCACCGAAATCGATCTCGACAAGATCAAATATCCGCTCGGAATGAACATCACGATCGTGACCAGCGCGAAGACCGACGCCGCGGCGAAGGAACTTCTCACTATGCTGGATTTCCCGTTCGCCAAGTAAGGAGACGTTAAGAAATGGCTAAGAAAAGTCTGATTGCGAAACAGAAACGCGGCGGGAAGTTCAAAGTCCGCAGCTATACGCGCTGCGCCGCCTGCGGTCGTCCCCGCGCCGTCATCCGCAAATTTAAACTCTGCCGCATCTGCTTCCGCGAAATGGCCTCCACCGGCCAGATCCCGGGCGTGATTAAGGCCAGTTGGTAACAGAAAGGAATCGAACAAATGAGTATGCAGGATCCGATTTCAGATATGCTGACGCGCCTTCGCAACGGCTGCATGTCCATGCAGAAGGTCGTTTCCATGCCTTCTTCCATCATGAAGACCTCTATCGCGGAAGTCCTCAAGCAGGAAGGCTACATCACCGACTATGTCGTTGAGGGTGAAACGAAGAAGGTTCTGAAGATCACCATGAAATACTTCAAACGCCAGCCCGTTATCGAAAACCTCCAGCGTGTTTCCAAGCCGTCGTGCAGACTGTACTGCGGCAGCCAGAACATTCCGAAGGTCAAGGACGGAATGGGTATCGCCATCCTCTCCACCTCGAGAGGTGTACTGAGCGGCAAAGACGCCGAAAAACAAAACGTGGGCGGAGAAATCCTCTGCTACGTCTGGTAATCAGGAGTCATCATGTCTCGTATTGGTAAAAAACCGGTTGCCATCCCCGCTGGCGTCACCGCCAAAGTCGAAGACGGCGCGACCGTTATCACCGGTAAGCTCGGTACGCTCACCATCCCCACGCAGAAGCACATCACCGTCAAGGTCGAGGGCGACCAGATCGTCCTGACCCGCGACACCGACCTCGACAACGCGAAAGCGATGCACGGCCTGAACCGTGCCCTCATCAACAACGCCGTCATCGGCGTCTCCAAGGGCTACTCCAAGGCGCTCGAGATCGTCGGCGTCGGCTTCCGCGCCGACCTCGCCGGCAACAAGCTCACGCTCAAGCTCGGCTTCTCCCACGACATCAACTACATCGTGCCCGAAGGCATTAAGCTCACCGTCACCGACGGCTACAAAATCTCCATCGAGGGATTCGACAAGCAGCTCGTCGGCGCCGTCGCCTCCACGATCCGCGCCTTCCGCAAGCCCGAGCCCTACAAGGGCAAAGGCGTCCGTTATTCGGACGAACAGGTCACGATCAAGCCCGGCAAGAAGAACGCATAACGGGTGAAAGGACTTAAAGAATGACTCGCAATTCCCAAGTCAGAAGACAGCTTCGCCATGTGCGTCTCCGCAAAAAAGTCGCAGGGACGGCCTCCGTCCCCCGCTTCTGCGTCAGTCTCACTGCGAACAACATGTACTGCCAGTTCATCGACGACGACGCCGGTGTCACGCTTGCCTCCAGCTCCACGCTCTCTCCCGAGTTCAAGGCCCTGAACCTCAAGCGCAACGTCGAAGCCGCCGCCGCTCTCGGCAAGCTCGCCGCTGAAAAGGCGATCGCCGCAGGCGTCTCCAAGGTCGTCTTCGACCGCAGCGGATTCCAGTATCACGGCAGAATCAAAGCGCTTGCCGACGCCGCCCGCAAGGCCGGCCTCCAATTCTAAGAGGTATCAACACTATGAGTTTTGACAAATCCAGAAAAGACGCTCCGGCAAACGCCGATCGCGAGCAGTCCGATACTGAAGAAGTCGTCATCAGCATCAATCGCTGCTCCAAGGTCGTCAAAGGCGGCCGCAACTTCTCCTTCGGCGCGCTCGTCGTCGTCGGCGACCACAAAGGCAAGGTCGGCTTCGGCTACGGCAAGGCCAACGAAGTTTCCGACGCCATCCGCAAGGGCGGCGAAGCTGCCCGCAAGAACATGGTCGTCATGCCCCTTTCCGGGCACACCATCCCCCACACTGTGACCGCCAAATTCCGCGGTTCCAAGGTTCTCCTGCGTCCGGCCTCCCCCGGTACCGGCTTGATCGCCGGCGGCGCGATGCGCCCCGTCCTCAACCTCGGCGGTGTCGTCGACGTCCTCGCCAAGTCCCTCGGCTCCAGCAACCCCGCCAACGTCGTCAAGGCGACGTTCCGCGCCATCGCCCTGCTGAAGACCAAGGAACAGTACCTTGAGAAACTCGGCAAGAAATAAGAGAGGAATTCATCATGAATCTTCATAGTCTCGAAACGACCCCCGGCTCCCGCAAGAACAGGCACAGAGTCGGTCGCGGCGACGGCTCCGGCTGGGGCGGGACCTGCGGCCGCGGTGAAAAAGGCCAGCGTTCGCGCAGCGGCGCCGCCGTCCGCCACCACTTCGAAGGCGGTCAGACCCCGAGCTTCCGCCGCATCCCGAAGCGCGGCTTCAAGATGCACGGCGTGAAGGAAATCTGCAACGTCGTCAACGTCGGTACCCTCAACGAAGTCTTCGATGCGGGCGCCGAGATCGACGAAGCGGTCCTCCTGAAGGCCGGTCTTGTCGCCAAGAACAAGGCTCCGCTCAAGGTCCTCGGCACCGGCGACGTCAGCAAGGCGCTCAAGGTCAAGGCGCAGAAGTTCTCCGCCTCCGCCAAGGCCAAAATTGAAGCCGCCGGCGGCTCCGTCGAAGTCATCGAATAACCCTTGCGGCTCTCCGCCGGAAATTGAGGCAATATGTTCAAAGCATTCATCAACGCTTTCAAAATCAAGGATCTCCGCAATAAGATCCTTTTTTCCGCAGCGGTCATCATCGTCTGCCGGATCGCGGCCAACATCCCGTGCCCCGGTGTCAATACGCACAACCTCAAGGCTTATTTCGACAAGCTCTCCCAGGACACTGCCGGCGCGGGCGGCTTCCTGGGCATGATCGACCTCTTCAGCGGCGGCGCCCTCCAGCAGTTCGCCGTCGGAGCGCTCGGCATCATGCCCTACATCTCCGCCTCCATCATCATGCAGCTCCTGGTCCCCGTCCTTCCCTCGCTCGAACGCCTCAAGCGTGAGGGCGAGGCCGGGATGAACAAGATCAACCAGTACACCCGCTACCTCACGATCGTCATCTGCGTCATCCAGGGCGCGATGACCGCGATCGCCATGACGCACCCGGAACGTCTCGGTCTTCCCTCGGCGCTTCCCGGACAGCCGCTTGTCAGCGGCAACGTCTCCGCGTTCGTGTTCTTCTCGGTCATCATCCTGACCTGCGGCACGATGATCCTGATGTGGCTCGGTGAAAAGATCACGGACAAAGGTATCGGCAACGGCGTGTCGATCATCATCACGATCGGCATCATCGACCGTCTCCCGAAGGCGATCGCCCAGCTGTACGACATGTGGCAGAGCGGCGGCGCGGTCGGCGGCGGTCGTTTCCGCACTCCGCACGTGCTCATCCTGATCATCATCTTCGCCGTTGTGACCGCCCTCACGATCATCCTCTGCCAGGGCGTGCGCAAAGTGCCGATCCAGATGGCGCGCAAGACCGTCGGAAACAAGGTCGCGGGCGGCAGCACCTACATGCCGCTCAAGGTCAACTTCCCCGGCGTCATGCCCATCATCTTCGCCGGCGCGATCCTGATGTTCCCGCCGATGCTCCTGCGGCTCATCCCGAGCCCTCAGGTCGCCGCGCTCCAGCAGTACTTCAACCATGGATCCTATTCCTATATGCTGATGTACGGTGCGCTGATCATCGCGTTCTCCTATTTCTGGGTCGCGAACATGTTCAACCCGGTGCAGATCGCCGACAACCTGAAAAAAGAAGACGCCTTCGTGCCCGGCATCCGGCCCGGCAAGCCCACATGCGATTACCTCGACGACCTGATGTCCCTCATCACGTTCGCCGGCGCGATCTTCCTGTGCGCGCTTTCCATCTTCCCGATGCTCCTCACGATGTGGCTGAAGATTCCGTACGCCGTGGCGTCGTTCTTCGGCGGCACCAGTCTGCTGATCATTGTCGGTGTGACCATTGACACGCTCTCCCAGATGGAATCGCTTCTGGTGATGAAAAACTACGAGGGCTTCCTCCAACGCGGACGGCTCCGTTCACGCAGAGGCTGACCCCGTGCGGCGGGCAGGGTGGCGCAGCCGGTCCTGTCCTCCGCGCATCACGGGCGGTTCGTCCGCACGTTTTCGTACCCGTCTTTCGGTTTCGTCCGGAAGACGGGCGTTTGCTTTTTCAAGGAAGAGGGAGTATATTAATTGATTCCGTTTTTCCGGTTGTGCGCGGACGCGAGTCCGGCACTCCTGCGGCGGCGGTTCCGCCTCCGGAACATTTCCCGTCTCTCCGCTGTCTAAAGAACCAGATTGGAACGACCACAATGAAAACATCCTCCGCGCATTTTTCTGTCCGACACGCGCTGTTCACGGCTGTCCTTGCCGGAATCGTGCTCTCATGCTTTGTGTCCTGTTCCAAGCCGGCTCCCGAGCCGCCGATGGAGCGTTCCCGCGCCTTGCTGCGCCTCTTCGGCAGCCTGGAGCGCCAGGACAACGAGGAAGCGCTCAAGGGGATTGACACCTACCGCAACCTTGATCCGACGAATCTCTTCCTCGCCGATTTCGAGCACATCGTCCGGGCGAACAGCGTGATCGCTTCCGCCCAGGCGAAACTTGATGCCGGCGACGTCGCCGGTGCAGAGGCCGCCCTCAATGCATTCTTTGCCCCGAAAGCAACCCCCGAGCAGGAGAGGGGTGCGCAAAAAGACGAAAACAACGAACCTTCGGGTTCGGATTCCGTCAAAAACGGGAAGAAGCAGCAGGAAAATAATACAATTTATATTGACATGGGGGCTCCTGATTCCAAGCTTAAGAATTCCAAGGATCTTATTGCCTATATCGAGAAAATCCCGGTTGAAATCCGCAGAAAGACCCGCCTGTTCTTTGTCGACGAGGGACACAAGGTCGCCAAGAAACGGGAAGATGTGTCCAATTTGTTGTCTCCGTACGGTTTTCTTTCAATTGATGTCATCGTTGACGAGAAAGATCCCAAGAAAAATGTCATGCAAGCCAAAGTTCAGGTCGAACTGCTGATCGAGGTGCGGAAGCTGAACGACAAAATCCTTGCGGCGGAGTTCTCCGACGATATCCGTGCCGCCGCCATTGATCTTGACGCTTTTGCCGAGTATAATGCGAAGCTTTTCCCGAACCTCCCTGCCTATGCCGCTGCTAAGATTAAGGAGGCGGATGCGCTCGCCGTCGTGGAGAAAGCCGATGCGTGCGCCGCGCTTATGCAGGACGCCGTGGACGCCGCCGCGGCAGGACGGAAGTCAGAGGCCGCGGTCATGGCCGCGATCCTGGAAATGAACGCCGACGCCGCCCAGCTCGCCGGGCTTGAATCCTGGCTGGAGCGGCGGAAGCCCGCGAATCCATAAGGGTATCAAGGCACCCATAATCATCCAGCAACAGAAAGGTTCTCACAATGAACTGCAAATCCGCGCTTGTTCTTTTTGCGGCATCAGCCGTATCGTTTTCCGTCGCCGCGCAAAGCAGCCCGTCGACGCTTTCCCTGAGGGGCGCTCCCGACCTGGGACTGGGCGCCGCCGCACCGAAGACCGCCGGGGCCGGCGATGCTGCTGCCGAGGCTGCCATCCGCCGTGCGCTGCTTTCCCAGCCCGCCTCCGAGGAGGAGGTCGTGAAGGCGCTTTCCTTCATGCCGGACGTGGTCGCCGAGGTCAACGGCACGAAGATCACGAAGAAGGAGATCGTGGATCTGCTCCTGTCGAAAAAGATCTCCCAGCAGGTTCTGGCGCTGACGCCCGAATCCTACCTTCGCACCGCCATGCAGCAGTACATCGAGCAGAAGATCGACACTGCGATCCTGAAGCAGAAGGCGAAGGAGGCCGGATTCGAGCCGTCCGAGGAGCTCGTGAAGACCCATTTCGACGAATCCATCAAGAAGCTTCCCGCCGAACAGGTCGACGCAGTGAAAGCCCAGCTCAAAGAACAAGGTCTTTCGCTCGAAGCCTACCGCGACGAGATCGCGAAGGAGGCCGACATCCAGGGCAACGCCGCCATCGCCGCCTATGAGGAGAAAAACTTCATCACGAAGACCGAAAAGGCGGTCAACGACGAAGCCGTCGAGAAGTTCTACCGCGAAAACCAGCAGAAGTTCGCCGTCCCGGAGAACATCACGGTCGCGCACATCCTGATCCAGTGCGAACCCGTCTCCGCCCTGGATTCCAAGGAGGAGAAGGAGATCAAGACCAGGGCAGACAAGCTCGCGAAGGAACAGATCGACGAAATCTACGCCGCGCTCGTGAAGGATCCGGCGAGCTTCGACAAGCTCGCGCAGGAAAAGAGCAACTGCCCCTCCGGCAAGCGCGACAACGGCAAACTGCCGCCGTTCGACAAGGAAGGCATGCTGCTGGACCAGTCCGGCATGCTCGACCCGGATTTCGCCGCCGCGGCGTTCAAGCTCGCCAAGCCCGGCGAATTCACGAAGCCCGTCCATTCACAGTTCGGCTACCACATCATCAAGCTCCTGAAACAGGACCCGAAGGGCTATATGCCGCTCGACAAGGTCAAGGGAGAAATCCATGACTTCCTCGTCGACAAGACCGTCTCCGAGGAGATTCAGGCGATGATCAAGGCGGAACGCGCCAAGAGCAATGTGAAGGTCTACGACTTCACCCCCGCCAAAGCCGACCCGAAGGCGACGAAGAACCCCGGAGCCGCCCCGACTCCCGTCCTTTAACCGCACGCCATCTGGATAACACACACCGTCAATGCGTCCGCCATCCGTGGACGCATTGATGTTTTGCTTTCGTAGGAACGCGGGAATTGTTAATGATTCCCATAATCGGAAGAAGGAAAGCGGCGCCGTTTTTTCGCTGTTTTTCGGGAAAAACGAACTTGCAGAAATTGAAATCCGGGGTATATTATTAGGGTGGAAAGAAAGAATCAACCAGCATAGCGCCGCCGTATCGGAAAACACTTTGCACGCGGATTCCCGCGGATGACGGTTCCGGCATGGAACACAGCAGACGATGAGCGGGACCGGCACGGAACGCGGCGGAGAACGGACAGCACAGCATGACACCCGACAATGACATCGACATCGAACAAGACGACCTTATGAAACAGGCGGACCAGAACGCCGCCCGCTCGAAATACAACGACGACAGCATCCAGACCCTCGACGCGCTCGCCCACATCCGGCAGCGTTCCGGCATGTACATCGGGCGTCTGGGCGACGGCTCGCACCCCGACGACGGCATCTACGTGATGTTCAAGGAGATCATGGACAATGCCATCGACGAATTCATCATGGGGTTCGGGAAGCGGATCGACATCACGCTGGGCGACGGGACATTTACCGTGCGCGACTATGGGCGCGGCATCCCGCTGGGCAAGCTCGTGGAATGCGTTTCCCAGATCAACACCGGCGGCAAGTTCAATTCGGAAGACTACACGTTCTCCGTCGGCATGAACGGCGTCGGCACGAAGGCGGTGAACGCCCTTTCCTCGACCTTCGAGGTCACGTCCTGGCGCGACGGCAAATGCCGCACCGCGATGTTCCACGAGGGCATCCTCGAATACGAGAAATACATTGACCCGGGCACGGAGCATTCCGGCACGCGCATCCGGTTCACGCCCGATCCGAAACTCTTTCCGAACTACAAGATCCTCCAGCCCGAGGTGGAAAACCGCCTTCGGATGTACGCCTACCTGAACAGCGGTCTGTCGCTCTACCTCAACGGGCAGCGTTACATTTCCAGGAACGGGCAGCTGGACCTGATGCATTCCAAGCTCGACGAGGAATCCCCTCTCTACGAGCCCATCCATTACAAGGAGCCTACGCTCGAGTTCGCGTTCTGCCACACAGCCGACACGGGCGAACGCTACTACTCCTTCGTGAACGGGCAGTACACGAGCGACGGCGGCACGCATCTTTCCGCGTTCAAAGGCGGCATCACACGCGCCATCAACGAGCATTTCAACAAGAATTTCGACCCGAAGGACATCCGCGACGGCATCATCGGGACCATCGCCATCAAGATCCAGGACCCGCGGTTCGACTCCCAGACCAAGACTAAGCTCACCAACACCGATGTTCGCGGCTGGATCGAGGGAATCGTGAAGCAGGCGGTGATCGACAGTTTCCTGAAGCATCCCGACGAAGCGAACCTCCTGCTCGAAAAGATCCAGAAGAACGAGCAGGTCCGCCGCGAAATCCAGAAGGTCCAGAAGAAGGGAGCCGCCATCTCGAAGCGCATCTCCCTGCGGAACAACAAGCTCAAGGACTGTCGGCATCACTTCGGCGACCATTCGAAATACGCCGAGGAGACCATGATCTTCCTTACCGAGGGCGATTCCGCCGGATCCTCGATCGTGACCAGCCGTGACCCGAACTACCAGGCGGTCTTCGCCCTCCGCGGCAAGCCGTTCAACTGCTTCGGAAAGAAGCTCGACGCGATCTACTCCAACGAAGAACTGTTCTACATCATGCGGACGCTCGGGATCGAGGAGGACGTGGAGAACCTGAACTACGCCAAGGTCGTGATCGCGACCGACGCCGACGTCGACGGCCTGCACATCCGCAACCTACTGCTCACGTTCTTCCTCCAGTATTTCGAGGCGCTCGTGATCTCCGGACACCTCTACATCTTCGAGACGCCGCTCTTCCGCGTCCGCAACAAGGAGACGACGTTCTACTGCTACTCCGAACAGGAGCGCGATGAACGCGCGAAGGAGCTCGGCAAATCCGCCGAAATCACCCGGTTCAAAGGACTCGGCGAAATCTCGCCGAAGGAGTTCAAGCAGTTCATCGGACCCGACATCCGCCTCGAAAAAGTCTCCCTCGAAAACACCAAGGGCATCCACGAAATGCTGCGTTTCTACATGGGCAGCAACGACGAGACCCGCTGGGAACACATCCAAAACAATCTGGTCTGACCCATCATGCCGAAAAAGAATATCACGCCTCCCTCCGGACCCGACCGCGACGCCTCCTCCAACTCCCCGTCCGACACGCCCGAAACCGAATACTACGATCCCGACATGCACTACCCGCCGGAAGACGACGAGATGGGCGACGATGAATCCGCATCCGCCGCCGCCGAATCCATCCCGAACCAGCGCCTGCGGGCGATGATGGACCGCAACTTCATCGAGTACGCGTCCTACGTCATCAAGGACCGCGCGATCCCGGACGTCGACGACGGGCTGAAACCTGTCCAGCGCCGCATCCTCTGGACGCTCCACGAGATGGACAACGGTACGTTCCACAAGGTCGCGAACGTGGTCGGCGCCACCATGAAATACCATCCGCACGGCGACGCATCCATCGGCGACGCCCTCGTGAACCTCGCGAACAAGGAATGCTTCATCGACAAGCAGGGATCGTTCGGCGACATCATCCTCGGCACCTCGGCAGCCGCACCTCGATACATTGAGTGCCGCCTCTCCAAACTCGGCCGCGACGTCCTCTTCAACAATGACATCACCACATTCGTGGATTCCTATGACAGCCGCAACCAGGAGCCGGTCTGCCTCCCCTCGAAGATTCCGACCCTGCTCCTCATGGGTACCAACGGTCTCGCCGTCGGCACGCGCACCATGATCTTCCCGCACAACTTCAACGAGCTTCTGCGGGCGCAGATTTCCATCCTGAAGGGCGAGCCGTTCCAGCTCTATCCCGACTTCCCGCAGGGCGGCATCATGGATGTCTCCGACTATCAGGACGGCATGGGCAAGATCGTGCTGCGCGCCCGCATCGCCGCGGAGAAACACGACATCGTCATCAGCGAAATCCACGCCGGCACCGACACGTCCAAGCTGATGGACTCCATCGAAAACGCCGTCAACAAGTCCCGCATCAAGATATCTTCGTTCCACGACTACACTGCGGACGACAAGGTCAACATCGAACTCTCGCTCCAGCGCGGCTACAGCCCGGAGAAGGCGATCAACGCCCTTTACACCTACACCGACTGCCAGATGAGTCTGTCCTGCATCTACATGGTCATCCGCGACAACCGCCCCGTCCGCATGAGCGCCAGCGACATCCTCCGCCGCAACACAGAGAAGCTCGTGCAGTACCTGACCTGGGAACTTCAGCTCGTCAAGGCAAAGTGCCTCGACAAAATCCTCGCGCGCACCCTCGCGCAGATTTTCATTGAGGAAAAGATATACAAGAAGATCGAGACCTGCAAGACGAAGGAAGCCATGTTCCAGGCGGTCCGCGCCGGACTGGAGCAGTTTAAGGACGAATGGCTCCCGGTCGTACAGGCGCTCCACTCTGCCATCAAAGCCGGGCCGCACATCGCGGAGCCCGCGCCCGCCGATGCCGCGCGCCTTGCCCAGCTGGCGCAGGGCGTGATCCCGGATTCCGAAATCGAACGCCTCGTCGAGATTCCGATCCGCAGGATCGCGGCGTTCGAAGTCAACAGGAACCGCGAGGAGATCGCCGCGTTGGAAAAAGACCTCCGCGAGGCGGAAAAGAACCTGAAGCACATCAAGCAGTACACGATCAAGTACATCGAAGGGCTGCTCGCGAAATACGGCGACATGTTCCCGCGCCGCACGGAAATCCGCCTCGAGCCCTTCGCGAAGATCGACAAGAGCGTCGCCGCGCTTTCCAACATCCGCGTCGGGTGGGACAAGAAGAACTGCTACATCGGCACCTCCGTGAAGAGCGACGACATCGTGCTGTGCAACGAATTCGACCATCTGCTCTGCGTGGAGCGCTCCGGCGACTTCAAGGTCATCGACATCCCCGACAAGATCTTCATCGACCGCCTGTTCGAGTTCCGCCGCTACGACAAGACCACCGTGTTCGGCATCGTCTACTCCGAGAAGAAGACTGGCCGCGCGTACTTCAAGCGCACACGCATCGCGTCGTTCATCAAGGACCGCGAATACCGCATCATCCCGGAGGGCTGCCGCCTGGAGCTCATCACGCCGCGCCCGAACGCCATCTACGAGATCAAGGTGGATACGCCGATCCGCGCCAAGCAGATTCAGCAGATTTCCCTCATGGACGCGCCCGAACGCTCCCCGAAGGCGGGCGGCATCCTGATTTCCCCGCGCAAGCTCCTGAAGATTACGTTCGTCCGTCTGCTGGACGAGACCGACGCCGAACCGGAACCCGAACTCGTCGAAGTCCCGCCGGAGGACAACAACGGCGGAAACGGCGGAAATGGCGGCTCCGACGGCGGCGCACCTGCGGAAGAATCGGCGGTGGAAACGGCTCCCGTGCCGGAAACCGTTCCGGAAACGTCTGTTGAGCCGGAGCCCGCGCCGGAACCGGAAGCGAAACCCGTTGCCCGTCGCGGCAGCCGGGCGAAAAAGGAAGCCTCATCGGAATCCGCGCCTCAGACCGAGGCGAAGAAAGCGCCGGAAACGAAACCCGTTGAAAAGCCTGTTCCTCCCGCGAAGCCCGCCGGGAAACCGGCGGAAAAAGCCGCTCCGGCTCCTGCTTCCGCTCCTGCGCCGGAAAAGAAGCCCGAGGATAAGACGTCCAAGCCGGAGAATCCCGCCGCCCCTGAAAGGGAAGAGGATTCCTGGGACGTTCAGCCTGACCTCGGGTTCTGATTCTTTCCCTCAATTCAAATCACAAAAAAGCCGGGCAGCTGGTTCTTCAGCCGTCCGGCGATTCTTTTTGCCTGAATGCCTACTCTGTGTCAGCAGATATTCCCGAGGTATACATTCGGGAATCCGCGGCTTTTCGCGTGCGCCTGGATGCTGTCGAGCAGCGGCCGTGGCGTACGCGGGCTGTCATGGTACAGGTAGGCGGGGTGATACGCGGTGAAATGAATGGGCGTATCGATGCCGAGGCTGTCGCGCACCCAGTCCAGGAAATCGTCGATCTGCTGCTGCGAATCGTTCTTGCCGGGGATTACGAGGTTGGTCAGCTCCAGGTGGCCGCCGCAGACCTTCTTGAAAAACTCGCAGGAATGTTTTACCGGCTCGAGCTCGCCGGAGCACATGGTCGGGTAGAAATCGCCAAATCCCTTCACGTCGATGTTTGCCGCGTCGAAGAGCGGGAAGACGTCCTGCATGCACTCGTCGGAGAAATAGCCGTTGGAGACAAGGATCGTGCTGATCTTCTCCCGGCGGGCGAGGATTGCGCAGTCGCGTACGTATTCCGCCCAGACCGCCGGTTCGTTGAACGTGAACGCCACGCATTCGCTGCCGTGGCGGCGGATCAGCTCGATCAGGGCTTCCGGCGTGTAGTAGCGGTAGGCGGCATTCGGCATGAACTTCTCGCGCGACAGGTGGTTGTTCTGGCAGAACACGCATTTGAGGTTGCACCCGTAGGTGCCGACGGAGAACGCCTGCGTGCCGGGGCGGAAATGCCGCAGCGGCTTCTTTTCGATCGGGTCGATCTGGAGCGCGCAGGGGTAGCCGTACGCCATGGAATAGAGCCTGCCGCCCCGGTTGAGGCGGACGCCGCAGAATCCGGTGCGTCCCTCGGCGATGAGGCAGTGGCGGGGGCAGACCAGGCAGCGCGCGAATCCTCCGGATTCCGGCTTTTGCCAGTCGGCGGGGAAAAGTTTGTGTTCACGGTCCATAGTATGGGAATCCTTCTTTCGGATGAAATGTTACTTGGCGGAAGCGTCTTTCGGCAGCGCCTTCTGCGCTTCGTGGAGTTCTGCGACGGCGGCATTGATTCCCTCCGGCGCGCGGAAGACCGCTGTCCCGGCGACGATGACGTTCACGCCCGCCGCCGCGGCGTCGCAGACGTTGTCGCGCGTGATGCCGCCGTCGATCTCGATGTGGGCGTGGCTGCCGATCTTCCGGATCATCTTGTGGATTTCCGTCGCCTTCTTCAGCATTTCTGGCTGGAACTTCTGTCCGCCGAAGCCCGGCTCCACCGACATCACCAGCACCATGTCGATCTCCGGCAGGATTGCCTCGATCGCCGAGGCGGGCGTGCCCGGTTTGAGCGTGATCCCGGCGGAGCATCCGAGTTCGTGGATCCGCCGCGCGACCGCCGCCGGGTCGCATTCGCTCTCGATGTGGAACGTGATGTGGTCGGCGCCCGCCTTCGCGAACGATTCAATGTATTGTTCCGGATGGACCAGCATCAGGTGGACGTCGAAGGGCAGGGTGGTGTATTTGCGCATGGAGGCGACGACTGGCGGTCCGAACGTGATGTTCGGGACGAAATGACCGTCCATGATGTCCAGGTGGATCATGTCCGCCTCGGCGTCTTCCGCGGCTTTCAGTTCGTCGGCGAGACGGGCGAAATTGCAGGCGAGGACCGACGGCGAAACGAGCAGCCGGTTGTTCTTGAACTCACTTAACGGGTGTTTGATCATCATGGGAAGCATCTTTCTGTTGAGGTGCGGGCGGCGGATACGGACCGCGTTCGCAGTCCAGCCAGCGTCTGTGCGACCAGAGCCACTGCGTCGGGAAACGACGTATCTGTTCTTCGATCATGTTCGTGTAAAGCTGGGCGACGGCGCGGATGTCCGCCTCCATGTTGCCCGTCGGCTGGTAGTCAGGCATTTTTGCGCAGTGGAACGTGAAGTGGAAATCGTCGTCGTCTCGGATCAGGTACGGCATTGCGATGGGTGTGTGCGTGCGGAGGTACAGCCAGGCGGGCGTCTTCTGCGCCATGGCGGGGTGCCCGAAGAACGTGACCTCGACGCCTTCCGGCGGGACGGCGTGCTGGTCGGATACGATCGTGACGTTCTCCCCCGCCCTGTGCGCCTGAATCAGCGGACGCACGCCCATATCCTTCGGGAAACTCCGGTGCAGGAAACGGCAGCGCCGGGCGTAGACGTAGCGCCCGATCTTCGGGTTCTCCAGCGGACGCATGATGCTCGTCATGCGCTGCTTGGTGATGTAGCTGTGCAGGCCGCCCGCGAGCTCCCAGTTGCCGAAATGCCCCGTCGTCAGGATGATTTGCGGCGCGGTCGCCGGGTTCATAAATTCCCGCGTCAGCGGATCGTCCGCCACGCGGATGTGTTCGCTGAAGTTGTCCTCGTTCACGATCTGGTCGAACTTCACCATCTCGACGTAGACCTTGGCGAAATGCTTCAGGCTTTCCAGCGCCAGCTTGTCCGCCTCCGCCTTCGTCTTCACGAACCCGGAATGCAGGATCAGCCTCGGCGTGCGCGGTCCGTGCCGTTTGCTGAAATGTCGCACCGACCACGCGATGAAGTCCAGCACGGCGTATGCCGCGTGCAGCGGCAGGAGCCGGACCAGCGAGGTCACGGCCACGAAGAGCGCGTACTCGGCATTGATGACGAGCGCGGATTTTTTCTTTTTCGGGGGATTCGTGTTGTTCACGGCGGACTGCCTTTGCGGATGCGGCTTTCTTTTTTCGCGAAACATTAATATACACCATACACGCGAAAAATGAAAACCGATTCGTTAAAAAACCGTGGATTTTGCCCCATAAAAAAACGGAGGGGACCGCGCCGGCGGCCCTCTCCCACAGTTCCGTGCCGTAATGATACGGCATTCGTGTGTTTTCCCGTTTTTGGCTTATTTCGGTCCTTTTTTGTCGCCGGATTTTTCCCGGTCCCATTCCTCCAGCTTGCGTTCGGCGAAATTGCGTCCGCCGAGCCCGAACGCGATCGCGAACGCCGCGGCGAACGCGCCGAGCACGATGCCGAACGCGAGAAGCGCCGCCGATCCGCCGATCCCCGCCGTGGTCAGGGCGGCTACGCCCGCGAAGAACAGCACGGCAATCCGCACTGCGAAGAGGAAGACATGTGATTCCACGCCGTTGCTGCGCACGAAGTCCGCGGCGAGGTTCGCCAGTATCATGCCGAGCAGGAAGACCACAGCACCGAGCACGAGGCGACCGGCGAACGGCAGGAAGGAGCGCACGAGCTTGGCGGATTCCTCCAGCTGGAGGATTTCGAGCGCCGCGACCATTGCGAAGACCAGGATGCCCGCGAACAGCAGTTTGCCCGCCACGTTCGACGGGCTCATGTTCCCCTGCGACTTCCATCCGAGTTCGCCGACGCGGCGGTCCAGTCCGGCGTCCGCCAGCAGTCTCGACACGAGCCGGGCGATGAGCGCGCCGACCGCGAACGCCACGAACAGTACGATGGCTGCGGCGACGATGTTTCCGGCGGAGTTCAGCATGCGCGTGAAGAGTTTCGAGACGGAATCCGTGAGCGAGTCGATGCCGAGCGCGGAGAGCGCCGCCGCCGACACCGGGATCACGATGCAGACGAAGACCAGCACGCCGCAGATGCGCGCGAGGCTGTCGCGGGAGAAGAGCTTCCCGCCCGCCTCCTCCGCGTCGCCCAGCCCGCCGGATGCCAGAATGATGCGTTCCACGAGCTTGCGCAGGATGGTCGCGAGGAATAGCCCGGCGGCGGCGATCAGCACAGCGGCGAAGATGCGCGGCAGGTACCGCAGCACGTCCGCGGTCATTGCCTCGAACGGTCGCGCCAGACCCGTGATCCGCAGCGCGCCGAGGATCGCCGGGACGAACGCCAGGATGATCAGCCAGAAGAGCGTTGTCGCGATCGTGAAGCTCAGGTGGCACTCCCGTCCGCCCGTGTCGACCGCGCCCTCGATCTTCTCGTCCAGGCGCAACGCGTGCATCAGGATCAGCGAGGCGTAGCGGACTGCCGATGCCGCGCCCCACGCGATCAGTCCGAGGATCGCCGCCGCGAAGAGGTTCGGCAGGAATCCGATCACGTTGGCGAGGACGTCGCGGAGCGGCGACGCCGCGTCATGCAGGCTCAGCAGGTTCAGCGCCTGTACCACGGCGAGCAGGAAGACGATCCAGAAGACGATGCGCGCGGCGACTTTTTCCGCGCGTGCCGCCGGAGCCGCCGCGTCGTCCGCGATGCACACGGAGAGACGTTCCCCGATGCGGCATTTCCTCATGCATTTGAATGTGAGTTTCTGCAGGATCCAGGCGACGATCCACCCGGCGAAGAGGACCATGATCGCGAGCAGAATCCGCAGAATTCCGTATTTCGTCAGCAGGTCGACCAGCATGTTCCAAAGTTCATTCATGGCGTACTCCTTTTGTTTGAACGGCGTTTGCGGCGGTGTTGTCAGGATTACTATACCACGGACCGGGGAAAAATGCAACCGGCGAATCTATGTCCGGCTGATTCCGGTTCGTATCTTTCCGCCCGGGAATCCGCCGTAACGGTCCGTTTCTTTTTCGGGAACGACCATGACTAGTCCCGGAATCCGTCCGCGACATGCTTGCGGCGACCTCCCCCTGCCGTCATTTCCGAGCATATCATGTCATCTTTCCGGGAAAAAGCATCAGGAAATATATTATTTTTTCGGAAAAAAGTCATTTTTAGGCGGATTTCTGGCTTGAAAAAACGGAACGAGCTTGTATAGTAGCATGAAAAGATGCGGTCCAACCGCTCTTTTGAGCTCAAAACCGATAGAATTTGTCAATCATCCGCCGGACATCCGCAACTGTGCCCGGCTAACAAATTGCAAGGAGTCAAACTATGTCCCACAAAACTCTGAAAGCGATGTTCGCGGCAATCTGCACGCTCGTGTGCGCCGCCGGCGTCGTCAAAGCCGACCAGCCCGTCATCAGCCATGTGTACACGGCCGACCCGAACGCCTTTGTGTTCAACGACCGCATCTACATCATCTGCAGCCATGACATCGCCAACCAGCGCGGCTACGACCTCTTCGACTACGAACTGGTCTCCACCGACGACCTCCAGAACTGGACCGACCACGGTTTCGTGTTCTCCGTCGGCCGCAACCACGATTTCGGCTATGGACGCGGCAAAGGTCCGTACGGCGAGGACCAGACCGTGGCTCCCTGGGCCGGACACTGCTACGCTCCTGGCACCGCGATCCGCGACGGCAAAGTCTACCTCTACTTCCCGGACGGCGGCTCCTCCATCGGCGTGGCCGTGGCGGACAAGCCCGAAGGTCCCTACAAGGATCCGCTCGGAAAGACCCTCATTGCCGGCAACGTTTCCAACTACGCCTCCCGCTGGCTCTTCGACCCCGCCGGATTCGTCGATGACGACGGCCGCGCGTTCGTGTACTACGGCGGCAACGGCAACGACCAGGCGCGTATCATTGAGCTTAATAAGGACATGATCAGCCTCCATCCGGAAGCCATCCACCTCAACGTGCCGAAGTTCTTCGAAGCCTCCTACATGCACAAATACAAAGGCAAATACTACTTCTCCTACAGCACGCAGTTCAGCCCCACCGCGAACATCGACTACCTGGTCAGCGATTCCCCGACCGGTCCGTTCGAATACAAGGGCACCATCCTCGACAACCCGAAGCAGAACCTCGGCAACAACAACCACGCCTCCATCATTGAGTACAAAGGTCACTGGTACATCGCCTACCACGACCGCAAGCTCGCCATCGCCAGCAATCTCCGCAACAAGAGCGATTCCCGCTGCGTGAACCTCGACGAGATGTTCTACAACGAAGACGGAACCATCAAGAAGGTCGTCGAGACCGAACACGGTCCGAAGCAGCTGAAGAACTTCGACCCGACCCAGAAGTGCCGTTTCGTCACCATGAACAAGTCCGGCAAGATCCTCACCGCGGAAGAAGCGCAGCAGG
Source organism: uncultured bacterium (assembly GCA_902802585.1). Taxonomy (GTDB): domain Bacteria; phylum Verrucomicrobiota; class Lentisphaeria; order Victivallales; family UBA1829; genus UBA1732. The sequence continues at coordinate 33,183 of CADCMR010000009.1, forward strand.
AACAGATGCCCGGTCTGAAGAGCACGATGGGTCCCAACAAGGAAACCGTCCTCGCCTCCATGCAGAACAACAGCTGGATTCGCGTTTCCGGCGTTGACTTCTCCAAGAAGCCGACCGGCGGCACGCTCAAGTACAGCGCCAAGGACGACAACACCTCCATCGAAATCCGCAAGGGCGCGGCCGACGGCGACCTGCTCGGCACCGTGAAGCTCGCGAACACCAACGGCGAATGGAAGGAACTCAACTTCAAGCTCGATAAGGCGGTCGACGGCGTGTTCGATTACCTCTATTTCGTGTTCAAAGTCCAGGGCGCTCCGGCGACCGCGGCTCTCTTTGATTCCTCTGACGTCGTCACCGTGGCGGCGGCGAACGGCCAGCAGCCTGCCGGTTTCGGCATGGGCGGTCAGCGTCCCGTCGGTCAGGGGCAGGGGCAGGGTCAGCGTCCGCGTCGTCAGGGCCAGGGCGGTCAGGGCGGTCAGCGTCCGCAGGGCGGCCAGGGCTTCGGCGGCTTCGGCGGTCAGCCCCCGCAGGGCGGCCAGGGCTTCGGCGGCTTCGGCGGTCAGCCTCCGCAGGGTGGTCAGGGCTTCGGCGGCTTCGGCGGCCAGCCCCCGCAGGGCGGTTTCGGCGGCGGCTTCGGCGGCGGCCAGCGTCCCGGTCAGCAACAGCAGCCTGCCGGTCCGAAGCCGGTGGAAAGCACCGCGCTGCTCGACTGGTACCAGTTCAAATAATTCCTGAGCTCTACTTAACATAAACCAAACACAAGGATAACCAACATGTTCATCTCCATGAAATCCGTCTCCGCCATCGTGGCGGGTATCTGCCTCGGCGCTGTCGCGTTCCAGGCCACCGCGCAGGACGATATCCCGCGTCTCCGCAAGGCCGCGGAAGGTCTCTTCCTGATCGGCAACGCGCTCCCGACCCGTGCGTTCAGCGACGTCATCGCCTCCGACATCGCCGCACAGGACTTCAACCGTCTGACCTGCGAAAACGAAATGAAGTGGGATGCCACGGAACCCCAGGAAGGCCAGTTCCGCTTCGAAGCCGGCGACCAGCTCGTCGAATTCGCGCAGAAGCACGGCATGAAAGTCCACGGACACACGTTCCTCTGGCACTCCCAGACCCCGAACTGGGTCTTCCAGGATCCGAACGGCGGCCGCGCCAGCCGTGAGCTCGTCCTGAAGCGCCTCGAAAACCACATCCGCGCCCTCATGACCCACTGGAAAGGCAAAATCGACAGCTGGGACGTCTGCAACGAGTGCTACGAAGACGACGGCAGAGTCCGCGCTCCGGGCGGATTCGGCGGCAACTGGCGCCAGGCCATCGGCGACGACTACATGGAACAGGCGTTCAAGATCGCCGACAAAGTCGCCAAGGAAATCGGCGATGAAAAAGTCCTCCTCGTCTACAACGACTTCAACATGTACAAGCCCGGCAAGCGCGACGCCGTCGTGAAGATGGTCAACGACTTCAAGGCGAAAGGAATCAGAATCGACGCCATCGGCATGCAGGCCCACTGGCAGAGCAACGACGATCCGTCCATCGAGACAATCGAAGCCGCGTTCAAGGCATACGCCTCCACCGGCTGCAAGATCATCATCTCCGAAATGGACATCAACACCCGCAACGGCTTCCGCAACAGCGGTCGCGGCCTCGAACGCGACGACAGCGTCCAGGGTAACGCCGACAGCTCCGCCGACGCCCTCGCGAAGCGCTATGCCGACGTCTTCGACCTCTTCGTGAAATATCACAAGGACATCTATGCGGTCACCCTCTGGGGTATCGGCGACAGCTGGTCCTGGCTTCGCGGCGGTCAGCCGCTGGTCTTCGACAACAACCTCGACCCGAAGCCCTGCTACTACTCCGTGCTCAAGTCCCTTCAGAAAGGCCAGGCGGCCCTCAAGAAGTAATTTGTCCGGACTTTTTTCCGACGCAAGTCACCGGCGGTCTCCCTCTGCGGAGACCGCCTTTTTTTCGCGAAAAAACGCGTTTTTTCCTTGAAAATCGCCGAAATCATGGCATATTATTTCAATTTGGTTTTTTGAGAATTTGTCAACGTCAAAACACGGAGATACCACAATGGCGAAGCGGCAAGACATTAAAAAAATCCTCATCATCGGCTCCGGTCCGATCATCATCGGTCAGGCCTGTGAATTCGATTATTCCGGCACCCAGGCTTGCAAAGCGCTCAGAAAAGCCGGCTACGAGGTCGTCCTTGTCAACTCGAACCCTGCCACCATCATGACCGACCCCGGCATGGCGGATCACACCTACATCGAACCGCTCACCGTCCAGGGCGTCGAGCGCGTGATCAAGCGCGAGCGTCCGGACGCGCTGCTGCCGAACCTCGGCGGTCAGACCGCCCTGAACCTCTCCTCCAGCCTCGCCGAAGCCGGTGTCCTCGCCAAATACGGCGTGCAGGTCATCGGCGTGGACCTCGACGCCATCAAGCGCGGCGAAGACCGCATTGAGTTCAAGAAGACCATGGCGAAGCTCGGCGTCCCCGTGCCGGAATCCGCCCCAGCCAACTCCGTCGAGGAAGGCGAAGCCATCGCCGCTCGCATCGGATACCCCGTCGTGCTCCGTCCCGCCTACACCATGGGCGGCACCGGCAGCGGCATCGTGTATAATGTGGAAGAGCTACGCCAGGTCATGGCGCGCGGCCTCGCAGCCAGTCTGATCCACGAAGTCCTCGTCGAGCAGTGCGTGCTCGGCTGGGAAGAGCTCGAGCTCGAAGTCGTCCGCGACGAGAAGGGTCAGAAGATCACCGTCTGCTTCATCGAAAACGTCGACCCGATGGGCGTCCACACCGGCGACAGCTTCTGCGTCGCCCCTATGCTCACCGTCTCCAAGGAAGTCCAGGAAAAGCTCCAGGACTACTCCTACCGCATCATCGACGCCATCGGCGTGACCGGCGGAACGAACGTCCAGTTCGCGCACAACCGCAAGGACGGTCGCATCGTCGTCATCGAGATCAATCCACGTACCTCGCGTTCCTCCGCCCTCGCCTCGAAGGCGACCGGCTTCCCGATTGCCCACGTCTCCACGCTTCTTGCCACCGGCATCACGCTCGACGAGATTCCGTACTGGCGCGACGGCTCGCTTGAGAAGTACACGCCGAGCGGAGACTACGTGGTTGTGAAGTTCGCCCGCTGGGCTTTCGAGAAGTTCCCGCAGGCGAAGGACGCCCTCGGGACCCAGATGAAGGCCGTCGGCGAAGTCATGTCCATCGGCAAGAACTTCAAGGAAGCCTTCCAGAAGGCGATCCGCTCGCTCGAGATCGGCCGCAGCGGCCCGGGCCTTGATGCCAAGCTCGCCGCCCTCTCCATGGACCAGCTCCGCGAGAAGATCCGCACGCCGAACAGCAAGCGCTTCTTCATGATCTACGAATTTCTCCGCCGCGGCGGCACGGTCGACGAGGTCGTCGGCATGTCCTTCATCACGCGCTACTTCATCGAGCAGATGGCGGAGCTCGCGCAGTTCGAGGGCGAACTCCAGAAGTTCAGCTTCATGTCCCTCCCGGACGACATGCTCGTCCAGGCAAAGCGCGACGGATTCTCCGACAAGTACCTCGCCAAGCTCTTCTCCGTCAGTGAACGCACCGTCCGCGAACGCCGTATCAAGCTCGGCGTGGTCGCGGCCTATTGCAAGGTCCCGGTCAGCGGCGTCGAGAACGCCTGCTACTACTATTCGACCTACCAGAACGTTCCGGACGAGGTCGAAGTCTCCAGCAACAAGAAGATCATGATCCTCGGCGGCGGCCCGAACCGCATCGGCCAGGGCATTGAGTTCGACTACACCTGCGTCCATGCCGCGTTCGCGCTCCGCGACAACGGCTATGAATCCATCATGGTCAACTGCAACCCCGAGACCGTCTCCACCGACTACGACACCAGCGACAAGCTCTTTTTCGAGCCGCTCACGACCGAGGACGTGCTCTCGATCTACGCCAAGGAGAAACCCTATGGCGTGATCGTGCAGTTCGGCGGTCAGACCCCGCTCAACATCGCGCAGGAGCTCAAGGACAACGGCGTGAACATCCTCGGCACCCAGCCGGAGGGCATCCGCCTCGCCGAAGACCGCGAATACTTCCGCGAACGCATGATCGCCCTGAACATCCTCCAGCCGCGCAGCGCCACCAGCAAGTCCCTCGAAGAGGCGGTGAAGATCGCCAACGAGATCGGCTACCCCGTTATGGTCCGTCCTTCCTTCGTGCTCGGCGGCCGCGGCATGGAAGTCATCTATGATGAGGCTACGCTCCGCCGCTACGCAGTCGAATCCCTCCAGGTCAGCCCCGAATACCCGATGCTGATCGACCGCTTCCTCGACAACGCCATCGAATGCGAAGTCGACGCCATCGCGGACGGCAACGAGACCTACGTCGCCGCCATCATGGAACACGTCGAACTCGCCGGCATCCACTCCGGCGACTCCGCCTGCACCATCCCGCCGATCACCATCCCGGAAAAACACCAGAAGACCATCGAGGAATACACCGCGAAGATCGCCAAGGACTTCAAGGTTGACGGCATCATGAACGTCCAGTACGCCATCTGCGAGGACGAGGTGTACATCATCGAGGCAAACCCGCGCGCCTCCCGCACCGTGCCCATCATCTCCAAGGTTACGGGCGTCCCGCTCGCGCGCGTCGCCACCGAACTCATGCTCGGCAAGAAGATCTCCCAGTTCAAGCTCCCGAAGACCGGTGTCACACCGTTCGTCGCCGTCAAGGAGGCCGTCCTGCCGTTCAACATGTTCCCGGAAGTCGACCCGATCCTCGGACCGGAAATGCGCGCCACGGGTGAAGTCATGGGCATCGCCGACAACTTCGGCACCGCGTTCTTCAAGGCGGAGGCCGCCTCCGGATGCAGCCTGCCCACCGAGGGTACCGTGCTGATCTCCGTCAGCCGCCACTACCGCAAGTACCTGCTCCCGATCGCGCAGAAGATCCAGAAGCTCGGATTCGACATCCTCGCCACCGAAGGCACCTCCGCCTTCCTCAACGAGAACGGCATTCCGAATACCGTCGTCTGCAAGCTCGGCGAGGGGCGTCCCGACGTGCTCGACATGATCAAGAACAACAAGATCCAGCTCATCATCAATACGCCGATCGGACGCGAGGGCAAAGTCGACGACAGCTACATTCGCCGCAGCGCCATCCAGAACCGCATCCCGTACATGACGACCATCGCCGCCGCCAACGCGACCGCGATCGGCATTGAGGCTGTCCGCGCGAACGCCGACAAGGAACCCAAGTCCCTGCAGGAATACCATAAGTGATCTGACCGAGGGGGACTCCGGACCATGGCCGACAGAATCTGGCTCGAAATCGACCTCGGCGCGTTGCAGCGCAACTACCGTACGCTCGCAAGGTCGATTTCGCCCGCCGCCCTCTTCCCGGTCATCAAGGCGGATTCCTACAACCTGGGCGCGGTCGAGGTCGCGCGGTCGCTGTGCGACTACGCCCCGACGTTCTGCGTGGCGACGCCTTCGGAAGCCCTCAAGATCATCTCCTTCGGAAAAAACGTCCGTCTGCTCGGCGCTCTGCTGAATACCGAGATCGCTGACGTCGTGCATTTCGGCATGGTCCCGAGCATCCCGTCGCTCGAAGTCGCGCGGATGCTCAGCGAGGAGGCGGTCCGCCAGCGCCGCACGCTCGACGTGATGATCAAGCTCGACACCGGCATGGGCCGCCTGGGGCTTCTCCCCGAAGAGGCCCCGGACGCCATCGCGAAGATCGCCGCGCTCCCCAACATCCGCTGCACCGACATCTTCTCGCATTTCCCCGTCGGCTACAAGATCGACCACCCCATGACCCGCGAACAGCTCCGGCTGTTCCGTTATGTGCTGGACGCCGTCGCCGAACGCCATATCATGATCCCGAACGTGCATTTCGCGAACAGCGACGCCATCGGCTGCCTGCACGAAGCCGTCCGGACGCCCTACAACTGCGCGCGCGTCGGCATCTCGCTGTACGGCTTCTCCCCCGATCCGAAGCTCGCCTCCTGCCTCGAACCGGTCGTCTCCTGCTATTCCCACGTGATCGCCGTCCGCCGTCTCCCGAAAGGCCACAACGTCGGCTACGAATGCACCTGCACGTTGACCGAGGACACCGACATCGCGCTCATTTCCGCGGGCTACGCCGACGGTCTCCCGCTCCAGCTTTCCAACCACGCGGAATTCCTCATCCGCGGACGCCGCTGCCCCGTGCTCGGACGCGTCTGCATGGACTATACGATGGTCTCACTCGCCCCGCTCGGCGGCGAACTCCCCGATCAGGGCGAGATCGTCACGCTCATCGGCTCCGACATGGGCGAAACCGTCTCCCCCGAGGAATGGGCGAAGCTCAAAGGCACGCACGTCTACGACATCCTCTGTTCGTTCGGCGGTCGCATGGAACGCCGCTACGTCGCGCGGTAATGGCCAGGATTCAATCCAATGGGGGCTCAAACTGCGCCTGAGCATCATCATTTTTTTTGCAATCCGTTTTTTTTATTCAGGTTGTTTTTTCGGCGTTTTGTGATATAGTATGGGAATAAAACGATCATACGGAGACTGGAAATGAACTGGAAAAAAATACTGATCCGCAATATCCTCTTTGCCGTGCTCGTCATAGCGGCGGGATTCTATTGCACCGGCTGCTGCTGGGCGATAACCGAAAAAACGTGGGATCGCCTTGGATCCGAGAACGCGTCCGTCACAAACCGTTATTACGAGTATACCCCCGACCGGAGCGAGATCGTCTTTTCCGGCAAGAAACGAACGAAGCATTACGTATGGCCGTTCCTCACCGCGTTCGACGTGACCTGGAATACGTACGAACCGGTTGAAAAGCGCATCCCCATGGAACCCGTCCCGGAGAACCTGATCCGCCTTAACCTGGAGGCGGTCCCCGATCCCGCCGCGCTCCGCGCCCACAACATCCTGCGGGAGTGGATGCCGGGCGAGAATCAGTTCGACAATACCGTGGAACTCACCCGGGACGGAACCGTTCTTCCCGTAAAACACCTGTCGTCCATTCAGCCGGACGACACGCTCCGGATGCGAGTTCATCCCGACGACCTGCCGCTTCTGTCCGAACCGTGCGTGGTCAGTCTGGTGCCGGACTACCATGCGATGGTCCTGCTGTTCCCGTACGTGCAGGAAGGCGACCGCCGCGAAGTGCTGACCCGCATTGACGATTTCGCCGACAACCTTTCCGTGTTTGCGGAGGAATTCGAGGATGAAGCGAAACAGGACAACGAAGACCCGATCGGAACGCTCGGGTACTGCTGGAAATACTTCTGGCTTCCCTCGGCGGCGGTCACGGACATCCTGATCACGACGCCCTGTTCCTGGGTGGTAAAAGGCGCGGCGACCGTTTCTCTGTTCGGCGGGCTTGTCGCACACGGCGACGAGCTGTGAAGAAAAGCGGGCGCCCGTGCCCGGGCATAGCCGGGCACATCTTCAGCACTGCTTGCGGTGTTTTCCTTGACTTTCCGCGGTACGGGTAGTATATTTATGGCAGAAACGCGGGAGGCAAAGCCTCCACCGCTGCAGTGCCGTGCTTCGCAACGGCACGGGATTCGCATCACATACTAGACTTCGAATACCGGCACGACATCATGGCTAGAAAGATACAGGCCCGGACAAAAACGGAAAAAACCGTTGCTTCGGATTCTCCGAAGCGGGGTACCGTCGCGCCCGGGTTCGAGACCAGCGAAGAAGCGGTCTTCCATCAGCTGTACGACCCCGGCTGCACGCCGCTCGCACCCGCCGAGGAGGAATCCGTCTGGAGCGAGATCGACGCCCGGATGCAGGAGATCCGTTCGTGCCTGGCGCAGTTCCTTTTCGTGCTGGAGGAACACGAACGCGTCGTGGACCTCTGCCGGACGCCCGACGTCGTGACCTCGCTCTTCGTGGAATCCAAGCTGCCCGACGCCATCCGCGGGAATCTGCCGTCCGCGCTGCCCGCCCTGCTGAAATGGAAGGCGGAGATTGCGGCGTTCCGCAAGGAGCTGACCGGGTTTTACGACTCGCTCCGTTTCAAGAAGAAATCCGACCGCGAAGCGATGTGGGCGCGTTCCCGCGAACTCCTCATGCGCTATCCTGTCTCCACGCTGAAAGTCAAGGAGTGGTACCACGTGGCGTCCTCCTGGTGCACCACGCCGGAATCGCCCGCCATGGACGAACAATTCCGCAGGAACCTGATGCCGGACCGCGCGCTCTGTCTGTCCGTCTACCGGACGATGAAGGAGGCGTTTGAGCAGATGGAACAGCTCCGCCAGCGCATCCTGTATTCGCATCTGCGGCTCGTGATCAGCATCGCGAAACAGTCCTGCAACCAGTCTCAGCAGCTGATCGACGTCGTGCAGGAGGGCAACATCGGGCTTGTGAAGGCGCTCGACCGGTTCGACAGCAGCCTCGGCCACAGATTCTCCACCTACGCCACGTGGTGGATCCGCCACGAGATCATGCGCGCGCTGGCGCGCCAGACCCGCGTGATCCGCATCCCCCAGCATATGCTCGCGACCATTTCGCGCATCAACCGTGCGGAACAGGCATACGTCAAGCGGTACGGCGTGGAGCCTACGGTGGAGGACCTGGCGGCGGAACTGGAAATGCCGAAGGCGCGCATCCACGCCATCCGGCAGATGGCGCGCCAGCAGATTTCATTGCAGGCTCCGCTTCATTCCAACGCGCTTTCCGAGGATTCCGATATCACGCAGGAGGATCGGTTCGGCACGCCCTCCGACAGCGAGGATTTCAACCCGGAACAGCACCTGTCGTTCCAGTTCCTCCGCGACGTCGTTCACAAGGCTGTCGACGGTCTCCCCGAACGTGATCGCAAGTTCGTTCAGATGCGGTTCGGGCTGGACGGCTACGAACCGATGAGCATCCGGCAGATCGCCGAGGAGTTCCACCTGACGCGCGAACGCATCCGCCAGATCGAAAACAGCGTGTTCGAGAAATTGCGCCGGAGCAATCCCGAACTGGCGTCCCACTGGCAGGATTCGCTCTACTGAGTCCGCATTTCCCGTCCCGTCTTCCCATTTTTTTGCCCTCGTTTCCGCCGGAAAAACGCGTTTTTCCGGCAAACGATTTGAATTTTTATGAAATATGCTGTATATTAATAGGATTTGTCTAAAAATCAATCAATTCAGCATAGGACCCTGTCCCAGAGATGGATAACTATTCCGAACAGTCCGCGGAACGCCTGAGGGAGATTCAGGCGGACCTTGAACGCCAGTATGCCGGATATAAGGCCCGCAACCTCAAGCTCGACATGTCCCGCGGGAAGCCATCCGGCAGCCAGCTCGACCTGACGAACGGCATCCTGGACCGCCTCGACGGCTACATGGTCGAGGGCGGCATCGACGCGCGCAACTACGGCTGTCTGGAAGGCATCCACGAGGCGCGCAAGCTCTTCTCCGAGCTGCTCGGCATCCCGCGCGACCGCCTCATGATCGGCGGCAACTCCAGCCTGAACATGATGTACGACACGATCGTGCGCCACTGGGTTTTCGGCACGCACGGGTACATGCCGTGGGGACGCCTCCCTATCGTCAAATTCCTCTGCCCGTGCCCCGGCTACGACCGCCATTTCGCGATCTGCGAGGACCTCGGCATCGAAATGATCCCGGTTCCGATGACCCCTACCGGTCCCGACATGGACATCGTCGAGAAGCTCGCCGGTTCCGACGAAGCCGTGAAGGGCATCTGGTGCGTCCCGCTGTACTCCAATCCGCAGGGCGTGTGCTACTCCGACGAGACGGTCGACCGTCTCGCTTCCATGCACACCGCCGCGCCCGATTTCCGCATCTTCTGGGACAACGCCTACGGCGTGCACCACATCTACGAGGAATGCCATCTGAAGGACATCTTCGCGAGCGCCGACGACGCGGGCAACCCCGAACGCGTCTATTATTTCTTCTCCACCTCGAAGATCACGTTCCCCGGCGCCGGCGTGGCGCTGCTCGCCACAGGATCCGGCAACTTCGCCGAACTGAAGCACCACATGAGCATCCAGACCATCGGCCCGGACAAGCTCAACCAGCTCCGCACCGTGCGTTACCTGAAGAGCGCCGAGGGCGTCCGCGAGCACATGCGCGTCCTGGCGCGCGAACTCCGCCCGAAATTCGACCTTGTGCTCGACACGCTCGACCGCGAGCTTGCCGGGACCGGACTTGCCTTCTGGATGCGTCCGAAGGGAGGCTACTTCATCGCCCTCGACACCATGCCCGGCTGCGCGACGCAGGTCATCGAGCTCGCCAAAAACGCAGGCGTCAAACTGACAGGTCCCGGCTCGACCTTCCCGCTGCACCATGATCCGCTCGACCGCAACATCCGCATCGCGCCCTCCTATCCGCCGCTCGACGAGCTGAAGACCGCCATCGAGCTCTTCTGCGTCTGCGTGAAGCTCGCCGGCGTCCGGAAACTCCTCGCGGAAAAACTTGCCTGAACGTATCTTTTTCCATCCGGCGGACGCCATGCGACACGACGAACTCCTCACCAGCCTGAAGAACCCGAAGGTCAAATACGCCGCGTCCCTGCGGGAACGCCGCGAACGCGACGCGCAGGGCGTGACGCTGCTCGAGGGCTACCGCGAACTCTTCCGCGCGGACGCCATCGGCCTCAGATTCCACGAGGTCTTCTACTGCCCCGAGCTCTTTCTCGGCGAAAACGAGGATGCGCTGCTGGATTCCCTTGCTTCGCACGGCGCATCGCTCTACCGCTGCACCGAGGACATCCTCCGCAAGCTCGCCTACCGCGACCGTCCCGAGGGGCTGATCGCCGTGATCGAGGTCAAACGCAAGACGCTTGCCGACATCCCGAAGGTGAAGGACGGACTTTACCTCGTCGCGGAGACCATCGAAAAGCCCGGCAACCTCGGCTCCATGCTCCGCAGCGCGGACGCCGTCGGCGCCACCGCCATGATCGTCTGCAACAAGCAGACCGACTTCTATAACCCGAACGTCATCCGCGCCAGCACCGGCGCGATCTTCTCTGTCCCGCTCGCCGAAGCCACCTCCGAGGAATGCCTCGCCTGGCTCCGTTCCTTCGGCATCCGCACGCTCGCCGCCACGCCGCACACCAAAAAGAATTTTACGGACGCGGACATGGCGCACGGCGTGGCGATCGTGGTCGGTGCCGAGCAGTTCGGTCTGACCCCGTACTGGATGGATTCCGCCGACCAGAAAGTCGTGATCCCGATGCTCGGACTGATGGATTCCCTGAACGTGGCGACCGCCGCGACAATCCTGCTGTACGAAGCGGCGCGCCAGCGCGGCTGGAAGTCCTCGGCTGCCGTCGACTACGATCTGGACCAGTTCGCGGGCGGCGAAAACTCGCTCGGACACGACTGATTTTTTCATTATTCGCGCTCCGCCGTTCGCGCCATCCGGAGCATCTTTCTATATATATTGCTTTTTCCATGTTTTCCGGCTTGCTTTTGCGTTTTTATGTTGTATAGTATAATATCAACATATTTTCTGGACTAAAACAATCCAATACCTCAACGGTAAGGAGAATAAACGATATGCCGGCCACCCCCGCATCCACCCGCCGCACCCCGCAAATGTCCTGGGAACTGCTCTTCCAGATCACCGACCTGCTCCGCGTCCTCGGAGCCCCCGGAAACACGCTCAACAACAAGAAGATCACGCTCGGCAAGATCCGCGTCATCAGCTATCTTTTCGCAAACATGGACCAGCCGCCGATGCTGAAGGACATTGCCGAAGTCTTCGGACTGACTCCCGGCGCGGTCTCCCAGACGATCGACTCCCTTGTGGAGGACGGCATCGTGCAGCGAGAACAGTCCAGCGAAGACCGCCGTGCCATCCATATCTCCCTCACGAAACAGGGCATCGCGCTGAAACGCCGCCACGACAACTACTTCACCGACTACATGGACCATTTCTTCCGCAACATTGACGAGAAGAAACAGCAGATCTTTCTGGAGGTGCTGGAGCAGATGGTCGAGACGCTTCAGCCCGAAGTCGAAAACCAGTCCGAAGAGACTGAAACAGAAGAATAATCTGTTTCCCCGGTCATCCCGGCTGCCTTTATGATCGGACTCGAATCCTGGCTGGAACGTTTTACGCGGGCTCTGCGTGAGACGTTCGGAGGGCGCGTGTGGTTCGCCGGGCTTCAGGGCAGCCGTGCGCGCGGCGAGGCGACGGAGTCCAGCGACATCGACTTGGTCGTGATCCTGGACGCCCTCACCGCGGAGGATATCGCGTCCTACGGCGCCATGCTGGATTCGCTTGACCACAGGGAACTGGTCTGCGGATTTCTGTCCGGGAAAGAGGAACTGCTGCGCTGGGAGCCGTCGGAGCTGTTCCAGTTCTGCCGCGATACGAATCCCCTGGTCGGTACATTGGATGATGTGTTGTCGCTCGTCAAGCCCGCCGACATCGACCGCGCGATCCTGACCGGAGCCTGCGGCGTTTACCATGGATGCATCCATAACATGCTTTACGAAAAAGACGAAGGCATCCTCCGCGGTCTGTATAAGACGGCGACCTTTTCCCTCCGCGCAACCACGTACCGCCGCACCGGGGTGTATTGCCGCCGTTTGGATGAGCTGTTGCAGTATGCGGCTGCCTCCGACAAAGAGATCGTCCAGGCGTTTCTCGCCATGAAAAACGGCGAACCCGTTGATTTCGCCTCAGCCTCGAAAACGCTTTTCTCCTGGGCGAAGGAGAGAATCATACACGCATGACAGTTCAGATGCCTTTGGCATCGTAAAAGAATGCACCGTCCGTCTGGGTTGACGAACGGTGCATCGTTGTCTCAGGAAAGACGATGGATCAGCCGCGGCTGGATTCGAGGGCGGCGTAATCCGCCATCATGCCGTCGTAGAGGCCGCGCAGGGAGGCGTCGGGCTCAATGACGGAGGCGGAGGCGCAGAACATCGCGTAGAGGTCCTCGAAGGGGGTTCCTTCGATGCCGTTGGCGGCGCGGATGGCTGCGCCGAGGGATGCGGAGTTCGCGATGGAGACGGTCTCGATCTTCGCCTGGAAGACGTCGGCGAGGATCTGGCGGAAGGTTGCGCTCTTGGACGCGCCGCCGGTCACGCGGATGCGCTTGAAGCTGCCGTCGCCCTGCCACGCGGAGTGGCGGCGCATGGTGAGCGCCTGGGATTCGAGGAGGCAGCGGATCTGTTCCGCCTTGGATGCGGAGGCGGGGTCGAAGTTGCGGACGACGCCGGCGGGGACGGCGGGCGTATTTTCGGCTTCGTAGTAGGGGAGCATCAGCTTGCCGCCGTTGCCGGGCTTGGTCTCGGCGCACGCGGTGACGTCGAAGAAGTGCCAGTCCACGCCGAGCTCGTCGCGGAGGTGTTCGCGTGCGAAGGAGCCGTTGGTGAAGCAGATGAGGCTCATGAAGCCGCCCGCCGGGTTGCCGAACACGTGGCCGCATCCGTCCGGATCGGTCACGAAATCCTGCATGGTGGCGAAGAAGGTGTCACTGGTGCCGAGGCTGATGACCGCGGTGCCGAAGGAGCCGCCGCCGACGCCGATCAGGCTGCACGGATTATCGCCGGACCAGACCACGACCGGGATGCCCGCGGTCAGTCCGTACTTGGTGAAGTAGGCGGAGAGCTTGCCCGCGACGGTGTTCGAGGGCTTCACGGGCGGGAGCTTGTTCATGAGGTCGGGCGCGGTGGCGGCGGTGATCTCGGGATCCCACGCAAGTGTATGGAGGTTCAGCAGGTTCATGCCGGCGCCGTCGCCGTAGTCGATCGGGGTGTCCCCGCCGCAGAGAACGGAGCAGAGGAAGGAGCTCACGAGGTGCACGGTCTTCGTCTTCGCCCAGGCTTCCGGCTCGGTCACGGCGAACTTGCGGATCTGCGGACCGGTGAAGCGCACGATCGCCGGGCTGCCGGTGTCCCTGCGGAGCCTTTCGCCGAACTGCTCGGTCAGCCAGGCGCATTCCTTGTCGGTGGACTTGTCCATCCAGATCGGGGCGACCGCGCGGGAAAGGAGAGGCGTGAGCTGGTCGGCGAGGGGCTTCGCGGGATCCCAGTCGGCGATCGGGGCGCCCAGGTAGACGGACCCGTGCTGCTGACCCGAGCCGGAGATGCCGGCGATCTTTTCCATCGGGAAATCCGCCTTTTTCATGCGGTCGAACAGCATGTCCATGGCGGCGACCCACATGCGCGGATCCGCCTGGCGGACGTTTTCGTCGTCGTTGGGAAGGTATCCGCTCGGGGATTTGTATTCCGGCAGATCGTTCTTGAAGTTGACCGCGAAGGAGCCGACGACTTTGCCGGCGACGGTGTCGATGACCTCGGCTTTGAGGCCCTGCGTGCTGGAGTCAAGACCCAGATAGTAGCTCATTGTTGCATCCTGTTCTGATGTTGTTTGGTTGATGAGATGAGGATATACTACATAACAATAGCCTTGAAAGGCGTTTTTTCAAGAGAACGACTTGATTTTCTCCCGTTTTTTCTTGTAAAAAAGCTTGTCCTGAAAAACGGAAAGCCCGGCTCCGCGGATGGTGGAGCCGGGCAGACGTTGAACTGTTCCATGAACTGTCGGAAGCGCGATGCGTCTTGCCTCCGAACTCGGTTCAACGGCCTTTGCGAGGGACGCCGTGCTGGCTCGGCGCGACCGGGATTGCGCCGCCTTTCTTCTCCGCCGGGCGGACGACGACCGTGCGGGCAGGTTCGCGACGGGGTTCCGCGCGGTGCACCACGGGCGCGGGGCTGTGACCGATACGCGGTTCCGGACGGACTACAACCGTGCGCGGAGGCGGCGGATCATGACGGGGACGCGGCGGAGGCGCCCATCTCGGCGGAGCCGGAGGACGCGGACCGATTCCGCCCCAGACCCAGGCGTCGGCATAGTAGAACCATCCATCGTAGTACGGGACGTATTCCCCGTAGTAGTAGCCGTAGCTGTACTCCGGGATTGTCGTGACGGCGCCCGTCACGATTGTGGTCGTCGGCGTGGTGGTGACGACCGGCGTGGTCGTGACGACCGGCGTGGTCGTGACGACCGGCGTGGTCGTGACGACTTGCGTTTCGACCACGCGCGGCTGCGGCGTCACAATGACCGGAGCGGGGCGCGGTTCGAAGACCGAGCGCACCAGGTTTACGATGTCGGCAGCGAGCTGGATGCCGTTGCTCGGGCGTGGCGGGGGCGGACCGTGGCGTCCCTGCGCGAAAGCTGCCGGAGCGAGGATTACCGCCGCGGTGATCGCGGCGCCGATAGCGAGCGTCTTGTTGAGAGTCTTCATAGTCGGATCTCCTATGTTGAGGGTTTAAGAATCAATTCAAACAACGAACGTTCTTGTTGATCTAATAAAATATAATCCGAATTGTTCGCAATGTCAAATTGATTTTTAAACTTTTTTCGATTTTTTTTGGTAATCCGAATAATTCAAGCTCAAACTAGATGCCGCTGTCCTCCCCTTCTTCGTCCCTGTCCAGATGATGGACATCCGACAGATACCCGTCGAACGTGTCCAGAATGGATGCGATGAACGGTTTCCGCTCGGTTTCGCGCCGCAACGCCTCCATATCCTCTTTCTGTTTGCGCTGCGCGGGCGTGACCAGTCCGGCGCGGCGTTCAATGTTTAAAAACGCTCCGGGACGTTCCGCGATTGCGGCGAGTCTCATGTCGAGCAGAGGTTTTTCGCGTGAGACCAGCATGGATTCGCCCATGGAGTACACCGAATCGAACGCGACCTTGAGGCATGGACCGTTGAACGAGACGACCTTACCCGCGAGCATCGCCTGGGCGAGCGTCTTTTTGCAGAGGGTTTCACGGACGTCGAAGATCAGCTGTTCCCAGATGACCGGACCGGAAATCTCCTCGACTTCAGCGTCGGCGTCTTTCTGGGCGGGCGCGGCGGAGCGGCGTGCGCGAGGCGCTTTGACACGGACGGCGTTCTCTTCCTCGGGCGGACGTTCGATGACAGGCTCTGTGACGACTTCGACCTGAGGTTCGGGCGCGGGCTCCTGTTTCGCCTCGGCTTGAGGTGCGGAGACAGCCTCGGAAACCGGTTCGGCGATGACCTCGACCTGAGGTTCGGGCGCGGGCTCCTGTTTCGCCTCGGCTTGAGGCGCGGAAACAACTTCGGGAACCGGTTCGGCGATGACCTCGACCTGAGGTTCGTGTGCGGCGACGGGGTCTACATGCGTGGCGGCAGGGGCGTTTTCAACGGACGTTTTTTTTTCCGTTTCAGGCTCGGACTGAGCTTGCGGCGCGATTTGCGGCGCGGCCGACGGTTCCGGATGTTTCCCGATCTCGTTCACGGGGATGGCGGGAATGGACGGCACGGCGAATCTCGAGCCGGGCGCGGTGAACGCCTGTCCGGCGGGGAGTTCGTAGAGCGGGACGACGGATTCGAGGGGAGCGAGTTCGCCGGCGGAGCGGATCTGGTTGAGGCGCGCGATGAGGTCGGAGATTTGTGGCTCATGCGCGATGCGCATTGCTTTCAGGAGGATGGATTCGAGGAAGACCTGCTTGTTAATGGCGTCGCGGAGGAGGTATCCCGCGCCGGAGATGCTTTCGAGGAGGCGCTGGACCGAGGCGGGCGCGATGGTTTCGGCGATGCGGCGGAACGCGCCGATCTTTTCCGGCGTTTCGTCGAGCACGGAGGTGGTGTTGTCGCCGAGGATGCGGCTGAGCAGGATGCCGCGGAGCCAGGAGATGATCTCCTCGAAGAGCGTTTCGAGGTTTTTTCCCTGGTCGGCGAAGTCGTGGATGTCGCGGATGACGGCGGCGCGGTCGTTGTGCGTGATGGAGTTCAGGAGCGCTTCCATTTCCCCGGGCGCGGTGAGACCGAAGAGGTCAAGCGCCTGTTTTTCTGTGATGCCGGATTCGTCGCCGCCGAAGAAGGAGATGAGCTGGTCGAGCAGGGACTGGGCGTCGCGCATTCCGCCGTCCGCCGCTTGCGCGATGACGTCGATCGCTTCCTTGGAGATTTTGACGTTTTCGGCGTCGGCGATCATCTTGAGGCGCGCGGCGATGGCGGTCGCCTGGATGCGGCGGAGGTCGAAACGCTGGCAGCGGGAGATGACCGTGGGGAGGACCTTGTTGACCTCGGTCGTGGCGAAGATGAACTTGGCGTGGGCGGGCGGCTCCTCAATGGTCTTGAGGAGGGCGTTCCATGCGCTCTTCGAGAGCATGTGCACTTCGTCGATGATGTAGATTTTATACTTGGAGCGGATGGGGAGGTGCTGGACGTCCTCGCAGAGTTCGCGCGCTTTTTCAACCTGGGTGTGCGTGGCGGCGTCGATCTCGATCACGTCCACGTTCGTTTCGTCGGCGATGGACCGGCAGGACTCGCATTCGCAGCACGGTTCGCCGTCCCGCGGGTTTTCGCAGTTCAGCGCCTTGGCGAAGATGCGCGCCGTGGTGGTCTTCCCGATGCCGCGCGGTCCGACGAACAGGTACGCGTGGGCGATACGACCGGACTTCACGGCGTTTTTGAGCGTGCGTGCGATATGTTCCTGTCCGACCATGTCGGAGAAGCGCTGCGGACGCCATTTTCTGGCGATTACCTGATATGACATACCTTGGGTTTCCTTCCGTTACGGGCGGCGCGCCGGGATCACATGTGCCAGGTGTTGAGGCGGACCGCCTGCCACAGGGAGCCGACCGGGTCGATTTTCTTGCGTTCCTTCACCGCCATGGGGATCGGCACGTGGGTAAAGGATTCGCTCCAGTGGCCGATGACGACGTCGGTGCGGCCGGACATGGCTGCGTGGACGGCGTTCTGCGCGAGCATGAGGCAGAATACGGCGTCGGTGCCGTTCGCCGCGCCGGCGCGGATCTGGTAGGTGGGGTCGAAATACTTCACATTGACCTCGATGCCCGCCTCCTTCGCCTGCTTTTTGATCTCGTCCTTAAGGAAGATGCCGATATTCTTGTTGAGCAGGTTGCCGGACTTGTCGAGTTCGCGTTCGCCGGGGATGAGGTCCTGTCCGGCGCCCTCCGCCACGATGATGACCGCGTGGTGGCGGCGCTTGATGCGTTCGAAGAGGATCGGCATGAACGGATGGTCGCCGTCGTTGAGCGTGAACTTGACCTCGGGAACGAGGCAGAAGTTGATGTGTGTGTTGGCGAGCGTGGCGTAGGCGGCGATGAATCCGCTGTCGCGGCCCATCACGTGGATCAGACCGATGCCGTTGTACGCGCCTTTCGCCTCGTTGTGCGCTGCCGTAATGATCGGGTTCGTGGCGTACACGGCGGTCTCGAATCCGAATGTGCGGTCCATGAAGCAGATGTCGTTGTCGATCGTCTTCGGGATGCCGACCACGCTGATTTTCAGGTTGCGCGCCTTCGCAGCTTCGGCGATGGCGTGGGCGCTGCGGAGCGTGCCGTCGCCGCCGATGCAGAAGAGCATGTTGATGTCCATGCGGACGAGCGTCTCCAGCATCTTTTCCGGATCCTGCGCCCCGCGCGAGGAGCCGAGGATGGTGCCGCCCGTCTCATGGATGTTGTCGACCGTGTCCTCGTTGAGGATGATGGGCTGGTAGCCGAGTTCGGAATTGAGACCGGCGTAGCCGTACGGGATGCCGTAGACCAGCGGCACGCCGTAGGTCTGGCGCAGGGTCAGCGTGAGCCCCTTGATCACGTCGTTCAGACCGGGGCAGAGACCGCCCGCGGTGAGGATCGCCGCCTTGCTCCAGCGCGGGTCGTGGAAGATCATCTTGCGGATGCCGGCGCGCTCGAAGACCGGCACATAGCCGTTCATCGCCTTTGTGTGTTCGAGCAGGAACGTATAGTCGCGGTCGAGCAGGATCGCCTCGTCGTCGGAGTGGAAATGGACCGGGCTGTCGATGAGCGGGGATTTGATCTGGCATTCGCCGAGTTTGCTGACTTCAAAAAACTTGGGGTTGACGGACGCGGGCATGGGCAATCATCCTTCTTTGATACGGGTATTCGGGTTGGTTGTTGTATTTATTTAGAAAAAATATATACCCGTTTTGAACGCTTTTCAAGGCGTTTTCCCGAAAAAACCGATTTGAATCCGCCGAGCGTGCTGCCGGGCGCGCATAGAAAGCAGGGAATGCCGGGATGTGCTCATCGTCGTGCCGGAAACGTCCCGTCCCACGTGCCATTTTACCAGCCGCCGGATGCGCCGCCCCCGCCGAAGGAGCCGCCTCCGCCGCCCGATCTCCGGGAACTTCCGCCGGAGGAACTGGAACTGGAGCTGGACGAGCTCGAACGATGGCTTGACGACCCGCCGGACCCGCCTTTGCCCGATGTCTTTTTCGGCTTGGGTTTCGTCGGGTCGATGATCTCGTAATGGGGCGCCGACGATTCGACCACGAACCCGAAATAGAAAAGCAGGACGCCCAGGAGCGAACCGATCGCGCCAAGAAGCCCGAATACTGCCTGGGTCGTGTTCCCCCGGCGGGGATCGAACTTCGGTTCGACCGGCGTGATCTGCGGCGCGACCGTGATCGAGCTTGCGGTTCCCGCCTGTCCCGCATTTGCCGCCGGACCGCCGGCGAGACAGCTTTCCATGCCGCGGATGATCTTCGCGCAGGCGTCAGCGTAGCGTTTGTCGCGGAGCAACGGCACGGCGTCGCGCAGCAGGTCGCCGCAGCGGGCGTCGTTCAGGCTCCCTTCCCAGCTGTATCCGACTTCGATCCGGTTCTTCCTGTCCTTGACCGCGAGGAACAGAAGCGCGCCGTTGTCCTTGCCTTCCTCGCCGAGTTTCCATTTTGAGGCGACTTCGAGCGTGTAACGCTCCAGCGGGATGCCGTCGAGCTGTTTTACCGTCAGGATGCGGACCTGTCCGCCGACGTTCCGTTCGAGGTGTTCGATCGTCTCCGCCAGCGCGGCTTCCTCGTCCGTGCTGAATACTTCCGCGAGGTCCAGGAGGTGTGCCGGAGCGGCGTCCGGGATGTCCGGCTGCCTGTAAACCTCCGCGGCGGCTTCCTCGTCGGGGAGCATCTCCGAGTTTATGCCGGCCATGTTCACCAGGTATCCCAGGTACACGCCGAGCACGATCGCGAGGACTTTCAGGACCGGGTGATGGAGGATCGGGCGGGACGGCGCAACGGGCGCGCTCCAGTCTTTCAGCACCAGGTGCGGCTCGTTCGGATGGCGCCGCTTAAACTCGGCGAGGACCGACGGAGCCTTGGCGATATGCTCCTTGAGCCCGTCGCGGGATGCCAGCAGCGAGATGAGCCCGAAAAGGAAGATGGGAATGCTGAGAATGAACACGATCACCCCGGACGAGTTGGACGCGTCGGAATACTCCATGGAGTCATAGTATACCCCGGAGAAATCCTTCTTGACCGTTCCCGGCTGACCGCTTCTGTTCGCCTTCTCCATGGCCCCCTTCAGATCGTCCAGCAGGATTTTCGCCGATCCGCCCCGGCAAAGGAAATCGTGCGCCTTCAGCGCCTTCTTGAGGGAGTCCCCGTCGTGTCCGCCCAGACGCCATTCGCCGCCTTTCAACGCCATTTTGATCCGGTTATCGTTCAGTCCGTAGATCAGCAGGACGCCCTTCGGCGTGTCCCATTCGTACAGCACGGCGTCGAAAAGAAGCTGAAAACTCGAATCCCGTTCGTTCACGAACAGCAGGGCGACGTCGCAGTTTCCCGCTTCCGCCACCTCGTTTGCGAGCTTCGCCAGGGCGTCCCGGTCCTCTTCGCGCAGGACTTTGCACGGGTCGTACAGAGTGATGTGTTCCGTCGGCGTCTCGCAGTCGATCTTAGGCGGGAACGTCGTGCGGCAGAGGAAAACCAGGGCGATGAGGACGTAGAAGAAAACCAGGAAGAAAAGCGTGAAGCACCCGAGCCGCGGCAATCTGAACTTGATTCGCGGCTTCCCGGACGGTTTTTCTGTGTCGTTTTGCGTCAAGCTTCGTTCCGTGGATTCACTGAAATAACAATATTAGGGTAGGGAAATCAGGGTTTGGATTCGCGGAGGATGCAGATGTCGGGGAGGTTGCGGTAGAGCTCGTCGGAGTCCATGCCGCAGCCGACGAGGTACTCCGCGGGGGCGCGGAATCCGAACCAGTCGGGTTTCGCCTTTTTCTGCTCGGGCGGAATGGCTTTGTCGAAGAGGACGCAGGTGCGGCAGGAAGCCGCGCCGTCCGCCAGGATCTTTTTTTGGAGTTCCGCGAGCGTGAAACCGGTGTCGAGGATGTCGTCGATCAGAAGGACATGGCGGTCCTTCACATCGAGTTTCAGGCGGCCGCGCATCGTGAGTTCGCCGGTGGAGGCGTGGTGCAGGTAGGACCCGGCGGGGAGCGAATCCACGCGCACGGGCAGATTGACGTGCCGCAGCAGGTCGGCGGCGAAGAAGAACCCGCCGTTCATAATGATGATGGCGGTAAGTTCAAGACCGGCATAGGCGCGGGAGATGTCCGCGGCGAGTTCTTCGACGCGGCGGCGGATCGTCTGCGCATCGTAAAGTGTGGTGAGGACAATGGGCATCGGGGGGATCAGGCTCCTTTCGCGGCGGCTTTTTTGAGGGTTCCCGTTGTGGAGTATCCGGGGACAAAGGGGATGAAGCGGATTTCGGACCCGGCGCCGAGCAGCGCGGCGCGTTCCGCAGGATCCAGCGACTCGACCGTGTAGTCGCCGCCCTTCACATAAACGTCGGGCTTCAGCACGGCGAGCTCGCGGTCGCAGCGGGACGAACGGAAGACGACCACGCCGTCCACGAACTCCAGGCACGCCAGCAGGAACGCGCGGTCCGCCTCCAGGTTGACCGGGCGCGTGGGGCCCTTCAGCGCGCGGACGGATTCGTCGCTGTTGATGAGCACGAAGAGGCGGTCGGCGAGGGCGCGCGCCTGCATGAGGTATTCGGCGTGTCCGCGGTGGAGCAGGTCGAAACAGCCGTTCGTGAGCGCAAGCTTGCGACCGGCTGCGGCGAGCTTGAGGCGGGCGTCGACCGCCTGTTCCAGCGTCATGACTTTGGCATGGGGATCGGTCATATCAGTAACTTCTTTCGTCGGAAAGGTCCTTGTGGGCTGGCATGTAGACGGTGTCCTCGACATGGATGTCGCTGACGCCGAAGAGCAGGCGGATGGCGGAGTCGATCCCGCCGAGGTTGTGGTCGTTCAGCGAATCCGCGGTGTACGCGTCGCCGGAAGCCAGGCTCGCGGCGTTCACGAACATGTTGGAGTCCTGGAGCGCGGCGAAATCGCCGCCGAGGTCCGAAGCGGAGGGCGGATTCGTAAGGCTCACGTGGCCGGTGTTGTCCGCAAGCTCGCGCTTGAACATCGCGCCGTCGCCCGCGGAACCGAGCACGGGCTGGTCGTCCGTCGTGAACGGGATCTCGTCCGCGCCGTAGTCCCAGTAGCGGATGCTTTCGCCGCCCTGCGAGGAAACGCCGCTCGCACTCTTGCGGTCGGCCTCCTCACGGGCGCGGATGAGCATGGACACGCGGTCCGAACTGAGCGCCGCGACGAGCAGGAAGCCGACGAACGCGGCCAGGAGCGCGATGAGCGAGACCATCAGCTCGGCGAAAGCCTGTCCGGATTCGCCGCGCCGCAGTCCGTTCCGTATGACCCTGACCGTGCGGAAGTTCATTTCTTGTCTTCCTTCGCTTTATCCTTGTCCGCGTCCTTGTTCGCGTCCGCCGCCGGAGCGGGAGTCGCGGGCTTTTCGTCATCTTTCGAGAGAAAGAGGTCGGCGGGCGCCTTCGCCTCCTCCACGCGTCCGGCGTCGCGCTTGTCGAACTCGACGCGCGTGCGCCAGTCCTGCCCGAACAGGTAAAGCTCCTGCACGACGTAGAAATCGTTTTCCTTCTTCACGCCGCCGAGTTCTAGCTCGCGGTACGGCTTCGCCTTGTCGTCGGGGAGCGTGCGGAACCAGTGCGCCTTCAGCGGGAAGAAATACTCCGTGCTAAGCCAGACGCGCACATAGTCGTTCTCGCCGCCCTTCAGCACGAATACGCGGCAGTCGATCATCTTCACGCTCTCCGGCTTCTCCTCGCGCACCAGGTCGCGGTAGAGGAATCCGAGCGTGAGGTCGGACGGCATGATGCCGTACAGGGAGAGGCGCGTCTTGTTCTTGTCCGGGACGTCGGTCTCCTGGGTGAAGACGGGCGGCGTGTCGAACGTTTGCCCCATCTCGTAATATTCGTTTCCGGCGAACACGAGCTGCGCGATGACCCGTTTCGGGGTGAACCGGATGCCGACGCGGATCGTGTCCTTGACCGCGCTGGAGCCGCTGCGGCGGTGCGTGGCGGTGCCTTCCATCTTCGCCCAGGACTCGCCGGCGGGCGCGCGGCGCGCCATGCGGAGGAACGCTTCGGCGGAAATCTTCGCGGGGTCGGTTTCGACGCCTTCGGGGAAGAGCGCCTTGAAGACTTCGGGCGGAAGGTCCTTCTGGGGCGGAAGTTCGTCCTTCTTCGGCGCATCGTCGGCGGCATACGCGAACGTGGCGGCTGCCAGCGCCAGCAGGGAACAAAGCATCAAACGGGGGGAAAAGCGGATCATGGTCATTTTCCTTTCTTGGCTGAGGCGCCGGTGTTGCGCGGCGTCTTCTTCTCCGGGACGTCTCCGGTCTGTGCGCCGGACGAGACTTTGACCCGGAGTTTCCGCGTTTTCACGGGACGGAAATCCTTCGGAGCGGTTTTCCGGGCGGTTTTTTTGCGGACCGGAACCGCGACGGGCAGCGCAGGCGCGGGGAAAAACAGCGAAATCACCGGGACGTCATCCGCGATTTCGTTCGAGGTCGAGATTTTAACGTCAAGATGGAGCTTTTTCTCCGGCTTGAACGACTTGGGCGGGGCGGGCTTCTCCTGCTCGGGCAGAGGATGGTGTTCGGGCGCTTTCAGCGGGACCTGCCCGACCGTGAACGAGGTGCTGTACTTTCCGTAATTCACGATGAGCGTCGGCTTCTTGAACTCGAACTGCGAGGCGGAATGGTGTTCCGGTTTCTTTTCTTCGGCGGGCGCTGTTTCGGGTTTCTTCTCCCCGGCGGGCGCGGACGATGAAACGGGTGCGGATTCCGGCTGTTTCTTTTCCGGGGCAGGCTGGGGCGTCTCTGGTTTCGCCTCGGACTGTGCGGATTTTTCCTGCTGTTCGGACTTCTTCTCCCCGGTGGGCGCGGACTGTTTTTCCCCCGTTTTCGCCGGTTCGGGCTTCCCAGGATCCGCGGGTGCGGCGGCGGACTTGTCCTCGACGGGCTTTCCCTCGGCGGGTTTTTCCGTTTCGGGCTTGACATCAGCGGGTTTCGCCCCGGATTCGGAATCCGCTTTCTGTTCGGGTTTCTTCTCCTCGGGTTCGACCTTCTGGAAAAGATAGTCGTCGTATTCGTAGAATTCGTCTTTCGTCTTTTCGGCAGGCTTCGGGACGAATGGTTTGACGTTCTTCGGCATCGCGATCTTCAGCACCTCGTCAATGGAGCGGACGAAGTGGAATTTGATCTTGCCGCGGACCTCCTGCGGGACGTCCTCCAGGTCCTTTTCGTTGTCGGCGGGCATCACGACGTCGCGGATTCCCGCCCGGAGCGCGGCGATCACCTTCTCGCGGACGCCGCCGATGGGCGTGACCTTGCCGCTGAGGGTGATCTCGCCGGTCATGGAAAGGCGCGGTTTCACGGGTCTGTCCGTGAGGAGCGACACGATGGCGGTGGCGAGCGTGATGCCGGCGGACGGACCGTCCTTCGGCGTGGCGCCGTCCGGGACATGGATGTGGAAATCGTTTTCCTTGAATATCTTCTGGTTAATCCCGAGCGCTTTCGCGTGACCGCGGACGTAGCTGAACGCCGCGAGCGCGCTTTCCTTCATGACGTCGCCGAGTGATCCGGTGAGCTTCAGTTCGCCGCGTCCGGGCATTTTGGCCGCCTCGACCTCAAGCGTGGTGCCGCCGTAGCTGGTCCATGCCATGCCGGTCACGACGCCGATGCGCGGGATGTTCTCGCTCTCGTCGCTGGTGAACTTGCGCGGACCGAGCAGTTCGCGGACCAGCTTGTCGTCCACGACGACCGGCTTCTCCGGCGGTTGCCCGCCGCTTTTTTCCACGAACCTGCGGACGAGCTTGCGGCAGACCGAGGCGATGGTTCGTTCGAGGTTGCGGACGCCCGACTCCATGGTGTAATGCTCGATGATCTCGAACGCGGCGCTGTGTTTGAAGCGCACGAACGAGTTGTCGAGGCCGTTTTCCACCATCTGGCGCGGGATCAGGTAGCGTTTTGCGATCTGCTCCTTTTCGAGCGCGGTGTAGCCGGGCAGGCGGATGATCTCCATGCGGTCGAGCAGCGGGCGCGGGATGGTCTCCAGCACGTTCGCGGTCGCGATGAACATCACCTTGCTGAGGTCGTAGTCCACCTCGAGGTAATGGTCGTTGAAAGCCTTGTTCTGCTCCGGGTCAAGCACTTCAAGCAGCGCGGACGCCGGATCGCCCTTGTAGTCGCTTCCGAGCTTGTCCAGCTCGTCCAGCATAAACACCGGGTTGACGGTCCCGGCGCGTTTCATGCCCTGGATGATGCGTCCGGGGAGCGCGCCGATGTACGTGCGCCGGTGGCCGCGGATTTCCGCCTCGTCGCGGATGCCGCCGAGCGACATGCGGACGAACTTGCGGTTGAGGGAGACGGCGATGGAGCGCCCGAGCGAAGTCTTGCCGACGCCTGGCGGTCCAATGAAGCAGATGATCGGGGACTTGCTGTTCTTCTTGAGCTGGTGGACGGCGAGGAATTCGAGGATGCGCTCCTTCACGTCCTTGAGGCCGTAGTGGTCGGCGTCAAGCACGGATTGCGCGACCTGCACGTCCGCGCGCTCCTCGGTCGCCTGCGTCCACGGCACGCTGAGCAGCCAGTCGATGTAGGTGTAGGAGATATTGTATTCCGGCGAGGATGCCGGGACCATGTTGAGGCGTTCGAGCTCCTTTTCCACGACCTTGTACGGTGCTTCGGGGAGGTGCGCCTTTTCGATGCGTTCCGAGATTGCGACGACGTCCGGGTTGCGGTTGTCCTCGCCCAGTTCCTCGCGGATCTGCTTGAGCTGTTCGCGCAGGAAGAACTCGCGCTGCTGCTTCGACATGGCGTCGTGTACCTGGCGCTGGATTTCGGAGCCGAGGCGCAGGACCTCGAGTTCGCGGTTGAGCAGGATCGTCAGGAAATGCAGGCGGTCCTGAAGTTTCAGCGAGGTGAGCAGGACGACCTTTTCCGCGAAGGAGATGTTGAGCGTGTCGGCGATCACGTCCGTGATGCGCGAATTGTCCGTCATGTTGAGCACGGCGATCTTCAGTTCCTCCGGGAAATTCGGCGCGAACGAGATGACTTCCTGGAACTGCTTCGTCGCGTTTCGGACCATCGCCGCCGTCTCCAGCGACGCGTCCGGGGCGTCGGAAAGCCGGTGCACCTTCATGACCATGTACGGCTTGCCCGGCACGACCGCCATGAACCGGCAGCGCGCGATGCCGCGCACAAGCACGCGGACTGTGCCGTCCGGGAATTTGAGCGTCTTCACAATGCGTGCGAGCGCGCCGACGGACGCGATCCGGCGCTTGTTGAGCAGGAATGAGCTGGCGTTCGGATCGAACGCCTTGCCCTTGATCAGACCGCGCATGGATTCGTCGTCGGGGACCTCCGGGAACAGCGCGATCATGCGGTCTCCGGACGATGCGGCGTCCATCATCGCAATCATGCCGGGGTCGTTCAGAACGAGCGGCGTTAGGGCGTGCGGGAACACGACGATGCCGCTCAGAATGAGGGCGGGGGCGTCCACGATACGTTCCCCGGAGGAATCGTCATGGGACATGTCGCTTGCGTTTTCTCCTGAAACCGTAATGCTGAGAGGGGCAAAGGACGCCTGGTCCTTTGCTTCCGTGAATTCCATGTTCTGATTGTCTTTTTCGTCTTTCATTGGATCCCTTCCTGGCGGGCTTTGATGCCCCGCCATTACATAATGTAACGCGTCAACGCGCGTTTCGCAAGTGGAAAAGGCATTTTTTCCGCCCGCATTCGCGCATTTTCCGGGAAAGACGTGAATATGGGACTCCGTCCGGAGGAAAAAACACGCGCCGCGACCGCCGGAACCTTGAAAAAAGGGATTCCACGTTGTACAGTATAAGATACCATTTTTCTGCTTTTTTGGAGAACAATCCGCCATGCCGAACGAGGAATCAGCCGCCCGCGGCGCCATGACCGCCGCCATGTTCATTCTCCTGGCCGCCCTGCTGGTCTGCCCGGGGATGTTACTGTGCGTGCCGTCATGGTCGTTCCGCTTCTTCGAGACGGGGACGATCGTGCTCGCGGCGGCGGGCGCCGCATTGCTCTTTCCGCAACGTGTTCTGGCGGTGTACGACCATCTGCCGCGCGGGCTGGTCATCGCCGGCGGCGTCCTGCTCGGCATCGGTGTGTGGCACGGACTCCGCCACGCGGGGCAGTACAGCGCCGCTGAGACGGGCGAACTCTTCCTTGCGGTCGCCGTGCCGTTTGCTGTGTGCATGTTCTCCGGCGAGCTCAAACGTCTTCTGCCGTGGTATCTGGCGGCTTTCTGGCTGATCGACGCCGTGCTCGGGTTCGTCCAGTATTATGGACTGCACTGGTTTCTTTTCGGTCTGCCGGGCAACATCAACTGGAATGCCGCGCTCCTCGCCGTCACTGCTCCGTTCGCCTTGCTGGCGGTCCGCAGACGCATCCCATGCCCGATATGCCGTGCCCTCTGCGCCGCGACCGTCATCGGGACGACCGCCTGGCAGGTCGCACTGACGGACTCGCGCGGAACGCTCCTGGGCATCGCTACGGCGGGGGCGCTCTGGGGATTTCTGAAGTTGGGGCACCGCGGACGCCGCCTGGCGCTGTTCGCCGTGCTGACGCTGGCGATCATCGGATCGGTCTGGTTCGCGTTTTTCACCTCGCATGACCGCATCCTCGACGAACTGTCCCGGGACGAACGCGTCTTCCTGGCGAATACGACCATGAGCATGATCGCGGAGCGGCCGGAGATCGGATTCGGCGCGCCGTCGTTCGAGCAGGAATACCTGAACTACCGCCGGCCGGAGTTTTTCTCCATGCGGCATTCCGCCGTGCGCATTGACCATCCGCACAACCATCCCCTGTACATTGCGGCGTCGTCCGGCATCCTCGGATTGCTCTGCTGGCTCTACCTGCTGCTTGCCCCCATGGTGTTCGCCTCGACGCATTTCGACCGGCTGGACGCGGAGACGAAGCTGTCCCTGCTGTGCCTTGCCGGACTGTTCGTCCATGCGCAATTCGACCTCGTGCTCTTCCGCTGGCCGACCAATATCCTCGCCATGTTCTTCCTCGGATTCCTCCTGCACGAACTCGAGGGGACGCCCGCGCCTTTCTGGCGGCCGCCCGCGTTTCTGCGGCGGTTCCGCTGGCAGTTCCTGAAGAAACTTGAACGGAGCCGTCCGCCCGAACAGCGGTCAAGGCGGCTGGTCCGACCCGTGCTCTTCGCGCTCGGGCTTGTCCTGCTCGGGACAGGGCTTTTTTCCGCATTCGGCAACCTGGCGGCGGAATCGCTCGCCTGGCACGCGGACAACGTCGCGCTGGAGGGGCGACACGCCGACGCTGCCCGGCTCTACCTCATGGCGGCGTCCATGCCGGGATCCGGTCTTCCGCTCAAATCCCGCGCGCTCAACCATGCCTCGCTCCACGACACGGCGCACGCTCCGCGCTACTACGCCATGTTCGCGGCGGGCAGCACGCCGGACTTCGGCTACGTCAATGACTATCTCGCGCGTGCCTGTGTGATTGGGGGGCATCCTGCGGACGCCGTGCCGTTCCTCAAACGCGCCATGAACCTGCGCCCGCGGTCTGTCCTGCCGCTCCTCATGCTTGCGGACGTCTACGGACGCCTCGGGAGCCGCGGCGCGGCCGACGCCGTGCGGGAACGCCTTGCCCAGCTCATGGAATACCGGAACCTCAAGCCGGAAGACCTCGAAACCATCTACAGGAATCAGGACCTCGATCTGCACACGTGGTACAAACGCGATCCGGTTCTCATGAAGGAAAATAACTTATGACCAATGAATTACGCGACATGATGCTCATCGCCGGGTGCGGCGTCAGCGGACGCGCCGCCGCAAGGCTCGCCGCCCGCCTCGATATTCCGTTCGCACTGCTCGACGAACAGGACAACGACTCCCTGCGTGCGTTTGCCGCATCCCTCCCGAAACAGCCCGAATCCATTTATTTCGGATTCCGCGCGCAGGATGAACTGCCGCTGTTTGAACGCACCGTGCTCAGCCCCGGATTCCGCGCGGGGAACCCCGTGCGGGCGAAACTTGCCGCCGTCTCCGGGCAACTCGTCAGCGAACTTGAGTTCGCGCTCGCTGCTTGCGGAAAACCGTTCGTCGGCATCACCGGGACCAACGGCAAGACGACCACGACCGAGCTGACCGCCGAACTCTTCCGCGCCGCCGGGGTCCGGGCGTGCGCCTGCGGCAACAACGGCTATGCCATGAGCGACGCGGCGATCGACTGCCTCGACGGCAAGCTCGACCTCCCGGTCGTCGAAATCAGTTCATTCCAGCTCGAGATCATGCCCGTGCCGCATCCGGCCGCCGCCGCCGTTCTGAACCTGGCGTCCGACCACATTGACCGTCATGGCAGCATGGAGGCGTACGCCGCCGCGAAATTCAAGCTTCTCGGCGATCCCGCCGCGAACTGCGTGGTGAACTCGCTCATCCTTGACCGGTTCAAGTCCGCCGCCCCCGGACAGAAACTTCATACGTTCTCGGCGGTTTTGCCCGCCGATTTCACGGTGCAAAACGGTTCCCTGAGCTTCCGCGGGCGCGATATCATCCCCATTGGAAAACTCGCACTGAAGGGCGTCCACAATCTGGAAAATGCGCTTGCCGCGCTCGCCCTTCTCGCGTCGGTCCGGGGAGAGGACGCGGTATTCGATCCCGCCGTGGCCAAAGCCCTTGCGGAATTCGAGTCCGGTCCGCATCGGCTGGAGCTTTTTTTGACCGCAAATGGCGTACGGTATATCAATGATTCAAAAGCGACCAATCCTCACGCCGTGAACGCCGCTCTCGCCGCCGTCGGCGGGGACCGCAACGTGGTCATCCTGCTCGGAGGTTTGGACAAGGATATGAATTTCGCGGAGCTTGCGGCAAGCCTGAACCATCTCAAATGCGCCGTCGTCTTCGGATCGTGCGGACAGAAGATCGCCGCTTTCCTTGAAAAGAACAGCGTGCCGCTCTCCATGTGCGAAACCTTCCCGGACGCCGTCGAAAAAGCCGTCGCCGCCGCATCGTCCGGCGACGTCGTGCTGCTCTCGCCCGCTACCGCCAGTATGGACATGTTTCGCGACTACCGGGACCGCGGCGACCGGTTCAAGGCTTTGTGCCGGAAATTTGCGGCGCCGGACGGTCCAGCCATGGAACAAACCGCGAAACCGCGTGTCTAAAGGATTTGACGCAGGAAACGTCGCGAACCGTCCGGAACCGGCGGCCCAGATGGAATCCGGCGCGTCAAAACTCTGAAACATCAATGCAACGGCGGCGGAATCCGCCCGAAGGAAGCAATTCATCATGTCATTTCTCAGCGGCAGCATATTATGGAATTTACTGTGGATCATCCCGTTGATCCTCGCCCTGGCGATCGCGGGCGGCGTCCGCCGGACCGGATTCCTGCGGAAAATGTTCGGTACGGATGAACGCGCCGCCCGGTTCTCCAACGCCTCGCCCGGCAAACGGGTCTTCCGCATCATCCTGCTCGCGCTTGCCATCCTGCTTCTTGCCGTCGCCGCCGCGCGTCCGTCCTGGGGTAAACAGGTCATGCACGACACCTCCACCGGACGCGACCTGCTCGTGCTGTTCGATGTATCGAAGAGTATGCTCTCCGACGACGTGAAGCCGAGCCGCATGGACCACGCGAAATGGCTTGTGCGCGAGATCGTGAAGAAGAATCCGGGCGACCGGTTCGGACTGGTCGCGTTCGCGGGCGAATCCTTCCTGGTCTGCCCGCTGACCGTGGACCGGGCGAGCTTCATCCAGCTTGTGGACGACCTTGACGTCGATACCATCCCGGTCGGAGGCACGAACGTTCAGCTCGCGCTTGAAGAGGCTGTCAAGGCGTTCGAAGGCGCGCAGGGCACGCACAAGGCTGTCGTTCTCGTGACCGACGGCGACGAACTCACCGGACGCGGCGCATCGGTCGTCAACGACCTCACCAAGGCGCAGATCCCGATCTTTGCGGTCGGCGTCGGCGATCCATCGAATCCGGCGGTTATCCGCGTACCGGACGAGGACGGCAAGCTCCGCATCCTCACCGACCGCGAGGGAAATCCGGTCAAAAGCCCGCTCAATGAGCCGCAGCTGACTGAACTCGCACGGCGCACGGGCGGCATCTATGTCCGGTCCACCGCCGCGTACAGCGGCATCGACGAACTCGAAACGCGCATCCGGCAGCTCGACCGCAAGGAGAGCGAAAACGCCATTTCCGCGTTCCGTCCCATCGAGCGACCCGCCTATCCGCTCACCGCCGCGATCATCCTGCTCGCGCTTTTCTTCTGCGTCTCGGAGACGCGTCCGCGCTCCATTCAGACCGTGCTTGCGTTCACCGCGCTTCTGCTCTTTACGGTTCCGAACGAATCCCGCGCGCAGACTGCTCCGACACCTGCTCAAATTCAGAAAACACAGACAGCCGCACCCGCGACTGGAGAGACGGAAAAAGCGGAAACGCCCGCACCGGAACCAGTCAAGTCGGCGTCCGAACTTTACAACAGCGGGCTGGAACAGCAGCAGGTCGAACAGGACAACGAAAAGGCGCGCTCGTTCTATGAACGCGCCATCGCCGCCTCGGAAAAGGAGCCGCTTGTGCGCGCTTCCTCATATCAGAACATCGGCGTGATTTCCCACCTCGACGCGCGTTCAAGCCTGCAGGGCGCGGCGGAGAAGCTTCGTGCGCAGGACCTCAATTCCGCCGAGAAAGCCGTCGGCGAGGCATTGACAAGGCTGAACAAAACCGAGGAGCTCTACCGCGAAAGCATGCGTTCCGCCGCCGGCGACGCGTCCGTCGTCCGCAACCAGCAGATTCTGCTCGCCGACCGCAAGCAGGCCGAGGAAATGAAGAAGCAGATCGAAGAGCTGAAAAAGCTCATGGAGCAGGCACGCCAGCAGACACAGGATGCTCACGACCAGCAGCAACAGGAAAACCAGCATCAGGACCAGCAACAGGATCAACAGCAGCAGTCCGGCGAGCAGAACCAGCAACAGCAGGACCAGCAGTCCGGCGAGCAGAACCAGCAACAGCAGGACCAGCAGTCCGCCCAGGACAAGACCAGACAAGCCGAAGAGACCGTTTCCGAACTGGAGCAGAAGGCATCCGAGATGAACCAGGACCGCCAGAAGCAGGCTGCCCAGGAGGCGCGCGAAGAACTTCAGAAGGCGCGCGAGGAACAGGAGCAGGGCAACGGCGAAAAGGCGGAGGAACACCTGAAGAACGCGCTCGACACGTTGAACCAGAGCCAGCAGGATCAGCAGGGCGAACAGGAGAAACAGGACGAGAAGGGCGGCGACCAGGGCGAAGAGAATGAAGAGGACCAGCAACAGCAGGGCGAGCAGGACCAGCAGGAACATCCGGATGCCCGCCCGAACCAGTCTGACATGCAGAACGGTCAGCAGGACATGGGCGACATGGAAAAACAGCAGGCGGAAGCCATTCTCGATATGATGTCGAAGGACGAACTTGACTACAAGGACGCCAACCGGATGCAGCGTCCCGCCCGTCTGAATAACCGTGTGGAAAAGGACTGGTGACGCCATGCTGAACAGAACAATGCTCCCCCGGATCGCCGCTTTCCTGTTCTTCCTCCTCGCGTTCGCCGCCTCGGCGGTCGACCTGAACGTGTCGGTCCAGCCGCGCAACCTCACCGTCGGCATGCGCGGATACATTGAGATCTCCGCCGAGAACGTGAGCCGTCTCCAGGTCAACCGGATGCCGGGCCGCGTCTCCGGGATCGAGTGGAGCAGCGGCATCTCAAGCGGCTCCAGCATGTCCGTGATCAACGGCGTGACCTCCTCGAAATACACGCTCCGCATCCCGTTCACCGCCCGAGAGGAGGGCGACTTCACGATCCCGTCGTTTGAGGTCATCGTGAACGGCAATACGCGCCAGCCGGAATCGGCGGGTCCGGTCAGGATCCGCATCTCCGCCATGCCGAAGATCGACCCGTCGCAGGTGAACTCCAACGAGCCGGTCTACGCCCGCATGTCGATCCCCGGCGTTTCGGAGGACAAAACGCCCTCGTTCTGGGTCGGCGAGGAAATCCCGCTCCAGCTCTCCCTTTTCGTGCGCACGCCCTACGAGCTGCGCCTCGCGAACTACCCGGAGATCAAGTCGGTCGACGGCAAGATGTCGATCCGGTTCCACGACTTCCGCAAGCTCAACCCGGAAGCACCGAACTTCGAATCCATCACCAGCCACAACCAGCGCCTCGGGAACGTCCCGTACACCGTGTACGATTTCGACACGAAATTCCGTGCGCTCGCGCCCGGCAAACTCCAGCTCGTCGCCGACACCGCCGCCATCCTGCTCGACGAACGCGACTTCTTCTCCGCGTTCACCTCGACCCGGCAGAACATCCGCGGCGCTTCCCCCGAGATCACGATCAAGCCGCTGCCCGCCGCCCCCGCGGACGCGCCGTTCGTCGGGCTCATCGGGAAATGGGCGCCGGAAGCATCGCTCTCGCCCGGTCCGTACCGCATCGGGGAGCCGCTGAGCCTGAAGATCAATTTCACGGGCGAGGACCAGACCGAGATGCTGAACATGCCGAAGATCGAGCCGGAGCATTTCCGCGCATATCCTCCGGAAACGAAGGAAACAGCGTCCGGCGTCTCCGTGAGCTGCATCCTCATTCCTCTTGAGCCGGGCGAACAGACCATTTCCTTCACCTGCTCCACGTTTGACCCTGCGACCGGACAGTATGTCCCGTTCAAATTCAGGGAGACCGTCAAGGTGGACAAGGCTGCGTCCGGCGGCATGGCGTCCATCCCGGCCGGCGCGGCGGTCGTGAACGCCGATCCCGACCTGACATCGGGCGCAGGTTCTGCGCCAGCGCCGGAAAGCATTCTGTACCTGCACGACGAGGACGACGGCGGACGCGTTCCGATGCCGCTCGCCATGAACGCATTGTGGATTTCCCTCGGGCTGATCCTCGCCGGTTCCGTTTTCGCGGGCGGCAGCGCGTTCGCCGCCGCACGGAAACGCTCCCTCGAATCCGATCCGTCCGCCCGCAGGCGCATCGACGCCCGCGCCCGCAAAGGCAAGCTCGCTTCCGCCATCGAAAAGACGCCGCCCCAGGATCTGCCGGACAAGGTCGGCGCCGACCTTGCCGCGTTCTTCAACGACATGCTCGACCTGCCGCCGGGGACGTCCCTGAGCGAAACCGCGTCCCGTGTGAAGGAGGCGGAACCGGAGCTGGGCCGCCAGCTCGAAGACCTCGCGAACACCGCCTGGATGCCGTCGCTCCGCAGCCAGCTTAACGAAAAATTCCGCAAACAGCTCGCGTCCGCCGTCCGGAAGTTCGGCGTCGTCGCCTTCGTCGTGGGCGCGCTCTGCTTCGCATTGCCCGCGAACGCCGCGGAGGAAGAATCCGTTCCGGCGGACAATCCCGCCGCCGAGGAGGCTTCCGCACAGCTTCCGAAGAACTCGGACGAAGCGAAGACTGCCTACGACGCCGGTCAGTTCCGGCAGGCGCTGGATTACTACGCCTCGAAGATCGACCCACGCCATGTCTCGCCCGCGTTGCTCTACAACATGGGGAACTGCTTCTACCAGCTCGGCGATTACCCGCGCGCCCTGGTCTGCTACGAACGCGCCCGTTACCTTCAGCCGCGCGATTCGGACATCTCCGGCAACCTGGAGCTGACGCGCCGCAAACTGCTTCTGCCGGCGAAATACCGCGTGGAATCGCCCGCGGATTTCATGGTCGCGGCGCGCGACTTCCTGCGCGTGGACGAATGGCTCGTGGCCTGTGCCTGCGGCCTCACGCTCGTGCTGATCGCACTCGGCATGTTCTTCCGCCGCCATTCAAACCTGTGGCAATGGCCGTTCTACGCCGGGATCGCGGTCGTCGTGGTCTGCGCCGCCGCGCTCATCGCGAAGGTGTCCGCCGACGATCCGGCGCGCGAGGCGGTCGTGATCGTCCGCAATACGCCGCTGTACAGCTTGCCGTCCGCTGAATCCGGGCGTGTGGAGCAGTACCTGAAACCCGGCGCGGAGGTCTCCATCGAGGAGAACCGCATGGACTGGGTGCGCGTGCGGCTGGAGAACAACGACGAAGGCTGGGTGCGAGGCTCGAACCTGGCGCTTCTCTGGAGCAATTCGCCCGGCGACCTGGCAGCGCACACCGGCGCCGCGCAGTAAGCCGTTTCGGATTTAGCCAGTCAGTTTCAAAAAAGGAGGGGAAATATGAAACGTTTCTTTTTGTCTGCCGTGCTGGCGCTCGTCTGCACGGTCCTGACCGCCGCGCCGCCGTCCGACTTCGTGATCCGGCTGCTCGACGGCGTCACGCTTGAAAACGCAACGGTCGACAGCATGTCCGGTTCGCGCGTCATCGTGACCGGGCGTCTGCCGGACGGCAGCATCACCACCAAGACCGTCAGCTTCGCCGACCTCACGCCGGAATCGCGCGACGCCGTGATGTGGAAGATGCGCGACCGCCTGATGCTCGACTCGAAACCCGGCTGGTTCTTCTCCGGACCCGCGGTCGCCGGGGACCACCTGCCGTCTGCGGACAGTTCCGGCGGCGGCATCCTCGTGCCCGCCGATGCGCCGATCGTGCTGCCCGGCGCGCCCGGCCGCATCTCCCTCACGTCCATCACGGAATTGACAAACGGCACGCTCGGCTGGGCCGCCTCGTGGGACGGCGGATTCGATGCGCAGCCGCAGCGGTTCGGACGCATCTACGTGTACGGTGTGATGCTGCTCCAGGGGGCGACTTGGTTCGGGAACGTCTATCCCACGTGCCGGACCATCTGGTGGGAAGGGAATTACTTCCCGTGTTTCGCCACCACGCCGGATTTCGCGAAACGCATCAATGAGATGACGCGGGCGGGCGGAACCGAAATGATGCAGTGACGGGCGCTTCCTGCCCCGATTCGCGTTCAGGAGCGTTTTTTAACGTTAATTCAAACGTTCATTTGCGGAAAAATGTCTTAAATTCTTTTAAAAGAGCGGAAAGCGTCTTGAAAACAGCCTGATTTTATGCTATATTCCCCTTGAAACCCAAACTGAACCACAAGTTTCAAGGAGAACCATCATCATGAAACGCTTCCTGCTCTGTTCGGCTCTGATGGCTTTCGCCGCACTCTCGTCCGTTGCGGCGGAACCCTCGCAGCCTCTTTCCACGCCCGTCGGACGTCTGCTCTCGACTCCGCACGAAATGACCATTGCCATCACCGCTGAAAGCGACAACTGGAACGGCACGCTGCTGAACCAGCAGGGCGGCAGCTGCGGCTTCTCCGTCAGCTTCACCGGCGGCGGTGGCGGCGGAAGAGGCGGCAGGGGCGGCGGTCCCGGCGGATTCGGCGGCGGTCCCGGCATGGGCGGCCCCGGCGGTCCCGGCGGCTGGGGACAGCAACCTGCGGCTCAGACCGGTCTCCGCGTGAACGGCGTCCAGGGCGCCGCACAGGTCGGCTCGGACAGCTTTCCGAAGGGCGCACCCGTGAAGATCGTCATCGTGGCAAGTCAGAAAGAACACCGTTTCGAAGTGTACGCCAACGGTCAGCGCGTCGCGCAGTCCCGCGCGAACAATGTGATCGGCGAACCCACCTGGCGCGCCATGACCATCGGTTCGGACGCCAACGGCAACAGCCGGTTCAACGGCCGTATTGACTATGTGGCGCTGTGGGATCGTGCCCTCTCCGCCGACGAGATCGCGAAGCTCAACTCCGCTTCGGACGCGGCTGCCGGTTTCGCCGACGCCAAGGCGAATTATTCCTGGGACATTAAGACCGCGAAGCCCATCACCGGCGGCGTGCCCCTGTTTCCCGTCCGCAACGTGAACATCCTCCGCGCCGACGCCGACCCGAATCCCGCCCCGGCTCCCGAAGATCCGCTCACGGTCTGGTTCCGCCGCATGCCCGGCACCTGGACCGACATGATCCCGATCGGCAACGGCCACATGGGCGCGATGATCGCCGGCCGTCCCGAGCGCGAATACCTCATCCTCAACGAGGACACGATCTGGGCGGGCGGTCCGTACGACCACCTGAACCCGGACGCCTCCCCGGACAAGCTCGCCCGCATGCGCCAGCTCATTTTCGACGGCAAGGCGAACGAAGCCGGAAACATTGCGAACAGCAGCTTCATCTCCCGTCCCAGTGCCGAAATGGCGTTCTCAGTGGCGGGCGCGCTCGGGCTTGAACAGGATACCGGCGACGGCGACATCTCCGGCTACATCCACAGCCTGAACATCCGTGAGGCCGTCGCGCAGACCAAATTCACCCGCAACGGCGTGACCTACACCCGCGAATACTTCGCCAGCTATCCGGACCGCGTGGTCGCCGTGCGCCTGACCGCCGACAAGCCCGCCAGCATTACCGTCGGGGCCTTCATCGGCACCGCGCAGGACCTCCAGGCGGTCAAGGTCAGCGGCAACACCATGACCCTCACCGGTCGCACCATCGACTACAACGGCATCAAGGGCGCAACGAACATCCAGATCACCGGCCGCGTGTTCAACAAAGGCGGCAAACTCGTCTCCGGCGAACGCGGTATCAGCGTGGAAAAGGCGGACTCCGTGGTCATCCTGCTCGACGCCGAATCCTCGTTCAAGGCGTATAACGATGTCTCCGGCGATCCCGCGAAGCGCATCGACGACGTCTTCAAGAAGTTCAGTACCGTCGACTACGATGCCCTGAAGAAGGCGCACATCGCCGACTACCGCAAGCTCTTCGACCGCGTGACCTTTGACCTCGGCGGCTCTCCGTCCAAGCTCCCGACCGACGAACGCCTCAACGCCCGCCGTCAGCCCGGCAACCAGCTCGATCCCGACCTCGCGTCCCTTTACTTCCAGTTCGGCCGCTACCTGCTGATCGCCAGCTCCCGTCCCGGCAGCCAGCCCGCGAACCTCCAGGGAATCTGGAGCGAAGAGGTGAACGTGCCTTGGCAGAGCAAGTACACGATCAACATCAACGCGGAAATGAACTACTGGCCCGCCGAGACCGCGAACCTCTCCGAGTGCCATGAGCCGCTCTTCGACATGATCCACGAGATGGTCCCGAACGGCAAGAAGGCCGCCAAGAAGCTCTATGACGTCGACCACGGCTGGGTCGCCCACCACAACACCGACCTCTGGCGCCAGTGCGGTCCGATCGACTTCTCGCCCACCGGCATGTGGCCCATGGGCGGCGCGTGGCTCTGCCTCCACTTCTGGGACCACTACCAGTTCACGCGCAACCTTGACGACCTCCGCAAGCACTACCCGGTCATGAAGGAGTCCGTGGCGTTCTACCTTGACTTCCTCCAGCCCGACCCCAAGCACGGCGGCGTCCTCGTCACCATCCCGTCCTACTCGCCCGAACAGGGCGGTCTCTGCGCCTCCCCGACCATGGATACCGGCATCCTGACCGCGCTCTTCAACGCGACCATCGAAAGCTCGAAGCTCCTCAACGACGATCCCGAATTCCGCGCGAAGATGGAAGCCGCGCTGAAGAAGTTCCCGCCGTTCAAGATCGGCTCCTGGGGCCAGCTCCGCGAATGGCAGGACGAGGAACGCGACGACAACCCGAACAACAAGCACCGCCACGTCTCCCACCTCTTCACCATCTTCCCCGGCAACGTGATCCGCGCCAGCGACACCGACCTCTTCAACGCCGCGAAAGTCTCCCTGAACGCCCGCGGCGACGACGCCACCGGCTGGAGCATGGGCTGGAAGATCAACCTGTGGGCGCGTCTGCTCGACGGCGACCGCGCATGGAGGCTGGTCGGCAACCTCATCCACCCGAACAAGACCTACAACAACCTCTTCGACGCGCACCCGCCGTTCCAGATCGACGGCAACTTCGGCGGCGCGGCCGGCATGATTGAGATCCTGCTCCAGTCGCAGGAGACGACCGCCGACGGCAAGGTCATCATCGATGTCCTGCCCTGCCTCCCGAAGGCGCTCCCGAAAGGCAATGTCTCCGGTCTGAAGGCGCGCGGAAACGTCACCGTCGCGATCCAGTGGGACAACGGCGTGCTCGGCAAGGTCGTGCTCTCCGGTCTCTCCGGCATCCCGCTCGCCGCCCGCTACAACGGCAAGCTCGTCGACCTCACCGGAAAGACGGGCTCGGTCGAACTGACCGCCGCCAGCTTTAAGTAAGTTCAAGCAAAATGTCCGGCTGTTCCGCCTCAGGGGCAGCCGGTTTTCTTTCGTTCCATCGGATTCGATTCAACACCCCCCATCCGCTGAAGGAAACAATATGAAATTCCACATCCCGTTCCTCAGTCTCAAAGCGGCAGCCGAGGCGTCCTGCGCCGTCGCCGCTGCGCTGCTCTCGATCCAGACATTCGCCGCGACGAACCCCGCCGTGCAGGATTACGCCCGCCGCGCCGCCGCCGAAGGCATCGTCCTGCTCAAAAACGACAACCAGGCGCTTCCGCTCGGTCAGGACGGCGCACAGCCCGTCGCATTCTTCGGCGTCACGCAGATACAGACCTTCCTGGTCGGCTACGGCTCCGGCGGCGACGTGAAGCCGCCGTACCGCGTCACGCTCGCCGACGCCCTCGCCAAAACCGACAAGATCGTGCCCGACAAGGAGCTCCTCGACACCTACACAAAGTGGGCGCAGGCGAATCCGCTCCGCACGGGCGGCTGGGGCAACTGGCCGTTCTACGCGCCGGAAATGCCCATCACCGCCGAACAGATCCAGGCCGCGTCCAAACGCGCCGGCACCGCCGTGATCGTGATCGGCCGCGCCGCCGGCGAGGACCGCGAATGCAGGCTCGAACCCGGCAGCTACTACCTCACCGACGCAGAAAAGTTCCTCCTGAAGGAGGTCACCGGCGCGTTCAAGAAGACCGTCGTCCTGCTGAACGTCGGCAACGTGATCGACATGGCGTGGGTGAAGGACTACAAGATCGACGCCCTCATGTACGTCTGGCAGGGCGGCATGGAGACCGGCAACGCGATCGTGTCCGTGCTGACCGGCGAGGAAACGCCCTCCGGCAAGCTCGCGTCCGCCATCGCGAACACCTACCAGGACTACCCGTCCGCGCAGAGTTTCGGCGGTCGCGACTTCAACAACTACACCGAGGACATCTACGTCGGCTACCGCTACTTCGAGACGTTCGCCCCGGAAAAGGTCCTCTATCCCTTCGGATTCGGCCTCAGCTACACCACGTTCGACATCGGAAGCGCGAGCGTGAAGAC
Organism: uncultured bacterium; assembly: GCA_902802585.1. Lineage (GTDB taxonomy): Bacteria > Verrucomicrobiota > Lentisphaeria > Victivallales > UBA1829 > UBA1732. Next base: position 73,424 of record CADCMR010000009.1, read on the forward strand.
CGGTGACCTCGCGCACAACGGCGTGACCGTCGAAGCCTCGGTGAAGAACACCGGAACGAAGTTCTCCGGGCGTGAAGTCGTGCAGGTCTATTGCGGCGCGCCGCAGGGCAAGCTCGGCAAGCCCGCGAAAGTCCTTGTAGCATATGCAAAGACGAATGTGCTCAAACCCGGCGAATCCCAGCGGTTCACGTTCACGATCCCGGCGAAGGATTTCGCCTCGTTCGACGACAGCGGCGCGACCGGGCATCAGGCGGCATGGGTTCTTGAATCCGGCGATTATAAGTTCTACGTCGGAAACAGCAGCCGCGATGCGAAACTCACCGGCACGGTCAAGCTGGATTCCCTCGCCGTGGTCGAACAGCTCGAACCTTCCCTCGCCATCGCCTCGGAAAGCGTCGCATTCGACCGCATGAAAGCCGTCGAGCAGAACGGCAAGCTCGTCCCCGGCACGGAGCGCGTCCCGGTTTCGAAAGTTGACCTCGCAGCCCGCGTGAAGGAACGCCTCCCGAAGGCAGTGGCGGAAACCGGCGACAAGGGCATCAAGCTCATCGACGTGAAGCAGGGCAAGAATACGCTGGACGAATTCATCGCCCAGCTCACGCCCGCTGAAATCGAAACGCTTCTCCGCGGCGACGGCGGCATGAACAGCCGGCTCGGCCCCGCGGGCAACGCCTCTGTTTTCGGCGGCATCCTCCAGAGCGTCCGCGACAAGGGCGTGCCGCCCATCGCGACCTGCGACGGTCCCTCCGGTCTGCGCCTCTCCGCGAATGCCTCGCTCCTGCCCATCGGCTCTCTGCTCGCCTGCACGTGGAACAACGCCCTCGTCGAGGCGATGTATTACCAGATCGGCAGGGAAATGGACATGAACGGCGTCGACTGCATCCTCGGTCCCGGCATGAACATCCACCGCAACCCGCTCTGCGGACGTAACTTCGAGTATTTCTCCGAAGACCCGCTCCTTACCGGGCTTATGGCGGCGTCCATGACGCGCGGCATCCAGTCCGCCGGCGCCTCCACCGTGCCGAAACACTTCGCGCTGAACAACCAGGAGACCAACCGCAACTACAACGATTCGCGCTGCTCCGAACGCGCCCTCCGCGAGATCTACCTCCGGGCGTTCGAGATCTGCGTGAAGGTCGGCAAGCCCTACAACATCATGGGCAGCTACAACAAGATCAACAGCTTCTGGAACTACTACAACTACGAACTGAACACCACCATCCTGCGCGGTCAGTGGGGCTGGACCGGCTCCCTCATGACCGACTGGTGGGCGCGCGAAGGCTCCTCCGACATCCTCCACGTCAAAAACAACGCGTGGCGCGTCCGTTCCCAGATGGACGTGCTCATGCCCGGCGACGGACCTGCACGCGGCAAAGACAACTCCCTGCTCGAATCCTACAACCAGTGGGTCGCGGCGGGTCGTCCGGACGGCATCGAGGCGGGCATCACGCTCGGCGAGATGCAGCGCAGCGTGAAGAACGTGCTGAACTTCGTGATGAACTCCCGCACGTTCCGCAAGGCGCACAGCCTGCCGAACACCTACAAGCCCGGCGAAGACTGGTTCGCCGTCGAAACCAATGTGAAATCGGATGTTCCGGGGCCCGCGGACATCGCCGCGACCGGAGGCAACTCCGGCGCTGAACTCAAAAATGCCCCGGTCGACATCACGGTTAACGGCGAGAAGATCGGATTCAATCCCGCCGTGACGACCTACTATCTCCCCGGCGTCGATATCGGAACTGCGAAAATCGAGGTCGCGACGCCCGCCGGGGTCGAAAAGAAGGTTGCGCAGGACAACATTCTGAAGACCGCGACCATCCGTACCGGTTCCGGCGCGGAAGCCCGCGAATATACGCTCGACTTCAATGAGGTCCGGAACGGACGCGCTGTCCGCGTCATCACGCTTGATCCGGCGAAGGGTGCGATCATCGACGCGGGCAAGGACGCCGATTCCCTCTCGCAGGGACTCCGTACGGAACCCTCGCAGGACGAGGACGGCGGCCAGGCAATCGTCAACGCCTCGGTTGGCAGCGCGGCGCGTTACGCGGTCCATGCCGCGAAAGACGGCACGTACGACGTCACCGTACGCGTGGCGAGCGGTCAGGCGAACGTGCTGGCGCAGCTCGCGATTGAACTCTACCTGGACGGCGAAGTCGCGGCGACGTTCAACACGAACGCCACCGGCGGCGACCGGAAGTGGGTCTTCACGAAGGCCTACCCCGTCGAGGTCAAACAGGGCTGGCATTCGCTCGAGCTCCGCTGGAAATCCGACGGACTCAATGTGAGCCGCATCATTCTGGGCAAATAATCCGTACCCGCAACAGGTACAATGACCGGGCGCGTCTCCCCCAACAGGGAAACGCGCCCGTTTTTGATCCTCAAAGACTGGATTACAGGAATCCGCAGGACATCACGCAGACCTCGTCGTCGACCTTCCCGGTCACGAGCCGGAACAGCATGTCCTGTTCGACCTCCTTTCCGTCGGCGGCGTCACGCTCGAATTCCACACGCCAGATCAGGTTCCGCACTGCGGGCGTGTCCAGCTCAAGGACATAATCGAAATCCTTGATCTTTCCGAGCGAGTCGCGCCAGTTCGCGCACGAGGTCCTGAAATCCTTTTCGGTCATCTTCGTCTGGAGTGGACCGGGGACGTTCTTCTTCAGCCTGCTGAAATCTTCGTCGCGGAACGCCGCCAGGATATTGTTTCCGAGGTTCACGGACTTCACGAGCGTGGCGTCGTCCGGATCGACCTCCTCGAAATCGTCCTTTTCGACCACCACGCACGCGGCGAGGCAGAACCCGCAGAGAAAACCGAGAATGGTACAAAGAAACAGTTTCATCGTTCAACTCCTTTCCATGTTCAAATCTGAGGATGCAGGACGTCCGCCGGGATATTCTGCGCGGGCATGACCGGACCCGACGCGGACTTCTTCGCCGCGACGGGCGCGCCGCGCGTCTCCGGTTTCGAGGTGTTTTTGACCTCGGGCTTGTCGGCGGGCGCGTCCCATTCGCACTGCGCCATCACGACCAGCTCCGTGTGCTTGACCGAATTGGAGACCGAGCTGAAGAGATAGCCGAGCACCGGGATGTCCATGAGCCACGGCACGCCCGTGCGCGATTCGATCTCCTCCTGTTTCGTGAGGCCGCCGATCACGAACGTGTCCTTGCCGTGCGGCAGGCTGACGACCTGTTTCACCACGCCGCCGTTCGAGACGCGCGGCGCGCCGTTGGACTGGAATCCGAGCAGGCTGGTGTTGGAGAGCGTGACGTCGAAACGTGTTTCCTCGAGGTTGACGGAGACGTTGTTCACGGTCATGGTGAACCCGAACCCGGGGAACGCCTTGATCTCCTGCGCCTCGCCTTTGCCGACAGGGAACGGATCGCCCTTGTCGAACACCTTGTTGATGACCTGGGAGAGCAGTTCGTATGGTCCGACGCCCATGTCGGGCGTGGCGGTCGCCTTCGAGACGGCGGCGGAATCGTCGGAGTAGAGCAGCTGCGTGGTGCGCGCGAACGTGGCGCCCTCGGCGGCGTTGCGGATGCAGAGTTCGCCGGTGTGCAGGACCTTCGCTTTCCCGCGCGACTCCAGGAAGTCGATGTATCGCGTATTCCACTTCGGATTGAAGTTGAAGTAACTGGTGCGTTCGGAGCCGTAGGCGGAGACCGGGCCGACGCCGCCGCTGTAGACGGACGACCAGTTGTTGCGGTAGCGCCCGCCGACGGAGAAGAAATCCGCGCCCTCATTGTTCTTCCAGCCCTGGAAGTCGATGCCGATGCGATCGTCGTTCTCGGTGTCGAGCTCGTAGACCTTGATTTTCAGGCGGACCTGCGGTACGGGGACGTCGAACTTCGCGAGCATGTGGGCGATGTTGTCGCAGGAGTAGTTGCAGACGTCGAAGATGAGCCAGTTCAGGTCGGGGTCGTATGCGACCAGATCCATGCCCTGCCACACCTCGGTCGCGTCGTTGATGTTCATGCCCACGTTTTCGATGAGCGGCATCAGGTTTCGCGCGGGCACGAACTTCGGCATGTAGATGTACATCTGGTAGCCGTAGTTCAGCGCGCCCAGCGCCGGGTCGTCGAGTGTGGCGACGAGCGTGTCGATGCCGATGCCGTTTTCGCTGTCGGAGAACCGGTACTCCTCGGCGCTCACGATGAGCAGCCCGGTCCCGTCGGCGTATTTGAGGCATTCGACGGCGGTGTTGCTGCCGAGCTGGACGGGCGGCGTGTAGCCTGGCTGGGCGTTCGCGGGACCGAGTTCGGCGGAGCTTTCCGTGGCGAGGAACGGCGGCGCGACGGTGTTCGAGGGGTACTGCTGCTGGAGCATGGAGTTGCCGACGCGCTTCGTCTGGACCATCTGGCGCAGATAGTCGCGGAATTCGTACGGGTCGACGTGCTGGAGCAGATAAGTCTTCGTGACCACGCGCGGGTCGTTGTTGTCGCGGATGAAATGCACGACCTTCGTCTCCGGGTCCACGTTCACGTTCAGGCGCGCCACGATGCGCGTGGCGTCGTATCCGCCGGTGTTGTTGAAGTTGGAGTCGCGCGGCACGCCGGGCAGGTCGGCGGCGCACAGGTTTAAGTTCAGGTTCAGCAGGCACACAATACCCGCCGCAAATATGGAAATGAGGTTGATTTGTTTCATTGCATGGCTCCTTCCGCCTTTTCGACTTTTTTCAGTTCGCCGGTCTCGAAGTCCAGCGTTTGCGGGCTCGCGGCGTCCAGCATCCGCGCGGTCACGGTGAGGTACACGCGGGTCGTCTCGCGGTTGGTCGTGACGGTGCTGAAGAGGTATTTGAGGTACGGGATGCGGCAGAGCCACGGGATGCCGATCGTCTGCTCCACGTCCTGTTCCTTGTCCCACTGTCCGAGCACGACCTCCTCGTTGAGCGGGATGAGGGCGTCGCTGGAGACCTCGCTCGTTTCGATCAGCTCGGTGCCGTCGCCCGCGCGCTCAACCGCGTTCGCCGCCTGCACGGTGTAGCCGAAGAACAGCGTGCCGTCCATGCCCGCGTATGCTCCGGGCGCGTAGTCGTTCACGGAGAACGCCTCGCTCGCGGGGTATCCGGTCTGAGGTTCGCCGTAGTGCAGGTTGACGAGCGGGCTGTTCACCTGCAGGAAGACCTGCGAAAAACCAGCGGGCAAGTTGAGCCGGTCGCCGACCACGCTCATGGCGTCGTTGTCGCTCTTCACGATGTTCTGCAGCTGGGGATTGAACTGGATCGAATAGCTCTCCGCGTCGGAATTCGCCACGGTCAGCGAGGCGGTGTCCGTGACCTTCGCGTCGCCGCGCTGCGCCAGGAGCCGGATGAAGCTCGCGTCGAACTGCGGCGCGGCGAGGAACCCGCCGACCGGTCCGGTGATGGTGTTGAGCGCGGCGGTCCCGGCGGACGTCACATTGATGACGTCGAATCCGACCTGGAAGATGTTCATGCCGGGTCCGTTTTTCCATGCCAGGTACTCGATCCCGAGGTCGCGGAAGGCGCTTTCGCGGACTTCGTAGAGCTGGAACGTGAGCGTGACCTGCGGCGAGGGGCGGTCCAGGTAGCCGAGGAACTGGTACACGTACTGCGTGTTCGAGCTGTTGTCCTTCCAGTAGATCTGGTTGGAGTTGCGGTCCCAGGCGTACACGCTGCCGTACACGCCCTCGCCGATCTGCGAATCGACCAGCACGTTCAGCAGCGCCTGCCCGGAACGGTATTTCGGGCTGTAGACGGCGCGCGTGATGCCGGTTCCCTTCACGATGTCGCCAGGGACCTTGCCGTCGATCAGGACGTTCCGGTCCGCCTTCGCGATGAAGTCGTCCACGTACGGCATCATCTTGACGGGGCATGTCACGGTCAGCATCTGGGCGTTGTCCGCGCCGTACTCCACGCAGTTCACGGTGGAGTTCATGTTGTAGCGCATCACGATCCCCATCACGAACGGCGTGACGTCGTTTGCCTGGATGTACTTCAGGCGGTAGATTTTCGACACCATGTAGTCCTGGGCGTCGTCCTGCACGAAACGCAGGGTCCGGGTCGAGGCGTCGTCATCGTCCGCGCCGCTTGCCGCGGTCTGTCCGGACAATGCCGGAGGCAGGACGGCGAGCGCGAGCAGCGGGATGCACCGGGCGAGTTTGAACATAATTCCCTCCTTTGATTTCGGGTATTCCTTTTGAACGGATTCATCGGGATGCCCCTTTTTTTAACGGTCATGCGGGTGGTTTTGACAAAAGACCGCATACCGTTAATATACCGCGGATTCCGGCAAATTCAAATATGCGGAAGTCTATGCTCACGAACGAATAACAGCGGAAATCGCGGCTATTCCTGTTCACTCTGCGGCTGCCGACTCCACCGCGCCGGACATACGTTTTTTTGCCTCTTTTCGGCATGACGTCTTTGAAAAACAGGTATTGAAATGCTATATTGATACATCATGACAGAATTGTCATCTAGATCACTGTCCCGGAGCATTTGTTTTCCACCTCAAAATGAGAATAGTGAGGAGCCTATGAAAATAGCAGTCTGCGGAGCCGGAGCCGCCGGATCCTACGCCGTGAAACGCCTTCGTCTCAACCTCCCCGAAGCCGGAATCATGCTCTTCGACGCCGCGCCCGTCGGGTTCTATGCGAAAATGCGCCTCCCCGAATACCTCGCGGGCACGCTTCCCCGCGAAAAGCTCATCCTGTCCTCGCCCGAACAGATGGCGGAATGGGGCGCGGAGCTCCACCTCGGCGAAACTGTGACCGCAATTGATCCCGCCTCGCACAAGCTTGCGACCGTCGCCGGGGAATACTCCTGGGACATCCTCGTCCTCGCCGTCGGCGCACACGCGTTCGTGCCGCCCGTTCCCGGCCTCGCCGCCAGTCCGCGCGTGCATGTGCTGCGCGAACTCCCGGACGCCGACGCCCTGGTCGCGCTCTGCGATCCGGGGAAAAGCGCGGCGGTCATCGGCGGCGGCCTGCTCGGGCTGGAAGCCGCCTGGTCGCTCCACAAACGCGGGCTCTCGGTTTCGATCATCGAGACCGCGCCGCGGCTGCTCCCTCTTCAGATGAACGAGGAGGAATCCGCCGTGCTGCTCTCCAACTTCACGAACGCCGGATTCAAGGTCTACACGGGTGCCGCGGTCGAGCGGTTCGACGATGCGTCCGCGCAGCTTTTTCTTAAGGACGGCACAGCGGTCCCAGCTTCAATAGTGCTTGTTTCCGCCGGAATCCGCGCCAACCTCGAACTCGCGAAGAACGCCGGGCTGACCTGCAACCGCGGAATCGTGGTGGATGGCGCGCTCCGGACTTCCGCGCCGGACGTCTATGCCGTCGGCGACTGCGCCGAGCTGAACGGCACGGTCACCGGCCTCTGGCTCGCCTCAAAGGACCAGGGCGAAGCCGTCGCCGACATCATCGCGGGAAAGATCCCCGCCATGCCGCCCAAGACCTACCATCCCAAGCCCAAACTTCCGGCGTTTTAAGTTCAAATCCATTTCCACCCCATTCCTCCGTTCGCAGCAGAAAGCCTCTCCCCATGCCCGTTGAAATCGAACGCAAGTTCCTCGTCAAAGACCTTTCCTGGAAAGACACCGCAACCTCATTCAAAGATTTTCAGCAGGGGTATTTCCCCACGGGCGACGGCGTAACGGTCCGTGCCCGCATCGCCGGCGACAAGGCGCGCCTCACGATCAAGGGACCTGTCTCGGGCATTTCCCGCGCCGAATTCGAGTATCCCATCCCGGTCGAGGACGCGGTCGCATTCCTTTCCGGATTCTGCGCCAAGCCCGTCATCCTCAAACGCCGCTGGTATGTGCCATTCGGCGGATTCACATGGGAAGTCGACGAGTTCGCCGGACTGAACGCCGGCCTGATTGTCGCCGAGATCGAGCTTGATGCTCCCGACCGGGAATTCCCCGCGCCACCCTGGCTCGGGCGCGAAGTCTCCGGCGAACCCAGATTCCGTAATTCCCGCCTCGTGCGGCATCCGTTCAGCGAATGGACTGACGAGGAAAAGCGCTGAACTGAGACATTCGGTCATCCCGCGACAGCGCGGTACAGCGTATCACGCCGAGATGACGCCGACTTCAGCGGTCGTTTTTGCGCGGAATTCGATGCGCGCCCGGCGCGACCGGGATATTGCTGTTTTTCTGTGGAAGAGTGATCTGCCGCGCCGCCGCGCTGGGAATCCGATGCTGCCCTGCCGCAACCGGGATATTGCTGTTTTTCTGTGGAAGAGTGATCTGCCGCGCCGCCGCGCTGGGAATCCGATGCTGCCCTGCCGCGACCGGAATCCGGGTGTCTTTCGACAAAGGCTCTGTTCCTGTTTCGACCTCGCGGGGAACGCGATGCTGACCTGGAACGATCGGAATCGTGCTGCTCCGGGAACGCGTGGTGGAAACACCGGAACGGGCGCCGGATACCGTCCCGCCGGTTTCGCCGTCATAAACGATCTCTCCCCGATGAGGCGGCGGACCCGGTTCCGGGCGGTCCCCGGGGCGAGGCGGCGGAGGGATCCAGCCGGGCGGTTCCGGCGGACGCGGACCGCGCCTTCCCCAGTACCATACGTCGGAATAGTAGTACCAACCCCTGTAGTACGGGACATAGTCGCCGAAAAAGAAAACGTAGCGGAACGGCGGGATCTTGTCCGAATAGAAATCTTCTCCCGGAGCGATTATGACCTGGACCGGAGCGGGTTCACTCTGTTGCGGTTCAACTGTGCCGTCGTCCGCCACATCGGCATCCTCTTCGGGAACTTCGATGTCCGGCAGGATGACGTCCGGCATCACCGCAACGACCCGCGGGGCGGACTTTGCGGCGGAAACAGGCTGTTCGGTCCGAACTGATACGACACGGTCGGCGGGCGATGCAAGTACCGGGGAAGGGGAGGGAGCCATGATTGTCCGCAGCAGGTTCACGAGGTCAGCGGTGCGGAGAAGGGCATCAGCGTCGACCTTGCGCGGTGAATCGTCCGGTTGCTCCTGCGCAAAAACGGTGGGAACGAGGGACACAGCCACGGCGAACAGGATAACGCCTGCCGTTAGTCTGTAAAACGTTCTCATTTGCCGATCCTCCGCAAAAGTGTCAAAACGGGTTCGTCGATCATTCCGGTTTGATTGATATTCAATTAGTTCCCTGGTTCCGCCTTGGAACAATCAAAGCCTTCCAATACTATATTTCATCAAACGGAAAATACAAGTTTGAAAAGGCGTAATCATACAAAAAAAGCTGTCAGCCCCATGTAGGGACGCCCCTGCCAAAAGTGTTTTGAGGTCACCGCGATGCAAAGGAATTTTGAAAAAGTGTAATTTAAAATATACAAAGTATATTTTAATTCTTGACATATTTCAAATTCGTGCTATATTGAGATGGAGCGACAACCCCCATAACAAAACGGGAAACAGAGATGATAACGAAACAGGACGTGGGGCAGCCCCGGCTTTGGAGCCGGTTTCAGGATTTGCTGAGCGAAGTCGCGCTGGAAACGCTGGACCGAGGATGGCAGGGAGTATTTCACCGGATGGTATTGCGGCAACTCCCTGTCGAAATCATGGAAGAGAAGTTCAACCAGAACACGGGTCGTCCGACGAAGGAACTGTATTCGGTATGCGGGCTGCTTCTGATGATGAATTTTTTCGGGTGGACCATCCAGCAAGCGGGGCTGAACTACATGGTGGATTTTGGTGTACAGTATGCTTTGAACATTGAGGAAGACGGGGTGGAGTTGAGCGAGCGAACGCTGTACCGGTATTTGCAGTGGTTGCGGAAAAAGGAATTCATGCAGGAAGCGATGCGTGTGGTGACGGAATGCCTGGTGAAGGAGATGAAGCTTGACCTCCGGGAGCAGCGCGTGGATTCGACGCATGTATTCAGTAACATGGCGTCGTGGTCGAGGCGTCAGCTCATGTTCAACATCGTGCGACGTTTTCTGACACAGGTTCACCGTCACGCGAAAGTGAGCTACCGGAGCATTGATCCTGAGCTGAGGGGGCGGTATGAGAAGGAAGGCGGCTGGATATTCGGGGAGACGTCGCCGATGCGGCTTCAGCGTCAGGGGAAAGTGTATACGACCGAGGAGCAGCTCGGTTACGACATGGAAAAGCTCGTGGAGATGTTTTCCGGCAATGCGCTGATCGGCAACATGACCAGTTACAAGCATCTGGTGCGCGTATTCCGGGAACAGTTCGTGGATGTGGACGGGAAAGCGGAACTGAATCCGCATCCGGGCGGGAAGATTCTGTTGAATCCGTCGGATCCGGACGCTGAGATC
>CADCMR010000010.1:0-4881 GCA_902802585.1 uncultured bacterium
GGATAAGATCATTGGAAAAGGTCTGTCCGCCTCCTTCATCGAACAAGCAAAAATGCAGATGCAGAAAATCAACAACGCATACGAGGCGATTTGCAAGTCACGCGGAATCCATTCGTGAGTAGTATTTTTATTCAAAAGAAAGCTCGCATGTGTTTTCAAGTTCTTCCAGCTCATTTTCCAATAAAAAGAACCGCTTAGAGGCATAAACCTTTCTCCGTTTCTCCGTGAGCTCATTTCGCCAAGAATCGTTTATGTTCGCAAAAAGCATAACCATGACCTTTAGTTCTATTACAACCGTGACCGCAAAAAGTTGAGGTCATGGTTTCGAGTCTCTTATGCCTTTTGAAGATTTATTTGAGGTCGTAGCCTGTGCTCATTGAACAAATTATGCTCAATTGCTGTCTAATATCGTATCATGAATCACCAATACAATCTCACGGAGAGAACAATGAAAACAGTCAGACTGAAAAACATCTTTATTTCCACCATAGTCACCTGCTGTAGCATCGCCGCTGTTGCACAAGACGCTGAACGTCCTCAAAACGATCCTCTGAACGCCGTCGTGCGCATCGAGACCGTGTCCACGGTCCCGAATTATCTGCTGCCGTGGCAGAACAGGACCCCGCAGTCCAGTTCCGGCTCCGGCGTCGTGATCCAGGGCAATCAGATCCTCACCAACGCGCACAACGTGGCCGACAGCACGCTGATTACGATCCGCAAGCAGAACGAGGACACGCTGTTCACGGCCAAAGTCAAGTTCGTTGACCACGAGTGCGACCTTGCTCTTCTGACCGTTGACGATCCCGCCTTTTTCTCCGACATCACGCCGATGGAGTTTGCTGAGACTCCTCCTCCACAGTCCATGGTCATCGCCGCAGGCTTCCCAATTGGCGGTGATGGGCTCTCGCTCACGCAGGGCATCATCTCCCGGATTGAGGTGCGCAGTTACGCTCACTCGGACAAGAATCTGCTCACAGCTCAGATTGATGCATCCATCAATCCCGGCAACAGCGGCGGACCCGTCTTTTTCCAGGGGAAAGTCGTCGGGATCGCGTTCCAGGGAAGCAGACGCGGTGAAAGCCTCGGATATATGATCCCGTATGAGATCATCAGCCACTTCTTTGACGACATCAAAGACGGCAAGGTGGATGGCTACGGCAGCCTTGGCTTTTTATATCTGCCACTGGACAACCCGGACACCCGTGCTTATTTGAAGATGAAACCTGATCAGACCGGCATCCTCGTCCGCAAGGTCTATAACGAGACCGGAGACAACGGGCTCAAGGCCGGGGATGTGATCCTTTCCATCGATGGGAAAAAGGTCGCCAATAACGGCAACATCCGCCTTGCAGACGGCCAGCCGAGATACTTCAGCACGGTGATTTCCGCCAAACAGATCGGCGAAACCGTGAAGGTGGAACTGCTTCGCGACGGCAAAGCTCTGACCTTGGACATGCCGGTTCAGAAGCAGAATGAAAAGGTCGAGCCGTACCTGTACGACCGCCGTCCGGAGTACTTCATCATCGGCGGGCTGGTGTTCACACGCCTGACGTCCAGTTATCTTCTGACCTTCGGCAGCAACACCCCGCCGATTGAGATGATTGAAAAACTCCGTGGAGTCAAGGATTCTCCGGACGAGAATGTAGTCGTGCTTACCCAGGTGCTTGGCGATGAGGTCAACGTCGGGTATCAGAATTTCGATTCGATGGTGCTTGTTGCCATCAACGGAAAAAAGGTTCGCAACCTTCGCGAAGTCGTGGAAATAGTGGAATCCTGCAAGGACGAATACATCACCTTCGAATTCGAGAACGATATCCCCGTCACACTGAATATCGGCAAGCTTCGCGAGGCGACTCCGAGAATCCTTGAACGGTACCATATCACCGCAGACCGATTCTTTGAGTGAGAGAACTGGGGATAGCCGGTTTCTCCGTTTCTCCGTGAGCTTTTTCCTTCATGCCCAATGGCCAGTTTTTTCTTTTCCACGCTTGTAATCAACGAAAAAACGGTTTATATTATTCGGACGACGCGACCGCATCATTCATTAAGGAACACAAATCATGAACAAGACATTACTGGCCGCAACATTCCTGACATTTGCCTGTATCCTGGTAGTCCATGCACAACAGACCGATGCACTGCAGGATGAGGAGTTGGTAAGCCTTGATTCCAGAGAAGAGACTGCAACGTCGGCTCAGGTTGATCCATCGGAAGAACTGTACACTCTTGGATTGAGCTTCTACAATGGGAAAGACAAAGCCAAAGATTATGTAGAAGCCGCAAGGCTTTTCAGAAAGGCCGCTGATTTGGGCCATGCAAAAGCCCAGTACCGACTGGGCAGGTGTTACATTCTCGGTCGCGGTTTGGAAAAGAATGAGTCAGAAGCGCTCGAATGGTTTCGCAAATCCGCTGAACAGGGATACGCCGAAGGCGAGAATCATCTCGGGATTTGTTATTACAAAGGCTATGGAACAGCTAGAAATTCTGCCGAAGCAGCCAAATGGTTCCGCAAGGCTGCCGAGGACGGAAGCGCCAATGCACAGTACAACTATGGCGTTCTTTGTGAGGCGGGAATCAGTGTGGAACGGGATGTTGCAGAGGCAGTCAAATGGTATCGGAAAGCTGCAGGAAGGAACGAAGAGAATGCGCTGTACAGTCTTGGCGTTTGTTATCATCGCGGTATCGGGGTAAAAAAGAACGACGCTCAAGCGGTCAAATGGTTCAAGAAGGCCGCAGACAAAGGGCACATAAAAGCAATGTACAACCTCGGATTGCATTACCAACGAGGGTTTGGTATAGAGCAGGACATTCCGGAATCGGTCAAGTGGTTTCAAAAAGCGGCAGACAAGGGGGATGCGGAGTCTGTGAATGCTCTCGCCAATTGTTACGCTCTTGGAATAGGGGTGAACAAAGATGAAGCCGAAGCCATCAAGCTGTTTCGCGAGGCAGCGGAGAAAGGGAATGCATCGGCTATGAATGGTCTTGCCATCTGTTATGAAGATGGTATCGGGACGGAAAAAGATGAGGACGAGGCCATCAAATGGTATCGGAAGTCTGCCGAAAAAGGATTGGCTGACGCCCAGAATGCCCTCGGATTACGCTATCATAGGGGCCGAGGTATAAGCAAAGACTATGCTGAAGCAGCCAAATGGTTTCTCAACGCGGCCAAACAGGGCAATAAAGCTGCGCAGTACAATATTGCAGACTGTTATCTTAATGGCAACGGCGTAAACAAAGATCTTGCCGAAGCCATTAAGTGGTATCGGAAATCAGCAGAGCAGGGATATGCGGATGCTCAGTATTGGCTCGGCAACTGCTATGCTATGGGGAACGGCGTAAAAAAGAACGAAGCAGAGGCGGTCAAGTGGTTCCGCAAGGCTGCGGAACAAGGCCATGTTGCCTCGCAAAATCTTCTTGCGTTGCGTTATCATAATGGCGATGGAACGAAGAAAGACTACACCGAGGCTGTGAAATGGTATCGCAAGGCCGCCGAGGAGGGGAACCTTGCTGCGATGTACAATCTCGGATGGTGCTATCTGAATGGAGATGGAGTAACCCAGGATTTGTCGGAAGGCGCTAAATGGTTTCGTAAGGCTGCCGAACAGGGGCTTGCTGAAGCACAGGATATATTGGGCTCATGCTGTCAGTTCGGTAATGGCGTGGAGAAAAACGAGGTAGAGGCAGTCAAGTGGTATCACTTGGCGGCCGAGCAGGGATTGGCTGATGCGCAATACAATATGGGAGCTTGCTATGAGGGCGGCATCGGAATTGCTCATGATGATAACCAAGCCTTTAACTGGTATCGCAAGGCCGTCGAACAGGGATATGCACCTGCACAGACGGCTCTTGCCAAATGCTATGTTTACGGCGTCGGCGTAAAAAAGGATGAAACGGAAGCATTCAATTTATTCCGCAAGGCCGCTGAACAGGGATTCCCGGAAGCTCAATATTATCTTGGGGACTGTTATCTCAATGGTAGAGGCGTCAAAGAAGATGAAGCCAAGGCGACGTTATGGTTGCGCTATGCCGCTGCACAAGGTGAAGAACGGGCTATGATTCTGCTCAGGGTTATTGAGTTGAGATTGAGGTGACATTCATGGAAGATGAGCTCCTATACGACCTAGTTCAAAACCAGATTTTTGACCCGAATCTCAAGGAGTGCCGAGAAAGCATATTGAAGCAAATGAGCGAGGCATAGCCCCTTTCTCTGTTTCTCCGTCGGGCGTGGCCTTCGTGAGCTCATTTCACCTCAAAAAGCATATGCCATGAGATTGAAGGCGGTCTTTGTTTAGCGTCTCATAAGTCATTCGCGCAATTATTTGAGCTTGATTTCACCATGACACGTGTCGGGTGAGCCGTTTTTTTGCCGTTTTAAGCAAAGTTTTCGCATAATTCAGCGCGGGGTCGGTCACGGTCCTCCTACCTCCGAAAAACGGAGAAAATGGAGAAAACAGGAGGCCGTTTTTGACGGTTTTAGGGCAAAAAAGCTCTTTTTAGGGGGTCTGGAGAAAAGAATAAATATCTTCGCAAATCACTGGAACACAGCGCGATATACAAAGGGTCGCGAGAAATAAAAAGCGCACCCGGAGAGGATGCGCGGATTTTTCATGGTGGAGTATATGAGACTTGAACTCATGACCTCCTCGCTGCCAGCGAGGCGCTCTAGCCAACTGAGCTAATACCCCATGTTCGAGTGATGGAATTTAATATACCATCATTTCTCGGAAAATCAAGCTCGAACCAGAAAAAAAACGGAAAAAAGTCTCCTTTGACGAGTGTAGAGATGCCACTGCCAAAAGTCTGTGAAGCCCCAAAAACCGCAGAAGTTTCCACAGACTCCACGCTCAAAAATGGGAACAAATCTGTTGAAAAAATGCTTGC